>NZ_RBZW01000021.1 GCF_006543045.1 Salinadaptatus halalkaliphilus | reverse complement strand
ATCCGACTTCTAGTCTAGTTAAAGTGACTATTTTAGACGCTAGTGCCCACACCATGATAGGTCGCAGCTAATTTCGAAAGCGTGCAACGGGCTATCAAATAGTTTATTGTAAGCTTGTTTAGCAAATGGCTGCACCTGAGGTGGTAGGGAGTCATGGATCCTTTGGAGCATATCTTTTCACAAAAAGTCACACCATATTACTCTTTGGTGTGAAGCCGGAAACCGGGTGAGGTACATTCATTCTGCCGTGTATAACCTGTTTAACCTAACCGATAAAGTGGGGGGAAAGTTGTGAAACTAACTTGAGGTATTTTGAGACTGGGGGCCTGATGAATCCACAGACGGCACCGACTTGATCCGTTACCACTAGGGGAGTTAAAGCGGGAACCGCCGGATGCTTCATGTCCAAAATTTCCCACTTCACAGTGAAGGTTGTGACGTTGGCTGAAAGTGCTGTTAGTGGCCGAGACGATCCGCTGCCCCCGCAGGGTGTGACAGGGTCGCTGACTAGGCCGTCGTTTCGTTCTATTGTCTCCGGATTTACTTGGAGAAGTCCTACCGCGAAGCACTCTAAATGTAAACGATACCAATTATTTTTGATGAATAGTGATACGCATCGTGATTTCCCATTCGGAAGGTTTCATCGATTGTACCACTCTGGACTGATATTACCCGATTTTGGAATATATACAAGACATCAATCGAACTTGAGCCAACATTTGTGCATGTAAACGATGATTCGAAAACGGAGAACGCTGGGGGAATATTGAATATGGTTAACGAATTTTGCGCCAATTTAAATGAGAACGAGCGTACAAAGGATGCGAAACAGCCAATGAATGTTCGAAAGCCGCGAAGGCTTGTTTACGGTTAAACTTTATAATCCTAAAATAGACCAATTACCCCCAACTTTATACAGAATTGTTTTCTGCTAAGGATTGTAAACGTTCAAAGAAAGGTTATGGTTCGACACGAAAAAACTATCCTGACGAGAGGCAAACCGACGGGGGGTTTCTGTCGACAGTCGTACGAAACCGGATCAATATCGCCAGTTACACCAGGAAATTTACCGCTGCACCAAGGCAGACGAGCAAGAACAGGAAGACGGTTGTTGTAATTCGCGAACAGGTGGTTTTTCCGATTTCTCGAGTCGGAAAGACGGAGATTCCAATGAGCACGGCGGCGATCCCTGTCGGGAGATCTCACCGAATGGGAGTCGGATATCGGCCGGTTTGCGAACGTAGTACAGTGAGAGCATGAATCCGGTGGTAGCCGAAAGCGCGGTGGCGATTGCGGCGTCGACCCACCCAATCGAGTAAACGAGGGTGGAATTGAGAGATACGTTCGACAAAATAAAGTCCCCGTTCGCGCAGAACGCAAGGTCGGGTCGATTGATATCATTCAGTGGCATGATCAGCTGTTTGGTGTGGATATAAAGTACTACGCTCACGAGGTGGATGACTAAAAATTGGGCACCGATTGCGAGTTCTGGACCGTAAATCAACATTAGTTGATCGCCGAGAAGTGAGGCGCCGACGATACCCGGAATGAAGAGAGTCCGGGAACGTCAGAGCATCGTCCATGCGCTTACCCACCAGTTTCAGATCGTCTTCTGTGGAGAGCTTGCTCATTTCTGGGAACAGCATCGTGCTAATCTCGCTCCCGGAGACCTCGAGGAACATATCCCGGGTTTCGACGAACCCGCTGCTGTGTTCCACTCGGAGGCGATGGCGCACGGACTGCCGGCCATCTGTAGCGACTCGAACGGGAGGAAATACTACATCGAGGAGAGAGAAACGGAATACGTATTTCGAAGTCAGGATAGTGACTACATCGTCGAGAAGCTTCGCCGGATCATACGCGACCGTGACGAACTCGTTCGCATGGGTGAGCAGAGTTACGAGCTCGTCGAGTCAGATCTGGGTCCGGAAATCTATCACGATCGGTTACTCGATTACTCGAAATCGTCGAATTGATCCAGTAGGGGTCGTGGTACGTGGATGTAGGGGATTGGAATCCTGATCGACAGTCCTATTTCGATCGACTACATTTGGCTGGATACGACCACTGCGATGTCTGCCACAGCCCGACTGAAAGACGCGATCAAATGGGGGGTGCCTGATCCGATCCTGTTTCGGGTCTCACCGTACGTGGTACGGTGGTACGCCAAAACGATGACGTGGTACACATGTGGGCGGCATTACGAGGCTCCGATCGATCCCTTAGAAGTATTAAACATCGACCCATCGTCCGTTAATAAAGTATCACTCCCGTCCTCAAAAGACTGTTTTAATCACCCTAATAGTGTATGTGAAGTAATTGGTGGTGAGTGGGATGTAGAATCCACGCCAATTGAGGAGTATGTATTTTATAGCTCGTTTCAAGACCATTTTAAACACAATATCCCCTGGGAAGAAACCAGATTCTACAATAAATGGGGTGAAAGGTTTAACGCCGGCGAGTCTGCCTGGGGTTGTGAAACTCTGACAGATTTCAATAAAAGATTAAAACATATCGATGATCTATACCAGACCATAGATCATGGTGGATATCAGTCTCAAAAAAGACTCCAAACCCAATCCAATATTACTGCACATAGGAAAATTCACCAATATTGTCCGCCAGAATTTAATGAAGTTGTTGTTAATGTGGGCCGGGATGGAGACTTTATATTGAATGATGGCCGTCACCGATTAACCATAGCAAGAATTCTCAATTTGGATAAAATTCCAGTCCGAATAAAAGTTCGTCATAAGAAGTGGCAGCGAAAGCGTGACAAAATGGTTAGTAATTATGTAGATAGTAGTAATACGCAGATGAACCATCCAGATATGACTCAGACAATCAGTGGACAAGATCGTCACTTTTGTTAAAACACACATCATAACACAAACAGATAATGACTACCTTCAGATTTTTAGACCAATACAATGTAGAGATCACCGGCCAGGGTGAATTACATTCTTCACTGGAAGAATATTATAACCGGATATCCATAAATACAAGCAAGGATATTGATCTCCACTGCCATATTCGAGATGATATTGGCAACGCTGAGAAAATATTGGGAGATCCTAGAAGCTTTTACGGAAAATCAGACGGTGCATTCATACATAAATCGGATTTAGGATCATTTAAAATCGATCAGAATAGGGACTACATCGAAATAGGCAATGACACAGCATTGCATCTTGCATTTAAAATCATCGAATACCAAGTAAGGAAGAATTTGGCTGAAAATGATATTTGTATGGTTCACGCATCTAGTGTGAAGTTCAATAATACGACTGTTCTTTTTCCAGCTTGGCGCCATACGGGGAAAACAAATACACTGCTATCTCTATTGAAAAATCGTAAGGCATCATATCTATCCGATGATCGTCTCTGGGTCAGCAAAGATTGTACAGCGCATGGTTTTCCACTTCCAATAAACATTGAACCATATAATAACTCGATGGTTAATGAATCTGCTCGATCGCTGGCAGACATAAATAGATTCAAGCTAAGTAGAGTCATCGAGTCAAGAACTCATAAAAAAGAGACATTTATTGAAAAAGCCCTATATTTTTTCAACGAGTTTTACATTACACCGGATGCAAAAAAAATTATGCTCGAAGAGTTATTTAACGAGTGTAGTCATACCAGTAGTTCCCCAATTGATTTTCTAATTTTTCTCCAATCCCATAACCATAATGATGATCGGCCATATATGGAGAAAATATCATCTGACCAGGCAGCAAGATATCTGAGTTCGATAAATGAGTATGAGTGGAACTCATACATCCGTTCGATTTGTTCATCTTCCGATTTACTATTTAATAGAGATAGCGACAAAACGGACTTACACCAACTGGAGGAAACAGAGAACAAAGTGTTTGGAAGAATATGCCACGAACTACCAACATATGTATTATTCCTACCGCAAAAACAAGACTGGCATGAGGATAATTTGTCGAGCAGAGTTATTGAAAAAATTGAGAGTGTTTGTCTATGATATATTTATCTGTCGGAAGAGCAATAGAATCTACTAAAATAGTTCTCCGCCGATGATTGGTTAGGCCAATCTTAATACTATTACCCCTATGCGAAGGGCTTTAAATCCGCATCAATTAACGAATGAGTAATTAATGATGGTATTCCCATGAAAGTCTGTCATATCATAGACACATTATCCGCCGGTGGAGCAGAACACATGGTGCTGAATATAACCAAGAAACTTAATGATGATGATATAGACAATTCTGTTTGTTATCTGAATGACCCTGCTACTCTTCAACCAGAGTTTGAGACTGCTGGTGGAGAAGTTATCAAGTTGAGTGAACATGGAATGTACCACCCAATAACAATATGGATGTTATATAGAGAACTAAAGCGTAAAAACCCCGACATTCTTCACACGCATCTCCCGGCATCAACTATCATTGGTCGAATTGTCGGTAGGCTTGCCAAGGTTCCAGTAATCGTTAGTACTCAACACAACATCACAGATGCCTATTCTGATCGTAGTATGTTTCTGGAGCGGGTAACACGATCGCTAGATTCGAAAACGGTTCCCGTTTCAGAGAGTGTACTGAACACGATGAGACGCTCGGTGGATAATGACTTCCAAGTGATTTATAATGGAGTAGACGTAGAGTCGTTCTCTGATTTGTCCAACGACTACCTCATTCAAACCCATGATATCGAACCAAATGATACTGTGTTACTCAACGTCGGGCGATATGTGCCTCAAAAGTCACAAGCTCACCTGATTGATGCAATGAACGAAATAACGTCCGTACGATCAGATGTCCATCTACTTATTGTAGGTTGGGGCGACCTCGAAGATGAACTCCGTTCCAAAGTTGAGAGCCATGATTTGGAAGACTTTGTCACCATCACTGGATTTGTAAAGGATATTACAGACTATTACCGGAACGCGGATATCTTCATTTCTTCTTCTCGGTACGAAGGACTACCAGTAACATTGCTAGAGGCGATGGCGGCAAAGTTACCCATCGTAGGAACCAACGTTCCAGGGACCTCAGAAGTGATTGAGGACCAATCAAGCGGTGAGCTGGTTGAGTACGGAGATATTGATAGAATGGCTGAAGAATGCATCAAACTCTTGGATGAAACCCGCCGAGAGGAATATGCGGAACGAGCTTTCGATCGCGTAACTAACGAATTCTCCATCGATACCACTGTTAACGAATATTTAGGCCTATACAACCAGCTGGTTGATGTGGAGACGACCTCCGAGCTATAATTCGTTGGCTAGTGTTTCCGCTGCCGCACGAATCGCGTCGTCACTTTCCATTCGTGGTTCCCATCCAAGTGCAGAAAGTTTCTCGATCGATAACCGCATCCGCGGGACGTCACCGGTCCATCCCCGATCGCCTCCTGTATATGTATATTGAGGATCGACACCTAATACATCGCAGACGATGTCCGCGATCCGATTGACGGACGTCGTCGTCCGCGTACCGAGGTTATAGGTATGCATTGATCCCCCTGATGATTGATTGAATAGGTGGTGTTCAATCGTGTGGAGCATGCCGTCAATGCAGTCATCGATATGGAGATAAGATTTCTCTTGGCGTCCATTTCCCAGGATAGTTAACGTTTTCGGGTCAGATCGTAACTTCTGGATGAAATCCGGAATGACTGCACCCCGTAATCTTGATCCAACTACGTTAGCAAAACGGAAGTTCCAAACAGAAAATCCGTGAGAATGTGCATACGTCGAGAGGAGTCCTTCGTCCGCAAGTTTGCTTGCCCCGTAGACGCTGATGGGTTCTATTGGAGCATAGTCTTCTGGCGTCGGTTGAGGGGCTTCACCATAAACGGTCGAGGACGAGGTATACACAACATGCGTTACACCAGCGTCGTGCGCGGCCCGCAGAAGGTTGTGTGTCATTTCCGTATTATTTCGAAACTGCCTCTGGAGATCAGGATCGTTCACTTCCTTCCGCGAAGCAAGATGAAAAATAATATCAAAACTCTCATCAATTATACTCTCCGCAATATTTTCATCAGCGAGGTTAGCCTCTACAACTACTGCTTTATCATTGAGCCATGCAGAATTTCCCGTAGAGAAATTGTCTATAACGGTCACATGATTTTCATTGGTGAGTCTGTTGGCAATATGCGAACCGACAAATCCACCACCGCCAGTAACCAGAATACGTTGGTCAGTGATATCCATAAGTAGAATCAGTAATCGACCTAAATGGGTGTTGTGGAGTGACACTGACTCGCTCTCGACATCGGCTGGAAAAGTCAAAAAGGCTCTTGAAAGGGAGATCCGGAATTAACGCAGTACAGACCCCAAACAGAGACGATGTCCTTGACGGGTTTGAACTCATCCCACATACCGACCAAAAGTACATCCTCTGGGTCGGATCAATTGACCCCGAACAAATACAAACCGAAACAATACCTCGAACTCACTCGACGACCCCCGGAAACAGACTTCGTGATGATCGGCTCACCGGACCACAACGATCCCGACTACTACGACGAGATCGAAGCAGAAGCCGAGATAATACCTAACATGGAATTTCTCGGATTCGTCGACCTGAATGGGTTAGCGCCAGAATATGTCCGGGAAGTAGACAGGATGAACAAATAATCGGTTCGTCCTGAATTTTATATATTTTAAACCATCACTAATCGTTTCACTCAATCTATCTAGTCGTAGTTTCGAATACAATGCTTTCACATAGTCCAGTATCATTGTTACAAGCTATTCAGACACGTTTTGATAGATCCCCAATATCCGATCGCCGATCCGATCCCAGCTAACCGCTTGTACGGCCTCCCGTCCATCCGATTGTCCCCTCGAAATAACCACCGAACACACCAACCGTACCAGTTCCTTTTCATCAACTCCGACACCGCCAGGTGAAACCCCGGCTAACCGCTCCCGAACGTCCCCAACATCCGTAGTAACCACGGGCACGTTACACGCCATCGCCTCCTTCACCGTGTTCGGCGACCCCTCGTGCTTTGAGGTCAACAGCACACAGTCAGCGGCGTTCATGTAATACGGCACTTGGTCGTGATCGATCCCCGAGATCGTCTGTAACGTCACCTCGAAATCCAACTCTTCCGAAACCCGATCTACTACCCGCTCGGCCAGCGGGTGATTCTTCCGCTCGTAATCAGGCGAGTACGGAAACAGCACGTGTGTTCCATCCGGATCCCATCCGACGCGTTCTCGCGCCTCCTGACGATCGATCGGCCGAAACCGATCCATATCCACGCCGCTGGGGACGATATACGCGTTATCGCGTCCTAGTAACTCCCGCATCTCCTCACTGCGAACCGTTACTGCGTCCGTCCGCCACACACAGGCCTTCGTCACCAGTCCGTCGAAACCGACGACATCCGATCCCCAGAGCGTCAGCACGACAGGTAATCGGAACTGCGTCACGGCGTAAGGCGCGGTCAGTCCATAGTTGGCGTGGATAAGGTCGTACTCCCCTCGCCGAAGGGCCCGACGGACCTGCGGGACGAACTGCAGGTACTCTTTGATGCCTCGTCTCGAACCCATGTCGCCATCGATCTGATCCTCTCCGGGAACGACCAGAACGTCACAGTCGACGCCCATCGCCTCGAGCGTCTCGATCTGCCCCTCGAAAAATACTTCTTTCGAGGTCGTCAGATGCAAAACACGAAGATCGACTCCATTACCCATACGATGGTTCTCAACGATTCTTTCGACGCCTGGTCCATATACGTGTTCGTTCAGCACCGGTGACCGACTCGTAGCCGGTCACCAAGTTACCGAACTTATGATCGACGAACCAGCGGATCGTACCAGTCCTCGTTCTCTCGGTACCACTCGACGAATCGCTTCGCACCGTCTTCGATCGAGATACTGGGTTCGTATCCAAGTAACTCGTTTGCTTTCGATACGTCAGAGTGAGTGTGCTCGGCGTCCCCTTCTCGAGCCTCGTCGTAGACGATCTCGATCGACGGATCGATCTCGTCTCGAATCACGCGTGCGAGTCGGTCGATCGTAATCCGACCCGTCGAACCAACGTTCAGAACCTCACCGTCCGCTGCATCGGTCTCGAGTAGTCGTCGATTCGCGTCGACGATGTCGTCTACGTAGGTGAAATCTCGCGTCTGATTCCCGTCGCCAAAAATCACGGGCGATTCACCGTGGAGACACCGCGAGACGAAGTTGGTAAACGCCATATTCGGACGCATCCGCGGTCCGTATACGGTGAAGTATCGTAATGACACTGTCGGAAGCCCGTACACCTCGTTGTACACTCGCGCGTAGTGTTCGGCGGCAACCTTCGAAGCCCCATAGGGACTCACCGGCCGCGTCGGATGTTCCTCGTCGTACGGGAGATACTCGGGTTTACCGTATACCGAAGAGGAACTAGCGTTCACGAATCGTTTTACACCGCTCTCACGGGCTGCCTCGAGGAGAGTGAACGTTCCCTCGACGTTGAATCGGGTCGTTTTGTCTGGGTTTTCGACACTCGCACGAACGCCGGCCTGGGCTGCCTGATGGTACACGTATTCGGTGTTAGAAACGAGCTCTCGGACGAGATCCGAATCGGTGATACTCCCTTCGACGAACTCGTACACACCGTCGCCGTCCGACGCAGCAGAACGGGCAATTTCGACGTTTCGCTCTTTGATCCCGACCTCGTAAAACGGCTCGAGTGTATCGAGAACGACGACATCGTGGCCATCGCGGACGAACTGCTCGGCGAGGTGACCGCCGATAAACCCTGCGCCACCTGTGACCAGAATCCTCATTGGACCAAGATGTGCCTCTTGGATTCAAAAATACCCCGGAATTACACGCTCGACTCTCATATCGTAGGCCAATCCTCCTACGCGGCCCGCAACACCGGCATCCGAAACACCGACAGCGACGTCCTCGCGTTCGTCGACGCGGACATGACCGTCCCCGAGGACTGGCTCGAGTCCGCCCTCGAGACCTTCCAAACCCACGACGGCGATTACATGGGCTGTAACGTCGAGCTCACCCTCCCAGAGGACCCCACGATAGCAGCCCGCTACGATCACCACACGGGCTTCCCGATCGAACAGTACCTCGAGCGCCAACAGTTCGCCCCCACGTGTTGTCTCTTCGTCCGCCGAACCGTCTTCGAGGACGTCGGCCTGTTCGATCACCGCCTGCTCTCCGGCGGCGACAAGGAGTTCGGCAACCGGGTCCACGAGGCGGGCTACGACCTCCACTTCGCCGCCGACGCCACGATGTACCACCCGACCAGAAACACCCTCGCCGACCTCGTGAAAAAGGACCGCCGCGTCGGCCGCGGCCTCTGTCAACTCCAGCGCTATCACCCCGATCGCTACGGCCGGCCGGGCGTCCCGCCGCGACCGAGCGGCCTCAAGTCACCCGAATCCGATCTCCCCGCGAAAGACCGACTCGCCTTCGGCGCGCTCTCGAGGACCCTCACCGGCGTCCGCGGCCTGGGTTACTACCAGGAGTATCTCACCGGCGAGCGACGAACCGACCTCGAGGGCGTTCCGCGACTCGAGTCCTGACCCTCGGCGGGAGCGACGACGGGCCGCTCGAGTCGATAGCAGCCGGAAGTCTTTGTGTCGGCGTTCGGTCAACAGATCTCGAGGCCGACGGTTTATGAACGATCGGAGACAACCGTATGCTATGAGCGAGATCGTTTCGACCGAGGGTGTGATGGGAGGCCAGCCTCGGATCGATGGCCGGCGAATCAGCGTCGTTCAGATCGTCGAGTGGATCCACGAGGAGGGAATGGATCCGGAGACGGTCGCGACGGAGTTCGCCCTCGATCTGGCCGACGTCTACCGTGCACTCGCGTACTACTACGACAACGTCGACGAGCTGCGTTCCTATCGGGAGCGCCGTGACGAACGACGACGTGAGAGTCGGGACCGCCAGCCGTCACCGAACTCGGTATCCGAAACGCGATGAAGCGCTGCGTCGACGAGAATATCAAACGGTCTCTCACCGAACTCCTGGCGCAGGAAGGATACGACGTCGTTCGCGTGCAAGACGAACTCGAGCTCGGCTTCGAGGATACCGAAATCGTCACCTACTGTCGGCACAGCGAACGAGTCTTGCTTACGAACGACGATGACTTCTTCGAGTTCGAAGAGCATCCAGGTGTGCTCTTTTTGGTTGAACAACGGACGCCACCGCGTGACGCAGTAACTGCGATTCGACGGATCGACCGGCACGTCGCGATTTACGCGGACGAGTGTGGCACGTTCCCGATGGCTGGATCTGAGAGACTGGACGACGGACCGCTCGAGCGATAGCACCCGGAACTCTTTGTATCGCCGCGCTGTTGAAGATTATATGGGATCGATCGACGTTCCGAGTGACGTATACGATGCTCTGAACGTTCCCGAAGACGAACGAGAGGACGTTCTGAGACGAGAATTAGCTGTGGCGCTGTATCGCGAAGGCATCCTCTCGGTCGGTAAGGCGAGAGAACTATCCGGACTGTCCCGTCCCGACTTCCATCGTCTGCTCGGTGATCGAGAGGTTGACCGCCACTATACTCTCGAGGAACTCGAGGAAGATCGAGCGTTTACCCGGCGATGAGCTCGTTGGTTCTGATACGACTCTCCGTCTCAACCTGACGGTGGTCGATCGTCTCGACCTCCTCCGAAAGTGGTTCGAGGTGATACTGTCGCTCGTCGGTTCGAATTCGACCAGTCGATCGGCGATCACTGTCTTGGTTCGTCTATGTAACGTTTCGAAGGGAGGACGTGCCGAAAAAGAGATGAACCATCAATCGAGGCGTTCATTTCGGCCTTCGTCGACGAGTTCAGAGAGCGCCGCACCGTCGCTCGTCTCTTCACGGAGAGCTTTCAAATCGACCGACTCCTCGTGATCCGCAACGTCGATGGCGTTTCGCATCTCGCGTACCTGTTCGTCATCGAAGACATCGCGGAGGTCGCGGAGTGATCGTCCATCGATGAGACGCGCCACGGCGTCGCTGAACGTCTCGTTGTCGCGCTTACTCGCCTTGATACGTTCGTACACGTCGTCCTCGAGACGAATCTGCTGTGACATTCTTGTTGACTCCGTCGATGCCTATGACCATTAAGAGTAGGTCTCTCGAGAGAGTAACTAAATGGAGTCGAGTAACTGACTCTCACTGGAGCCGATACGTCATCGCAAGCGTTTCGGACTTTCCGTCGTTCGGGATCGCATGCGATCGCGGGGCTGTCGCTGGTAACCGTCTACGGAACGATCTGCTCTGAGGAAAGATCATCGTCGTGCCAACCTCACCTACCCAATCACAACCACTCGGTGCTCACGCGCTCGAGTCCGTGGACCTGTGGTTGCGGGTAGTGTACAGACATTTCGTGAACGATATCGGCGACATCGGCTGGCGGCATCGACAAGTCTGGAACGTGAAGTACCCCGCGCACGGTGGCGCGGGGCGTCCGTGTTTAGTCCCAAGAGGGTGACGCAACGGACGTTAATTCCTCTCGCGCTTGACTTGGGGAGTCTTGCGCCGACGTTCCGTGTCGGTGAACACCCGAACACAAATCGTGTCCGTGAGAGCCGGTCGCTCCACCACGACCCGATGCCGCCCGTCTCACCGTCCGCACACGCGGAAGGGTTTCGAGAGACGGCACAGTCTCATTCTGCTTCTTGAACCACTTTTGCACCACGCACACCGCCGCCTTCCGATCGGCGTGATCTTGGAACCCGCACTCACAGCACTTAAACCGCTTCTTCTGACGGTTCGCTCGCTCCGTGTGTTGGCACTCTGTCCGGGGACACTGCTGACTCGTGTATTCCGGGTCAACGTCATCACTCGGAATTCCTTTCCACGTAGCCTTGTACGACACCATCTCACGAAGTGCAGCGAACGGCAAACTGTGCAGGCGGCGGTTCATCTGCGTCCCGTAGTCGATGGAGTCTCGCATGTCTTTGAGGTCTTCAAAGACAATAACAGGATCCGTGAATTGCGACACCCATTCAACTACCTGACGCGATACTTTATGCAGGCAGTCGTGAACGTAGTCGCGTTCTTCCGTCTGGACGACGGACTCAAACGCTGTTTGCCCATCTTTCTGCATCCGCTTCCGTTTCGTGAAAAACTCGTGGCGCTGTTCCTTGATTTCAAGATATCCGATTATCACAGAGTCCAACACTGCCCCGTCTCGATTCATCGCCACGAGAGCGATGCAATCTTCGTTCAGGTCAACGCCGACGACTGTATCTGCATCGTCCTTACTGGCGACTTGGTGAGACTCGTGCGTGACGGTGACGTGAAGCCGCCACTCGCCGTGTTTGTGAACGACTTCGGCGGTTCCAACCCGCCACTCGTCGTTTTCGAGAGCGGTTCGCACCCGGTCGAAATGATCGGCGCTACCGCGAAGTTCGCCTTTGACGTGGTTTCGTGGGGCAGCACTGATACGGAACCGAACCGTATCCTCGTCTTCAACGAACAGTCGGTAGCCTTCCCCGTGGTTCATCACCAGTGGGTACAGCTCGTCGATGTATGGGTAGGGTCGGCCCCACCCGTCGTCTTTGTTGTCGAGGTAGGTTTCGATCTCGCCAAGTGCTTTGTCAACAAGTTGTTGGCTGGTGTTCTTGACGTGGTCAGCGTTATCCACGACGACCGATTTGAGATCGTCCCAATCCCACCCGTGGCGGTCGAGACGGTTGACTTCGTTGCGGATGCGGCGGGCTTCGAGACATCCGTTTCGCAAGTCGTCAGGACTCCCCGTGTCGATGTGTAACCCGAATGAGAGGGTGTGGGTGAGTTCAGACGACTGCATCGGAGTTTATTACAGCCTGAAATCTGTTAAGTGTAATGGTTTGACGCGCTTCACCCTCGCCCACGGTGTTGACGCAAATCGAAGGTTTGCGAAAGCCGAAAACCGCAGGTTTTCGGAAGGGTGGGGCACTCGCGCTACTATCTATTGTAGAGAACGGCTCGATAGTCATCGTCGTCGAACTCGAGAACGAAATCGTCGTCGTACGTGAGAATCAATCGATCTGTGGAACGAGAGTAGTCGGCGATTTGCGTATCATCGACCCCTTTGCCAAGTTCGGGAACGAAATCGACGTGTTCGACGTCGTGACCGTAGTTTTCGAGCCGGAAGCCTATCTCCTGCTCGACGTTTTCGTCGAGTAGCAACTGGTAGGCCATCTCACACGTCGTTCGGCGGTGTCATCGAGGACCGTTCACTTGCGACCGCGTTCGCGCGCTCGTATCGCTGTTCGGCCGCACGCATTTCTTCGGGATTGGAATGATAGTACGCGAGGGCCTCGTACACGTCAGCGATGTCGAGATTGAAACGATCGGCAATCGTTTCTGGACGGAGACCTCGTTCGTCGACGTGGGCGTGAATTTCTCTGACGGTAAGCCGACTCTCGGGGAGATGCGGCTCGTCGTGAATATCGGAGTCGGTCCCAGCGACGATTCGATACTGCGTAGTCGCCATCACTCGAATATAGGTGACTAATCGACTTTAAGGGTTTGGTCGTGTACAAACCGCCAACGATCGAGTCCTATGCGTCGACCGAACCGTCGTGATCGGTCGTCAACGTAGACCGATCCACGTCGGCCAACCCGTACAGATACCCGAATCCGACCGCGGCAGTAAAGACGAAGATCGTCACCAGCTGCTTTGCCTTCGCCGACGAGGGATCACGAATCAGCTTCCCGACCCGGTCCGGCACGAACTCGAGCATGAGCTGTTTGAGATAGTCGTTTTTGTCGCCCGACGCTTCGGGCAACAGCAAATCCATGATCCGTTTGGAGTAGCCCTGCCAGAACGAGCGAAACACCAGCCAGCGAAAGTCCCCGCGGTAGTCGAACAGTTTGTGGTTGACGACGGCGTCGGTGTTGTAGATCACGCCCTTGCCGTACGTGTTGGCCATCCGAATACAGACGGGGGCTTCGTGGGCCTGGATGTGGCGGTCGCCGTGGCGACCCGTGTTCTCGTCGTAGCCGCCGACGTTCAGGAAGACGTCGCGCCGATAGGAGATGTTCGAGCCGTAGGTGTTGCGCAGTTCCTCCATGTGCTCGCCCATGCCGCGTTCGTCACAGCCGACGAGCCAGTAGAACTCCGCGGGGAAGAAGTCGGGTTTGGCGGTCACCCAGTCGGGTTTGGCGTGGCCACCGACCGCGATAGCGTCGGTCTCGTCGTAGACGCGAGCCAGTTCTTCGATCCAGTCGGGTTCGGCGACGGCGTCGTCGTCGATAAACGCGACGACCGCCCCCGTCGCGAGTTCCGCCCCACGCGTTCGACTGTAGGAGATGCCCTCGTTTCGTTCGTTACAGTGGAGAACGACATCGTCCGTCTCTCCGTAGTCGTCACAGACGCGATCGAAGACGTCTTCGTTGCCGTCGACGACGATCACGACCTCGAGCGGGTCGTACGTCTGTGCGAGGACGCTGTCGACGCACTCCGAGAAGACGTCGTATCGATCCATCGCGTACGTACAGATGACGACGGAGACCTTCATTGTGGATCGATTTCCGCGGTCGTCGAATAAGCCTTTTCGTTCGGCCGATACACGGCGGTGGTTCCCCAGTGGGCGATCGCGTTCGATCCCCCCGACACTGCCAGTATCGAGATAATTTCCCCGAATAGATGTCGACGGAAAAACACCGACGGGAGATAACAAGGCTTATTCGTTACTTGGGTCTGGTGCAACCTAATGAGTACGGATACCGAACGTATCGAGGAGGGGACGGAAACGTCCGTCCTCGAGATGTGGGAAGACTGGTATCACATCCCGGTGGTCGGGGTCGTGATGCTGTTTATGTTCTGGGTACGGACCCAGGCCTACGATAATTTCGTCACCGAAGACGGATCGCCCGCCCTGGCAGGCGTCGACTCGTGGTATCACTGGCGGACGGTCGAGTGGACCGCGGAGAACTATCCGTGGACGATGCCCTACGAAGTCTGGACGAGTTTTCCCACGGGTCGGTACGTCGGTCAGTTCGGCACCTTGTTCGACCAGCTTATCGTAACCGCAGCGATGATCGTCGGTCTCGGCGATCCGTCGACCGAAACGCTGTATACGGTGGCGTTGCTCGCCGTTCCGGCGATGGCCGCACTCGTCGCGATTCCGGTGTTTTTCATCGGCCGCCGACTCGGCGGGACGATCGGCGGTATCGTCTCTGTGCTGTTGTTGGCGCTCGTTCCAGGACAGTTCCTGCATCGAACGAACGTCGGTAGTCTCCAGCACCACGTCGGCGAGGTGCTGTTCATGGCGATCGCGGTGCTGGCGATGATGGTCGCACTTCGGGCTGCAGAACGCGAGCAGCCGATCTACGAGTTGGTCGTCGACAAGGACTGGGACACCCTTCGTCGGCCAGCTATCTACAGCGCGCTCGCAGGCGTCGCCCTGTCGCTGTACATCTGGGTGTGGCCTCCCGGCGTCGTCCTGATCGGCATCCTCGCCGTCTTCTTTACGGTACAGCTCTGTTTCGACTACGTTCGAAACGTCTCGCCCGATCACGTCGCGTTCGTCGGTGCGGTTAGCCTCGGACTGACGGCGCTGATCACCGCACTGTTGATCGAAGAGCCGGGAACGAGTACGACGAGTTTCGGGTATCTGCAGCCAGCCAGCGCCGCACTCGTCGCCGCCGGCTGTCTGTTTATGGCCTGGTTCGCCCGTCAGTGGAACGCACACGAGATCGACCGACAATACTATCCAGCGGCAATCGCCGGGCTCCTGGGAGCGACGTTTGCGGTCATGTGGCTGGTCCTCCCGGATCTCTTTAGCACGATTGTGAGCAACCTGACTCGGCGCGTGATCCCCTTCGGGGCGACCGCGACCGACCTCACGATTCAGGAAGCCCAGCCGCCGGGTGACTTCACCGAGTTCGTCGTCAACGAGTTCGGCATGGCGTTTTACACGATGCTCGCAGGCCTCGTGTTGCTCGTCGCCAGACCGTTTCTCGGTCGCGAGTATCGAACCGAGTACACCCTGATCGTCGTCTGGTCGCTGTTTTTGATTAGCATGGCCGCGACGCAGGTTCGATTCTCCTACTATCTGGTGCTCGCGGTCGTGACCGTCAACGCGGTTTTCGTCGCGGATCTCGTCAGCCTCTTCGATCTCGATCTTCGGGAGAATATCGATTCCCTCCGCGAGATCGAAGGCTATCAGGTTCTCGTGCTGCTCATGGTCGTCTTGTTGCTGTTTGCACCACTGCTGCCACCAGTCGCTGCCGATGGAACGGCCTCCTGGGAGCAAGCCGACGGTGCCCAACCGAGCGGCGACTCGGTCGTCTGGGAAGGTTCGAACGAGTGGCTCGCGGAAAACACACCCGAACCCGGTAACTGGGGCGGTGCCGGCTACGAGGACGAACTCGAGTACCACGGCACCTACGAGTATCCCGACGGCGGGGACTACGATTACCCGCCGGGATCCTACGGCGTGATCTCGTGGTGGGACTACGGCCACCTAATAACGACCCAGGCCGAACGGATCCCCCACTCGAACCCGTTCCAGTCAAACGCCAGATCCTCCTCGGCGTTTTTCACCGCCGAATCCGAGGATCGCTCCGAGCTGATCCTCGATGCGGTCGCGGCCGGCGCCTCGCCGGACGACCACACGAACGAGGAACTCGAGCAGATGATTGCCGAGGGCGACGAGCTCGACGAGGAGATCCGGTACGTGATGATCGACTACCAGATGGCCGGTGACAAGTTCCCCGCGATGGCCACCTGGACCGACCCAGGGCCCAACTACTACATGACGGCGGAGGACTACCAGCCCGGCCAGCCGATCGAGGAAGACGAAGTCGGTGAGATCTTCGGCGACATTCCGTACCACGAGACGACGCTGTCGAACCTCTACTTCGACGACGCCGACGGGATGGAGAACTACCGACTCGTCCACGAGAACGCCGAGGCTGGCTCGGTCGTGTACGCCAGCTACGCACAGATCGACGACGGCGAGGTCGTTCACTTCGACGAGATGGGCCAACCGGTCTCGCCCGCAGAGGGTGAGCCAGCGGTCGCGGTCAACGAACAGATCCCGTTCGAGACCTACCAGCAACTCGAGGAGAATGACGACATCGTGGTCTTCGACGCCAGAACCGCAGCGGCGGTCAAGACCTATGAACGCGTCGAGGGGGCGACCCTCGAGGGCAGTATCGACGGCGATGTCGACGACATCGAGGACGCGACGGTGACGGCCGCCGTCCAACTCGATGCCGGCGAGCGCGAGCCGTTCATCTACACGCAGGACGCCGAGCTCGAGGACGACGGGAGCTTCGAGATGACCGTCCCGTACGCGACCGACGACGAACTCGGCGTCGAGGACGGCTACACGGATAGCAGCGTCGACGCGATCGAGGAGTACGTCGTTTCGGCTGTCGTGCCGTCCGACGACGGAATGGCGACCTACGAAGGCGAAACGGCAGTGCCCGAGACTGCCGTCGTCGAGGGCGAGACCGTCGATGTAACCCTCGAAGAAGCCGAGGCACCGGAGGAAATCGAGGCCGAGGCGGACGACGACGCCGATATCGTCGACGATAGCGACGACCTCGAATCGGAACTCGAGGACGACGATATCGAGGACGAACCCGGCGACACTGCAGACGAGACGGGCGCTGAAGCCGAAGGGTAACCGGCTCGGGCTCGAGGTCCGGGCCACTCGGTCTGGCCCATCGACTCGATCGGCTTCACAACGAGCGTTCGGGTCGTTTCTATCGACAGTATACTGCCAGGAAGACACTTTTTACCGCGGCGTGACTCGCGTTCGTATGGCGTCCCGTCCACCGATCGAATGTCCGCTCTGTCGTAGCGACCTGTCGTCGGACCAACGGCTCGAGGATCATCTGGTCGTCGACCACTCGAAACGCAAGCTAGCGAAGTTCGTCGTTTCGGAAACGGAAGCGTTGACCAAAGGCGACGTTGCCTAAACTGCGGCCGGCAGCGGTCAGACGGGTTTTGTAACGATCTCCCGACGTACCCGTCGGGGTGGGCGGTTGTACCGACAATAACGCACAGTAAACCGTATCAAACGTCGCACGGCCCCGCCCTAATCAGTCGGTCGCTGGGTGTCGTCACTCGAGACTGTCCAAATCGGCAGTGTGTTACGAGCCCCAGAAATTCTCTCGGCTGCCGAGTCGTTCGCGGTCTGTCGGGGAGTCGGTCGTGTGATCGTCGGCTTCGGCGACGTCCGTTCCTGTCTCGTCATCGTCACTGTCGTCTTCGTCCGGGTCCATCGGGAGTCGTTCGAGCACGTCGGCGCGTGCGTGATTGCTGTGGACACGGCTGATCTCGACGCGCGCTCGAGCCTCGGGGAGGACGCCATCGACCATGACGATAAAGCCGTCGTCTGTACGGCCGACGCCCGCGCCGCTTTCGTGCATATCGACGACATCGATGACGACTTCTTCGCCGGATTTGACCGGCTGCGTTTTGAGGTCCTCGATCGGCTGGCTGTAGTGTTTGCACCACTCTTTACCGCCCCGGTCGCCGTAGTGTTGGCACCCCATTCCCGAGATCCGTTCGGAAAAACTCGGACAGTCATCGGCGAGTGGACAGTCTGCCATGGCCAGTACTACCGGTGGCGTCGTTAAACCGTTTCCGTCTCGACGTGGGTCTGTCCGGCGGTGCGAGTATCCGTTCACGGCACAGTCGGTCCATGACAGTGACTCTCAATCAACGGAATGAATCCCACGGGGCGTTTCGAAAAGGTTTACGGGAGGGAGGTAGCAGTGACAAACGATGAAGATCCTCGTTACGGTCAAAGAAGTCGCGACCGTCGAAGACGAGTTCGAAATCGAGGGGACTGCCATCGCAGACCAGTACCTCGGTGAGGACTTAAACGAGTGGGACGACTACGCCATCGAAGAAGCCGTTCAACTGCAAGAGAACGGCGTCGCCGATGAAGTCGTCACGGTCACGATTGGACCGGAAGACTGTGAACAGACCATCCGACAGGCCTTAGCAAAGGGTGCCGACCGCGCTATCCGCGTCTGGGACGACGCCCTCGAGGGCGTCGACCTCCTCGATGTCGGCGCGAAACGATCCATCCTCCAGGAAGTCATCGCGGCGGAAGACCCCGACCTCGTCCTGACCGGCGTCCAGTCCGGTGACGACAGCTGGGGCGCGACCGGCGTCTCGCTGGCCGAAGAACTCGACTACGAGTGGGCAGCGGTCGTCAACCACTTAGAGCACGACCTCGACGACGGCATCGCCGCCGTCCGACGTGAACTCGAGGGCGGCGTCGAGGAGCTGACGGATGTCGAACTGCCGGCCGTACTGTCGATTCAGACGGGTATCAACGAACCTCGTTATGCGAGCCTGCGTGGCATTCGGCAAGCCCAGCGTAAGCCACTCGATGTCCAGACGCTCGGTGACCTCGGCGTCGACGAGAGTGCCGTCGAGGGTGCGGTCACCCTGACGGACATGTACGAACCCGAAAGCGAGAGCGACGTTACCGTCTGGGAGGGGAGCGCCGACGAAACCGCCAGCGAGTTGGGTGAACTGCTGCGGGACAAGGGGGTGGCACCATGAGTGACGTGCTCGCGATCACCGACCACCGCCGTGGCGAACTGCGCGATGTCAGCTACGAGATCATCACTGCCGGCCGCGAACTCGCGGATGAGACCGGCGGCGACCTCCACCTTGCGGTCATCAGCGGCACCGTCGACGACTTCGCCGAGAAGCTCGACCGAGAGGGCGTCGACGCCATCCACACCGTGTCCGACGGTGAGGAGTTCAACCACGGCGTCTACACGCAGGCGACCACCCAGCTCTACGACGAGCTCGCACCACAGTACGTCTTGATTCCAAACAGCGTCAACGGCCTCGACTACGCGCCAGCCGTTGCCAACGGACTCGATCTCCCGATCGTCACCGATGTCGTCGGCGTCGAAACCGACGGCGAGACGCTGACGGCCACCCGAGAAATGTACGGTGGGAAGGTCGAAACCACGAACGACCTCGAGGGGCCGGCTGTCGTCACGATCCGAAGCGCCGAGTGGCCCCAGGCCGAAGGTACGGGCGACGCGTCGATCGAATCCTTCGATGCGGACATCGACGAAGACGACCTCGGGTCGACGGTCAACGGCTTCGAGGAAGTGGCCGGCGGCGATGTCGACATCAGCGAAGCCGACGTGCTCGTCTCCGTCGGTCGTGGCATCGAGGAGGAAGACAACATCCCGATCATCGAGGAATTGGCCGACGCGCTCGACGCGACGGTCTCCTCGTCGCGACCGATCGTCGACAACGGCTGGCTGCCCAAGAATCGGCAGGTCGGCCAGTCCGGGAAAGTCGTCACGCCCGATGTCTACATCGCGATCGGCATTTCGGGTGCGGTTCAGCACGTCGCCGGCATGAAGGGCTCGGATACGATCGTCGCGATCAACACCGACCCCAACGCGCCGATCATGGACATCGCGGACTACGCGATCCACGACGATCTCTTCGATGTCGTGCCGGCCCTGACCGAAGAGTTCCAGTAACTGCACCGCGAGCGGTTCGGTCGCCGACATTTTTCGTGGCGAGCTCGAGTCGACGACACGGGGCTGCCGGTATCGAGCAGCTGTCGGTGAGACGGCACGAGCGAGGGCGGAGAGATGTCGAACCGTCACCTACTTTTTTACCCTCTTCTAACAGCCGGCAATGGAACTTCTGAAGCGCCGTCGGGCGCTAATCGAGGAGCGTCTCGTCGAGGTCCTTGACGGGGTCGAACCCGAGACGCTCAATGGAGAAGTTCGCCACGTTGCGCTCTCGGGGGGGAAACGCGTCAGACCGATGGTCACGATACTGGCCTGTGAGACGGTCGGTGGGACGGCCGAGGACGCAGTCGATTTCGGCGTCGGAATCGAACTCGTTCACGCGGCGTCGCTGGTCGTCGACGACATCATCGATCGGTCGGAACTGCGACGCGGGACGACGAGCGCGTGGGCCGAGTTCGGCTACGGCCCGGCGATCATCACCAGCGATGGATTGCTCGGCGAGGCCTTCGCCCTGTTCTCGAGCGATCCCGACGCGACGCGGGTCGTCGCCGAAGCGATGGTCGAACTCGGGATCGGCGAGGCGACGGAGCTCACCGCCGAGCCCGACAACGAGGACGAGTACATGACGTTGGCCAGACGAAAGACCGGCGCGCTCTTTCGGGCCGCGGCCGAACTCGGGGCGATCGCGGCCGATTCGGACCCCGTCACCGTCGAGGCGCTCGGCGAGTACGCCGAACGCGTCGGGATCGCCTTCCAGATGCGCGACGATGTCCTCGATGCGGTTGCCGACGCCGACGGGCTGGGAAAGCCGACCGGCCACGACGCTGCGATGGAACGACCCTCCGTCGTCCAGGTGACGGATCTCTCGCCGGCCGACGCCAATAATCGTGCTCGAGCCGAAGCCGAGGGCGCGATCGATGCGCTCGAGCGCGTCGATGTCGCCGATCCGGCCGCCAGAGAGTACTTACTGGAGTTAGCCGAGTTCGTCGTCGAACGGGAACGGTAACCCGCTGGTTGGGCGGCCGAGCACTCCAGTATCAGGCGCGATCCGGCGTCCGCGTCTCCTCGCCGTCGGCATATCGCGACTCGAGGACGGCGAACGCGAGCGTACTCACGATGCCGAGTAACGTGCCAGCGGTCAACGCCGCCGCGAGATAGCTGACGCCGGCTTCGTCGAGGAAGAAGCCACTGACTGCGTGCAAGACAATGGCGATCGAGAGCACGTAGAACGGCGCGTTGAGATAGCGCCACTCGAGGGTGCCGGCGATGTACTCGTCGGTGATCTGGCCGAGGCTCGTGGTGACGCCGGCGGCAGCAAGCCACTGGATGGAGCCGTAGACGAGTGCGGCGAGAATGACCGGCGCACCGACATCGCCGTGGGTGGCCTCGACGCCCTCTAAGGTATTCAATCCGCTGACACCGCCGAGGACGAACAGCGCGGCGGCGACCACGTAGGCAAGCAGCGTCGTCCGCCCGGCATAGAGCGACCGTCGGGCGTACTCGACGGCGACATCGAGTCGCTCGCCAAGTCCGAGGCCACGTGAGATGAGATACAGGCCTAACAACGCGGACGTGGTCCCGAGAACGAAGCCGGGCATCTCGAGCGCGCTGCCGATCAGCGCGAGGGGGTAGATCAGTAACAGGATGCCAAGCGGGATCAACACCGTACCGCGGGTTTCGGGGTCGTCGAGCACCTGCTTGATGGTGTAGTACATCGACTCGAGGTCCTGGGCTTGGCGGACGACGACGCGGCGGACGCCGTCGATCGGCACCCGCGAACGGATAACGGGGATGACGGACTCGTCCTGTGCGCCGTCGGTGATGATCAGGGTGGTGACGTCCTCGGCCGTCGAGAGGCTCGCGAGGACGGTATCGACTTCGCGCCCGACCGCCCGGTTTGCCTCGACGTCGCCCCCGTCGGTGCCGGTGACGACGGCGACCTCGACGCTTTCATCGCGGTCGTCGAGGTCGTCGTAAATGTGGAGTCCCTGGAAGATGACGTTGACGTCTGAGTCTTCGGGATCTGCGGTCGCGAGCGCAACGGCTGCCTCCTTGACCGGCTCACGGCCGATAACCGGCGTCGAAAAGCCGGTCTTGCGGCCGAGGTCGTCGTCGAGATCGACACACAGGACCAGCAGCATCGGTTAGGTGGTTGGGCACCGCGGTATTTCCCTCTTCTGGGACCGCGAGGGAGTCATACGGTTTACTGTAAGTCATTTCCGGCGCAACCGCCGCACGGGTCGCGGGTGCGCCGGTCGACTCGCGTCGCTCCTCGACCGAGGCTCGTCGCACACCGTTCGACTCACCGCCGGTAAATCGTTACAGCAATCCGTATCAGTTCTCCGAGACGGTGCCGGGATCATGGGCGCCCACCTGATCGGCACCGATAGTGATGTCACGAAACTCGAAGCGTGCACCACCATCGGCGCTGTCGGTCGCCGTGATCGTCCAGTCATGGGCCTCGGCAATCTCGCGGACGATGGCCAACCCCAGACCGGTGCCGGACTCGCTCGTCGTATAGCCGAACTCGAACAGCGTCTCGGTCGGCTCTCCCGGCGGGAGTCCAGGGCCGTCGTCGGCGACGTATACGGCCGTCTCCATCGCATCGTCGTCTGTGAGGGTTCCGACAGTGATCGTCGGGTCCCCATCGCCGTGCTCGACACAGTTCCGAAAGAGATTCTCGAGAAGTTCCTGTGCACGGCCGGTGTCGACCAGTATCGTCGCCTTGCCGTCGAGTTCGAGCGTGGCGCCACCGGTGTCGACGGAATCCCAGGCGTCTCGAGCGAGTTGCGACAGGGGAACGGCGGTCGGTTCGCCGACGGTCCGTCCGTGGTGGGCCAGCGAGAGGAGATGGTCGATTAGCTCGTTCATCCGCCCGAGGGAGTCACGGACGTTCTCGATGTGGTCGTCCGTCCTGTGACAGGCACTCGCGTGGCTCTCGAGACTCCCCTGGGCGACGTTGAGTGGGTTTCGCAGGTCGTGAGACACGAGGCTGGCGAACTGCTCGAGGCGGTCGTTCTGGCGCTCGAGTTCCCGCTGATGGCGGCGCCGCTGGGTCATATCCCGGACGGCGTGGATGGTGCCGGCGAACTCGCCGTCCTCGAGCGGGAGGAGTTTGGTGTGGACGTCGTGAATCTCGACGTCGCCGTCGGCCGACCGAAACCGGACGGAGTACATCGCTCGCTGGCTGTCGTGTCTCGAGGAGAGCATTTGTCTGACCTTCTCCTCGTACTTGCGGGCCACACGTTCGTCGTAGTAGCCACGGTCGATGAGGGTCCGAAATGTGGTCCCCCGTAGTTCTGCTGGCGACTCTTCGAACGGAACGGCGAACTCGTCGTTCAGCCAGGAGATCGTGCCGGTTTCGTCCAGCGTAAAGAGTGCGATCGGCGCGAGTTCGACGATTCGTTCGTACGTCTGGAGTTCTCGTTCGCGTTCCTTCCGGTCGGAGATGTCTCGAACGACGCCCACCGACCCGTCGAACGCACCGTCGTCGGTGAGTGCGGTGAGGTGAACCTCGCCCACGCGACGTTCGCCGTTGTCCTGCGTGATCGTAACCTCGAGGCGATCCCGTTTGTGACCGGTTCCGACCAATCGTTCGAGCGATTTGGCACCGCGTTCGTACGCGTCGCTATCGACGAACTGCTCGAGTCGGTTCCCGATCATCCGTTCGCGGTCGCAGCCGACAAAGTCGGCGAGCGCTTCGTTGACGACCAGACAGACGCCGGAATCGTCGAGGACGTACATCGGGTCCACGGCCGTTTCGACGAGCGTGCGATACTGCTCGAGTTCGCGTTCGCTCCGGCGACGTGCCTGGTCGGCGCGGCGTTTTGCGATGGCGTTTTCGATCCGGTTGGCGAGGACGGCGTACTGGTCGGTGCTTGGCTCCTTTCGAACGTAGTCGGTGACGCCGGCAGAGATTGCTTCGCTGGCGATCTCTTCGGATCCCTTGCCGGTAAAGAGGATAAACGGCAACTCGGGATCGCGCTCGCGGACGACCTCGAGAAACTCGAGGCCACTCAGACCGGGCATGTCGTAATCGCTGACGACGCAGTCGATCGGTTGCTGGTCGATGCGTTCGATACCGTCACGGCCCGAGGGGGCGGTCGTAACCTCGATGGCGTCTGCGGTCCGCTCGAGGAACGTCGCCGTGAGGTCGCGGACATCCGGGTCGTCGTCGACGCAGAGTACGTCCATCCCGGAGTGCATCGGGTTGGATAGAGGGTACCCAACTTACATAATAGTTTGTGTTTTTCACCGTAGCCGGCCGGTTCGCTCCGGGCGGTCGCTCCGCGTGGACCACACGTTTCGAACCCGTCGCTCAATTCGGGTGCTCCGAGAGGCTCGTCACCTCACGAACTTCGAACCGCGCGCCACCGCTTGCACCCTGACACGCCGTAATCGACCAGCCGTGAGCGGAGGCGATGTCCGAGACGATTCCGAGTCCGAAGCCGGTTCCGTCCTCGGCGGTCGTGTGGCCGAACTCGAAGATATCCTCGGTGTCCGGGAGCCCGCCGCCGTCGTCCTCGACGAAGAACCCGTCCGCTTCGCCGTCGATGCGGCCGACGGTGACGGTGACATCCAACCCACCGTGTTCGATCGCGTTCCGGAAGAGGTTCTCGAACAGTTCGCGGATACGGCTCTCGTGTGCTATGATCGAGCCGTCGATAGCCGCGACCAGCGTCGCGTCGGCGGTATCGACGCCCGCCCAGGACTCGGCAAGGACCTCGTCGAGGACGACCCGTTCACGTTCGTCGACCGTGCGACCGTACCGTGCGAGGGTCAGGAGGTCGTCGATTAACTCCTCCATGCGTTCGAGTGCCCACTGGATCTCCTCGAGTTCGTCGTCGTCGTGCTCTGCTTCGAGGATGTCGAGATAGCCGCTCGCGACATTCAACGGGTTGCGAATGTCGTGGGAGACGATACTGGCGAACTGCTCGAGGCGGTCGTTCTGGCGCTCGAGTTCCGCGTGATACTCAACGCGTTCGGTCACGTTTCGGAAGGCGTGGACGGTGCCGGCGAACTCGCCGTCCTCGAGCGGGAGCAGACCCATGTTGAACTCAGTGACACCGCGGTCCCCGTTCGCGTCGACCCACTCCGTTTCGTAGGTGACGCGCTCGTCGTCGTTCTCGTCGGAGAGCAAATGCCGAACGCGGTCGAGGTAGTTGTCGAGGACCATCTCCGGGACGAACCCGTCGTCGACGATCTCTGTGAAGTGGGTGCCCACGATCTCTCGATCGATGCCGAGATCCTCCGTAAACACCTCGTTGTGCCAACGGAGGTAGCCGTCGGCGTCGACCGCGAGCAACCCGATCGGGGCTGTCTCGACGATCGCTTCGTACTGGCCGAGTTCCCGGGTTCGCGCCTTGCGCTCCGTAATGTCTCGCATGACGCCGATCGATCCGGCGTACGCGCCGGTCTCGTCCGTAACGACCGTCACGTTGACCTCCACACGTCGGGTCTCACCGGTTGCCGTCTCGATCGTCATTTCGAAGGCGTCCCGGCCGCCGTCCTCCGCGTACAGATTCGCGACCGTCGCCGAGGCGGTTTCGTACTCCTGTTCATCGAGGAACTCGCGAGCGTGACGGCCCACGAAGACGGATCGGTCGTGACCAGTATACGCCGACCACGCGCGATTGGCGGCGATACAGACACCCTCGTCGTCGAGGACGTACACCGGATCGGCGATCCCGTCGATCACCGGGCGGTAGCGATCGATGTCGGTGAACAGTTCCACCAACTGGAACGAGTCGGTTTCGGTAGTGGCGATACCGTCGTCGGAAGCGCCGACGGGAGTGGTGGACTCGCCGGCCACGGAATCGACCGCCGTCCCGGCGCTGTCGACCGCGACATCGACCCGCGAGGCGAGCGTTGGTGTGGCAGTGTCTGGGCTGGTAGTCGTGTGCAGATCGGTCACGCCAGCGGCGATCGCTGCAGTTGTCTGTTCGGGCGATCCGTCCGTCACCAGGATCACCGGCAGCGACGGATCGCGGTCGCGGATGGTTCGGAGGAGGTCGAGTCCATCCATCTCGACCGCCTCGTCGAACGCGGCGTCACAGACGACACAATCGATGTCGTCGCTCGCGAGACGATCGATCGCGGCCGCCGGATCGGCGAGCGACGTGACGGTGGGTTCCCGGCGACAGTCGTCGAGCCCCCTCTCGGTAGCCAGATCGTCACCGACGTAGAGAACGCGCGTCGAACCGGCCATCAGTAGGGAACTGGTTCCGGTTCGATAACAATAAGCATAGAGGCCGAGAGAACGCTGCGATTGATACGGTTTACTGTACGTCGTTTCCGGTGCAATCGCGTCCCGTCCTGCGGTTGCACCGGTACACCGTTACAGAAACCGTATGACTCCTGTAGGTCTTCCCGTGCGACCGCGACAGCCGACAGTCGCGCCGGGACAGCGGTACACCCTGAGCGATCGAATTGGAGCGACACGAGTTGCCGGGTTGGTCACACCAACGCGTTTCGCACGGCTTTTGTGAGTCGGCCCGCTATACTCGGTCGAATGATCTCGAAGGGCTGTGAGCAGTGTGCAAAAGGCGGCAAGATGGTGCTTTTCGTCTACGGCTACTGCGACCAGCGCGACTGCTTTTACTGCCCGCTCGGCGAGAACCGCAAGAACGTCACCGACGTCTACGCCAACGAACGACTCGTCGAGGACGACGACGACGTCATCACGGAAGCAAAGCGCATGGACGCGCTTGGGACCTCGATCACCGGCGGCGAGCCCCAGGAAGCGCTCGGGCGGACCTGTCACTATCTCGAGCTACTGACCGAGGAGTTCGGCGAGGATCACCACACGCACCTCTACACCGGTATTCCGGGCGGTCGCGAGAATATGCGTCGGCTCTCGGAAGCCGGCCTCGACGAAATTCGGTTCCATCCGCCACTCGAGCAGTGGGGTGACCTCCACGGCACCGAGTGGGAGGAGATCCTCTATATCGCCCGCGAAGAGGGATTGACGCCCGCCTTCGAGATTCCCGGCATTCGACCGGAACCGGAGTTTCTCGAGTTCTTGGACGAAGGCGCTGCCGACTTTTGTAACGTCAACGAGTTCGAGATGAGCGACGGCAACTACCGCCGGATGCAAGAGGCAGGGTTCGAACTCAAGGAAGACCACATGAGCGCCGTCGATGGCTCCCGAGACGAAATTCTCGAGGTCATGGGCGACCACGAGAAGGTCTACTTCTGTACGTCCGTCTTCAAGGACGCCGCCCAGCACCGCCGCCGACTCAAACGGATGGCTCGCACCATCCGCCGGAAGTTCGACGAAGTTACCGACGACGGCACGCTCGTCTACGGCAAGACCGAGGTCGACCCCAATCGGTTCGTCGAACTCGGCGTTCCCGAGGAGTTCTACACCGTCAAATCCAACCACGTCGAAGTCGCCTGGTGGCTCTTAGAGGAGATGATCGAGGAAGGCGACCTCGCAAGCGGTGAGATCGTCGAGCAGTATCCGAGCTACGACGGCCAGGTCGTCGAGCGGACGCCGCTGGCGTAAGTACCGCAAGCGCCGGCGACTACAGTCGGGCCAGCACGTCCAAGTGGTGGACGATCATCCCGAACTCCGTACGCTCGAGCTGTCGCCGGCGATGCTCGAGCCACCGGTTCCGGACGGATGACTCGAGGACCGACTCGGGAACGTCGGCGAGGGCGTCGTCGATAGTCTCGAGGAGGTGCTCGAGAACGACGCCCTCGTTGTGTCGGTACTCGCCGTCTCGCGGAAGGATAACCCAGTCTGCGCCCCCGACCGCGAGGTGCTCGTAGCCGAGCTCGGGGGCCGTCTCGATGAGTTGCTGGCCTGCCCGACTCCCGCCGGGTTGCTCGCGAACGTCGTCCATGTGTCGGTGATAGTGGCGTTCGATCCGATCGTCGAGGGGGTGTCTGGGAACGAAGGTCGTGGTCCCAGCGAAGGTACACGGCGCGTACAGCAGGCCGCCCGGCCGAAGGCAATCTCGCAGGGCGACGAGCATCGTCTCGAGGTCGACGATATCGAAGACGGCGGCCCCAACGACGGCGTCGGCTGCGTCGGTGATCGTCGTCGCGTCGGCGACCTCGAGCGTGATCTCGAATTGGGGGTGGGCGTGACGGCCGGCCGTGCGATCCCAGGCGTAGAGACGTTCGCCGCGCCGTTCGACGTCGTAGCCGGCCCGCTCGAGCCAGTCGGGAAGCAGCCGTCGGCCGGCGTCGATGCAGGTGGCGTCGAGGTCGACGGCGCGATAGGAGAGGGGCCGGTCGAGTCGCCCCCATGTCGCGAGTCGGGCAACCATCGTGGCGATGCCAGCGCCGACTTCGAGGATTCGAATCGGGTCGCCGTCAGCGTCGGCCTCGAGCGTCGATACGAACCGGTCCCAGACGTGTCGGTCAAGCGCTCGGTCGTCGACGGTCCGTTTCGCGGCCAGATACTCGATTTTCGTGGGCACGGTTGGCGTTTCACCGACGGTGGGTCGAGAGGGGGTTAGAGCGATCGCTCGTGACTGACGGTCGCGACGTCGTCCTCGCAAAGTCGAATCCCGAGTTCGGTCGCCAGCTCCGGCGTAAGCGTCGCGACCAGTCGGTCGCCAAGCAGCGTCGCGACGCGTTCGGCGCTCGGATTCAGCTCCTCGAGGGCAGGTAGCTCGTTGAGCGTTCGGTCGCGAATCGAGTCGACGACTGACTCGAGGGCGTCGGTCACGGCGTCGATATCGACGAGGTAGCCGTCGGGACCGAGTTCGGGGCCGCGAAACGTCGCGGTAGCCGTGTACCGATGTGAGTGGAGTTGCCCCTCGGGACCAGCATCGGGCACCGTCAGGTAGTGCTGGGCGACGAACGCGTCGGAGACCGAAACCGTGTACATCACTGGATGTCCGTTCGACTACACGAGTGCACTTATTCGTACTGCCGGACAGCAGGCAGCGAGATATCGCTCCGGAGCCAGCACAACCCTTTTCTCCCGGCCGGAAGCACCCTCTCGTATGCGCGTTACATTTCTCGGGACCGGGAGTGCGTTGCCGACCGGCGAACGCTTCCAGACGGGGATCGTCGTTCAGGAGGACGACCGCAGCCTCTTGATCGACTGCGGATCGGGCGTGCTCCATCGGCTCCAGCAATCCGGCATCGGCTACGAATCCATCTCGACGGTGTTGCTTACTCACCATCACCTCGACCACGTTGCCGACCTCCTGCCGTTGTTCAAGGCCCGATGGCTCGCCGGCGAAGAACACCTCGAGGTGGTCGGCCCGCAGGGAACCAAATCGCTCGTCGACGATCTGCTGTCGGTCCACGATTACATGGAAGGACGTCTCGACCTGCAAGTTCGGGAGGTCGTCGCCGGCGACTTTTCGGTCGCCGGTTTCGATGTCTCGGCCTACGAGACCCGTCACTCCCTGCCGTGTTTGGCCTATCGCTTCGACGATCGGTTTACCTTCAGCGGCGACAGCGAGGCCTTCGCCGGCCTGGCGAACTTCGCCGACGAGTCCGCGATTTTAGCCCACGACTGTTCGTTCCCCGACGACGTCGACGTCTCGAACCATCCGACGCCAGAAACGCTTGGGACCGCCCTCGAGGGCCACGACATCGGCCGGGTCTACCTCACGCATCTCTACCCGCACACGGACGATCGCCACGAGGAGATGCTCGCGTCGATCGAGAGTCACTACGACGGCGACGTTCGCTTTGCGGAGGATCTGACGACCGTCTCGATCGAGTAACTCGAACCCGACACCCCTTTAGTCGATCCCTGAATACGGGCGGGTATGTTCCTGTCTCTCCGCACCGAGGTCGAAGCCGCCCTCGACGGGGCGCTCTCGACACTCGAGTTCCCGACCGACGATCTCGGGATCGAAGAACCGCCCGAAGACGTCGAAAGCGTCCTGGCCTCGAGCGTGGCCTTTCGACTCGCCAGCGAGGCCGGCACACCCCCGCCCCAGGTCGCCGGCCAGATCGGCGACGAGATAGACACCGACGACCTGCGCTACGTTGGCGCTGTCGAGACGCAGGGCCCCTACCTCAACTTCCTGCCGAGTGACGCCTACCTCGCCGAGACGCTCGCGGCAGCGACTGACGACGCGTACGGCCATCTCACGGATCGCGAGGAGAGCGTGGTCGTCGAGCACACGAGCGCGAACCCGACGGGGCCGGTCCACGTCGGTCGCGCGCGCAATCCGATCATCGGCGATGCCGTGGCGAACCTCCTCGAATTCGCCGGCTACGACGTGGATCGCCACTACTACGTCAACGACGCCGGCCGCCAGATGGCCGTCTTCACCTGGGCCTACGAGAGATTCGACGAGGCCGACCTCGAGGACGAGCCCGAACGTGATCGCATCGAGTACGACCTCGTGCGCTACTACCGGAAGGGCAACGCCTACCTCGAGGACGCCTCCGAGGACGAACTCGAACAGGCAGAAGCCGAGATCGAGTCGATCATGCAGGGCCTCGAGGCGGGCGAGGAGGCGGCCTACGACCGGGTCAGCGAGGTCGTCGATCAGGTCCTGTCGGGCATGAAGGGCTGTCTCGCACGCCTGCCCGCGGCGTTCGACGAGTTCGTTAAAGAGACCCGCTTCATGCGCAACGGCGACACCGACGACCTCGTCTCGCGACTCAAGGAACTCGACGCGGCCGTCTACGAGGAAGACGCCTGGCAACTCGAACTCGACGACCACGGCATCGACAAGAACCTCGTCTTCCTGCGCTCGGACGGCACCTCGCTGTACGCGACGCGGGATCTGGCCCACCACGAGTGGAAGTTCGACAACTACGATCGTGCGGTAACCGTCCTCGGCGAGGACCACAAACTGCAGGCCAGACAACTGCGGACGACTCTCGAGTTGCTCGACAACGATACCAGCGGGCTCGAGCAGGTGCTGTATTCCTACGTCAATCTGCCGGAGGGCAAGATGAGCACGCGACGTGGCACCGGCGTCGATCTGGACGACCTGCTCGACGAGTCGATCGATCGCGCGCGCGAGGAAGTCGAGGACCGCCTCGAGGATCGCATCCGCGACGACGAGCTGGACGAGGACGATGTCGAGCGCATCGCCCACCAGGTCGGGATCGGGGCGGTGCGCTACGACATCGTCTCGAAACAGCCGACGAAGGCGATCACCTTCGAGTGGGATCGTGCACTCGACTTCGAGGCCCAGTCCGCGCCGTACGTCCAGTACGTCCACGCTCGCACCTGCGGGATTCTGGAAGAAGCGGGACTCGATCCCGAGACCGATCTCGCGGCCCAGGAGATCGAACTCGAGGGCTTCGAAGCCGACCTGCTCGCGACCGAGGCCGAACGGGACCTCCTCGAGACGATCGCCCGGTTCCCGGCCGTCGTCGAGGAGGCTGCAGACGACTTAGAACCCCACCGGATCGCCACCTACACGCGCGAGTTCGCCGAGCAGTTCAACGGCTTCTACCGGGAGTGTCCGGTGCTTTCCGACGAGATCGATCCCGAACTCCGCGAGGCGCGTCTCGCACTGGTAGCCGCCTCGAAACACACGATCGCGAACGCGCTCTCGATCCTCGGTGTCGCTGCGCCGCGGTCGATGTAAGGCCGCGCGGGGAAACGGGTGGGGACGGACCGACAGCCAAGCGTCGCCTGATACGGTTTCCTGTACGTCATTGCCGATCCAATCGCGATACGTCTACGATTGCACCGGGACATCGTTAGAGCAGTCCGGGCGACTTACTCCTTCGCGTCGACGACCTTGCCGCCGAGTTCTTCTTTCGTGATCTCGCCGTCGAGGAACTCCAGCAGCCACTCGATATTGACGGCGATCGCGGCGACGCGACTGCCATCGTATTCGAGGATCAGCTCGACGACTTCGATCTCGGTTTTGAACCGGTCGCGATCGTCGATCGCGTGTGCGATACCCTCTGCGTACCCTTCGAGTTCCTTGTGGAGTATTTCGCTATCGGTCGTGTCCGTTGCCACGACGATCTGTAGCGTTTCGGGACTGTTATCGATGCGTTCGATGCTGAAGTGATCGCTGTCGGGCTCGAGGCTGTCGTTGTCGACACCGGGTACGTCGTCGTGCTCATCGTCGCCGTCGTCGCCGTCGTCATCGTCCTCGTACCCGTCGTCGGACCCGCCGTCGTCGAAGCCGTCGTCGTCGGAGGGTGTTTCTTCGTCGGTTTCGGTACTGGAACAGCCCGCAAGCACGGTCGCGAGCGCCGCTCCACTGCCAAGGAGGATTTTTCGTCGCTCCATGCTCGAGCGCTCCAGAGACGGATGGATTAGTAATTAGCTCGTACTCTCAGGATGTCGTGAGTTACTCGGATGAGCGAGTATTTTCTGGAGAAATATGGAGAATCAGGGCTGTACGGCACGAATACGCGATCAAAAGCGCACTCGAGTGGCGATGGGAGTCCAACTGCCAGCGCCGTCGGGTTCGCGGAGAGGCTCGGATCGATGGTAGCCCGTCCCTTCGATCGAGTCCCGGCATTCGAACCGTAACAGCGCCGATCCAGGTACCGCCTACCGACGGCTAGTCGGTCGAGACCGTCCTGGCCAGTCCCGTTCAGGGATCGGATTCCGCTTCCGTGATTGCACTCGAGGCGTCGTCGCGTTCACCCTCGTCGATGTCGCGTGTGGTTTCGTCGGTGGTCGGTGTCGAGTCGGCGTCGTTCGACGGCGGTTCGATTCCGGCGAGTTCGGCGGCAATACGTCGGTAGGCGACCGCAGCCGGACTTTCCGGATCGTAGACGACCAGCGGCGTGCCAGCGTAGACGCTCTCGCGGGCGGTGCCGTCTTCCGGAACGGCACCCAGTAACGAGAGCTCGAGCTGGTCGGCGATTTCGTCGTAGGTCACGTCGCTGTCGGGGTGGACGCGGGTGACGACGAGTCCGGCAACCTCGCCGTTGGCGTGGTCGGTCAGCTGGATCGTCTTGCGCGCGTCCTGTACGGAGGCGGGCTCGGGCGTCGAGATGACGATGACGGCATCGGCGAGTCCGAGCGGCAACACGGTCTCGTGGCTGATGCCCGCACCGACATCGAGAAAGACGTAGTCGTATTTCGTCCGAAGCGTGTCGACGGCCTCGCGAAGTCCCTCCGGTGACGTTTCGGCGTAGTCGTCCAACCCCGTGCCGCTCGGGACGGCGACGATATTGTCCGCCAGTCGGTAGGTCGCGTCGTCGATCGATGCGTCTGTGGCCAGCACGTCGTGTAGCGTCGTCGCGTCGGGGGTCAGACTGACGAACCCCGCGAGGTTCGCCATGCCGAGGTCGGTGTCGACGATCGCGACGCGCTCGCCAGCCTGGGCTAACGCCGTCCCGAGGTTGACCGTCGTCGTCGTCTTGCCGACGCCGCCTTTCCCGCTCGCGATAGCATAGACCGTCTCATGGGACATACTCGGATACTGTCCGGACGATGGGACGGCACCACCGTGAATCTTACCCCCCATCGTCCCCGCGGCGGTCCGCTGTGGCGCTCGTTCGGGAGTGTCAAAGGATACTTACCCGCGCCAGTGCTTTGTTCTGACAATGAGCCAGGAGGCCGAGCAGGAACAATCCGACCGGAAGAAGTACGAATTCCGGAAGGTTATCGAGGATCTCAAAGACTTCGAGGGGTCCGGCACCCAACTCGTGACGATCTACGTTCCCGATGATCGACAGATCAGCGATGTCGTTACCCACGTCACCCAGGAACACAGCGAGGCGGCCAACATCAAGTCCAAACAGACCCGGACGGCCGTCCAGGACGCCCTGACGAGCATCAAGGATCGACTCCGCTACTACGACACCTACCCGCCCGACAACGGCATCGTTCTCTTCTCCGGTGCTGTCAACTCCGGCGGCGGTCAGACCGAGATGGTGACGCGAGTCTTAGAGAGCCCGCCCCAACCCGTCGAATCCTTCCGCTATCACTGTGACTCCGACTTTCTCACCGAACCGTTAGAGGAGATGCTCGCGGACAAGGGCCTCTACGGGCTGGTCGTCCTGGACCGACGTGAAGCCAACGTCGGCTGGCTGAAGGGCAAACGCATCGAACCGGTCAAGTCCGCCTCCTCGCTCGTCCCCGGCAAACAGCGCAAAGGTGGCCAGTCCGCCCAGCGATTCGCCCGCCTGCGATTGGAGGCGATCGACAACTTCTATCAGGAGGTTGCGGGCATGGCAAACGACCTGTTCGTCCCCAGACGCCACGAACTGGACGGCATCCTCGTCGGCGGCCCCTCGCCGACGAAAGACGAGTTCTTAGACGGCGACTACCTCCACCACGAGATCCAGGACAACGTCATCGGGAAATTCGATGTCGCCTACACCGACGAATCCGGCCTCAAGGACCTCGTTGACAACGCCGAAGATGCCTTGGCCGACGCCGAGGTGATGAAAGACAAAAAGCAGATGGAGGAGTTCTTCGAGGAACTCAACGCGGGCGACCTCGCCACCTACGGCTTCGAGCAGACCCGACGGAACCTGATGATGGGCGCGGTCGATCGGCTGCTCATCAGCGAGGACCTCCGAAAGGACGTCGTCACTTACGACTGCGAGGAGTGTGGCAACACCGATCGGGAGGTCATCGACCGACGTAAGTCGACGCCGTCACACTCCTGTAGCGACTGCGGTACCAACGTCGAAGCGACCGAGGACGACCGCGAGGACGCCATCGACCACCTGATCGAAATCGCGGAACAGCGCGGCACCGAAACCAAATTCATCTCGACCGATTTCGAGAAGGGCGAACAACTTTACAACGCGTTCGGCGGTTTCGCCGGACTCTTGCGCTACTCGACCGGCGTCTAATCGCGGTCACTCGAGCCGTTGGCGACGACCAGAACGACAGTCGAGGTCGCTTACAGCGTTCCCCGAAGATAGATGGCCTCGTCGGTAATTCGCTCGATGCTTCCCTCGTCGAGTGGATGGGCCGTCTCCGTCGGGTCGCCCCACCCGAGTTTGGCCTTGATCGTGTCCGTGAGGCTCGGATTCGGCTCGACGTATCCCCGACCGTCCTCGACGGCAACGATGCGGCCGACGTCGTTGCCGTCGGTGTTGAGCACACGTTTTCCCTCGTCTGCCGCCGTGAGTTGCTCTCGTGTCATGTGTCCAGCGTCCGGCTGTTTTCCTCGAAGGACGGCTGTCGCATAAATTGCCAAAATCGTTGTCGTGGGATACGGACTGTTACACACGAGCACGATCGTAGGCGGCGGTTACTCGGCTGGAAACGATTACCAACACGGAACCGCTACCAGACTCCGAGACGGTAACTGGATTCGGTGCTGCGGACAACAGAAGGGTTATGGCGCTAGTCGCGTATTACCAGTCGATCAATGGCCGACTTCCCCGCTTCGTTCGACGATCCGCGAATCACCGACCAGTTCTGTCGGCACATTCCCGGATCGGCCGGCGATCTCGTCCTTCTCGGCGTTGTCCACGATCATCCCGCCAGCGTCGCCCGCGTCGAGTGCGTCCTCGAGTCGATCCAGCCGTCGGTCCTCGCCGTCGAGTTACCGCCCGCAGCGTTGCCGCTCTATCGCGCCTACGCTCGAGGCGGTGACGACTCGCCACAGTTCGGCGGCGAGATGAGCGCGGCGATTCGCGCCGCAGGCAACGCCGACGTCGTCGGAATCGACGCCCCGAACTGGTCGTTCCTGCGACGGCTCGTCACCCGGCTGGTTGCCGATCGCGTCTCGCCGACGACTGCGCGCCGCGTTGTCTCCAGTGTCGGCGGTGCGACGCGGGACGCACTCACTTGCCGGGTCGCCGCGACGCTCACTCACGCGACGTCGATGACGATCGACCGCGACGACGCTATCGAGTACGACTGTACGGCCGCCGATCCGCCCGCCGACCAAGCGGCCCACGAGCGGTCACACGTCTCGAGCGTCCAGGCGCTCCTCCAGAGCGTCGACACCGACGGCACGGCACTGGCGTACCGCGACGAAACGCGTGAGCACTGTATGATCGACCGTCTCGAGACGCTACCCGAGCGCGGCGATGTCGTCGCCGTCGTCGGGGTCGATCACCTGGACGCGATAGAAAACGGACTTGTCGACCGGCTGTGACGACTGCCGGGTGGCTGGGAGGGTTTCTCTAGTTGCAGCTGTTACTATCCCTATCGCAGGGGCCGCTCGCGCGGTGTCGGCGGTTCGACGAGTATCTCGCCGTCACCGGTGACCGTGACGTGGTGGTCGTCGACGACGAACGAGAGTCGACCCCCGCTTCGCGGCGTGCCGTCGTGTCGATGGCGAAAGAGCGCATCGAGTGCGTCCGGATCGACGGCGTCGTACAGCGAGAGACGCCCCTCGGTCGGGTCGACGCCCAGACAGTCTGCCAGTGCGTGGACGACGGTCGTACTGAGCGTCGCCGGGCCGTCGGGATCGTGAATCGCGCGATACACTCGTGAACGAGTTCGGTCTGCTGCTGGGTGGTGGCCGTGCATACCAGTTCGTCTACGACAGCCACTTTCCGTGTGAGTATTAAAAACGTAATCGTTGCTTACTGGTACGTATGGTCGGGTTACGAACCAATTGGGGAAATATTTGAATTTCCACTTTTCGAGAACGTCTTTCGCGACCGAGACGGTCCGTGGGATCGACGCCCCGGTTACCGGCGGGACGAGTCGCCGTCGGACCGGCACCGACCGACGGTGGGCCCACGGCGCGTCGCGAGCGAACGCCCGTTGTCGCTAACTCGAGCAACGAGCGGTTGGGCGACTCTCCTCTCGGTCCCAGTGCAGTCGCTCACCGCCGACGAACGCAAAAGGGTCGTTCGATTACGAGACGAACGTCAACAACTGGACGAGGATGCCCAGCATGACGCCGGTCGCGATGACCGTCTTGGGGTTGATGAGAATCGCGTTGGAGTCCTCTGCGTCGAAGTACCGGACGAGTCCGGCACTGGACATCAGTCCGCCAGTATTCTGTCCTCTGTCCATACTCTCTACTACGGCTCCCCGAAACTAAATCTTTCGACACACCAGTGTCGGTGTTGACACCGCCGCCACTCGCGCGCTCGAGGTCTCTCGGTCGCAGCGGTTCGACGCTCGGTCGACTGGGAAACCCTTATGCGCGGCGCGTGGCAACTAGCGATGAACCGTATGACTGTCACACTCAAGGACTTCTACGCAGACTGGTGTGGCCCGTGTAAGACCCAGGACCCGATCCTCGAGGAACTCGAGGACGACTGGGAGGGCCGTTTCGAAGTCGAGAAGGTAAACGTCGACGAGCAACAAGATGTCGCTAACGAGTATCAGGTTCGGTCGCTGCCAACGCTGATCATCGAGAACGAAGACGAAATCGTCGAGCGGTTCGTCGGCGTCACCCAACGCGAGGACTTGGAGGACGCCCTCGAGTCCGCGGGCGCCTAAGAGACGACGAGACGGTCGTTTTCTCCACGCCCCGACTGACGAGCGGCGGCTCTAGTACCGCTCCAGGCGTCGACTACGAAGTCGGGCTTGGAACGCCACTATACCCACTTGACGCCGACATCGTGAAGGTCGTCGTTGTACGTTGCGATATTGATGACCAGCGGCGTGACGCTTTCGACCTCCGCGGCGTTTGCCAGCGGGCCGGCATCGAGTGCGCGCAGCCCATCGATTTCGTTCGAGAGATCCAGCACGGTCCGTTTTGCGTCCGCGTCGTCGGCGACGACGAGCGTATCGAGATCGAAACTGACGTCGAGATCCGCGAGTTTGCCTGCCGCGAGGTTGTGGTAGGCGCCGACGATCGGTACTTCCTCGGGGGCTCGCTGAGCGACGAGTTCGGTGACGCTACCCGCACCCGGCGGATGATAGTGCATCCCGTCTTCGTCGCCTTGCATCCCGACCGCAGGGGTGACGAGGATCGTCTCACTATCGAGCGCGTCCGCAACCGCTTCGACCGTGTCGCCCGCGTAGTACGGCGGCACCGAGAGCACGACGACGTCGGCCCGGTCGGCCGCCATCTCGTTGCCAAAGCCGTTGATGTCGGCCTCGACGCCGCGACTCTCGAGGTCGTCTTCGTACGCCGCGACGGCGTCTCTGGCCTTTTCCGGATCGCGCGAGCCGATGAGAATTTCGTGGTCGGTATCGCGTGCGAACCGAACCGCTAGTCCTTCGCCGATGTCGCCAGTACCGCCCAGTAGTGCAAGTCGCATACCCGCCTCTGCGGACGGCAGCCGAATAAATGGGTTGGAGAGCGGTCGATCTCGCCGGCATTCCCGACGCGGTCGGCGACGACTCCCACCGGTGGCCACCTCGGAACCGATCGTCGATCGACCGGACGGCGCTGCCGGCTAGCCCCCAACTGAGCCGTTCGATTCTGACATCTGCGGGGCCGCCCTTGGATACTCGTCGCAGTGCTCGAGCATCCCGGTGATATCCTCGAACCTGGGCCCCGGTCGCACCATCCGCGTCTCTCGGTTCCACTGTACGAGTCCGAGGTCAGCTAACCGCGGCAGATGGGTATGATACAACGCGAGCTCGAGGGAGTCGGTCGACTGCGCTGTGGAGAAGACGTCCGCTGGAACACGGAGCCCACCATCGTCGTGTGGACGATGGTCGAGCAACGCACGGAGGATACGGCGTCGGTGGGCGCTCGAGAGCGCCTCGAAGAGCTCGTCCATACGTGGCCCGTCATCGATAACGTGTATGAGAATATCTCCAAAAAAATTTGGTTCGCACTACGAACACACTGGACAGACGGCCGAAATATACGTTACTTGATGACTTGACGACTATCGTCGACGCTCGACCGAACGGCGCTCGAGTCCCGGCACCGAGTCCACAACGCCAGCGCGGCGACGATGCCGTCGAGCAGTGGAGGGCCGAAGGCGGGGTCGACAGGAGCGGCAAACTCCTGTAGCACAACCATTAGCGAGCGGCGATGTAAAAGAGAACCGTCATTTTGGCGGGCGCCAAACGGAACTGACACAGCGCCACGTCGTCGAAACGATGCTCGAGGCGGCGCGCCCCTTTTTTACCTGATTGCAGGCGCTAAGTCCCCTTCCTCAACGAGCACCGCAGTCCGCACCAGCGAACAAGGAGCGCAGTAGGGAGGGATACAGCGCCGTCTTCGTTTCACTTTCAGTCTGTGCCGGGTATTTACAACACTGCCAGTCGAAGACTGGAAGTGTGATGGTAGCTACTCATCGTCTCGGCTTAGAGTCCGACAAAAAGGGCGGTCGAGATGAATCTCGCCATCACCATCGAGTAGGAGTGGGTCACTCCGAATCTACGCCTGCGGAGACTGCGCTCCCTGCGCGGATGGTCGGCGTCAGTCGAGCATCCGTGAAAAAGCGCGTCGCGGAACCAGGAAGCCCCACCCTCAGCGAGCGCATCAGCGCGAGCAGGGTGGGGTAGTTCACGTATCCGTTCGCCGATGACCGAACCGAGACTCGATATGTCTACCGACCGTGATTTTCAGTCCGGACGCCGCGACGAATCGGCCGCGATCGACTCGAGGGCGCCCGGGCCGTCGGTGCTCGCGGAGCGAACGCTGCTTGGCGTCTTCGCCCACGTGATCGCGTTCGTCGCGAATCTCGTCCCGTTTCTGTTCGTCGTTCCGATACTCATCTACCGCTTCTCCGATCACGAGTTTACCCGCACGAACACCCGGAACGCGATCAACTGGTACGCGTTCCTGTTCGCGACGGTCGTCACGTTCGTGGCCGTGTTCTTCCCGGTGGCGTGGCTGACCGACGCGGTGGCGCTCCCGGGCGTGATAGAACTGCTGCTCGTTCTGCCGGTGTTTCTGTTCGCGTTTTTCGTCACCCTGTTGCTCCCGCTTACCATCCTCTTCTGTCTCGTGGCGACCGCGAAGGCGATCTTCGGGACCGCCTGGACGTATCCGATCGCACCCGATGTCGTCGGCTACGTCGCCAGCGTCCGCAGCCAGTGACCGTCGTGGCAACGCTCACGCGCGGCGCTGTCCGTCCGTGGCGAAGCCACAGACGATCGTGTCGGTGTATCGAGACCGCGTATCAGTCTTCGGTAGTCGCTTCCGCCTCGGCGACGACCGTTATCTCGGCCTCGTCATCCTCGCCGACCACCCGAACGGGGAACCGTTGATCCTGGGCCACCGGGTAGGTCTCGAACTCGAGGGTCGCCGCGCCCGACTCGCCGGCGTCGAGAGTGATTTCCTGGGTGTCGACCAGCTCGGGATCGTGACCGACGACGAGCTCGAGATCCTGTGTGATCGGTGTCTGCCCACTGTTTTCGACATCGACGATCACTTCGAGGAGATCCCCTGCCTCGACCGGCGAGTTCGTCGACCGGATCGACACCGAAACGCCGTTTTGGGTGCCGCGGTCTTCCTCGAGTTGCCAGCCCTCGAGGGTGGCGATGCGTCCGTCCGAACAGATCACCCATGGCATGACGTGGCAGGTGTGACAGAAGGCGTCCGTCGACAGCGTCGCGGTGTCGGTCGTCCCCTCGAGGTCGGTGATCTCGAGGATCGTATCGGCCTGGGTGAGCCACCAGACGACCCGATCGAGACCGCCGTCGGGATCACTCGCGGTGAGTTCGACCTCGTAAGTCTCGCCCCGGGAAACCGAGAGAACGTCCGCGCTGGGGCGACGGTCGTCGATCGACGGCGGACCGTGCCCGCCGGGGTCGACCTCGACCGTCCAGGTCGCGGCGTAGGTCTGTTCGCCGTCGTCAGGGACGACGGCTGCGGCGACCTCGTAGGTGCCGACCTCGTCGAAGGTCTGACGCCAGTAGTGGGCGCCGGTCTCGCCGTAATAGGTGCTCTCCCAGGGGCCGCCGACCCCGCCGCCCGCCCGGGTGCCGTCGACCCACCAGATGGCCTGCTGGAACGCGTCCGGATCGATCGCACCCGCCTCGAAGAACACCTCCGTGCCGGGCGCGACCGTCAGTTCGGCGTCGGGGCTCGAGTCGGGCAGCGTCGACGCCCCGGTCACCGACACCATCCGTTCGGCCGATCCGGCGTCGGTCTCGACGCGGATCGGGAACTCGTCGTCGGACGGTACCGGGTACGTATAAAAGCCCTGCCGGACCGTCCGGCTCTCGCCGGCCTCGACCGTTAGTTCGCGGCGTCCGATCGACGCCTCGGCGTGGCCTACGAGTAGTTCCATCCCGATCCGAACGTCCGTCGACCCGGTGTTCTCGAGTTCGGTCGTGATTCGAAGATACTCCCCCGCCGGAACCGGCGCGTCCGTCTCGATGATCGAGACCTCGAGTGCGTCCGTGGCCGTCCCACTGGAGGCAACACCCCTTCGCCGGTTAGCAGCCGTTCCGTCGATCGACGCGAGCACGACGCTGCCGGTCGCGGCCCCCCACAGTAACCGCCGTCGCGTTGGATCGTCCATAGCGGTCGCTACCCCACGAACTCGTCAAAAAACGATATCACGGTTGCGAATCTAATCGCGGATTGGCCTCGCGAGCGCTCGTCGTACGTCGACGATAGCCGGCGTAGTGGGCCGCTACCAGCCGAGGGTTGTGCCACCGCGGCGGGAGTGACTGTCCTGGTGCCGTTGCACACTCGAACAAACCGCTGGCACACAGTCGGTACAGCAGACGCCGATCACCGGGTACCGCGGGATCGACGCTCGGACATGGATCGGGAGGACCGGCAGGCCGTGACCAAAAATAGTTAGCAATTATGAACCCGGAGTGTTTCAGGCCCGGACGTGCGACTCGTCCAGTTGACGGTGCCGACGGGCAAACGCGAGACGATCCTCAAGACGCTCGACGATCGCGAGATCGATTACGTCGTGACCGACGAGAAGAGCAACCGCGAGTATACGGCGGTCGTCTACTTCCCGTTGCCCTCGGCGGCAGTCGAGCCCGTCTTAGACGAGTTACAGGAGGCGGGGATCGACGACGACGCCTACACGGTCGTCGTCGACGCCGAAACCGTCGTCTCACGGCGGTTCGAGTCCCTCCGCGAGAAGTACGAGACCGGGAACGTCGAGTCCGAACGTATCTCGAGACAGGAACTCGAGGCCGAAGCCGAGTCGCTGACGCCGACGTTTGGCATCTACGCGACGATGACGGTCGTAAGTGCGATTGTGGCGACAGCGGGTCTGTTACTCGATTCGCCGGCGGTCGTCGTCGGCTCGATGGTGATCGCGCCGCTGATCGGGCCAGCGCTGGGGGCGAGCGTGGGGTCGGTAATCGACGACGAGGAACTGGTCTTCGAGAGCGTCCTCTACCAGATTCTCGGTGTCGTCCTCGCGATCGCGGCGGCGGCGCTGTTCGCGTGGATGGTCCGGGTGACGAATATTGTCCCGCCGGGATTGGATATCGCCGAGGTCGGCGAGATCTCCGAGCGGCTGACGCCGGATCTCCTCTCGCTTGCGGTCGCACTGGGAGCGGGCGTCGCCGGTATTGTAAGCATTTCGACAGGAATCTCGGTGGCGTTGGTCGGCGTCATGATCGCGGCGGCGCTCATCCCGCCGGCCGCGGCGGCTGGCATCGCGATCGCCTGGGGCGAACCCTCGGCGGCGATCGGCTCGACCGTCCTCGTCCTCGTCAACGTCATTTCCGTCAACCTCGCTGGCCTCGTGACGCTGTGGTACGCTGGCTACCGACCCGAGGGTATCTTCTCACTGGCCCCGACCGAAGCGCGCGTCCGCAAGCGCGTCGCCGGTTTGGCCCTGGTCGTCCTCGTCTTCGCCGTCTTCTTGGGCGCGATCACCTACTCCTCGTATGCCCTGGCCACCTTCGAGGAGGACGCGACAAGCGAGATCGAACTCGTCCTCGAGGATGAAGAGTTCGCCCAGTACCAGCTCCTCGAGTTCGAGGTGACGACCGACCAGGAGTATCCGTTCCTCGGGCCCGAGCGTGCGGTCGTCACGATCGGCGGACCGCCTGGCGAGGGATCGACAGCGTTAGAGGACGAAATATACGAGCGTATCACTGCCCAGACCAACGCCGACATCGCCGTCGAGATCCGATATATCGGTCTCGTCGAGCGGTGAGCGGATCGGTCTGGCTCAAGCGGACGCGGTGTGATGGCGTGTACTCTCGAGCGACCCGCCGTCGCGTTACAGCGGTTCGTCGCCGTCGATGATGCGTTTCGCGCGAGCGGCCAGTGCCGGGACGCGGTCTTCCATCTTCGGGTACATCGGATTGTCGCTGTTGCCCTCGAGATAGCGACGGAAGAACATCTCGCCGAGGCCCGCGAGTTTGTAGACCGCGAGGGTGCGGTAGAACCGCTCGTGTGTGAACTCGTAGCCGGTCAGTTCCTCCCACCGGGAGACGAGTTCGACGCGGGTGGGATACCCCTCCCGTTCCATGAAGTCGGTGACGAGTTCGGGGAGCTCCGGCGCGGGGTCTTTGGGATCGCGCCAGTAGGAAAGCATCCAGCCCAGATCGGCCCGCGGATCGCCAAGCGTCGCCATCTCCCAGTCGAAGACGGCGACGACTTCCGGCGGTGTTCCAGGCCCGTACATAACGTTATCCAGTTTGTAGTCGCCGTGGACGAGCGTGTGGGGATGTTCTTCGGGGACGTTGTCACGGAGCCAGTCGCCGACCTCGTGGAGGACCGGCACTTCGCGTTCGTCCTCGGTGACCTCGAAGGCCCACGAGAGCTGTTTGCCCCAGCGGTCGACCTGTCGCTGCGTGTAGCCCTCGGGTTTGCCGAACTCGCCGAGGCCGATCTCTTCGTAGTCGAGTCGGTGGATCTTCGCCAGCGTGTCGACGAGTTCCTCGCCGATGCGCTGTCGGTGCTCGGGGGTGGCGAAGCGATCCGGTTCGTCCTCCCGGAGGACGTCGCCCTGGAGTTGTTCCATCACGTAGAAGTCGCTACCGATGATATCGTGATCCTCACAGGCCGAGACGGGTTCGGGTACCGGAACGTCGGTGTCCGCGACCGCGTCCATCACGCTGTACTCCCGGATGACGTCGTGGGCCGTATCGGCGGTCTCGCCCGGCGGCGGCCGCCGGATGACGAGCTCGCGATCGCCCCAGGTGACGAACAGCGTCTCGTTCGAGTGACCTTCCTGATGCCGTTCGACGTCGTAGTCGTCCGCCTCGCCGAGTTCGTCCTCGAGATACGCCGCGAGTGCGTCCTCGTCGACGAGGCGTTCGTAGTAGGTGTCGCTCATGGGTGGCTGTCAGTGGCCCTCCCTCCTCGGGTAGGGTCCGCGATGTCGTCGGAACGTCGGTGCACAACTGCCATGATGATGTACGGTACCATTACTCCACTGCTTAACGAAAGTGGTTCGGTATCGGTGACAGTCTACCAGCGTTTACTCGCTTCTCGAGGAACGTGAACCCAAACGCTTTTCGCGACTACTGACTAACTAGTCAGTTAAATGCAGTCAGCATCGAACCAGTACCTCGAACTGTCGGTCGGCAGTTCGGCTCGAGACGAGCGTCGACGTGCCGGCGGTGTGACCCAGTGAGTGGGTCGGTCGAGCGAAGCTGGGTCGTCGTCGGCGCGGTCATCGCGAGTACGTTTTTCGTCGGTTTCGGCGGTGGCGTCATCTTTCCAATTTTGCCGAACCTCGGCGTGGTTCTTGGTATCTCGCCGTTGTTGGTCGGCATCATTCTCAGTGCGAATCGGTTCTCGCGGCTGCTCGCAAACGCACCCGCGGGGGTCCTCGTCGACCGGATCGGGACGCGAACGCCGTTCGTCGTCGGGATGGTTGTCCAGAGCGTCGCCACGTTCGGCTACGTGGTCGCCGTCGTCGCCGCGCGGCCGGAGCTGTGGTTCCTGCCGAACGTCCCCGAAGCTTGGTTCCTCTCCGCGCGGATCGTCTGGGGGGTCGGCAGCGCGGCGGTCTTTGCGACCGCCTACACGATCGCGGCCGACGTCAGCGACGGCGACTCGAGGGGCGCGAGCATGGGCCTCATCCGCGGCGGCGTGCTCTTCGGATTCCCGAGCGGCGTCGTCATCGGGGGCGTGCTGAGCGAACTCGCGGGGACGGTGCCGGCGTTTCTCGTGGCCGCGGTCTTCGCCGTCGCCGCGAGCGTCGTCGCCTACGTGACGATCCCCGAGACCCACGTCGAGAATCGCGAACGGCGAGCCGTCTCGCTGTGGGATGTCGACACGAGCGTCCCCGCCGTCACCGTCGGCATCGTCAACTTCGCGGTGCTGTTTGCCTACATCGGTGCGCTATTCGCCACGCTCGTACTCTTTCTGGACCACAACGATCTCGGCGTCTTCGGCTTCGGCGCGCAGGCGTCCTCGGGCATCTTCATGGCGATTACGGTCGTCGCCGCGGGTCTGTTCATGTTCCTTGGCGGCTACGTCACCGACCGAACGGGTTCGAGGTTACCGACGCTGCTGTGGTTTCTCGGCCTGACGTTCGCCGGCTTCGTTCTGCTGGCGATGGCCGACTCGGTCGTGACGCTCACCGGCGCGTGCCTGTTGATCGGCGCCGGACAAGGTGGCACGAGCGGCCCGCTGATGGCGCTGCTGGCCGATCTCACGCCCGAGGACCGGATGGGCCGCGCCGTCGGGACGAACAACGTCCTCGGCGATGTCGGCGGCGGCCTCGGTCCGATCGTCGCCCTGCCGCTGGTCGAACTGTTGGGCTTCTGGCCGGTCTATCTCGCCTGTGCGATTGCCCCCATCGCAGCCGGTGGCGTCCTCCTCGCGGGAGTCCACCATGAAACCGGCCGGTTCTTCCCGACGTTCGACTTCCTCGAGGCGACGAGTCGCGCCCGCGAGGGCTCGAGCGAACACGCCGATTGACCGGAGCGTCGAGGGCGATTAGGACCGGCGCTCGCCGATCGCGTCGCGGATCCGACCGGGAACGTCGAGCAACGCGATGCCGGCACCGAAAAGCACCATCAGGACGTAGACGCCAAGCGTCGAGGTCCAGACGGTAAACATCGCGAGAATCGCCCAGATCCCCTCGAGATAGTAAAACGCACCAAGCGCCAGCACGGTGCCATAGAGCAAGACGACATAGGGCCCCCAGTCGCGGGCGTGTCCTCGTCGAATCCGGCGGCGCACGTATCGTTTGAGTTCGCCCTCGAGGGAGTCTTTCTGAACGGTTCGGCGTTCGACGGACTCCTCGTAGTCGTCGATGCGGTCGCGTAGCCGCTCGATCTCCTCGCGAAGCGCCTCGGGATCGTCGGCCCGGTCTCGCGTTCGGGCGCTCGAGCGCGCTCGCTGCTCGCCGCCGGCAGCGTGGCCGTCGCTCCCAGCCGAGTCGTCGACCGGCTCTTCCTCGTCGGCACCCGTGGCGTCGTCGGTCATCGCTTCTATCGAGACCTGTCGGGCGCCGGGACTTTGTAGCTGCCGATCCATATCACGGCCGGCAAGCACTGCGTTGAGGATCGCGCCGAAGACGAGGATAATCGCGCCGATGTACAGCCAGATAAGGACGAGAAAGACGGCGCCAAGTGCTCCGTAAAGGGCGTAGCCGGTCGCGAGGTCGGCGTACACCGAAAACGACTGGCTCAGCGCGAACCAGCCGACGGCGGCGACGAGCGTTCCTGGCAACGCCTCGCGAACGCCGACGTCCGCATCCGGAAAGACGACGTACAGCGGCAGAAAGGTCACGCTTAGGCCGACCACGACCAGCACCGGTCCCAGGATTCCGACGCCGACGAAGGGAACGAACCGGATCACGTACTCGAGGCCGCCGACGAGAGCCAGTCCGAACGCGATGACCAGAAAGACGATCATCGCGTCCCAGAACGTATCGATCAGGGACTTCGAGCCGGCAGTGCCGTACACCTGCGAAAACGCCCGATCGAGGCCACGGAGGACGCGGCTCGAGCCCCAGAGGAGCCCGAGTGCGCCGACGATGGTCGCACTCTGTCGACCGGTGTCGTCGAGCACCGTCTCGGCGAGCAGTTCCTGGGCCGACTGCGTGAGTACGTCACTCGCCGCGGCAGTCAGTTGGTTCGCGAGCGCTTCCCCGCCGATCGAGGCGGCGATCCCCATTCCGAGCAACAGCAGCGGCACGAGCGAGATGAACCCGTAGAAGGCGACGCCGGCCGCCAGCAGCGTCACTTGTTCGGTCCGCGCGAGCCGAAGGACTTCCGAGGCGAGCTCACGCAGTTGGTGACGGTCGATCACGTCGGTACGTACGCTGCGAGCCCTCAAAAACGGGGGCTCCGCTCGAGGTCGAGCGGCCGACAGTGGCCGCTCTCCATCGGCAACGGTTGGTACCTACTCGAGGGTCGCAGCCGTCGCCTCGCGAATCTCCCCGACGTCGGCGGTCGTCTTGAACGTCGTCCCGCCGTAGTGGGCGCGGGAGGCCTCGTAGCCGGCCGCTCGCAGGTCGGTCAAAAACTCGTCCATCGCGTTGGCGGGCAGCCCCCAGTTACGACAGAGTTTGTGCTGGTCGTAGTGGGTCGGAACGTCGAGTTCGGCCGCGAGGGTGTCACAGAGTTCGCGCGCGGTCGGTGCCGTCTCGAACTGATAGGGTATCTCGTCGCGGACGGCAGCGACGAATTCGGGGTCATGGACGGCCCCGAGCCAGACCGGGCCGGCAGTCAGCAGTCGGGTGCCGTCGCAGTGAGGGCACGTCTCGAGCGGGTCCGCGATCAGGCCCGGATCGGTGTCCCGGTACTGGCAGTCTTCGCAGTGATAGATGTGGCCGAGTTCGTCGATTGCGGCGTCGGCGCTGGTCGGTTTGTGCTCGAGCTCGAGGTAGGTCCGGACGTAGTGGCTGGTCGCGTGCGTGAAAATGGGTTCGACGCCGACGTCGAAGCGGGCGCCGCTGCGAGCCAACGCCGAGATGAGGATACGAACGCCCATCTCGGGATGGTAGTCGGTGTTCTGTGGGACCGCGGAGTACGAGCGGACGCCGCTGTTGAAGTGGGCGCCACACAGCGGCGCGGTATCGGTCGCGGTGACACAGAGCAGGTCCCGGCAGTTCGCGACGGCCGCGTCGGCGAACGGCATCGGCGTCCCGTAGGGATCGAGGTCGATCACGTCGAAGACCGCCTCGTGCATGAGCGCGTTCGCGTTTCGGTGGACGACCTCGGCGTCTAGGTCGTTGCGCGCTACGTTCTCCCGCGCGAGCGAGACGGCGTCTTCCTCGAGATCACAGCAGGTGACGTCCCAGCCGTCGGCGGCCGCCCGGAGCCCGCGAATCCCGCTTGCGGTCATCGCGTCGAGGTAGGTTTCCGCTCGCTCCTCGCGCTCGCGGTAGGCCCGCAGCGTCGCGATCGTCAGATCCCGATTCAGCTCCTGTCGCGGGTTGTAAAAGACCGACTCCTCGATCCCCTCGGTCTGTTCGCCGGGGACCTCGAGGTCGACTCCGCCCTCGGTGACGCGCATGTGCTCTCTCGTCGGTAGGGAGCGAAAAGCGGTGTGGTCTCGCGGCGTCGGTACGGACACTCGAGCGCCGTCACGACAACCAAACCGATTTTACAGTTCGGTACAGAGGTCCGGGCGTGTCGGACGCGAATCCCGTCGAGCGCTGGCAGGCCGATCTCGAGGAGGCCGGAGAGTTGACGCCAGCAATCGTCGAACAGATCTCGCGACTCCACGGCGACCGCGGGGTTCGCGCCATCGAAGCCGTCGGCGAGAACCGCGTCAAGACCTACAAGGACTTCACGATCGTCGTCGGCTACGACGACGAGTACATCGTCGAAGACGGCGGCTGTACCTGCAAGGACAGCGAGTACAACCTCGACCCGGACGATCCCACCGAGTGTTGCTGGCACGTCCTGGCCGTCGCGATCGCACGTCGCGTCGGCCACGTCGACTACCACGACATGTGGTACTCCGAGGTCCGAGAGTTTCTCTAACCTGCCGACCGAGACTCGAGTGGTGTAGTTACCGAGTTGCTGGGGTGGTTACCTCATCCCGTGGAAGGGAAACCGTGACCCTGGTTCCGCGTGGTTCGATATCCCCAACGGCGATCGATCCCCCGGACCGGTTAACGATCCAATAGACCAACCACAATCCGAGTCCACTCCCGTGATAGAGGTCGTCGATCGCGTCACCCGCCGCTAAGACGGCACGGTCCATTTCCGGGATACCGGGCCCGTTGTCGGCGACCGTTACCACGACGTTCTGGTCGTTCACCGTGACCGAGAGGGAGACGGACGGTGACTCGGTTCCGTTGTGATTAATCGCATTTTTGACCAGTTCTTCGATCGCCTCGTGGACGTTCGTCGTTGCCGAGGCGATCGCCTGGTCGGGGACGTCGACGTCGATACGGGCACTCGAGTCGGCGTCGGCCGCGCTGGCGATCCGGCGAACCACGTCGGCAATATCGATTCGCTGGCTGTCTGGTTGTTCGCTCAAGACATCGGTGATCGCCCGGGACTTCTCACTCGTCGTTAGCAAGTCGTCGACGAGGCCGATCATCTCGTCAGCGGCGTCGGCCAGTTCGCCCGAAACGTCAGTGCGGACCCGTTCGGCTTGGCCACGGATCACCGTCAGGTCGTTACGGAGGTTGTGCCGTAGGATCCGATCGACCACGCGAAGCTGTCGGTGTACGTCTTTGAGTTCGGTGATGTCAACCTGGACCGCGACGAGCGCCGTGACATCATCACCGTCCGTGATCGGCGAGATTGTCTGATAGGCGGTATAGAGTTCGCCGTCCTTTCGGCGGTCGATCACCTCCTCTTCCCAAACTGCCCCCGAGAGCACGGTCTCCCACAGCTCTTCGAAGTAGCTGGGTGGCATTTCCCCTGAGTGCAGGATGTTCGGAGTTCGACCGACCGCCTCCTCTCGATCGTAGCCCGTGAGTTCCTCGAAGGCTGGGTTGACGTACTCGATCGTCCCCTCCGGGTCGGTGATATAGACGGCGTGGCCCGACGCCTCGACGGCCTTCTTGAACTGGTGGAGTTGGTCGGTTCGGTCTTGTAACGCAAGCGACTGATCCCGAAGGCGAAGCAGTGCCTGGATCCGCCATTCGAGTTCGGCCTGCCGAATTGGGAGCGAGACGATCTCGTCGATCGTCGTCCCGAACACGTTATCGGCGATCTCTCCCCGGTCGGTCTCGATAATCTCCGACTGGCGTTCTGGCAACAACAGCAGGACCGGAAAGAGGACCGGTTTCGTCTCGGCTTTGATCCGTCTCAGTTTGTCCGCGTGTCGTTTCAGTCCACCCTGATCGACGATACAGAGATCGAACTCGGCCGCTTCGAGGTCGACCTCGGCGTCGACCACCCGGTAAATGTCGTGTGTCGACAGCCACTCCCGGAGGACGCGCCGGTTGCCGTCCCCGGTAACGAGTGGATAGATCGTCGCGGAATCGGCGGGTGAGGACAATCCGGACTCGAAGTCGTCGGCGGTTCCCGTCCCGTCCGAGGTCACCGTCTCCCACCTCGAATCACCGGGAGCGTAACGACGACGGCGGTTCCGCCCTCGTCGGACTCAGTCATTCGAACGCCGCCACCGTAACCATCGACGAGGGTATCGACGAGGTACAGCCCGACCCCGGCACTCGGATGATCGATTCCCGCTTCGGTGCGACCGAGTACCGCGTCTCGACGATCCGGCGGAATACCCGGCCCGTTGTCGCCGATCGTAACGACGATGCTCCGTTCCCGTTCCGAGACTGTAACTGTGACACGCGGCGTTTCCGAATCGTTGTGCTGGACCGCGTTGTTCAACAGGTTCCGGAACACCGACGAAAGCAGTTCGTTCCCCCGGACGTGCAAGGACGGGATCTCGCCGTCGACGACGAATTCCGCACCCTCGAACAGCGAGCGCCGTTTGCTGATCTCGTCTCTGAGCGCGGCCTCGAGGTCGACCGTGTCCAGCTTCGGGTCGTCGTCCATCTCGAGCATGTCGACGAACTCCCGGACGGCCCGGGTCAGGTCGACGACGTTGCGACTACTATCGAGGATCCTCGTGCAGATCTCCTGGCCGGAGTCGTCGACGTGGGCCTCGAGTTCTCCCGCCCACCCCGTAATGACGTTCATCTCGTTTTGGATGTCGTGTCGGGTGATCCGGTTCAAAAGCAGGAGTTGCTCGGTCGTCTGTGCGACCGTGATCGACTGCGCTCTGAGTCGACGGAGGTTCTCGAGTCGTCTCCGCAGTTCGACGCGTTCGATCGGTGGCGTCAGGATCTCGTCGACGAGGTCCCAGAGGTCCCGATCCACCGTATGGCGGGTCCAGGAATCGATCGATTCGAACTCCGAGGCGGAGCTGACCAGCAATACCGGCAGAATACCGCTTTCGGCCTCTCGACGGTTACGAACTGTACTGACATTCTGACGAAACGTACACTCGTCGAGAACGCACAGGTCGTACTCGGCGGTAGCGAGGGCGTCCCCTCCTCCGGAAACGACCTCGTATTCGTCCTGACCGCGCATCCACTTGCGGAGGACCCGTTGGTTGCCGGCGTTTGCAAGTGCCGGCAGGACGCGGGTGGTTTCCACCGATTTTTCGCTGCGTTCCACGGACTCCGAACAGTTACCCGTCATCCTCCCAGTTGGGTGTCCCCGTCAGGATGCCACGGAGATCGGACATCGGCTCGCCGACTGTCAGCCCGTGTTCGGTGATCTGTAACTCCCGGAGCCAGTTCTCGAAGTCACTCGTTCGCATCTTGAGGACGCCGATCACTTTGCGGAGTTCCCCCTTGTACTCGACGTGACGGAGAACGACGATGTTGTCTGCGAGGTGGCTCATCTGCTGTTCCGTCGCTCGAAACTCGCCGGTGATGCGATGAACCTCGTTTGTGACCAGGCCGGTCACACCCATGTTCCGAAGGTACCGACCGATCTTGATCAGGTGCTGTGTGGCGTCGTCTCCGTTTCCGCGAAGTGCTCGTTCGTACCCGCTGACACCGTCGATCATGATGATCTCCGATCCTTCCCCTTCGACCTCCTGGCGGATCCTGTGGGTGAATTCGTCGACCGTGAGCTCGTCCGGGCCGATCTCCTCGATACGAAGTGTGCCCCGTTCGAGCATCGCTTCGACTGGGATATTGACGGCTTCCGCCCGCTCGAGCATGGTCGAACGGCTTTCCTCGAAGCTGTAGAGGACGGATCGCTGGCCACGGCCGGCGGCTTCTTTCATGAACTGGAGACCGGTAGTTGTCTTCCCGACGCCGGTCGGCCCGCTCAGAAACGTGACTGTCCCGGTCGTGAGGCCACCACGGAGCAGCGAGTCGAGTTCCGGCACGCCCGATGAGAGCGTCTCCGAGGTGAATTCCTGACTGTGATCGTTGGGGACGAGTTTGGGCCAAACGCACATCCCGTCGCCAGTGATCGTGACCGTGTGAGGGCCACGCTGTGTGTCAGATCCGCGGAACTTCGAAATCCGTAATGTCCGTCGGTCCCCCTCAAGGTCGAGGGTGATGACAGCATCGGCCAGAAACTGGAGGTCGTCGTCAGCAATCGTCTCAGCGGTCTGGGAAGTCAATAGAACGGTCGCTCCCCCGGCCTTGAGAAAATCGAGTAACCCCAAGATCTGCGTTCGAAACTGGTGGTCGTCGGTGGTCAGGTACCGAAGTTCAGTGACCGGATCGATGACGATCCGATCCGGGGCGATCGCATCGACCTCGTCACGAACGTTCTCGACCAGCGACGAGTTCTCTACTTCACCCGACCGAAAAAGGTCGTACGTCTGGTCGTCGTGGAACTCCGCCTCGGATGGGGAGAGATTGAGAAAATTGACGGAATCGATGTCCAGTCCAAAACTGTCTGCGGTATCGCGGAGATAGGCAGTGGGCTCGCCGAGGTTGATATACAGGCACGTCTCGCCCGATCGTACTCCGTCCGCGAGAAAGTGCAGAGCGAAAATCGTTTTTCCCGTTCCCGGTGGCCCCCTGATCAGTGTCCCAGAAGCGGGCAATAGTCCCCCATCGAGTATCGCGTCAGCCTGCCGAAGCCCCGTTCGAGTTCGGTTGTGGCTTACGGAATCACCCATAGCCAGGAGTGAATTTATGCACGTAAGTAGTTTCTTGCCATACTGTGAGGTTGTGTTTCGTAGAATTAATAATTTAGTGATGTAATGGGGGTGATATCGACCTCGTCTATTCACCCGAAACAGTATCCTAATCTACCGTTCCACGCGCCGACAGCTGTATAACATCGATCCGGGCCATCGATTATAACCCATCAGTATTCCCGACGAGATCACGAACATAACGATACTCGGTCATTTCTCTACTTCGACTCGAATTTAGCCGACGCGCCGGAGTACTATATCGAGAGGACGAGCAACAGCCCCAACAGCAAGACCAGTGCCATCATCCCGCCGACGACTATCGCGATCTGGCCCGTCGACGGGTCGGTCTCCGTCGTCGGTCCGTGCCGAAGGTGATAGAGCCCGAACCCGACGAAGCCGACCCCCGCCACGACCGTCAACAGCGAGTAGACGGTCACCGATGTCGCCTGCACGAGCCCGGAAATCGCCATATATCCGCCAAGCAAGGCGAAGCCGGCGTACTGGAACTGCCACCACTCGAGCGTGCGACCGGCGACGGTCAGGCGTTCGCGGAGGCCGGCGGTGACGAACGACAAGCCGGCAAACAGCATCGCCGCGCCAGCAACCAGCAAGGCGACGCTCGAGAGCGCCGTCGGCGCCGCGGTCAGGGCCTCGAGGCTGTTCCAAAGTGACCAGGCGAAGACGACGAGTAGGACGATCCCGACACCGAGACTCGTCCGTCGTTCGAATCCGGACATAGCTCCACCAACTGTCGGCGCGACAATAAGCGTGGGTTTTCGCGGCAGCTCTCGAGGATCGACCGCGGGGCGTTGCAACCACGCGATGGCAGCCGCTGCAGTCTCGCTATGGCGACCGAGAGACGTCCACGTCGGGGCCGGACTCGACGCGAACCACCTGATCCGCAGCGCCGACGTAGAACTGGGCGAGTGAGTTCGGAACCGACGCTCCGTCGACGACGTTGACCACCGTATCCGTCGCCTCGAGGACGCCATCGTCGTTGTCGTAGGTCGTCTCGCGCGTCGCCTGTTCGCCGAAGGCGTGACATTCGCCGGCGATGTTGCCGATCACGAGCAACGGTCGCTCCCGCCGTCGGTCGATACTCTCGTTGACCTCACCGAGCGACCGGTGGTCGACGCCGAAGACGTTGGTCCCGTCGTCCCAGCTATCGAAGAGATCGATGACGAACAGGTAGTCGTTCGCGATGGCGTCCTCGAGATCGATGCCCACTCTGGACAGTGCGCGCTCGAGGTTCCCCCGATCGAGCGATTCGGTCGGCGACAGCGAGACGGCGTACCCGTTCTCGATAGCCGTCCCGACGAGGGTCGCGATGGTTCGATCGGCGTCCCGGCCTGGCGTCTCGTCGGCGACGTGCACCACGCCGCGACAGCCCTGTGGGACGCCGCCAGCGTCGTCGACGGCGGCTACTCCCGTGGGTATCGCCGGCCCGTTCGCCAGGCGAGTGCGGCGGGCCACCGTCGCGACCTCGAGTGCACGATCGATCTCCGCCAGCATATCCGTCTGCCTGTATCGTTCGTCGTCGATGTCGTCGATGGCGGCCTCGATATCGTCGGCCGCGTCGGCGGTCTCCTCACAGCGGTGGGCTACCCGCTCACTCGCCTCGGCACCCTCGGTCGTCGCCGCCGAGACATCGTCGAGCCCCGTCGCGACATCCCCGACGGCCCCGGCGACGGTCCCGAGTTCGGCCTCGGCGTCGGCCGCTCGCCGGGCACCCGTCTCGGCGACATCGACCGCCGACTCGAGGCGCGCCGAGAGCGTGTCGGTCGCGTCGGTAATGTCGTCGACGACGCCTTCGACCTCGGCGGTTCGCTCCTGGGACTGGTTCGCCAGGGATTTGATCTCGCCGGCGACGACGCCGAAGCCGGCGCCGTCACCGTCGGCCTGGGCAGCCTGAATCGAGGCGTTCAGTGCGAGCAGGTTCGTCTCGTCGGCGATACCCGAGATGATGTCGACGATCTCGTCGATCCGTTCGACGCTGTCGACGAGTTGCTCGACATCGTCGGCGATCGTCTCGACAATGTCTGCGATGTCAGCCATCGCCGAGGCGGCCTCCGAAGCCGCCGTTTGCCCGTCGCTGACCGCCGATGCAGCCTGATCGCTTCGATCGGACATCTCCGTGGCGCTCGAGGCGACTTCCTCGATCGTCGCGCTGAGATCGGCGACATCCTCCGCGACGGCAACCATCTCCTCGACCTGTCCGGTCGCGAGATCATCGATCACCTCGAGTTCGTCGTCGACCGCTGCCGACGTTTCGTGGACGACGCCGACGGCCCCCTGTGCTGTGGCCAGCACGTCGTCCTCGTGCCCGGCCGTCGCGTCATCGGTACCACCCGTCCCGTCGATCGTCTTCGCCGATCCAATCGGTGACATGTGCGCAGAAGGGAGAGGCTGGGATAAAAGAGTTGATTGGAATATACTTTAGGTAGGTATACGTATTAAGATCCTATGACATACAACTCAGAATATATATTATGGCTAGCTACTCTGGGGGAAGAACACAAAAACTGTGTTCTGGTGGGGAATCGCTATCCGTGCTCGAATTATCGTTCTTCAGCACAGATTTCGACGAAGTTTCGCAGAATTTGCAGTCCCGTCTCGCCGCTTTTTTCCGGGTGGAACTGGGTCCCGAAGACGGTACCCTCATCGTTGGCGACGATCGAGGGGAACTCGCGTTCGTAGTCGGTCGTGGCAACAGCCGCCTCGTCGCGCTCTGGTACCGCGTAATAGGAGTGAACGAAGTAGGCGTACTCGCCATCGATGCCCTCGACGAGTGGGTGCTCGCGCGCGACCTCGAGTTCGTTCCAGCCCATGTGCGGGACTTTCTGGCCGTCCGAAAAGCGGACGTTCGTTCCCGGCACCAGGTCCAGACCTTTCACGGCGGCGTCGCCGTCGGTTTCGCCCTCCTCGCTCGAGGTTAGCAGCATCTGCATACCCAGACAGATGCCAAAGAGCGGTTGGCCGCGCTCGACGACCTCGAGGAGGTCCTCGCGGATTGGATCGGCGTTTTCGACGCCTTCGCGGAAGGCGCCGACGCCGGGGAGGACGACGCCGTCTGCGGCGGCGAAGGCCTCGGGATCGTCGGTGATCTCGACATCGGCACCCGCACGCTCTAAGCCACGGGTAACGCTTCGCAAGTTCCCTAGCCCGTAGTCGACGACGACGACCGAGGCGAGGGTCTCCTCCGGAGACTTCGAAACGACGCTCATACCCGATCTGGGTGTGGGTCGTTGAAGTGTATTGCCTTTCGTGCAATCCTGGCTTGAGAGCCGCTACACTCATTTTGTGTGGAGCCCGCGTCTCTGCCCGCCTCGATCAGGGTTTGTCGGTTTCGTGCATCCACTCGAGGGCTTCCTGGAGCCCCGCTTCGTCTCGAATCTCTCGAAATCGCTCGGGCGGCGACGACTCCATGGTGAGCGTACCGACGAACTCGTCGAGGCGGCCGTATCGGCTGAACCCCTGCGTTTCCTGGACGTCGTTGAGCATCGCCTTCGTGATGGCGACGGCCGTACTCGGCGTCTTTTTGATGTCGTCGACTTCCGATTCGACGGTCGCGTCCAGTTCGCCCTCGGGGACGACCCGGTTGACGAGCCCCATCGCCGCGGCGGTCTCAGCGTCGATGGTCTTGCCCGAATAGAGCAGTTCGCGTGCGTCTTTCAGCGAGTTCGTCACGAACGGCAGGACGAACTTTGGCGGCGGTTCGCCGAAGTGCATGTCGGGATAGCCAAACTCCGACCGGGCCGATGCGAAGGTCAGGTCACAACAGATCGCGAGGTTACAGCCGCCTGCAAGCGCCGGCCCGTCGACGGCCGCGATGACCGGCAGCCGACTCGAGAAGATCGCCTCGAGGTGGGTTCGCTGCTCGAGAATCCGGTCGTCGGTCGATCGCTCGGTTTCGGCGTCGCCGATGTCGTAGCCCGCGGAGAAGGCGCGACCGTTGCCACGGAGGACGACGATTCGAACGTCGTCGGCCTCACCGGCCCGGTCGATCGCCGCCTCGAGTTCGTCAAGCAGCTGGGGGTTCAACGCGTTGAGCGCGTCTGGACGATCTAACGCGATGCGAGCCACGCCGTCGTCGGCCGCGTAGGTGAGACAGTCATACGATACCATGGGCCAGACATTGCGAACGGGAACCATATACTCCGGGGGTCGCCTGCAGTCGGGTCGTCCGTCTACGAGGGGCCCGAACGGTTGAAGGGAGCGGCCACGAACACCCTCGTATGGAACTGACGGGAACGATACTACGGGGGCGGGCATTCGAGCCCGTAGAAGGACGAATCGTGATCGACGAGGACGGCCGCATCGACGCTATCGAAGAAGCGTCGGTCCACAGCACCGACATCGTGTTGCCGGCGTTCGTCAACGCACACACGCACATCGGCGACTCGATCGCCAAGGAAGCCGGCGGCGGCCTCTCGCTCGAGGAACTCGTTGCGCCACCGGACGGACTCAAACACCGCCTTCTTCGCGATGCGTCGCACGAAGAACTGGTCTCGGCGATGACACGCTCGCTGCAGTATATGCAAGCGAGCGGCACCGCTGCGTGTCTCGACTTTCGTGAAGGCGACGTTCCCGGCGTCGAGATGCTCCGGGCGGCGGCCTCGGACCTCGAGATCGATGCACTCGCGTTTGCACGGGGGTCGATCGACGCGATGGAGGCCGGCGACGGCTTCGGCGCCAGCGGCGCGAACGACGCGACGTTCGATCGCGAGCGGACGGCAACCCGCAGGGCTGGCAAACCCTTCGGCATTCACGCCGGTGAGGTCGACGAGAGCGACATTAACCCGGCGCTCGACCTCGATCCGGACTTTCTCGTCCACGTCGTCCACCCACAGCCGGTCCACTTAGAGCGAATCGCCGACAGTCAGGTGCCGATCGTCGTCTGTCCGCGATCGAATCTCGTCACGAATGTCGGTCTTTCGCCCTACACTGAACTGTCCGAGCGAACGACGCTCGCACTCGGGACGGACAACGTCATGCTAAACTCGCCGTCGATGTTCCGCGAGATGGAATTTCTGGCCAAACTCTCGGATCTTTCGGCGACCGATATTCTGCGGATGGCGACGATCAACGGCGCCGAAATCGCCGACCTCGAGTACGGGCTAATCGAACCCGGTCGGGCCGCCCGCCTGTTAGTGCTAGACGGCGATTCGCACAACTTGGCCGGCGCGCGCGATCCAGTTCGAGCCGTCGTTCGTCGAGCAAGCGCCGACGACATTACCGATGTCGTCTTCGCTACGTAGGCACCGATCTGTCCATCCGCTCCGCCCCTATCCTCACACATTATTCATGATAACGCTTATCTTCCCGCACGAGGTACGGGAAGACATAGCACGATGTACGATCGCATCCTCGTCCCGACGGACGGCTCGCCGGAGGTCGAAGGCGCACTCGAGTACGCCTTCGAACTCGCCCAGACCCACGATGCGACGGTCCGGGGGCTCTACGTCGTCAACGCCGCGGGATACGGTGGGCTACCGATGGAGACTGCCTGGGAAGGAATCACCGATGCGCTTCACGCGGACGGTCAGACGGCCGTCGAACGGGTCGAGGATCTCGCTCCACCGGACGTATCAATCGAGACGACAGTGCTCGAGGGGTCACCGAGCCGCGCTATCGTCGACGAAGCCGACGCGGCCAACTGCGACCTGATCGTGATGGGGACACACGGTCGCGGCGGCATCGACCGGCTCTTGCTCGGCAGCGTGACCGAACGAGTCGTGCGGTGTTCGACGGTCCCGGTCCTGACCGTCCGGGTCGAAACGGAGACGGAAGTTACCACGCAGGATGCGTCCTCACGGGTCGCGATCGAGTAACTCGCTCGAGGGGTTGCGAAAAAATCAGCTGTCGCTTCGATCGGTTAGAACGTCTCGAGGTAGCGGTCGAGTTCCCAGTCGGAGACGTCGACGAGGTAGTCCTCGAACTCCTGGCTCTTGGCTTCGACGAACTTCGGCGCGACGTGTTCGCCGAGCGCGTCGTAGATGACCTCGTCTTCCTCTAAGGCGTCGACTGCTTCGCCGAGGTTCGACGGCAGCGTCTCGATGCCGTACTCCTCGCGTTTTTCCTCGTCGAACTCGTAGATGTTCTCTCGAACCGGATCGGGACACTCGAGGTCGTTCTCGATGCCGTCGAGACCCGCCTGGATAAGGGCGGCGAGTGCGAGATACGGGTTACACGAGGGATCGGGGAAGCGCGCTTCGATGCGTGAGGCCGCTGGGATGCGTGCGGCCGGCTTCCGGATCAGTGCCGAGCGGTTGCGGTCCGACCAGGCGACGTAAACCGGTGCCTCGTAGCCCGGCACCAGGCGCTTGTAGCTGTTGACCGTCGGGTCCGCAACGGCGGTGATTGCTGGCGCGTGCTCTAAGATACCGGCAAGGAACGAGTGTGCGGTCTCGGAGAGGTCGAACTCGTCGTCGCCGTCGTGGAAGGCGTTCTCGCCGTCCTCGGTAAACAGCGAGAGGTGCGTGTGCATCCCCGAGCCGTTGATTTTCGGGATCGGCTTGGGCATGAAGGTTGCATGCAGGTCGTGCTGGGCGGCGATGGCCCGGACGACGGTGCGGAAGGTCGCGACGTTGTCGGCCGTCGACAGCGCGTCGTCGTACTCGAAGTTGATCTCGTGTTGGCCCTCGGCGACTTCGTGGTGGCTGGCTTCGATCTCGAAGCCCATGTCCTCGAGTCCGTAGATGATGTCCCGGCGCACGTCGCTGGCGAGGTCTTTCGGCGCGAGGTCGAAGTAGCCGCCGTGGTCGCCGGTCTTCGTCGTTGCGCGGCCGTCTTCGTCCTCTTCGAAGAGGAAGAACTCGGGTTCGGGTGCGGCGTTGACCGTATAGCCCATCTCCTCGGCGCGGTCGAGGGCGTTCTGAAGGACGCGACGCGGGTCGCCCTCGAAGGGTTCGCCCGTCGAGGTGTCGTAGACATCACAGATCAATCGCGCGGAGGCACCGTCGTCGTCGGCCTTCCAGGGAAGCACGGCGAACGTGTCCGGATCGGGCACGAGACGCATGTCCGACTCCTGAATGCGAACGAAGCCTTCGATCGAGGAGCCGTCGAAGTAGATTCCGTCTTTGAACGCTTTCTCGGCCTGTCGTGCCGGTACTGAGACGTTCTTTACGGTACCCAGAATATCCGTAAACTGGAGCCGCAGAAAGTCGATATCCTTCTCTTCGATTTCGTCGACGACCGCCTGCTCGTCGGCGGTGATGTTTCCGCTTGTCATTTTTCTAGTCGTGCTATCCAAGCATCTCCCCTACTAAAACACTACTGCTCTACGCAAATCTTCTCCTGTCTCGATGGAATTGCATATTCGTAAATTTCTAAAGGCTCCGCTCTCTGGTTTCGAGTGATGACGTACGAAAATCTCGATGCAAAACTAGTGAATGCACTTCTGGGCGATGGTCGCGCGAGCCTCCGTAGTCTCGCCGAAGAACTCGACGTCTCCGTCACTACCGTCTCGAATCACCTTTCGGACCTCGAGGAGGAAGGTGTTATCGACGGCTACACACCGCGGCTCGATTACGATGCCGTCGGCTACGATGTCACTGCCGTTATCCAGTTACAAGTAGAGGGCAACGCCCTCCCCGACATCACGGATACGCTGCGTGACCACCGTCAGATGATCAGCGTCTACGAGGTCACCGGCGACTACGACGTGATCGCCATCGGTAAGTTCAAAGACACCGACGGAATGAACGACCAGATCAAGACGCTGTTGACCGATCCCGACATCAAGGCCTCGAACACCAGCGTCGTCCTCAACGCCGTCTCCGAGAACGAGCAGTTCGAACTCGAAATCGACGAAAACGCGTAACTGTTTCGCCGATCGGTCGGCGTTTCGCTATCGACACCCCCTCGAGTGGAATCTCTGTCTGCCGGTACTGGTGTGGGATGAACTGGCGCAAACCCCCGAACCTCGGCGCGGAAAGGATATTAACGGACGTATAACACGACGAGGCCGACCGCGAGCAACAGCAGTCCCCACCACAGCGAGTCGAACGGAAGCACCTTGAGGATGAGCGTGACGATACCCGAGGAGACCAACGACCAGCCGATGGTAGTTCGGTATGCCATAGCCGGTCCACACCGCGGCGGTCAATAAATCATCCGTCGACACCTGCCACGGGTCAAACGAGCGTTCCCAACAATAAATCACCGTAGGTGAATGCGATCACGAGCCCGACGAAGATGGGGACGAGAAACGGCGTCCCCGGCGAGATCCAGACCGTCTCGGCGTCGGCAAGCACGTCGAGCCCGTCCCGTAGTTCCTCGGCGGTCGTCCCGTAGGCCGAGTGATCGATATCCTCGAGAAACGCCTCGGCACCCCAGGGATCGTCGAACGTGCCAGGGTCGGGTCGTGAATCCCGGTCAGCGTCGCCCTCGGAACGGGAGTCGGGACCGGGGGTCGCCTCGAGGGGCGACCCGCCGTCGGAGCGTGGGTCGGCGGTGACCGCACCGTCGGTCGGCGGATTCGGTTCCGCGGGGACGGTCGCGGGGTCGCGGTAGGTGGCGGGGTCGTCGCGAACGGCCGCGAGCGTGAGGCCGCGCCAGCGCAGGTACATCCGCAGCGCGTCGAGGTCGAGGCCGCCGCGGGAGATGCCCGCTGGCGTCTCGAGGAGTCGGCCGTGAGCCTCCGGGACCCGATCCCAGGCGATGGGCCAGCCGACGAACATCACCGCCCCGAACCGGCCGGCAGCCCCGTTACGGATCGCGAGCGCGACCGGGACGAGGACGCCGACGAGAACGGCGTTGACCAGGATCGTAAACGAAAATGCGCCGATTGCCGGGGTCGCAAGCGGCAGGCTCACCTCGCCGAGGGTATACTGTGGGATCGTCGGGAAGAGTACTGCAAGCACCAGTAACGCCTTCGCGTCGGCACCGCCGAAGCCGCCGAACCACCAGAACAGGTAGGCAATTGGGACGACGAAGCCGACGCTGATCGCCGCCGGCAGGACGAACTCGTGGGTCCAGACCGTCCCGCCGGCTTCCCAGGCGAGCCAGCCGTCCCAGACGAGTAATACACCGGCGAGGACGGCCAGCGGGATCCAGACCTCGCTCGAGACTCGTCTCGTCTTGATATCCCGGACGGCGACCCAGGCGAAGACCGGGAGGACGAGGAGTCGCAGGAGATCGGGCGTCGTCGCGAGTGCAACCGTCACGTCCCGGGTCTGGGAAGCGCGATACCGTTATACTTTCGGCACCGTTCGGGCTGGATCGACAGCTCGTGACTGCTGTTGACGATGTATGCTGATGGCTCTCGCGACTCGAAACTCCAAATAAAAGAGGGAACGCGCGTTTAAATGACGCGGTTCTGCAGGTAGTCGAGGTGCTTTGCGTTGTAGACGATCTTGACTTCGTCAGTCTCGGCCGAGCCGATGCAGGTCAGCCGGACGTTCTTGTCCTCGACCTCTTCGTCGGAGAGGATCTGCTGCATGTCCATGTCGATCTCGCCGTCGACGACGATGGCAGCACAGTTTGCACACGCGCCAGCACGGCACGAGAAGGGCCAGTCGTAGCCCTGGGCCTCAGCGGCCTCGAGGATGTACTCGCCTTCGTTGACCTCGAGGGTCCCGTAGTCTTCGTCGTCGAGGCCTTCGTCGGCGGCCTGATCGAAGACATCGTCGTCGTAAATGTCCCAGCCGTTGTCGTCCACTACTTCGTAGTTGAGGTATTCTACCGTGGGCATCAGGATGAAGTTCTCGTCCCGCACTGGTATAGCTTGCTGTTCGATCCTAAATTGTTTTTGAGTTAAAAACGGCCAGTGATCGGCAGTGAACGGCAATCGTTTGTGTTAATTGTCGACTTTGCGGGCCGAAAAGTGGATGCCGACGACGATTTTGAAATCCGGTCGTATTTTTTGCCGTTGCTCGAGCCGGTGAACGGTCGTGGGACGGGCTGTCGTACGGTTTCTCCGGGCAGCCGTGACCGACACGGTTGTCGTCCGTCATTTTCGGTGTGACCGCGTGACCGGTTGTTGTCCGGTAGATCTTGTGCCGGTCGATCGTTCCGGGAGACCGGCTACGTCACACGCCGAAGATCGGCACGAATTGGAACGTCAGAAACGCGCCGACAGTCGACAGCATCGGGACGATGTTTTGCATGAGGATGACGCGGGCGGTCGTCGAGGGATCAAAGAGATCCGACGCCTTCGGGATGTCTTCGGGCTCTTCTTCCCCGATTTTGGGTGATCGCTCGCCCTCCTCTTCGGCGGTCAGTGCGCCGACGGAGACGGGGGTTTCCTCGCCGCGGGCGGCCTCCGAGAGCGTCGTCGTCCGCGTTGCTCGTCCCCAGCCCAGGCCGATAATGCTCATCGTCGCGATGACGACGAAACTCGCGGGGATGCCGATCCAGGAGAGCCCGATGACGATCACGGAGCTGATGACGGCGACGACGATCGCGGCTGTCAACGGCAGGTTCGTGATATCGTTGCCCAGCGTGTCGAGGGTGCGTCGGGCGATGGTAAAACAGCCGATGGCGACGGCCGCCGAGCCGATCAGGATCAACGGGAGCATGTCGACGTCTCCGGTCCCGTAGATCGGTGCGATCGCGTTCGCGATGTTGCTCGTGCCCGAGGAAAAGCCCATCAGACAGCCGATCCCGATAACCACGAGTGCACCGACGGCCTCTCGACGGTCGCCGTCGGCACGGAACTGGAGCCGCGGCGCGATTCCGGACCGATCGACCGAAACCATCGGCGGTCCGTCGGTGTCGGTGCTATCGATGGCGATCCAGGCGTTGATCTGTGGATAGAAATACCGACCGATGACACCGGCTACCCAGAAGCCGATAATCGGAGCGACGATCCACCAGACGACGATTTCGCCGAGTACCGAGAGGTTGAGCTCGCCGGTCGCCAATCCGAGTGCAGCGATCGCACCGACGGCGGTCATCGACGTGGAGGCGGGAACGCCGGCGTAGTTGCCGACGAACAGCGCCCCGCCGATGAAAAATAGGACGGCGACGTTCGAGCGCATCGTAAAGATTCCGGTGTCGTGGACGAGTTCCTGTCCGAGCGTATCGACGACCTGTGGCCCGATCGTCACCGCACCAAGAAAGAAGAAAATCGCCATCAACGCGGCCGCCATCAACTTCGTGATCACGTTGGCACCGACGGCCGGACCGAACGCTGGCCCGGTCGTCGCGCCACCGATATTGTAGCCGACGAACACTGCGACTAGCAGTCCCACGATAAGCAGTACTTCCGTCACGCTACTCGGTAGCAGCGCGCTTCATAAAAACGCCCCCATTTCCGCTGCTGTATGGTGACCGTTCGGGGCTGTGTCAGGAGAACGACGGAGACCAGACAGTATTTAGCGTTCGGTTAACTATGCGTTACTCAAATTGATGCCGGGCCCGTCAGTCACCGCGTCGCTGCTCGTCGTCGCTATCGATCTGCCCTCTCGAGCGACGCCGGTCGCTGTGGAACCGTCCGAGGTGACGCAGCTCGGGGAGTCGCTAACCGAAGGGACGGTAGCGGGCATCGATCGAGTCTGGCTCTTGGTGGCACTTATTCTGGTCGGCTCGATCCTGTTAGCGCGGCTCCTTCAGGGACTGAGCCGTCGCTATCTCGACGGGGAGCGTGCCGAGACGACGTTTGGTCGGGCGGCCTTCGCCGAAATCCACACGCCGCTTGCGATCTCTATCGCGTTACTGGGGGTTTATCTCAGCCTGCGCGTGCTCGATCTCCTCGAGTCGACACCCGTCATCGTGGGGTTCATCGCGACGGTGTTCGTCGTCCTCTGGGCCCGGGCATCGATCCGGATCGGCCGGCGCTGGATCGAGTTCCTCCAGGAGGGCGAGACGACCTACGAGTTCGCCCCGATGTTCCAGAACCTCTGGACGATCACCGTCGTCCTCGGGGCTGCGCTGTTGTTACTCTCGATCTGGAACCTCGAGTTGACGCCGTTTCTCGCCTCGGCCGGCGTCCTCGGGATCGTCATTGGCTTCGCTGCCCAGGACGCGATCGGCAACCTGATCGGCGGCGTCGCGCTCTACTTCGACAACACCTACAAACTCGGTGACGTGATCCGGGTCGACGGCGACATGCGCGGGACCGTCACCGACGTCGGTATCCGGAGTACGACGGTGCTGACCGAGGATAATCTGCTCGTGACAGTGCCCAACGCGATGTTGAACTCGAACCAGGTGGTCAACGAGAGCGCCCCCCAGCGACACATGCGACTGCGGATCCCGATCACGGCCGCCTACGGCACCGATCACGAACTGGTCGAGAAGCTCGTCCTCGAGGTCTGTGAGGAGAGCCCGATCGTGCGTGAGTCACCGTCGCCGAAGCTGTTGTTCCTCGAGTTCGGCGACTCGGCGCTGGTGTTCCAACTCCGAGCGTATATCAATCACCCGCTGGTCGAAAAGCGGGCGATCGATCAGATCAACCGGGGCGTCTACGAGGCGTTCGACGATGCCGGGATCACGATCCCGTTCCCCCAGCGGGAACTCAGCTACCTGGACGACGAGCCGGGAACCACCCACCAGTTCGACGAGCAACAGGTGTCCGACGACCCATCGTCTTCCGAATATCCTCCCGCAGACGAGTCGCCGTCCGACCGGGAGGCGTAGTACCAGCCGACGCTGTGAGGCGGTCTGCTGGACGGTTTCCCGGTGCGACCGCACTCCACGGTCGTCGGACACGACGGACAGCGGCCCGTACGAGACGGTCAGCGTTCCGCCTCTTCCGTCCGGACGAGAACTGCCACCAACCCTTATCCAGTGGAACAACGTACGTGACACCGATGTACGACCGCATTCTGCTGCCGACGGACGCCGAGAAGGGGACCGAACTGGCGACCGAACACGCGATTGCGGTCGCCGAACGGACCGATACCGATCTCCACCTGCTGTACGTCGTCGACAGCGACGTGTACGCCTCCTACACCGGCGACGAGTACGTACACGAGTTCGAGGGGCTAGAAGCGGCTCTCGAACAGGTCGGCGAGGACGCGCTCGAGACGGCGGCCGAAGCGGCCCGCGAGGCGGGGCTGGAACCGACGGTGGCCGTCCGGCACGGTCGGCCCCACGAGGAGATACTCGTCTACGCCGACGAGATGGATGTCGACCTCCTGGTCATGGGTTCGAAAGAGCGGCCGGGAGAGTACCGGCAGTTGCTGGGCAGCGTCACCGAACGCGTGTCACGACTCGCCTCTCGTCCGGTGACGATCGTCAAAACGCCGGTGGAGGAGTGAACGGGAGTTGCTGTCACGAGACCGGTGAAACCCAGGCGAGTCATGGTTTCACCGGTCTGCCGATGCCACACTCCCGGTATCGACCGTCAGGTCGATTCCGATCCGGTGGTCGTCCGTCGAGGCAACGAGATCGTCACCCGACTCCCCTCGACCGGACGGGTGTCGTACGACAACGTTCCGCCGTAGTCGTCGAGGATCAACTCGACGAGCCAGAGCCCGAGCCCGCTCCCGTGATCGGTCTGGGTCACTGGCCGTTCGTCGAAGACCCCAGTCTGTTCGGACTTGGGGATTCCCGGCCCATCGTCGACGACGATGATGTCGACGGCGTCGGCGCTGGTGACGATGTCGATCTCCACGGCTGGCTCGGGATCGGTGGTGTGTTCGATCCCGTTTTCGACGACCTCGTGAACGACGGTTTCCAGGCGGTCGTCAGCCATGACGGCCACATCGGTCGGATCGGGAACGACGATCGTGCTCTCGGGATACGTCCGGCCGAGTTCGTCGACGGCATCGGTTAGCACCGGCCACAGTTCCATCGACTCTTGGCGCCAGTCACGATCGAGCGCTACGTCGGCCAGTTGCTTCGCGGTTTCGTTCATCTCGATCAACTCCTGGGATGTCCGCCTGATCGTAGCAGCGTGTTGCCGAGATTTGTCGTCCTCGAGTTGGGTCTCGAGGGTTTCGGCGAAGCCGTTGATGACGTTGAGATCGTTCCGAAGGTTGTGCCGGAGCAGCCGATGGAGGACCCGAAGGTGTTGTTCGCGCATCTTCAGATCGGTTACGTTTCGCCCTTCGGGCAGGAGCCACCGGATGTCGCCGCGGTGGTCTGTCACCGGCCGGATGGAGAAGTCGATGATCGCGGTCTGGTCTGCACCCTGGACGCGGACCTCCTCGCGGAAAAACTCGCCGTCGCGAGCGACTTCGACGCCCTCGAGGACGATCTCGCGGGCCCGGTCGTTCGACTGAAACCAGAACGCCTCCCAGAGGGGTTTGCCGACGACGTCGGATCGATCGAGACCGCCGAAAGACAGGGCGGTCTCGTTGGCCTCGATCAGCGTTCCGTCGGGCTCGAGCAGGCCGGTGAACTGGTAGGTGTTGTTGAAGACGGCTTCGAAGCGTCGTTCGCGGAGCTTCTGTTCGGAGATATCCCGGAAGAGGCCGGTAAACAATCGTCGCTCCCCGTCGTGTTCGTGTTCCCGGAGACTGATCAGGACCGGCACTTCGTGGCCGTCCTTGTGCAACGCGGGGAGTTCGATGCCGTCCCAGTCGATGTGTTTTTCGCCCGTTCGAAGGTACGCCTCGAGGCCGGCGGCGTGGGCGTCCTGCAGGCGTTCGGGGATCAGCGTCATCTTCGAGCTCCCGATGAGTTCTTCCGGGGTGTAGCCCAGAATCTCCTCGATCGCGGGGTTGGCGAAGACGATCGTACTCCCCTCGTCGATCGTGAGCAGCCCTTCGGAGGTGTTGGCGACGAGACGCCGGAAGAACTTGCCGTCTTCGAGTGTGACAAGTGGTGACTCGAGGTCGACGCCGTGGTTAGCCTTTCGGCTCATCGATCCCGATCACGAACTTGTAACGAAGTTCAGCAGGGAAAAAGCTGGCGGCCACATATCATTTTGAGTACTATGGTCGTCGGACCGCAGCGAACCGAAACCTGAACTGGTTTATCCGGGGCCCGACAATCGGCGACCGATGACAGTCGTCGCTTTCGACTTCGACGGAACGCTCTCTGACTCCGAGATGACCGTGTTGCTCGGCAAGCGCTGTGGCGTCGCCGACGATATGGCCGCGATCACCGAACGGGCGATGAACGACGAGATCGGCTACGCCGAAAGCCTTCGTGAACGAGCGGCGTTGCTCGAGGGGCTGGCTGCCGAGGACGCACGGGCCGCATTCGACGAGGTCGAACTGCGAGCGGGCGCAGCCGACCTCATTACGGACCTGAACGATGCCGGCGTGACGACGGCGATCCTCACCGGCGGGTTCGAACGCGGCGTCGCGGCCGCCCTCGAGGACGAGGGCGTTTCCGTCGATCACATCGTCTCGAACCGGCTGCCGATCGAGAACGGCGAACTCACTGGCGACGTCGAGGGGTCGCTCATCGAGGGAACCAAAGACGACGCCCTCGAGGCGCTCGCCGACGACGTCGAAACCGATCTCGACGAAACCGTCGCGGTCGGCGACGGTGCGAACGACCTGCCGATGTTGCAAGTTGCCGGACTGGCGATCGGATTCGATCCGAAGCCGGCCGTCGAACCCCACTGTGACGTCGTCGTGACCACGATGGCCCAAGCGCGCGACGAACTCGTCGACGAAGAGATCCTCGAGGCGGAGTAACGCGACCTTTCGTCGCGGTCGGTCCCGAATGCCCACACGACGAATGCGTTCGTTTCGTGACGGCGGCTGCTCGCCGTCTGCCACAACCGATTCCTGTGAATAATACCTGAATAGTCCATACAGGCCGACTGTCGCCGATAATCGGCCTTTTCTCGACCGTAGAAGTTATTTACTCGTGAGCGAGTAATCTATTTCGATGATGTGGCAAGACTTCGTATTCATGTTCGGAAGCGGGCTTTCGGTCGTCTTTCTGGCGCCGACGCTTCGCGACGGGAGTGCACGAGTGCCGCTGGGAACGAGCCTCCCCTCGATGGCGATTGGCTTCGTCTACACCGCCACCTTCCTCACGCTCGGCATGACCTTCTCTGCGGCCGGCTCGTTCGCGGCCGGCGCGATGTGGACGCTGATCGCACTCTGTCGCTCCCCGACCTCGAGGCGGTTCGCTCGCGCGACCGGGCTGGACCTGTTCGCTCGAGACGTACAGCGATGGATCGGGAAACGACGACGGGGACAGCCGATCGCAGAACAGTACACGCCGATCGATTCGCCGAACGATTCCTGAGCGTCTCTGGGGTTGGGTCCTGCCGTTGTTAGGTGGAGAAGAGACTCGTATGCACCGGTGCGAACGACTCGGTTTCGTCGTCGCTCGAGTCGGTGTCGGTGATCGTTCGGCCGGCGAGTCCAGCCGATAGCAGTTCCGACAGCGGCGGCCCGACTTTTTCGGGTTCGACGAGAAAGGCGTCGTGGCCGTGGTCCGACTCGACGACGTGATGGGCGATGTCGACGTTGGCCTCGCGTGCGGCGTCGGCTACCGTTTCGGCCTGCTCGACCGTAAAGTGCCAGTCGCCGGTAAACGAAAGGACGAGCAACTCGCCCTCGAAGGCCGCCAGCGCGTCGGCGTCGCTCTCGTAGCCCGCCGAGAGGTCGAAATCGTCCATCGCGCGGGTCATGTAGAGATAGCTGTTCGCGTCGAAGCGATCCACGAACTTCTCGGCCTGATAGTCGAGATACGACTCGACCTCCCGGTAGGGGAAAAAGGCCGCGGCGGAGTCCGGCGGCTCCTCACGGACCGTCTCCCGGCCGGCCGACCGCCGGCCGAACTTGCGGCTCATCGAGGCCTTCGAGAGGTACATCACGTGGCCGATCTGGCGCGCTCGAGCCAGCCCGTCCTGAGGTTCGGGGCCGTCGTAGTAGTGGCCGTCGTTCCAGTTGGGATCGCTGGTGATCGCGCGCCGGGCGACCGTATCCAGCGCGAGACACTGGGGATCGAGGCGGGCGGCGGTGGCGACGGCCCCCGCGCGCTCGACGTCGTCGGGATACCGCCGGAGCCAATCCAGGACGTTCATGCCGCCGACGCTGCCGCCGACGACCGCGTGGAGGCGACCGACGCCGAGCCGGTCGAGGAGCTGTCGCTGGGCGCGGGTCCAGTCTCCCACCGTCACCGGCGGAAAGTCGGTGCCGTAGGGGTCGCCCGTTTCCGGGTTCTCGCTCGAGGGGCCGGTCGTTCCGTAACACGACCCCGGGGCGTTCGCACAGACGACATAGTATTCGGTCGTATCGATCGCTTTCCCTGGGCCGACGACATCGCCCCACCAGGCCCGTGCTTGGCCGGCCGTCTCGCTGCCGGTGTCGGGTCGGCGGGCGACGTGGGAACTGCCGGTCAGGGCGTGACAGACGAGCACGGCGTTGTCACCCGTAAACTCGCCGTAGGTCTCGTAGGCCACCTCGAGGGTGGGAATCGTCTCGCCCGAGACGAACTGAAACTCGCCGAGATCGATTCGTTCCGTCGTCATGTGGGTTCCTCCGCTCGACACGCTCGCGTCGCCCCCTCGATCGCCTGCTCGAGGTCGGCCAGAATGTCTTCGGGATCCTCGATACCGACCGACATCCGCACGAGATCCTCGGTGACGCCGGCCTCCTCGCGTTCTGCGGGGGTCAACTGGCCGTGGGTCGTGCTCGCGGGGTGGATGACGAGCGTCTTCGCGTCGCCGATGTTGGCGAGAAACGAGGCCAGTTGGACGCGCTCGCAGAAACGCTTGCCGCCCTCGTAACCGCTCTCGAGGCCGAACGCGACCATGCCGCCGTAATCCGCGAGATATCGCGAGGCGTTGTCGTGAGTCGGGTGACTCTCGAGGCTGGGCTGGGTGACCCAGGCGACATCGTCGTGGTCGGCGAGGTACTCGGCGACGATGGCGGCGTTCTCGCAGTGTTTCTCGACGCGCAGGGGCATCGACTCGAGTCCCTGGAGCGTGTGCCAGGCGTCGAACGGCGACTGCTGGTTGCCGAGGCTGCGCAGCGACCGGAATCGGGCGGTCGCAGCCAGCGGTGCCTCGCTGAAGTCACGCGAGAAGTCCACGTCGTGGTAGGCGTGGTTCTGGCCGGCGATCTCCTCGTAGCCGTATTCGCCCCAGGGGAAGGATCCGCCGTCGACGAGGACGCCACCGACGGTCGTGCCCGAGCCGTGGAGCCACTTGGTCGTCGACTCCCAGACGACGTCCGCGCCGTGCTCGAGCGGGCGACACAGCGCGGGCGTCGCGAACGTGTTGTCGACGACGAGGGGAACGCCGTTGTCGTGGGCGATCTCGGCGACGCGCTCGAAGTCGGGCGTCACGAGCGAGGGGTTGCCGATCGTCTCGACGTGGACGAACGCGGTGTCTTCGTCGATGGCCTCCTCGTAGGCCTCGTACTCGAGCGTCGGCACGAATTTCGGTTCGATGTTTCGCCGGGAGGCCGTCTTCGAGAAGTAAGCGGTCGTTCCGCCGTAGGTGTCGGTCGAACAGACGACGTTGTCGCCCGCCTCGGCGAGGATCAACACGGCCGAATCGAGCGCCGCCATCCCGCTTGCCGTCGCGACCGCGTCCGCTCCGCCCTCGAGGTCGGCGAGGCGCTTCTCGAGGGTTCGTACGGTCGGGTTGGCGATACGCGAGTAGATGTAGCCGTCGTCTTCGAGGGCGTAGCGGTCGGCGGCCGTCTCGGCGTCGTCGAAGACGTAGGAGGTCGTCTGGTAGATCGGCGGCGCGACCGCACCCGTCTCCGGATCGGGTTCCTGTCCGGCGTGAACGCTTCGCGTTCCGAGCCCGCGCTCGGCGTTGTCCGCCCCGTCGCTCACGTCGTCACTCATGTTTAGTATGCATACTGCTGCACGCTCATATGCGTCTCAGTAACGGCAAAAACCGCAATCGATTCGATGTCGTTCACACACGACACGGACGGTACGGCTGTGGATGGCCTCGTCTACAGTTGCCACGTCCCGTTCGAGACGAACGAGTTCATAGGGGTGGGGGCCCTACGCCGGATCGTGCAACCGAGAGACCGTGATCGGCTCGTCCTCGCCACGGTCGTCTTCGCCGTGCTCTTTTCTCAGCTGTTGCTTTATCCGGGTATCGGGACCCTCGTCGAGACGCTGGGCGCCGATGCGTCCGATTCCGCGCTGACGACGACGACGCTCGATGCGGGGATGTGGTTCCTCGTCGCCGAGTTCGCTGCCTCCGTCGTCTTCGTCGGCGTCTGGGGTATCGTCTCCGACGTTACCGGCCGTCGAACGCCGTTTATCGTTCTCGGTGCGCTCGCGAGCGCCGCCGGCTACGCAGTCCTCGCACTCGTACCCACGATCGGCTCGATCTCCTTCGAGGGCGTCCTCCTCCTCCGGGTGGTCCAGGGTGCGACGATCATCGGCGCGCTTTCGCTGACGATGACGATGCTGATGGACCTCGAAGGCGGGCACGGTCGCAACATGGGCGCGGCCGGTATCGCTATTGGACTCGGCGCCGCCCTGGGCGCACCGATCGGCGGCCAGTTGACGGATGTCGATCCGCTCGCCCCTCTCGTCGTGGCCGCCGGCCTGCTCGTCTGTGTCGGCGGACTCGTTACGACGGTGAGCGACAAGCCGTCGTCGGGCAGTCGAACTGCTCGGGCGCTGCTCGAGGGCGTCAGACGACGGCCGACGCTGTCGATCCCCTACGCCTTCGGCTTCGTCGACCGAATGACGGCCGGCTTCTTCGCACTGACAGGGACGCTGTACTTCCAGTCGACGTTCGAGATCGACGCGGGGACGACCGGCCTCTTGCTCGCGTGTTTCTTCGCTCCCTTCGCCCTGCTGCAGTATCCCATGGGGATGCTCTCGGATCGGATCGGTCGCACCGCGCCGATCGTCGTCGGCTCGATCTGCTATGGCGGCGGTATCCTCGCCGTCGGCGCGGCACCGACGGTTCCGAGTGCTGCCGTTGCGATGGTCGCCGTTGGCGTTCTCGGATCGCTCGTCGCTCCGGCGACGATGGCGCTCGTGACAGACATCGCCGACGAACGCGAACGCGGGATCGCGATGGCCGGCTTCAACCTCGCTGGCAGTCTCGGCTTCCTCGGTGGCTTTCTCGTCGGCGCGACCGTCGCTGGCCGCTACGGCTTCGATCTGGCCTTTCTCGTCGTCGGGGGCCTCGAGATCGCGATCGCTCTCGTCGCGATCCCCGCGTTCGTGCGACTCTCGATCGGTCACGACAATCGTGTCGAGGCTGGTGATCCCGACGCGTGATCAGTTCTTGACCCACGCAAATCCTCATAATTCGTGGTATGCAACCACATGCCGACGGACAACCAGAGGATATCAATTTTTATGTCCCCGATACCTACGACTGTTCGATGACACGAGACAACGCGATTTCGCGTCGGAGCGCCATGAAGCTCACCGGTGCAGCCGCTGCGACCGCCCTGGTTGCCGGCTGTAGCGACGACGACGGTAACGGCAATGGCAACGGCAACGGCAACGGCAACGGTGACGACGACGGCAACGGCGATGCCGCGGGTGGCGTCGACATCGAGCCCGGAACGACGATCGAACTTCTCGCCGAGACGACCGGCTGGGAGGGTATCGCACCGAGCGATATCGAGGGTGAAGAGAATCCGACGCTCATCCTCGAGGACGGCGAGGACTACGAGATCGGCTGGCCAGAAGGCGACGGCGGCCGACACAACATTGAGATTCGTGACGATGGCGGCGACGTCGTCGACGACTACGAGACCGACGAAGTGCAGGACGCAGAGCCCGACGACCAGTTCCTCGAGTTCACCGCTACTGCCGAGATGGCCGAATACGTCTGTGATCCCCATGAAACGACGATGGTCGGCGAACTGCAGGTCGAATAACGTCTCTCTCTTTCCCGTTTTCGCTCTCGAGTAGCCGTAGGCTCGAGGGTTCGATATCCCGACATCGGCCGTTTCACTGCCGTGTTTCGATCGATCGTCGTCCCGTGGCGTCCGGGCATCAAAAGTACCATACCGCCTCGCGACGCAGTGGACCGTATCCGGTGGTTTGCGTGACCAACAAACGCGAATACAACGACGACTATCCCGACAAGACGCTGTATATTCCGGGGCCGACCGAGGTCCGCGACGACGTTATCGAGGCGATGTGCGAGCCGATGTTCGGCCACCGCATGGACCGCATGACGGACCTGTATACGACCATCGTCGAGGACACGAAGGCGTTTCTCGGCACCGACAACGAGGTCATCGTGCTGACGGGGTCGGGGACCGAGTTCTGGGAGGCCTCGACGCTCAATCTCGTCGACGAGAATATCCTCGTTCCGACCTGTGGCAGCTTCAGCGAACGCCACGCTAACGTCGCCGAACGCCTCGGCAAAACCGTCGACCGCCTCGAGTACGAGTGGGGCCAGGCGATCAAGCCCGAAGACATCCGCGACGCGCTCGAATCGAGTGACACGCACTACGACGTCGTCGCAACCGTCATGAACGAGTCCTCGACTGGGGTCCGCAACCCTATCGAGGAGATCGGTGATGTCGTCGCCGACTACCCCGACACGTACTTCGTCGTCGACGCCGTCTCCGCGTTGGGCGGGGATTACGTCGACATCGACGAACACGACATCGACGTCATCTTCGCATCGACCCAGAAGGCCTTCGCCATGCCACCCGGGTTAGCGGTCTGTGTCGTCAGCGACGAGGCCTACGAACGCGAACTCGACTCCGACTCGGCCTCGTGGTACGGTGGGTTCCAGCGGACGCTCGACTACTACGACCGGAAAGGCCAGACCCACTCGACGCCCGCGATTCCGATCATGCTGGCCTACCACAAGCAGATGAAGTACATGCTCGAAGAGGGCCACGACGCCCGGGATCAGCGCCACCGCGAGATGGCCGAGTACACCCGCGAGTGGGCTCACCAGCACTTCGACATGTTCCCCGAAGAAGGGTACGAATCCCAGACGGTGGCCTGCATCGAGAACACCCAGGGGATCGACGTCGCCGAAACCATCGCGACCGTCGACGAGGAGTACGACATGGTCTTTTCGAACGGCTACGGCTCGCAACTCGGCGAGACAACCTTCCGTATCGGCCACATGGGCGAACACGACCTCGAGTCGATTCGGGCGTTGACCGACGCCATCGAAGACGTCGCCGGACTGTGAGCAGTCCTGTAGTCGTTCCGGAACACGGTACGGCAATTCGTCTCATACGGATTGCTGTAACGATTTGCCGGCGAAACCGCGACCCGTCTGCGGTTTCGGCGGTAACGACTTACAGTAAACCGTCTCAATCGTCCCCGGTCGTGATCTCGAACCGAGCACCGCCGTCGCGGCCGTCGGTCACCTGAATCTCCCAGTCGTGGCCGGCGACGATCTCCTCGACGATCGCCAGCCCGAATCCGGTTCCGTCCGGAGATGTCGTATAGCCGGCCTGAAAGACCCCCGCCTGGCTCTCGGCTGGAATGCCCTGGCCGTCGTCCTCGACGTAAAACCCATCCGCGTCGGCGAGTTCGCCGACCGTGACCGTGACATCGTGGCCACCGTGTTCCAACGCGTTTCGAAACAGGTTCTCGAACAGTTGCTGGAGTCGTTCCGGATCCGCCTCGAGGATGGGGCCGCTGTCGGTCGCGAGCACGAGCGTCGCCGCCTCGGTCGCGATCATCTCCCACGATTGGGTCGCGATCACCGCGAGGTCGACCCGTTTCGTCTCGTCGATGGCCGTTCCCTTTCGGGCTAGTGTCAGGATGTCGTCGATGAGCCCCTCCATGCGGTCGTGTGCCTCGACGACGCCGTCGAGGTGGTCGGTGTCGTCTTCTTCGAGTGCGAGTTCGGTCCGTCCCTTGGCAACCGTCAACGGATTTCTGAGATCGTGCGAGACGATGCTCGCGAACTGCTCGAGCTGGTCGTTCTGTCGTTCCAGCCGTTGTCGATACTGTTCTCGGTGTGTAATGTCTCGAAAAAGTATCGTTCGGCCGAGACGCGTTCGATCCGTCGAAAACGGATTCGACGAGATATCGTAGTACCGGGTCCGGCCGTTCACCTCGATATCGAGGAGCGGATCGGGCGACTCCATCGTCGCCGCGACCCCCGGAAGGAGCTCGGCGAACGGCTCGCCGACGCCGCCCTCGAGCGCCGGAAACAACCCTCGAGCGCGTCTGTTTGCCTCTCTGAGTCGGTCGTCGTCGTCGAGAATCACGACGGGATTGTCGCTTTCCCCGGTCGCTCGCACGAGCTGGAAGCGCTCGAGATAGACGAAACAGACGCCGACCGCGAAGGCGGCGACGCCGAGTGGCGAGTGAGTGATATCGAGCAGCGGCATCGAAACCACACCGAGAGCGTCGAATATCACCGGCACGCCGGTGAGTGCGACGAGGACGGCAAGCGGTCGCGAATCGGAACTCACCCGGACGAACAGCTCGAACAGCATGAAAATTCCGACGAACGCGAGCGCGTACGCCAGCGCCATCACGATCCAGTGGAGTGGCTGATGATGAATCTGGAGGTAGACGAACGGCGTCGCGGTCAGCTCGGTGGTAAAATAGCGGTCGTGTAGCGGGTTCGTCACCTTTACTGCGGCCACCGTCAGGAAGACGCCGACTGCGATCCCCTGGACGGTCCTGTTTGCGTGTAGCGACCGCCCTGTATAGGCAGAACAGAAGTAGAGCCACGGGCCGACGGTGGCGAAGCCGAGGATCAATCCACTCACGTACAGCGCGTACTGGAGTCGCGGCGACGACGTCGCAAGGTATCCGACGTGGGCCAGCGACCAGCCACCGCTGGTCACCAGCAGCCAGAAGAGTCCGCGCCGCGTCGCGTCGTGCTCAATGTATCGAAGCCGTCGAACACTCACGAAACAGAGAATCGCGGAGCAACCGAAGACCAAGAGGTAACCGAGTTGGATTTCGCCACCAGAGAATTCGACCATGCGTTAGCGACCTACTGTACGTAGACAACCGAACGTGATCCCTCTTGTGGCACGGCGTTGTGATCGGCTGCCCGACGACGACCTCGAGATCCTACTGAGCGATAGGATCACGACGAACCGGGTCGGTCCACGGAAACAACCGTCCGAAATCGACTCGAGTTACTGAATGTGGCCTTCGTTTCGAAGTTGGTCAGCTTCGCTCTTCTCGTAGCGCCAGGTGATGTCGGCCTTCTCGTCTTGCCAGTCCCAGGGCGAGACGAGGACGACGTCGTCCTCGCGGATCCAGATGCGCTTTTGCATCTTGCCAGGGATGCGTGCGGTTCGCTCCTGACCGTCAGCACAGCGTACTTTCACCCGATTCGCCCCGAGCATGTCCGTGACGGTCGCGAAGACCTCGTCGTCTTCGGGCATCCGGAGGTTCCTTCGACCGCCGTCGCCGTCGTCGCTCATACCGCGTGATTCGGGTTCGAGTGGTTTAACCCTTTATCGATATCGCGACGCCAATCGCCAGCATCGACAGCGACGCTCCGTCTCACCCGTGAACCACGTCGTTTATTTTTCTCGCCTCTGGAGTCCAGCACATGTTGAACAACCTCGGTCCGTTGGGAATCGTCGGTATCGTGCTTTTGCTCGCGGGAATCGCGCTGATCGCCTACGAAAGTCTCATCGTCGCCGCTGGGCTGGCGCTTGCGATCGCCGGGCTCGGCCTGGTCGTCAAGTCGCTCGTGTCGGGCATGCTCCAGAGTTTCGGCATGTTCTGATACGGATTCGATCCTGCGGTGGCGTGTGGAACTACACTTCGTTGTCGCCGGCCCGGTGCTCGCTGATGAGCTGGTCGACCATCGCCGCCTTCTTGTCGAGTTCGCGTTTCGTCGCTCGCTCGCGCCAGTCCTCGACGACGGCTTCGACGTCGTCCTCGCGGGCGACGGCGAGTTCGTCGACTTCCTGCATCGCGACGTCACCGGCTGGGCCGACGGGAATCTCGTGTTCGAAGAGGATCTCGTCGGCGATCTCCGACAGTCCACCGTCTTTCAACACGACGCGGGGTTCGAACTCCACGAGCAGATCCGCCGTCGACCGGCCCGCACCGCTTGCATCCCGCACGTAGACCACGTCCCCGGGCGCGATGCCGTACTGCTGGTCTGCCTCGCGGATCGCTCCCTTGGTGAACTTCTCGATCACCTTTACTGGCACCAAGCCTTCCTTCTCCGCGGAGACGTCACTGAAGTTCGAGTGATCGAGCTTCCAGAGGGCCTTCATTCGGTCGACTTTCGCCTCGAGTGCCTCGACTTCTTCCCGAGCCTCGTCGCGTTCGTACTCGAGGCGCTCGGCCTTGCGCCGGTAGCGCGTGACTTCGCGGTTCCGCCGGACTTCCTTGCGTTCCTCCCGTCGGGCGCTCTCGAGTTCGCCCTCGAGTTCGTCGATTCGGTCGTCTTTCTCCTCGAGACGATCCTCGAGCGTCTCGACGTGTGACTGGAGGCGCTCGACTTGGGTCTCGAGGTCCTTGATTCGGCGCTCGTCGTCGGTGAGTTCGCGGGGTTCGTGCTCGGTCGATTCTTCGTCGTCGCCGTCGTCGTTCTCGAGGTCGGCGAGGACGGCCTCGACGCTTTCCTCGCCGGCGACGACGCGAGCGGTGACCTCGCCGCGGTCGAGTCCCGGCGGGAGTTTTTCCGCGATGCGGTCGAACTGGTTTTCGTGGGCGTCGGCGGCGTACAGCGCCGCGGCCATCGCGTCGCGCTGGTGGTCGTCGTCGTAGGGGTGCTCGCGCGTGCGATGTTGTTTCTCGTCGACCGGCAGGTCCGTCTGGGGCGTCCAGCCGGCGGCGTCGAAGCTCCGCCGGAATTTTTCGACCGTCTCGGGCATCGGCGTCACGTCGGCCGCGATCACGATCGGGCGTCCGCGTTCGACGATCCATTCGATGACGTCTGCGGTGTCGCTCGTGCGGGAACTCCAGACGTCTAACACCTCGCCCTCGAGCGAGACGATGGCGACGGCGGTCGTCGTCCCGGGGTCGATGCCGACGACGACGTGATCGCGTCGCTTCGCGAGCGGCTGAAACTCGATGCCGTCCCGGCGTTCGCGCTCGATCTCGACGCGAACGTCGCCGGATCGATTGCGGGAGACGGGGAGGTCGGCCGGTCGCGCCTCGACGGTGAAGACGGCGTTGGCGTAGCCGCCGTAGGCCTCCCTGATATCCGTCTCGAAGGCGAGGTTCGCGTCCTCGAGTTCGGATTCGACCTCGCGGGCGCGTTTCTTGACCGAGCCGTGGATGCGGCGGGTGTAGCGGTCCTCGCTCCAGCCGCCGCTCCCGGTCGAGCGCCCGCGAGAGACCTTGACGGTGGTCGTGTCGGTAAACGCCGAGACCTCGTAGCCGACGTTGTGAGCGGCCAGCCGAGCGGCGGCTTCGGCTTCCTGCATCGGATCTTTCCCGTAGGGGATGCCGTGGCGTTTCGCGACGCGAGAGAGGGGCTCGGGTTGCTGGGAGCCGGTAACCTGGACGAGTTTCGTCCCGGTCGGCAGCGAGCCCAGGAAGTGGATCAACTGGTCCTTGTCGGCGGCCAGTTCGTACATGTTGTCGGTCGCGACGATCGCCGGCGCCTCGTCGTCGATCAGTCGCCTGAGTTTCCGGTGGGAGACGACGTCGCGCGTGATGTCTTCGCCGTCGTAGACGACCAGCGCGTAGGACGGCGCGTCGCCGCGGACGTCACCGCTTTGGATATCGACACCGAAGACGACTGCATCGAGCGCACTCGTTCGCGTACTCACAGGAGGCTATAGGAACGAGTTGGGTATAAATCCGGCGCGGACTCGAGGGGCGACCGAACCGGGCCGTCCGTCGACCAGCCGGCCGTGGCACGCGTTCGCAAGCGCGGGCGTTTTTTCCGTCGCCAACCGAGCGACCCCGTGCGGGGAGTCTACCGCTGTCGGTCCTGTGGAGCGAACTTCAAAGCGAGTCGCCGCCAGTGCTCGCTGTGTGGGACGCCCGGCATCGAGACGAGTCGAGAGCGATGTTCGGTTGTAACACGAATTTCAGTGATTCGCCGATCCAACACTGTTCGCGCTGTGGATCGGCCGACATCGAGTGCATGACCACCGGTACGACCGACTGACGTCGAGTACAGTGGCCACTCTATCCGGTGACGGTGTGTTTTTCACGTCACTGTCCTACCTTTCAGTATGAAACTCGAGCCAGTGGCGGATCTGCCAGAGATCCGTCCCGGCGACGATCTCGCCGAGTTGATCGCGGACCGAGCGTCGCTCGAGGCCGGCGACGTGCTCACCGTCGCGAGCACGGTCGTCTCCAAGGCCGAAGGCCGGATGGTCGACCTCGAGTCGTATCCGGTGAGCGGGCGAGCCCAGGAGCTTGCCGATCGAATCGAATCGGTCGCAGGCGAACGAAAAGATCCGCGCTTCGCACAGGCGGTCTTAGCGGAGAGTACGGAACTGCTGATCGAGGCGCCCTTTTTGCTCACCGAGACGCGCTTTGGCCACATCTGCGTGAACGCGGGGATCGACCGGTCGAACGTGCCGGATCACGACCTGCTGTTGCTCCCGAAGAAGCCCGCCGAGAGCGCCGAGCGCATCCGAACGGGGCTCACGGAGCGCGGACTCGAGGACGTCTCGGTGATCGTCACCGACACCTGCGGGCGCCCGTTCCGTCACGGCCAGCGCGGCGTCGCGCTCGGCTGGGCGGGGATGCCCGCGAGTCGCGACTGGCGTGGCGAACCCGACCGCGACGGGCGCGAACTCGGTGTCACCGTCCAGTCGGTCGTCGACGAACTTGCCTCGGCTGCGAACCTCGTCACGGGCGAAGGCGCCGACGGGACGCCCGCGGTGGTCGTCCGTGACTGGGCGTTCGGCGACCTCGAGGGCAGCGACGAACTCTTCAGAGCCGTCGAGGACGACCTCGTTCGGCAGGCGCTTCGGGAGTGGGACTGGGGTGACGATTCGTGAGTGATGAAACGGAGGGCGGCGACGATTCCACTGCGAACGCCGCTGCCGACGAATCCGTCGGACCGACCTGGGGTATCGAGCTCACCCCCGAACACCCGCCAGATCGGATCGCGGACCTCGCGAGTCTGGCCGAATCCGAGGGGTTCGATATCGCCTTCGCCAGCAGCCACTACTTCAATCGCGATCCGTTCGTGACGCTGTCGCGGATGGTCGATACCACCGACGAGATCCGCCTCGGACCGGGCGTCGTCAACCCCTACGAGAGCCACCCCGTCAAACTCGCCAGCCAGACGGCGACGATCGACGAGATCAGCGGCGGGCGCGGCGTCTTCGGCGTCGGTGCCGGCGACCGCTCCTCGCTTTCGAACCTCGGCATAGAGCGCGACCGACCGTTGCGACGCGTCCTCGAGACGTTCGACCTCGCACGAGAGCTCTGGGACGGCGAGACCGTCACCCACGAAGGGACCTTCACGGCGCGGGACGCCTCGCTCAACGTCGATCCCCCTTCGGCCTCGATCCCGGTCTACGTCGGCGCACAGGGACCGCACATGCTCCGGATGAGCGCAAAACACGCCGACGGGGCGCTGATCAACGCCGCCCACCCGCGGGATCTCGAGTGGGCAGCCGGCCAGATCGAGCAGGGCCTCGACGCGCGGCCCGACGAGTACGGCGAGTTCGAGTCGCTCGCGTTCGCGAGCGTCAGCGTCGCCGGCGACGAGGCGACCGCCCGCGAGTCGGCCCGGCCGCCGGTCGCGTTCATCGTTGGCGGCGCGGCCGAGCCGGTTTTAGAGCGACACGATATCGATCGTGGGGTCGCGGAGTCGGTCAGCGACGCCTTAGAGCGTGGCGAGTTACACGAGGCCTTCGGCGCGGTGACGCCGTCGATGGTCGACGCGTTCTGTATCGCGGGCACGACCGAGACGGTCGCAGACCGTTTCGACGCGGTGCTCGAGCACGTCGACGGGATCGTCGTCGGCTCGCCGCTGGGTCCGGACCTCGAGGACGCGATCGAGCGCGCGAGCGAGGCGCGTTCGCGTACGAGCCGCTGAGCGAGGCGCGTTCGCGTACGAGCCGCTGAGCGAGGACGGACTCGGGAAATCGATTTCGAACGGTGACTCAACTCGAGGTGACGAGACTGCCGAGTGCCCCCAGCGTGAGCGCGCCGAAGACGCCGAGCGAGAAGACGACCAGCAGCGTGCCGGCGAGCACGAGCAGCGGTGCCAGACCGTCGCCCATCGCGACGTCGCTGAAGTATTCGTTCATCTCGACGATGTTGTCCACGATGACGTTCAGTACTGCGGCGGTTTCCATGCGAGACGGTTGGCAATGGTGGTACTTGGCCGTGCCGGTCCGTCGTTATCGATCGGTATATGTCGGATTCGCTCCTACTGTCCGTCGTGACCGAGGACGCGAGCCTCACCGATTTCACCGGACCGACCGACGGCGACGGTGACTCCGACATCGACGAGCACACCGCCGATCGCGGCGATCGCGACGGGGACGAGGGAATCGACCCCGCCAGCGGGAACAACGGGGAGATCGACCCGAACGACGGCGCCGGCTCGAGTGACGACGACGGCCCACGTGAACCGTTACACGCGAGGGCGACCTACGGTTGGGGCGAGTTTCGCTGCCAACGTTGTGATCGAGTCGCCCAGCGGGTCTGGCGCGACGGGGACGAAACGGTCTGTCCGGCCTGCAAGGCGTGGTAACACCGCTCACGATCCATACGGACTGCTGTAATACGGGCTGCTGTCGTCGATTACTGCCGTTTTGGTGTCTGCCTCCAGAACATTTATATCGTAGTCGTGGCTTTGTAAACCTGCAATGGCGAAAGGTACGGTCGCATTCTTCAACGACACGGGCGGTTACGGTTTCATCGAGACTGAGGACGCGGACGAGGACGTATTCTTCCACATGGAAGACGTCGGCGGTCCCGACCTCGAGGAGGGACAGGAGGTCGAGTTCGACATCGAGCAGGCCGACAAAGGCCCACGCGCGACGAATCTCGAACGACTGTAAGTCGATTCAGAAGGGGTATCGTTTTCCGATTGTCGACCGACCAGCAGCAGCGCTCGACCCGAAACGGTGCAGTTTTTCGACACAAAGCATATGTTTCGCTGTCCCTGATCCGAAGCTATGTGCCGCCCGTTGCGGGACCGATCGTCACCCCGTTGCTCGACAGATGACTGATGTGAACTCCCCACCGTCGCCGACCCAACAGTCCTCGACCGACCGGGATCGACTCTCGATATCGGCGGTCGAATCGGTCAGTGCGGAGATTCAGGACAACGTCTCGCGTGTCATCGTCGGCCACGAAGATGTCGTCGAACACGTCGTGATCGCCTTGCTCGGCCGCGGACACGTCCTGTTGGACGACGTTCCTGGCGTCGGAAAGACGATGCTGGCTCGTTCGATCGCCCGCTCGATCGACTGCAGCTTCCGTCGCGTGCAGTTTACACCCGATCTGCTCCCGGCCGATGTCACCGGCGTCAACGTTTTCAACGAGAAGAGCCGCGAATTCGAGTTCCAGCCCGGCCCCGTCTTCGGTAACGTTGTTTTGGGCGACGAAATCAACCGTGCACCGCCGAAGACCCAGTCGGCACTGCTCGAGGCGATGGAAGAGGGACAGGTCACCGTCGACGGCGAGACACGCGAACTTCCCGCTCCCTTTACGGTTATCGCGACCCAGAACGCCGTCGAACCGAACCGGACCTACGACCTGCCGTTTGCCGAACTCGATCGATTCATGGCGAAGCTTCAGCTGGGCTATCCCGATCCCGCCCAGGAGTCGGAACTGCTCGGTCGCACCATCGGCGATCATCCGATCGATGCCCTCGAGCCAGTCACGACGCGCGAAACGCTCGTTCGTGCCCGCGAAACCGTCGCCAACGTTCGCGTCGCAAAGCCCATCCGGGAGTACGTGACGCGACTCGCCGGCTACACTCGCGAGCACGCCCGCGTCGGCGTCAGTCCCCGTGGAACGATCTCGCTGTTGCGGGCCGCCCAGGCTCGAGCCGGCACCAACGGTCGGGAGTACGTCATCCCCGACGACGTTCAGCTCCAAGCGCCGGTCGTCCTCGCCCATCGGATCCGGACCGAGGATCGCGACCGGAACGGCGACGACATCGTTTCGGCTGCCCTCGAGTCCGTGCCGGTCGAAACCGATCTCGAGTGATCCCGTATGCGACTCACACGCAGAGGCTGGACAGTCCTCGCGACAGTCGTCGCCGCTCTCGCGTTGAGCTGGCAGTACGGTCCCCGATCGTTGAACGCCATCGTCGTGCCGCTCGTGATCGTGTTCGTGGCCGGATTGGCCGCGGTCGCCCTGTACGATCGCCCCAGCGTCGAGCGCCAGCCGATCGACGACGGGCCGGTCGGCGATCACAGGACGGTGACGGTCACCGTCGACACCGACGCCACCGTCGCCGCGACGATCCGCGATACCGTCGGGGATGGGCTCGCGGCCGTCGACGGCGAACCGGTCGCCGAGACGACCCTCGAGGGGGAGACGCGACTGCGTTACGACGTCGCCCTCGAGGAACGGGGCGAGCGGACGGTCGGTCCGCTCTCGATCACGGTGACGGATATCTTCGGACTCTTCCGGCGGCGATTCGACGACGACGCGACATCGATGGTGGTTGTCTATCCACCCGTATACGAACTCTCGGGCGACGCCGCTCGCGCCGTCCGATCGCAGGGGAACGCCGCCCGCGAGGATCGCGACGAGTTCGACCACCTCCGAGCCTACCAGCGCGGCGATCCGATGCGCGACGTCAACTGGAAGGCGACGGCCAAACGCGCCGACGGCGACCTCGTCGTCACCGAACACCTCGCCGACGCCGCGGTCGGCTCGATTTCCCTCGCCGGCGAGTGTTCACCCGCACACGCGGACGAACTCACCAGTGCCCTCGCCAGCATCGCGACCGATCTGCTCGCGGGCGGGATCGACGTCGGCGTCACGCTCGGCGACGATGCATGCCCACCCGGCGGGGGATCCAGACACCGCCGCGACATATTGGCGATGCTCGCGGTCAGTGACGGCGGCGACCTCGATCATGACCGGCGTCGGGAGGCAGACGTCCTCGTTCGGACCGACGACGATGGGACAACCGTCGTCGTCGACGACACCGAACGCGAATTCGAACGCTTCCGGGATGGGAGCGATCCGTCGGGGGTGGCGGCGTGAGCATCGATACCGGCGACTCGAGTCCCGAGACGAGTCCGCACGGTCGATCAATTCGGCTCGATGCGGACGGAACGGTCGACGCCACCACCTTCCGGCTGTTCGCGCTCGCGAGCGTACTGGTCCTGACGGCGTCGTACGTCAGCGTCCTGCGGGAGGTAACTCGCGTCGTCGGCGGCACCCAGTCGCTACTCGCCATCGTCGGGGCCGCGTTGCTCGTCGCGACGGTCCTCGCGCGGGCGATTCGACCGCGAACCGCCGGCACGCTCGCCATCCTGGCTGGCGTCGGCGGGTTCGCGTACTACTTCGAGGCGGCCGGGATCGGCAGCCGGGCGGTGCTTGGAAGTGCAGACGAGTTGCTATCGGACGCGCTGACGCTTGCGACCGGATTGCCGCTGTTGCAGATGATCGAAGCCGGCGTCTGGACGCTGGCGTTCGCGCCGGCCCCGGTCTTTCTCTCGTGGTATCTGGCCCTGCGCGGGCGGTACGCCCTGAGCGTCGTCCCCGGCGGAGTGGCGCTTCTGTTTCTCGTGTTGACCGGCGACGCCGGGACGACGGTGACGCTGGTGGGAACGCTCGGCGCGCTCGCGACCGTCGGCTTCGGTGAACTCACGTCCCGGGGCGGCTCCATCGCCCAACTCGACTTGCTGGCCGTCCTCTTTGCGGTCGTCATCGTGCTCTCGCTGTCGGCCACGTTCGTTCCGAGCGGGCCAGCCAACCCGACGACGGCCGGCGCGAGCGATCCCGGCACGCTCGAGGGGGCGATCGATTCCTCGCCCGAGCGCTCGGGAATCGCCGGCGACGTCGATCTCTCACCGGCGGTGCGATTCACCGTCGAATCCGAGCGGCCGTCCTACTGGCGAACCGGTGTCTACGATCGGTTTACCGGCGACGAGTGGCTTCGATCCGGCCAAGAAGAGCCGTTCGAGGGCCAACTCGAGACGCCGCCGGGCGAGTTCAATCGCGTCGAACAGACCGTCCAGGCCGAATCAGACCTCGGTGTCGTTCCCGTCGCACCCGAACCGGTCGACCTCGACGGCCCGATCGCCCAGGACGCCACCGTCTCGAGTCACGGCCAGGTTCATCCGACGACGACGCTGCGCGAGGGCGAACGCTATACCGTCGAAAGCGCGGTCGTCCTGCCCCAGCGCGAGCCGCTTCAACAGGCGGGGACGGACTACCCCGAGGAGATCACCGACCACTACCTCCAGCGGCCGGAGGACACGTCCAGCGAGTTCGACGAGCGAACGGCCGAGATCACCGACGACGCCGAGACGCCCCTCGAGACCGCCATCGCCATCGAGCAGTATCTGCGAACGTCCAAGGAGTACTCCCTCGAGGTCGAACGCCCCACCGATAACGTCGCCGAGGCGTTCCTCCTCGAGATGGAGGAAGGCTACTGCGTCTACTACGCGACCGCGATGACCCAGATGCTACGCGCCGAGGACGTGCCCGCCCGCTACGTCTCGGGGTACTCGACGGGCGAACCGGTCGGTGACGACACCTACGTCGTCCGCGGCCTCGACGCCCACGCCTGGGTCGAAGTCTACTTCCCCGACCACGGCTGGGTCGCGTTCGAACCCACGCCACCGAGCGACCGCAACGAGGTTCACGGCGAGGAACTCGAGCAAGCACGCGAGGACGGGCTCGAAGACGTGGATACCCCGGCGAGTGCGGATGCCGCTGCCGAGGATCCATCCGATGACGGCGAGGAAACGACCGACGATGCGACTGACGAACCCGAGCAACCGGACGACGACGAAACCAACGAATCCGAACCGAACGAGACCGACGACGGCGGCGACGATGTCGGTTCACCTGCTCCCGACGACGCGACGACGGGAGACGACGCCGACGGGCTGACGATTCCCGTCACCGTCGGCCGAGAGACGATCGCCCTCGCAGCCGTCCTCCTGTTCGGTGTCGTCGCTGGTATCCACCGAGCCGGAATGGCGGCCCAGGTTCGACGGAGCGTCGGGTGCTACTGGCACGGCCGCCGCGGCGAGCCGGATCGAGACGTGGTGCGTGCCTACCGCCGACTCGAGTGGCTGCTGGCCGACGAGTATCGACCGCGATGTCCCGGTGAGTCCGCTCGGGGCTACCTCGAGGCGCTCGCAACCGAGGGACGAGCGGCGGCGAGTGCCGGAGCTGGGGGGGAAACGAGTGCCACGGCCAAAGCGGAGACCCACGGCGACTCCGCGCTCGCCACCGATCCGCGCGTGCGAGACGTCCTCGAGCACTACGAACGAGCGGTCTACGGTGGGGGTCTCGAGCGGGCCGAGGCCGACGAGGCGATCGAAACGGTCGACGAATTGGCACGCGAGCGGCTCCCGTTCGTCGGTCGAAGTCGGTTTTCCGACCGCGAGCATCAAAAAGAACCGGGCGACGGCGTGTAGGTCCCGATAGTGTTTAATATGGGCCTTTCGTACGGACGAACGTAATGTCGGAAGTCTGCTCGACGTGCGGGCTGCCCGAGGAACTCTGCGTCTGTGAAGACGTGGCCAAGGGACAACAGCAACTCACCATCCGCATTGACGAGCGCAGATACGGTAAAGAGGTAACGATCGTCGAAGGATTCGATCCGAAGGACGTCGATCTGGACAGTCTCTCGTCGGATCTCAAGTCAAAGTTCGCCTGTGGCGGCACCGTCGAGGACGGCCAGATCGAACTCCAGGGCAACCATACCGGCCGCATCGAGGATTTCCTTCGGGACCGCGGCTTCAACGTCGCATGAGCCCGCGATGATCTGAGACGACTTCCGAACCCACGACTCGGCCGTGCACCGACCCGTTACGACCTCGTTTCTCGTTCTCGAGAGGACCCGGTTCAGCGATCGAGCCGCTGGCTCGACGCTATCGCCTGTCCGGTCTCAAAACGGTGACTCGCTACGTTGAGATTGTACGTCGTCGTCGTCGCGAACGAGGCCGAACTGCAGGCCGTACTCCTCGAGGCCGCCGGCCATACTTTCGACCGTCGCGTCGGCGCTTCCCTCGTAAGAACCGATGAGTTTCGCGGCCTGGACGCTGGCTTTGCCGTGGGGACAGACCGTGACGATGCGGTCTGCGTCCTCGAATTCGTCGATCCGCTGGGTGAGTTCGTGAAACGGCACGTTCTCGCTGTCGGGGATGTGACTGTGCTCGAAATTGGCCTCGTCGCGAATGTCGACGATCCGAACGTCCGCGTCTGACTCGAGTAACTCCTTGACCTCCTTGGGTGCAATTTCGCCGTCCATCGCAACCACATTCGAACGCGGGCGGAATAAGGGTGCGGTTCGAGTCGATTCACTCGGGGGCAACGATACGGTATTTACACGTCTTCTTCGACTGGATCGAACACTCGCAGCCAGTCGAGTTCGTCTCCAATTCGTTGCAATCCACCGTCGTGGGTCCACAACTCGGCAACGTCGAACCGTTCCATCGCCGCGAGCACCGTTGCATCCCGACCACCGATGCCAACGTGGGGATGCGTCTGGAGATGTTCGGTCGCCCGTTCGACGTCCGCTGCTGTCAACTCCGCGGTAACGACATCCTCGAGCGAGAGAAATCGGTTCGTCGACGCTCGAGACTCAGAAAGTTGTCCCTCGAGGTAGTGGACGACCTCCATCTGTAAAACCGTCGGCACGAATATCGGTTCGGAGCCGAGGACGTGCCTTACAGCAGGTGTGACGGCAGCGTGTTCCTCGAGTGTCTGATCGAAGTAGTAGACCCAGATATTTGCATCGAGACATCGCATACTACGACTCGTTCGGGAGGTCGGACGTCCAGTCGGATTTCAGGTCGTCTGGAGAAACGGATGGCGCATCGGTCGCTTTCGACTCGTCCGTGATACAGCCCTCCATCGACTCGATGAACGTCGACCGAGACACGCGCGGCCGGACGACGATCGTTCCATCTTCCACGCCAATTCGAACCTGTTCACCTGGCTCGAGATTCAACCGCTCGCGTAATTGTTTCGGAATGGTAATCCGCCCTTTATCATCGATCTGGCGGTTTTCCCCGTCGATATTCATGGATCCCACTACAGTGGGAATATATAAATCTCTTCTGCCGCGAGAGCGGGGAGCGACACCTCTCTCGACTCTCGTGACCTGAAGCGGTTTCTGATACCGCTCACCGATTTGGCTCCCAATCCTCGACGGCGACGGTCTCACCGGCAGGGATCCCCTCTCGAGCGTCGTCGACGACGACCCAGCCGTCCGCGAGCGCGACCGAGGAAAGCACGCCCGAGCCGCTTGCCCGCGTCGGAATCGCACGGTATGCGGGTTCGTCCGGCTGATCGGTCGCCTCGAGGTCCGCCTCGTCCCGCCGCTCGAGGCGAACCCGGGCGAAGGTTCTGGTGGCGGGTTCGCTCGGGATTTTCCGGTCGAGCACGGCCCGGGTAGTCGGGTGGGGGTCGGGAGTCGTACCCTCGAGCCAGCGCAGGGTCGGTCGGAGGAACTGGACGGCGTTGACGATGCAGGCGACGGGATAGCCCGGCAGCGCGAGGACGGGGGTCTCTTCGACGATCCCGAGACAGACGGGGTGGCCGGGTTTGAGCCCGACGCCGTGGACGAGCACCTCGCCGAGGTCGTCGATCACCTCCGGGAGGAGGTCCCGTTCGCCGACGCTCGAGCCGCCGGTGGTGACGACGACGTCGTTCGTTAGATCGCGCTGGATCGCCACCCGCAGCGAGTCGGGGTCGTCGGTGACGACGTCACGGTAGGTGGCCCGTCCGCCCCACCGTTCGACCAGTCGCGAGACGGTCAGCCCGTTTGTCTCGACGACCTCACCCGGGTCGGGATCGCCGGCGACGAGTTCCTCGCCGGTCGGAATGACGCCGACACTCGGCTCTTCGGCCACGTCGACCTGTGCGTACCCCGCCGATCGAACCAGCCCGAGATCCGACGGCCGAAGCTGGTGGCCCGCGTCGTAGAGGTGCTGGCCGGCCTCGATATCTTCGCCGACGGGGGCGACGTTTTCCCCTTCCGCGAGTGCCGTCTCGACCTCGAGGTTGCCGACTGATTCGCGTTCGGTGACGCGTTCGATCAGCACGACGGCGTCTGCACCATCGGGAAGCGCGCTCCCGGTGTGGACGCGCGCGGCCGTTCCTGGTCTGACAGTCGCGTCCGCGCCGACGCCGTCGGCGATGTCAAGGACGGCCGGCGAGCGCTCGCTGGCACCGAACGTATCCTTCGCGACGACCGCGTAGCCGTCCATCGCCGCCCGTTCGTAGTGGGGCACGTCTCGAGCGGCCTCGAGCGCCGCGGCGAGTACCCGACCGTCGGCCCGCTCGATGTCGATGCGCTCGGTTCCGACGGGCGGTGTCTTCTCGTCGCGTTCACCGTTGCCGGCTGTGTCGACTGCGTCTCGAAGAATTCGGCGAGCTTCGGGAACCGGCGTCCGCTCTCGGAAGCCGGCGGCCGTCCGTTCGCTGTCGGCACCTTTCATACGTGGACTCGGGGCGCGGGAGGGCAAAAACGTGGGGGAGCCACGCCAGGTGCACCGATACGGTTATGGGTACGAATATGATGTGAATATGTATGGTGGACGCCGAACGGCGAACTGTCGGTGACCGGGGTCAAGTAACGCTCCCAAAACGCCTCCGTGAAACGTTCGACATCCGTGGTGGTGACGAGGTGACGATTCGAGCGGAAGGAACGAAGATCGTCATCGAGAAACCGACGTCACGGGAGGAACTCGCCGAGGGATACCGTCGACGAAGTGACCAGCAGCAGGCGCTTACCGAAGAACTGACTGGCGTTTCTCGGGAGGCAAATCGGGGCCTTGGCGACGTCCCAGACTGGGAAGATGGTGACGAGTAATGCACGTACGGCGCGGTGATATCTGCATCGTCGGACTGGATCCAACGCGAGGCTCGGAACAGCGTGGCACCCGTCCGTGCCTCGTCGTCCAGAACGATGTCGGCAACGAGAACGCACCAACGACCATCGTGGTCCCGCTGACGACGTCGTTCGGAGACGAACTGTATCCGTTCGAAGTGTTGCTCTCGGCTGAAGAGTGTGCACTCCGTGAGGATTCTGTCGCGCTTTGTAGCCAACTCCGAACAGTTTCGATCGACCACCGAGTCTCGAACGTTATCGGCTCGATTCCGGACGAACGACTGGACGACGTCGATACTGCACTCGAGTACAGTCTGGGATTGCGTGATCTCTGACGGTCGCCGCGATTTCGGTACCTGGAACCACTCGCGCCGACTTCACGAACCGACCGCTACCGCGGGCTTTTTCGTATCGGCGTTCGAACGTGTATCCATGTCTGGGCTTCGGGACGCGTTAGGAGAGCTTTCCGACGACGTCTTCTTCGATCTGCTCGAGAGCGAGGACGCCTACCTGCTCGTACTCGACGCGCCCGGCGTCACCGCCGACTCGCTCGAGTTGTCGGTCGCAGACGGGACCCTCTCGATCGAGGCGACCCGGCAGAAAGACCGACCCGACGCTTACCGCTATCTCGAGGAGAATCGACCGATGTTCGTCGACGTCTCGTTGCCCCTCCCCGAGGACGCAGTCGCGGCCGAGACCGAAGCCGCCGTCGATCGGGGCGTCCTCGAGATCGAGCTTCCCAAGCGCTCGGGGACGACGGAGACGACGATCGATGTCGTCGAGCGAGAGCGAGCGAGCGAAACGGCCGACGAAACCGGGACAACGGCGGCCGACGATGCTGGGGACGACGACCAACCGAGGTGACTCAGGCTGGCCTCCTTGCGCGCGTACAAACGATTCATCCTCGTTGCCTGGCACTTTCTGCCCCTCCTGGTCGCGTACGCTCGAGACCGCCGGCGATTTCTCCTGTTCGGACGGACCAGACGCGTCGATCCAGAAACGCACCGCCAGCGCGCCGAGGTGTTGCTCGAGTCGCTGTTGACGCTGGGGCCGACGTTCATCAAACTCGGTCAACTGCTCTCGACGCGACCCGATATCTTGCCGCCGGCGTACATCGACGTGCTCTCGGCGCTGCAAGACGATGTCCCTCCGGCCGACTGGGCCGAGGCCAAGGCCGTTCTCGAGGACGAACTCGGGCCCGTCGATGAGACCTTCGACGAGTTCGAGACCGACGCCATCAGCGGCGCGAGTCTGGGGCAGGTCTACCGCGCGGAGATCGACGGTGAAGCCGTCGCGGTGAAGGTTCGCCGGCCGAACATCGAATCGCTGGTGGCGGCCGACCTGCGGGTCATCCGCTGGTCGCTGCCGATCCTCCTGACGTTCGTCGACGAATCGCGGGCGTTCTCGCTGGAGAATCTGGCCGATGAGTTTGCAAAGACCATCCGCGAGGAGATGGACTACGAGCGCGAGGCGACCATGCTCCAGGAGATTCGGTCGAACTTCGCCGAAGACGATCGATTCGTCATCCCCGATGTCCTCGAGGGCCACTCCGGCCCACGGGTGCTCACGATGGAGTACGTCGAGGGGACGAAGATCAACGACGTCGAGGAACTCGAGTGCAAGGACATCGACCGAACGCGGGTTGCAGAGCATCTCGAGCGGGCGTACCTGCAGATGATCATCGACGACGGCGTCTTTCATGCCGATCCCCACCCAGGGAATCTCGCCGTGACCGACGAGGGCCGGATCGTCTTCTATGATTTCGGCATGTCCGGCCGGGTCGACGCGTTCGTCCAGGAGAAAATCGTCGACTTCTACATCGCAGTCGCGAACCGAGACATCGACGCGATCCTCGACGCCTTGATCGAGATCGGGACGCTCTCACCGGACGCCGATCGGGCGATGATGGCCGAGGTGATGGAGATCGCCATCCAGGATGCCCGCGGTCAGGATGTCGACCAGTATCGGGTCAACCAGATCGTCAGCCAGATCGAAGACTCGATCTACGTCTTTCCATTCCGGCTCCCGAAGAACCTCGCGCTCGTGTTGCGGGTCGCGACCGTCGTCGAGGGCGTTTGCGTCACCCTCGACTCCGAGTTCGACTTCATCGATACGGCGACGGACTACCTCACCGAAGCGGGCTACCGCGAGGAATCCATCCGCCAGTACGCCAGCGAAACCGGCGATCAACTCCGGCAGTCGGCTCAGTCGCTGACCCGACTCGCACCCAAGACCGAGCGCGCGCTCGACCGGCTCGAGCGTGACGACCTCTACGTTCGCATCGGCGTCGAGGATCCCGAGAATGTCTTCGACAACCTCGCTCGCCGGCTGGTCTACGGGATGTTGCTCACGATGTCGCTGTTCTCGACCGGCGTCCTCTACGCGCTCGAGGCGCCCGAAGCAGCCGTCGTCGCCGCGGTGTTTGCCCTCGCGATGACGGTCCAACTCTATCGAACCTTTCGAGAGCCGGCGACCACGCGTGTCAAACCGCAGTTTACTCGGCAGAACCTGCGCCAACGGCAGCGTCGCGACGACGAGGAGGGCTTCTCGTGACGACGATCGGCTCGCCAGGAGTCCGGTGACCGCTCCACGGCGGGAGTGCTCGACCGTCCAGACGGTCTGGGGTTGTGTAACGGTAACGAGTGCCCGGCGAACCACAGGCCGGGCAGTGGATACCGATACAGCAATCCGTATCAGTCGTCGGAATTCGCGGTCGGGCCGTTCCGACTCGGTCCGCTTCGATAGACGGTATAGAGGATGAGGACGGCGATCCCGAAGTCGACGCCGTGTTCGACCAGGTGGTGGACCGTCATCGGGACCAGTCCGAAGATCGTTCCTAGCCCGACGATAGACCGGCCAACCAGGAGTCCGAGGACGACGGTGATGAGGAGGTATCGGAACGATCGACGTCGCCTGTAGGCGACGACGCCACAGAGAAACAGCATCGTCGTGCCGAGTACTGCCAGCACGATTACGAGCATCAACACTGGCGCGAGCTGTGGGTTGATCCACTCCATCTCGAGCGGGTTCGTATGATGCATCGCCGCTACACTACCTGGGAGTGAGAGTTACGTATGTGTGTCGGTCGTCAATTGATTTACCGGCACCCTTTCTCACTGAAAATAACGTACCGGGGGCGTTCGAGGGGGCCATATGGATGGTTCTTATACCGTGGGAACGATCCGAACCCGTTATCACCACTATCGCGCTAGTATCGGCTGTCCCGGCGACACCACCCAGTTATGAGCACGACTCGACGGCAGATCAGAACGCACGTCTACGCCCACGCCGGCATCCACTTCAACGAACTCGTCAGGGAGTCAGCGTTTGCGCCCGGCCAGGTCCAGTACCACGTTCGCCGGCTGATCGACGACGGCGAACTCCTTCGGGATGAGTTCTACGGCCGCACCCACTACTATCCGCCAGCCTACGACGAGTGGGAACGGGCGGCCCTCGCGTTGTTCCGACGCGAAACGACCCGTGAGATCGTCGTCTATCTCATCGAACGCGAGCCAGCTCGACCGGACGATGTCGCCACAGATCTCGAGATTGCCCGGAGCACCCTCGAGTACCACCTCGATCGACTCGTCGACCACGGCGTCGTCGACAAACGATACGACGAGCGCAATCGCGTCTCGCTCGCGCTCGCGAACCCCCAGCGCACGGGCGAACTGCTCGCCGATGTCGAGCCGACGGTCCCCGACCGCCTCCTCGATCGGTTTACTCGGCTCGTCGATAGCCTCCTTGAGGGTCCCGTCGACTCGGCGTAGCCGACCGTGACTGGTAGCGGAACTGACTCCGGGGCATCGTCGACACCGATCTCGTTTTGAGACATCGGTTGTCTGCCAGCGAATGTGGTCTCGACGGAGCCCGAAAATCACGAACACTTAGTACGGTGGTCTTCATCACACCCGAGTATGGGATTCGACGAGATGGACGTCGATACGATCTGGATGGACGGTGAATTCGTCGACTGGGACGACGCGCAGGTCCACGTGCTCACACACGGTCTCCACTACGGCAGCGGCGTCTTCGAAGGCGCCCGCTGTTACGACACCGAGAACGGCCCCGCGCTCTTTCGCTGGGAGGAACACCTGGAACGACTCTTCCAATCTGCAAAACCTTACGAGATGGACATCGGCTACACGATCGAAGAACTCACCGACGCGACGATCGAACTCATCGAACGTCAGGGTCTCGAGTCGTGTTACATCCGCCCCGTCTCCTTCTACGGCTACAACTCCCTGGGCGTTAGTCCCGAGGACTGCCCGACGCGAACGGCGATCGCCGCCTGGCCGTGGGGCGCGTACCTCGGCGAGGAAGCCTTAGAGGAGGGGATCGAGGTGATGATCTCCTCGTGGCGCAAGCACGCCTCGAGCCAGATTCCGACGAACGCGAAGACGACGGGGCTGTACGTCAACAGCATGCTCGCCGGCGAGGAAGCCCGTCGCAACGGCTACGCCGAGGCCATCGTCCTGAACAAGGAGGGCAACGTCGCGGAAGGGCCCGGCGAGAACGTCTTCCTCGTGCGCGACGGCGAACTCTACACGCCCGGGCTCTCGGAGTCGATCCTCGACGGTATCACCCGCGATACCGTGATCACGCTCGCGGAGGATCTGGGCTACACCGTCCACGACAACGTCTCGCTCTCGCGGGGCGAACTCAACACCGCCGACGAACTGTTTTTCACCGGCTCCGCGGCCGAGGTGACCCCAATCCGGCAGGTCGACAACGTCGTCATCGGGGACGGCTCGCGCGGTCCGGTGACCGAGGAGATCCAGCAGCGATTCTTCGAGGTCGTCGAACGCGAGACCGACGCCTACGACGAGTGGTTCACCTACGTCTGATACGGGCCGTCGTCTTTCGTTACCGGTGATCGCTGACCCCGTTCGAGCAATCACCGGTAAGCCGTTCCAACGATCCGTACGAGCAGCCACGAGACCCGACCGAGCGCCACGTCGTTACGTCGACTCGCTCGTTTCGAACCGCGGTGCGGTCGCGAGCACGATACAGCAAGCGCCGATCACCAGCGAGACGATGCCAACTACCAGACCGAGCACGTAGCTGCCGGTCGTATCGACGAGCAGGCCGGTCACGTACGGTCCGGCCACGCCTGCGATACCGAAGGAGATGCTCGTCAATCCGAGCATCGTGCCGATATCCTTAAGAGCGAATATCTCGACGACGATCGGCGAGTACAACGCCGCGACGACGCCGTTGCCGACCCCGAAGACGGCCGCGAGCACGACGAACCACCGTGGCGAGCCGGCGACCAGGCCGACCATCGCGACGACCATCAACGCAAACCCGACCAGGATCACCGGCAATCGGTTGTACAGATCGGATAAATAGCCGGCGAGAAGCCGCGCGGGAATGCTCGCGCCGCCGATCAACCCGAGCCCGAGTGCGGCCGTCTCACGCGAGACGCCGGCGCTCTCGGCGTAGGGGACGAAATGAACCATCAGCGCGTAGAACGCGTACAGCCCGAAAACGAACCCGAACGTCACGAGTAGATACCGCCGCGAGGTCGCCGCCTCGAGCAACGCCGCGACCATCCCGTCATCACTCTCGTCGTTCGTCCGCGTCTGGTCGGCGACTGGTGACTCGCTATCGGATTCACCGCTCGAGGCGCTAGTTCGAATCGCGTCGGCTACACTTCGCTCTGCGAGTGCGAGGACGATTGCGGTGAGAGCGATGACGGCTGTCGTCGGTATCGCGAGCACCAACAGCGTCGATTGCCAGTCTAGTCGTCCGAGCAGATATTCGGTGACGGGCGGGCCGACCAATCCGCCGAGACCGAACCCGACCGAGAGGATGCTCAACGCGAGGCCGCGACGCCGGTCGAACCACTGGGAGACGGCGGCATACAGCGTGATGTAGGGGATGCCCATCCCCAGGGCGACGACGCATCCGAAGAAAAACAGGACGCCGAGATACGAGTTCGCGGTCGCCGTCAGGGCCAACCCGCCGGCCCAGCAGCCGACGGCCGCGACGAGCAACCACGGAGTCGCGTACCGATCGACCACGTAGCCGACGACGATCCCGCAGACGTAAGTGAGAAACGTGTTCACGGAGAAGACGAGCGAGACCCGATCCGCGGAGATATCGAACGCCGCCTGTATCGGTCCGTAGAGGACCCCAAAGGAGTAGACGACGCCGGTCAATCCGGTGAGACAGGCTGCCGAAAGTACACAGACGGTCCACCGGTGGGCCCCAGACGGCCGTATCTCATCGCGAGACATCGGTATAGTACGCGCCCAATCGCACGCCGGGGTATCAGTTCCCGGACTACCGGCAATCGGTTCGCCACGATCCACTCCGATAGCCCCGGTCGCGCCCGCGCCGATACATCGACACAGCGGTCCGCATCATACGGATTGCTGTAACGGTTTACCGGCGCAACCGCCGCCCGGGTCGCGGTTGCGCCGGCAATGACTTACAGTAAACCGTATCAGTCGTCGTCGGCGTCGGTCGACTCCCCGTCGTCGATCGCTCGGTCTCGGCTCGAGGGACGGTCGCTCGAGGACTGCCCGGCCGTCATCTCGTCGACGACATCGATCTGGACGCCCGCGTCCATCCCGCGTCGGTCGGCATCACCGAATCCGGCACTGAGCACGCGGGTGAGTGCGTCTTCGACGTCTTCGTCGATCTCCTCATATCGCTGTGGCTCGACTTCGATGACGAAGCCCGTCGTGATATTCGGCGAGGTCGGCAAGAAGAGCACGTGTCTCCCGTCGTCGGTCGTCTTTCCGGTCTTGAACGCGGTCATCCGGAGACCGTCCCAGACCTCGAGTCTGACCGGTTCCTGGAGCGACTCCTGCTCGCCGAAGGCGGTCTCGGCCGCCATCTTGGAGGCGTTGTAGACGACGCGAATAACGGGGACGCGGTTGGCGACGTTGTCGACGACGCGTTCGGCGAGGTCGCCGATGGTCGTCCGCATGAGATAGCCGACCGAGAGCGTGAGGATGATAAACACGGTCACCGTGACGACGACCCGCAGGAACTGCGTGAGTTGCTCACGGGTCTGTGTGGCCTGCTCGCCGTCGCTTGGAATCAGCGGCCGGAGCGCGTCCGAGTCGAGGATGATCCCGGGGGTCACCCCGGCGACGATTCCGTAGAGCCAGTAGAGAACGTAGAGCGTAATGAGAATGGGACCGAGGACGATCAGTCCACTCGCGAAGTCCCGCTTCCACGAGGCCATGTACTGGGTCTCACACCATGGCGTTATGAGCCCTTCCCTTTAGCGGCCGAGGACGGCCCGAAGCGCGAATCGAAGGTTCTCCCGTCGTTCCATCACTCGCCGGTAAAAGTAGAACTTCCAGCGCCCGCCGTAGGGGACGTACTGGTAGACGTCGTAGGATTCGGCAAACTCGTACTGGGCGTCCTCGCGAACGCCCATCAACATCTGAATCTCGAACTCGGTCCCGTGCTCGTCGTACAACGTCTGAGCGTGCTCGAGGATAGCCGGGTCGTGACTGCCGACCGCGATGCCGCCCTCGAAGTGCTCGAACGCATAGGTAAGCAACGCCTCGAGGGCCTGATCGACGCGTTCGCCACGGGTGTAGGCGATATCGGCTGGTTCGTCGTAGGCTCCTTTGACGAACCGGACCTTCCCGGGGATGTCGGCCAGTCGCTCGAGATCCTCGCGGGTCCGCTTCAGGTTCGCTTGCACACAGACGCCGACGCCGCTCCCTGACTCCGGCGGGGAACGGGGATACTCGCGAGCCAGTTCTTCGTAGGCGTCGAGCGTCGCGTCGGTCGTCGTGTGATCTTCCATATCGATCCAGACGAAAGCGTCGTTCTCAGCCGCCGTAGCGACGATCGCCTCGAGTTCCTCGCGGAAGATGTCCTCGCCGAGGTCGAGCCCCAGTTGTGAGGGTTTGACCGAGATGCAGCCCTCGAGATTCGACCGGGCCATGTCCTCGACGAGCGTGCGATACTCCGTGGCATCCGCACGGACCGTCGAGCGCTCGTCGTAGTGCTCGCCGAGCAGGTTGACGATGGCGCCCACGTCTCGGTCGTTGATCGTCCTGACGTGATCGAGCGCCGTCGCCGGTGACTCCCCCGCGACGAACCGGTTCGCGATTGGCGGGATCATACCGACGAAACGATGTCGACGACCAAGTGGGTTTGGTGGGTTGTCACGACCTGGACTGCGTTCGGGAATCAGTGATGAGAGTGGACGTGATCGTCACTATACGAACGGATGCTCGACTCGGCGATCCAGGTGGTCGCTCGCGCCCCGTTCGCGTCCATCTCGCGACCGATCCAGACGGGTTCGTCCCGGTCCGGCGTGATGACGACGGCCTGATCGACGTAGAACGACCAGTCGTCGTACCCTGACAGGTAGTTCATGTTTGCGGGATCGGCGACGACGACCGCGTCGAACCCCTCCTCGCGCACCCGGGACTGGGTTCGCTCCATTCGGCCGTGATACTCGCGTTCGTCGAAGATATCTTGTCTCATGGTAACGATAGATATCGCACGCGAACTACCCGCAAAAGCGTTTCGTCCACAGCAAGCGGACGCGATTCGACGCTCGCGGTGCTCGAGGCGGCTCGAACCACCGGAGATTAAGACGTATCAGTTCCTCGCGGCGATTATGGCACTACTCGAGACGGTCGTCGTCGCGTTCTGGGCGATGTTGCCCGCCTACGTTCCCAACAACGCTGCGGTGCTGGCCGGCGGCGGTCGGCCGATCGACGGCGGGCGGACGTGGGGCGGCAGCCGGATTTTGGGCGACGGGAAGACCTGGCGCGGGACGGCCGCCGGAATCGCCGCCGGACTGCTCGTCGCAACCGTATTGACGCTGTTTGCGGTCGACGTGCGTGGGCTGACCGGCTTCGATTTGCCGACGTTTACGCCGCTTGCAGCCGTCGGTCTCGCCGCCGGGGCGATGCTCGGTGACATCCTCGCATCCTTTCTCAAGCGCCGGACCGGCCGCCAGCGCGGCGCGATGTTCCCCGGCGTCGACCAGCTCGATTTCGTCGTCGTCTCGCTGCCGCTGACGGCGCTACTGGCCCCGAGCTGGTTCTTCGCCGTCTTCACCTGGGAGGTCGTCCTCGTCGTCGTCGTCCTCACGCCGATTTTGCACGTGACGACGAACGTCGTCGCGTACGGGTTGGGGTTGAAGAACGAGCCGTGGTAGCTGAGAGGAGCTAACACACAACTGATCGCGTTAACGACGCTCCGTCGGATCTTGTTCTATGTAACTCCGCTTGCGATCTCTCAGAATTATTTTTGCTGGCCAACAATTTTATGAAGGTAATAAAACCAATTCCATGCGTTATGAGCGTAGCAAATAGGGGTGGATAGACCGGTGCGCATCATGGCTCATCTCAGCGCTCGAGCGGATACGAGCTACGATAACGCGTACCACCACAAACTTCGGGGTCGAATCTGGCAGGCGCTCGAGGGGACGGCGTACGACGAACGCCACAACACCGGCGAGCCCCCCGGATTCTCGATGTCGAATCCGTTTCCACCGCACGACATGGCCGAGGGCGACGAACGAAAACTGCTCGTCGCCTCACACGACGAACAGCTACTCGCGAACGTGGCGGCGGATCTACTCGAGGACCGCGAATTGAACGTCGGCGAGATGCCGTTTCACGTCGAGGATGTCACCTCGCTCGAGCCAGATGTCGGCGAACCGGGAACGCGTGGGACGCTCGAGACGGGGACCGGACTGCTCGTTCGGATTCCGCCCTGGAAGTGCGCGGAGTACGGCATCGACCATCCCGGCGGGGATACGGCGGTGTTTTGGCGGCCCGAACATACGACCGAGCCGCTGGTGACGCAACTCGAGTCGAACCTCGATCAGAAACACGAGTTGTTCGCACACGATCACTTGCCGGGACCGAGCGACGTGGATGGTGATCTCTTTGATGGCTACGAACTGCTCAAAACGTTCGCGGTGCCGGTGACGGTGACCGAAGGCCAGGAGATGACCTACGTGCTGAGCAAGTGGAAGTTCAGTTACACCGTTCGGGACGATCATCACCGTCGGCATCTCAACCTGGCGTTGGATGTCGGGCTTGGGGAGCGAAATTCGCTGGGGCTTGGCTTTGTCAATATTTCCGATCGAACGCGACCCGGTGAAACCGAACTGGAGGGCGAAGATGCTTTCGCCTGAGGCTTTCGAAGCGGCCTATCCCGACGACGAACTAGCTGACGAACTCCCGAATTCGCCGATCGCGTCGCTTCGGGACATCCAGTATCTTTACGGCAAACTCTACACGCTCGCGACGACGGGTGGTGGGGAGTACGCTTCCTATTTGACGCCGGATGCGGCCGGCGATCTCGTCGACACCGACGACAGTCTCGTCGTCGTTCGAATCGATATCTCCGGCGAAGATCCGACCCTCGCTGACGATACGATCGGTCCCGTTCAGCTAACGCGATACACCGAATCGCTGGTCCAAAACGTCAGCCACTGCAAGTACCCGGCCGCTCGAGGAATCGATCATAGTATCACGCACCAGGCCGGTCGGAACAGCGATCCCGACAAGCTCGCTCGGTACGCAAAAGAGCGTCTGACGAAATGGGCCACCGACGATGTCGTGATCGACGTTGCGGAAGAACACCCGGACGGCTGGATCATCGAGGATCTAGCGGCACTGAGCGAGGACGAAACGACCCTCGAGGCTATCGAAGACGCCGTGACCACGAGTCTCGGCGGTGAATCGACCACTGCCTTGCTCACGGTACAGGTCAAAACTGAACCAAACGGGGACTATCGATGGCCCGGCGAGATCGACGCCTTTCTCGAGGCGATGCGCCAGCGAAAGCTCTCGAAACTCGTCACCAAGAACGACGCCGACGATTCCTCGGGTGATGCGACTGGCATTGTGACCGGACAGCCGGAACGAACGGTCGGTACCTCCGAAGACCCCCAGAACTACTTTCTGGGCAAACAACTCGAGAAATTCCCCGGACTCGATATCGAGGAGGCGTGGCGTTCGCACCCTATTTCAGAGGATGCAGCCATCACGGTGATGAACGCTGATACGTTCGTCGAGGCCTGTACGTACCGAACCTTCGGCACGAAGGTCTACTACCTGCCGTACTTTTTCGGACGACCGACACCCGAGAAGGCGTACAGGCTATACAATCTCCTCTATCAAGCGGCGACCAACGATGGGGACGAGACGCCGATCGAACGAGCGTACATAGACCATCGAGAGAAAAACGTCGACGAGAGGGACCTCCGGTTCTACGTTTCGGCGGTGATGCCACATCAGATGTCTCGGTACGATGTCTTCGGCGAGACGCTGAACGGACGACTGCAGTATCCACGGGAACTCGCGTTCACGCACAACCGTCTCGTCGACGACACCAGTGCGTTTAACAGTATTACCGATTGGACGCCGCCCCTGCCGACGAACGATAGCTGGGGGCTGCTCACGTCGGATGACTCCCGTCTCAACTCCGTATCGACGGGCTGGTATTTTTACCAGACGTTTGCCGAACGAGACGACGCCGATGCGGACGCCGACGATCCGCGGATCGGAGCACTCGTTAGCGTCCTGAGCGGCGACGCCATCGCTATCGAAGTACTGCTCGAGGAGTACGTCCAGCGAATCATCGACGACCAGACCGACGACAGCGAGCACGAGGGATTCCCGTCGTTCCTTGTCGCCAGCCAGTTCGCACAGCTGTGCTCGCTGGCCGATAGCAAACTCGAGTTGTTGAGGACGACCGATACTGCGAAAGCACCGATCACGCGAGAACCGACCTACGAGGAACACACGATGCCAGACTTCGACGCAATACCGATCACCGACGGGGGACACCCCGCAGACGACAAGCTCGAATCGTTCATCGAAAGCACACCCGCCCTGTCGTCCACGGCAGACGACAAGGAGGCCGTTGCCACACAGCGCCGCGGGGCGTTCTTGCTCGGCTCACTCGTGGGCGACATCGGGAGTTACCAGGAGTACCACGAGGATCGGTCGACGACGCTGGTCGATCAGTATCCGGTGAAATCGATCACGAACTCGCGAATCAAGAAAGTCACTCAGGAGACGATCGCGAAGACGCTAACCTACACCCGACAGGAGAAGAAACAACAGGGCGGCTATCCAGGAACGAAAGCCGACCATATCGTCGACCGACTTCGCGAGACGATTCTCGATCCCGATCCCGACGACTGGGAGATCGACACCGACGATTTACGGTTCTACTACGCGCTCGGGGTGACCTACGGCATGAACGACCACCCGTGGGACACCGATGCACAGGACGACGAAACAACCACACTCGAGGAGGAACACTAATATGGCAGACACTATCGACATTGTCGAGAATCGCTCAGAAATCGTCTTCCTGTACGACGCCGTCGACGCGAATCCGAACGGGAATCCGCTCAGCGGTGCGAACCGACCGCGGATCGATCCCCAGACCCAGCAGGCGATCGTCACCGATGTCCGACTGAAACGATACCTCCGCGATCAACTCGAGGATGACGGCCACGGCGTCTACATTCGGAACGTGCAGGAAGAAGGAAATCAGTTCACACGAGGGCAATTGCTCGAGGATCGGTTGAAAGATGTCGAACCCGACGATTACGAACTCGACGACGGCGAGGAAGCAGATCAGTTCCGCGAGGACGTTTTCGGCGAATTCCTCGACAAAAGCGTTGACGTTCGGTACTTCGGTGCGACGATGTCCGTCGATACTGACGAGATCTATGCGGAACACCTCCCGGACCATTTCACCGGTCCCGTCCAGTTCTCGCCAGGTAAGACGATGCACGCTGTCAACGAGAACGAGGAATACGACAGTCTGACGAGCGTGATCGCGACTCAGGAGGACAAACAGCAGGGCGGATTCGATCTAGACGACCACCGTATTCAGTACGGCCTCATTCGGTTCCACGGTCTCGTCGACGAACACGGCGCGGAAGACACTAATCTCACGAGCGACGACATCGACCGACTCGACACGCTTTGCTGGCGCGCGATCAAGAACCAGACGATCAGCCGGAGTAAGGTCGGTCAGGAACCGCGCCTCTACTGTCGCGTCGAGTACGCCGACGAGAGCTTCCACCTCGGTGGTCTCGATAAGGACCTCGAACTCGACGAGGAACGTTCGAAACCCGACGAAAAACTCCGAAACGTCCGCGATCTCGCCGTCGAGGCCGACGCCTTCGTCGGACGTCTCGAGGGCGCGAGCGACCAGATCGAACGGGTTCGGGTCGTTGCGAGTGACGTACTCACGTTCAGCTACGAGGACGAGCATGGCGGTCCCGACGTGTTGTACGATGCACTCGAGGACGCACTCGGAGCAGACGCGGTCGAGGTCGTCGATGTCTACGAGGAACACACCGCCACGATGCCGGACGACACCTGAGACGATGGGACGGGAATCACTCGAGGCGTGGACGCCGGGCGTCGACGCTCCCAATGCCCCGGAGCGGTGTCTCTCGTTCACTGTTCGGGGACCGTGGGGGCACTTCCGGCGTATCGAGGGGAATATCGTCAAACAAACTTATCGAATTATCCCCCGGACAACGGTCGCAGGACTGATCGCCGCGATACTCGGTATCGAACGGGACGGCTACTACGAGCTGTTCGGTCCTGGACAGTCAGCGATCGCGATCGAACCGGTAAACGAGGTCCGGACGATCAACATGCCGATGAACACGCTCTCGACGGCCGATGGAAACCTCCAATCGCTGAACGGCCGCGGGAAAATCAGTGTGAAGCTTCCAGACCCAACGACGCTCCGGCAGCAACACAACTACGAAGTACTCGTCGACCCCGCGTACCGTATCGACGTAGCGCTGGCCGACGACGACCGATACCGCGAGCTTCGATCGACGCTCGAGGACGGGCGTTCACACTACGTTCCGAGCTTAGGGCTGTCGGAGTATCTCGCCGAGATCGAGTACCACGGTGAATTCGATATCGAGCCTGAGTCAGTCGATTGTGAACAGCAGATCGGTGTCGACTCTGCCGTGCCCAATGCGGTCGAAAATGTCGTCCTCGAGTCGGGAACCCGCTGTGAGGTCGAGGAATCGCCCGCGTTCATGGCGACCGACTCGGGCGGTCGGACGACTACGGACTTTACCGCGTACACGTACAACCCGGACGCTGAACCACTTACCGTCCGAAACGTCGATCCGGTGACGGTCGACGATAGAACCGTCGTCTTCGTCTGAGATGCCAACGCGCTATTCACATCCACCGGAAGACGGTCACGACGATCCCTCGAGTGGATCCAATGGCGGCGTCTTGCTTTTCGACCACCTCGAGGACGTTGCAAAGCGAACTGGCCACGTCGTCCCAGACGATGCACGGACGCCCGAGGGCGAACCGTTACAGGACGTCGTCGAAACGCTTGCATACGTTCACGATTTCGGGAAAGCGACGACGTTCTTCCAGGACTACCTGCTCGAGTCGGTCGAGCCGGACCGCAAGATGTACCGGTACCACGCCCCACTCGGTTCGTTCGCCGCGTTCTACGCGCTCGAGGCGAAAGGGTACGACGCAGAGACGTGCCTCGCGGGCTTTGTCGCCGTCGCGAAACACCATGGGAGCATCCCAGACGTTGCGTCGTACGTCTTCGACCGTTCTCACCGACGCGAAAACGTTTCCGAACAAACACAGACAGAGCAGTCCCAGACTGCGATTCGGCTGCAGATCAAGGACATACTCGATCACGCACCGGATCTTGCATCCGAGGTGTTCGAAGCCGCGACCGACGGACACGGCTCTTGGAGCGAGTTCTGTGAACGGTATGCCGGTAACTTACTCGACGACATCGAATCAACCGTCACAACAACTGAGACGGGATCGTTCGATTACGAGTCGCTTTCGGAGTCGTGTTACGCACTCGTCCTCGAGTGTTGGGGGTCGCTCGTCCTCGCAGACAAGACGAGCGCGGCACAGGCGGGAAGCGGTGACGACGTTTCCGAAGCGACCTACGCCGCAGACTCGCCCTCGCTTTCCCAACTTGACGAACACGTCGCAGAGATCGAAGCCGGCGTCACCGCCGACCCGAACGGAACGCGATCGGAGCAGTTGAATCACTATCGCTCTCGAGCGCGGCGGCGAGTTCTCGAGAACGCCGCCTCGTTCGCGGAAAACGGTGGCGGCGTCGCGACGCTAACGCTGCCAACCGGAATGGGAAAGACCCTGTCCGGGCTCTCAGCAGCGATGGAGATCCGTGATCGAACTGGTGGCGACAGAATCGTCTACGCACTCCCGTTTACGAGCATCATCGATCAAGTCGTCGACGAGATCGAGGAGATCTACGACGCCGATACCGCTGGTCGGTTGCTCACGGCACACCACCACCTCTCGGAAACGACGATACGGGACGAAGAACACTCCGGTGAGGATTCGGATCAGGAAGCTGATGACGCCGATCAAAATGACGATGTTGCCGGGATGTTAGCAGAAAGCTGGCGGGCTGGCCTCACGGTGACGACGTTCGTCCAGTTGTTCGAGAGCCTCGCCGGTCCGGCGAACACGCAATCGATGAAGCTTCCGGCCCTTCGAGACAGCGTTGTGATCCTCGATGAACCGCAGAGCCTTCCACTGGACTGGTGGAAACTCGTTCCCCGACTGGTGGCGGTGTTGACCGAACGCTACGATGCGACGGTCATTGCCATGACGGCAACGCAACCACAGCTCTTCGACGAAACGACTCCGTTCGTCGAGGACGCGACCGAACTCGTCGATGACCCGGACGTATACTTCAAAACGACTGAACGAGTAACGTACGAACTCGATTCGTCGACCGAACGGTACATCGACGAACAGACCGGCCCAAAATCGTACGAGGGCGCAGCGGCGGAGTTGCTCGAGGCGATAGCCGATGGCGAGTCTGCACTCGCAATCTGCAATACGATAGACAGCGCACAGACCCTCACAGAGCACGTCACAGGAGGGCATTCGGAACTTGTCGACATCGGCGAGACGTACGCTGGTGAACTCGAACGGTGTAGTAGCGTCGACAATGTCGATCCGAGAGTGCTTGCAAACCGGATTATGGACAGCGGAGAGAACTCGGTACTGCATCTCTCGACACGACTTCGTCCTGTCGATCGGCTCACACTCATCGAAACGGCGAAGATCCTTACCGAACACGGACACCCCCTCGTCACCGTTTCGACGCAACTCGTGGAGGCAGGCGTCGATATTAGCTTCGATCGCGTGTATCGAGATCTCGCACCGATCGACAGCATCGTTCAGGCCGCCGGTCGGTGCAATCGATCGTTCGAACGCGAATCCGGGATCGTCACCGTCTGGTGGCTTGACGTTCCCGAAGAGCAACAAAAGACGCCTGCAGAAGCAGTCTACAATCGCGGTCCGTCGTTGCTCCCTGTCGCAGCCGAAACACTTGCCGAAGTACGAGTGGCCGGCTCTACACTCCCCGAAACCGCCGTCGCTCGGACCGCCGTCAAGCGATACTACGAGCGACTACATCAGGAGAAAAACGTCGGGAAAGATGCGTACCCCACGTACGTCGACGATGCTCGAGGCGACAAACTCGAGGCGCTCTCGCTGATCGAGCAACGACGTGCCATCGATGTCGTCATCTCCCGGACAGATGAGGACCGAGAACTGATAGAAGAGGCCAAAGCAGCGAGCAAACGGTATGACTTCGAGACCGTCGACTCGCTCATGGACAAGCTACGGACGAAACAAATCTCGGTTCCGATCTACCAGTCCGATTCGAGAGAGGCTCGAGAGCTGTCTGACCTCCCACCCGTCCATTCCGAAACCGAGATCCGCTGTCTCGACCCGTCCAAGTCACAGTTCGAAAATTTCTTCGATCCGACAACCGGATTCGTCGTCCCTGACAACACTGTCGAGCGTCGATTCCTATGAGTGATCTAGATCCCGTTACCCGACTGCTCGAGACCGCTCGCGGAAACCCAGTCGACGATCCGTTTCGAGTCACCGGCGTGATGATGCAGTACTATCACGTCTGCAAGCGCGAACTCTGGTTCGAATCACGGGATCTCGAGATCGATCGCGAAAATCCCACCGTCGTCCGTGGCACGCAAGTCGACGAGACGGCCTACGACGACAAGCGCCAGAATCTCCATCTCGGCATGATCGCACTCGATCTCCTCGAGGACGGTCGCGTCATCGAAGTCAAACCCTCGTCGTCGCTCACCGAACCGGCAGAAATGCAACTCTCGTACTACCTCTGGTATCTCGATCGGGTTGCCGGCATCGAGAAAGACGGCGTCCTCGCCCATCCGCGGGAGCGAAAGCGCGAGCCAATCGAACTCACTGACGACCGCGTTGATCGAGTCGAAGACGCGATCCGAGGAATTCACGACATCGTCTCACAGGAAGCACCACCACCGGCCGAGGAAAAGCCCTTCTGTGGCTCCTGTGCGTATCACGACTTCTGCTGGTGTTGATCAATGGATAGAAACTACCACGTGTTTTCCGACGGCCGTATCGAGCGCAAAGACGACACGGTGAGAATTGTCACCGAAGACGGCGACAAAAAGTACGTCCCGATCGAGAACGCCGAGGCACTGTTTCTACACGGCCAACTCGATTTCAACACGCGTCTGATGTCGTTTCTGAACGACCAGGGCGTTGCACTCCACGTCTTCGGCTGGGAAGACTACTACGCCGGATCGGTCATGCCAGAACGCGGACAAACGTCGGGCCAAACCGTCGTCGCGCAAGTTCGGGCGTACGACGACAGCGAGCACCGACGCCAACTCGCGGCTGCCATCGTCTCGGGGAGCATCCACAACATGCGAACGAACCTCGTCTACTACGACGGTCGTGACTGCGCCCTCGAGCAGGAAATCGACGATCTCGAAGCTGCAACCGACCGTATTGAACCCACCCTGCCAGTCGACGAACTGATGGGAATCGAAGCGACTGCCCGAAAGGCCTACTACCGATCGTTCAACGACATTCTTCCGCCGGAGTTCCAACTCTCTCGACGCGAGTACAACCCGCCACCGAACGAGATCAATAGCCTGATTTCGTTCGGCAACTCGCTCGTCTACGCCACCTGCACGTCAGCCATCCGCGCAACCGCGCTCGATCCGACGATCAGCTACCTCCACGAACCCGGCGAACGCCGCTATTCGCTGTCACTCGATCTCGCAGACCTCTTCAAGCCCATCATCGCGGATCGCGTTCTCTTTCGACTCGTCAACCGATCCCAAATCACGAGCGACGACTTCGAAACCGAACTCGAGTCGTGTCTCCTGAACGAGACGGGGCGAAAAACGTATTCCAAAGCGTTCGAGGAAACACTCGAGCGGACAGTCGACCATCCACAGCTGAACCGAAAGGTGAGCTATCAGTATCTCATGCGACTCGAGGCGTATAAGCTCAAAAAACACCTCTTGACCGGCGAACAATACGACTCGTTCAAACGATGGTGGTGATATGTACGTCGTAATGGTATACGACCTCGAAGCCGAGCGGACACACAAAGCGCTGAAAATCGGCCGGCGATATCTCACACACGTTCAAAACTCCGTCCTCGAGGGCGAGATTTCGAAGGGTGATCTCGAACGGTTACGGAACGAAATTGATGAGTTGTTACAACCTGGTGAATCTGCCATACTCTATGAGATTTCCTCGGATTCTCTGGTCAACCGGACAGTATATGGTGATGATCCAACCGATGACCAGCGGTTTCTGTAACCCTCTATAATCGTCGACCCCTAGCGGTTGATTAGTTATTGACGGTCGACGGAAGCACTATAGTGTAGTCGTACGATATAGCTCCTGTGGCCTGGAAATTGGGCACGGTTTCAGACGAACCCTTGTGGGGTTGAAGCAGAATCCCGATGACGGGACTTGTGAGTAAAAAGAGTGTTTCAGACGAACCCTTGTGGGGTTGAAGCATCGAGCCGGGAATCGACCCGCAGGTCGAGGAACTCGTTTCAGACGAACCCTTGTGGGGTTGAAGCGGTTGGCCAAATTCGAGTCTCCCTTGTGGGTTCGATGTTTCAGACGAACCCTTGTGGGGTTGAAGCGCCGAATATCTCGCCCGTATCCGCATTGTGAACGATGTTTCAGACGAACCCTTGTGGGGTTGAAGCGATCTGTTCGCTGATCGGCTCGTACTGGTCGAAGCGTTTCAGACGAACCCTTGTGGGGTTGAAGCAACCTCCGTGACTACGGCGCCGAGGGACAGATCGGGTTTCAGACGAACCCTTGTGGGGTTGAAGCCTTGGTGTTGACCCTGCTCGAGAGGGGGACGACCGCGTTTCAGACGAACCCTTGTGGGGTTGAAGCGTCTCTATCCGCGTCTTCAAGCTCGTTTCGTTTGACGTTTCAGACGAACCCTTGTGGGGTTGAAGCGGCGCTGACCTCGTCCTCGCCACCAGTGAGCTCCTTGTTTCAGACGAACCCTTGTGGGGTTGAAGCGATCCGACAGCGGTCGAGCGGCCGGACAAGGCCGACGTTTCAGACGAACCCTTGTGGGGTTGAAGCGAATGCTCGGACATGGATTTGCCTATGGGGTAGATCGTTTCAGACGAACCCTTGTGGGGTTGAAGCAGCGCAAGCGAACTTATCGAAAGCCTTGACGACGGGTTTCAGACGAACCCTTGTGGGGTTGAAGCATGCTTCGAGTTGCCAGAACCGGAGACAGACGACGAGTTTCAGACGAACCCTTGTGGGGTTGAAGCATTGAAACGCTCGAGGTAGTCCGTGGCCGCGTTGATAGTTTCAGACGAACCCTTGTGGGGTTGAAGCCGCAACTGAGACGGCCTCGGAGTCGACGACCTCGCGTTTCAGACGAACCCTTGTGGGGTTGAAGCGATCAGCTCCGACGCCTGTCGGGTGATCGACTGTTTGTTTCAGACGAACCCTTGTGGGGTTGAAGCGCGAGTATCTTCCCACTCGCACGGTTCTGGATTGTGTTTCAGACGAACCCTTGTGGGGTTGAAGCTGGAACAACGGTACGAAACGCGGGCGAATCGCCGGGTTTCAGACGAACCCTTGTGGGGTTGAAGCTTCGTACATCCCGACTGCCTCGAGCACGCTGGGAGCGTTTCAGACGAACCCTTGTGGGGTTGAAGCGAACTAGCATGACCGAGTGCAAAATGCCGGGTTGTAGTTTCAGACGAACCCTTGTGGGGTTGAAGCCTCGAGCAGTCTTCGGACAACGGGGGAAGTGATGACCGTTTCAGACGAACCCTTGTGGGGTTGAAGCGTTTGACGATACGGTGATTGCAGCGGACGCGGAAGAGTTTCAGACGAACCCTTGTGGGGTTGAAGCTCGAGGTGGCCTAACTCTTGGAGTGCTGCAACAGGTTTCAGACGAACCCTTGTGGGGTTGAAGCGCCACGAGTTAGGACTGGTGGGGCGTCGGTAGCGAGTTTCAGACGAACCCTTGTGGGGTTGAAGCACGTCCTCCTCTGTTACCTCCGACCCACTCAAGTCCAGTTTCAGACGAACCCTTGTGGGGTTGAAGCCCAGAGGTACTCGAGGACGCGGACGATCACATCCTCGTTTCAGACGAACCCTTGTGGGGTTGAAGCACCAACGCTGACCTCAACGAAACAATCCATGATATGTGTTTCAGACGAACCCTTGTGGGGTTGAAGCCTAACCCAACTGTTCGAGGCCGTCATCCAGCAGAGTTTCAGACGAACCCTTGTGGGGTTGAAGCCGATCCGATGTTGTCAAGCGTCCCGTCTGGATGTCCAGTTTCAGACGAACCCTTGTGGGGTTGAAGCGGGTGATGGGAACCCGATGTGGGCTGGTGGGGCGAAGTTTCAGACGAACCCTTGTGGGGTTGAAGCGGCTCGAGGTATAATATGCCTTGTGATGGACTGTAAAGTTTCAGACGAACCCTTGTGGGGTTGAAGCGCTGCTGGCGATTACGACGAAGTCGCGATTGATCTCGTTTCAGACGAACCCTTGTGGGGTTGAAGCATGTGGTACGACAGCACGCTCGAAGTCTTGGCAAGTTTCAGACGAACCCTTGTGGGGTTGAAGCCAATCAGGGTACTGTGTATCGGTGGATGGACAATCAGTTTCAGACGAACCCTTGTGGGGTTGAAGCCTGATTGGTCGTTTGAAACCGTCTCATTGCGAATCGTTTCAGACGAACCCTTGTGGGGTTGAAGCGACTTGGAGTTTCAGAACTCAGATACGAACGACGTGTTTCAGACGAACCCTTGTGGGGTTGAAGCCAGCTAACCTTTTCTGTAGACGCGACGGACGCAGGTTTCAGACGAACCCTTGTGGGGTTGAAGCGTCCGTCGTCGTTGTATTTAATGCTAATCATGTGCGTTTCAGACGAACCCTTGTGGGGTTGAAGCGTCATTGACCAAGTCAACCGAATCCCCGGTGTTGAGTGTTTCAGACGAACCCTTGTGGGGTTGAAGCGCTCAGTATCACTATCTACCATAGCGAACCACCCCGTTTCAGACGAACCCTTGTGGGGTTGAAGCCTTCCAAGCCTCTCGAGTGGCGACGATACCGAGCAGTTTCAGACGAACCCTTGTGGGGTTGAAGCATGCGGTGGTTGGATGACCAACTCGATAAGGGTGTTGTTTCAGACGAACCCTTGTGGGGTTGAAGCCGCTAGTGTGGTTCTAGCGGTTGTCTCGTATGCACTGTTTCAGACGAACCCTTGTGGGGTTGAAGCCCCCGGTGAGTTCGCGCTTGGGACTACGCTCGAGGTTTCAGACGAACCCTTGTGGGGTTGAAGCTCAGTGCCGCAGTCACGGCTCCGTTGACTGCGTTGGTTTCAGACGAACCCTTGTGGGGTTGAAGCTTGGACTTTGTACCAAGGACGACCTTAGTATCACGGGTTTCAGACGAACCCTTGTGGGGTTGAAGCAACCCCTTCGAGGATGGCGTCAACCGTCGCGTCTTGTTTCAGACGAACCCTTGTGGGGTTGAAGCGACGGTCGTCTCGCTGTCTTCGACGGCGCTGATGAGGTTTCAGACGAACCCTTGTGGGGTTGAAGCGACGTCGCGCCACTCGTCCCGCGGGACGACTGCCTGTTTCAGACGAACCCTTGTGGGGTTGAAGCGGGTTGTTCTCGTGGGCGAACTGGAGCCGGTCGAGGGTTTCAGACGAACCCTTGTGGGGTTGAAGCAGTTGGGGACTCGAGGATACGGCTGCCGAGGACGGCGTTTCAGACGAACCCTTGTGGGGTTGAAGCAATCTCCTGTTCGTAGGCTTCACCCGACCGCTGGCGGTTTCAGACGAACCCTTGTGGGGTTGAAGCGAACGATGACTCACCCACAACGCGGCGGTGCGCCGAGTTTCAGACGAACCCTTGTGGGGTTGAAGCGGAGACACAGCTGTCTTCGCGATGGATATTGGCGATGTTTCAGACGAACCCTTGTGGGGTTGAAGCACCGTTACCATGCCGTGCCCAATTCCCGAACGCCAACGTTTCAGACGAACCCTTGTGGGGTTGAAACTGGCAGTTGTTCGAGATCATCGGGCACCTAGAAAAGCTAGGTCGATCCTTGGCGGGTTTGGAGTGACAATTCTTGGTCCTACCCTACTGTTCTTTCGGTCGAGTACGAACTGAAGCCGGTCAAACTCAATTTTTGGTATGGTTGCTTCGCCGAAGTTGCTGGCTGGACCGGTACGTCAGCACGCGCCAGCCCCACTCCAATGGTCCATACTGGAAGTACCGCAGCCACAGCACTGACAGCGGGACCTGTACTGCCCAGATCGCCACGACGATGCCGAGGGCCTCGAGGCGCGTGACCTGCCCGAAGAGCCCGAGACCGTGCCCGTAAAAAATCGACGTTGCCAGCAGCGTCTGGAGGATGTAGTTGCTGAACGCAGTCCGCCCGACGGCGGCTGTCGCTCGGGTGACGACGCCGTCGGATCGCCACTGGCAATACAACATGACGACGCCGATGTAGGCGCCGGCGAGTGCAAAGCTCCCCCAGTAGTTGAACTGCCGCCAGAACAGCCCCGCCGCGGGATCCCAGTTCGTCGCCTGGATGAACCAGACGCCGGCGAGGATGACGGTGAGGCCGCTCGTGGCACCGCCGACGACCAGTTGGCGATAGAACCGACTCGAGCGGTCGTTCGTCAGCACGCCCCACTTGAACAGCGCCATGCCAAGTAGCATCGAGCCGCTGACCCGCCAGGCGGTGTAGCTGACAAAGCCCGATGTCTGTCGCTGGAAGGCCGCCGGTGCCCGATGGTTCAGCTGGGCGATCCAGCCGCTGCGATAGGCCTCGAGTTCCGCCTCGAGCGCGACTGCGGAGGGGCGCCACGCGCTCGCAAGCGCCGTAGGATCGGCTGTGAGGCCAGCCAGAACCTCGAGTATCGAGGGAACGGCCACCAGCGTGACGCCGAACAGTGCCAGCGGTTGTGGCTCGAGGTCTCGCAGGAAGACGACGCCGAGAGCGCAGACGCCGTAGGCAAAGAGGATGTCGCCGTACCACAGCAGATAGGCGTGGGCGAGTCCGAAGAGGATGAGCCACCGTGATCGACGGTGGAATAACCCGATGGGAGACTGTGCTTTCCGTTCGGCACTTCGGGTGAATAGGACGACGCCGGCGCCAAACAGGATGGTAAACAGCGTGATGAACTTCTGTTGGGCGAAGACGTGTGTGCCGAGCCAGGCCCAGTAGTTGTAGCCCGAGAGGTCGCCGTAGACCGTCGGGTTCGATAGCGTCGCTTCGGGCATCGAAAAGACCCAGATGTTGACCAGCAAGATGCCGAGCAACGCGACTCCGCGAAGTGCATCGAGCGCGACGATACGGTCCGATGGTATCGTCGGGCTGGTTTCGGAACTCATCAATCCCGCTCCGACTCGCCGGTCGTGAGTCGCTGTGACTGAACAGTCATGGCGCCCAATCTACAACATCGCTGTGCGGATACTTTCAAACGGTTGTGAATTCGGGTAACGAAGGTAAAATACGCTCGCCAAGAGGCAATAATGGTCCGTATAGAAGACGTTTATTGAACTCCTCGAGTTGGCCGATCGATCTGTTCGAGGCCGATCGATAGGGGGAGGAACCGCGGTTCCAGCTGTGGTTTCACCGGTGAATCGTGACACCAGACCGTATCAAATCACTCGACGGCTGTTGCTGCTCACGTGTTGTTCGCAGCAAAAAGCCGGTGGAGGGATTTGAACCCTCGACCTAATCCTTACGAAGGATTCGCTCTGCCAGTCTGAGCTACACCGGCGCGAGTGCATTCTGTTGTAAGGCCGATACCAGCCATAAGGATTGCGAATCGATATCGTCGTGGGAGCGATTCGCTCGCCATCCGGTTATCGCTCGAGTCGGACGTCGAGACAGACGTTGAGTTCGTGGGGGGCGTACGAGCGGACGACGCGCTTGGTTTCGACGGTGACGCCGTAGTCGGGTTCGGCGGCCGCTCGGATGGCTCGTTCACCGGGGCCGAAGGGATCGTCTTCGTGTTGGATGTCGTAGTAGTGGAGCACGCAGTCGTCGCCAGCGATCGTGACTGCGGCGGTGAGGAACTCGTCGGCGCTGTGGGGGAGGTTCATCACGAGTCGGTCGGCCCAGTCTTCGTAGTCGGGGGCGACCTCGCGAACGTCGTCACAGATGGCGGTGACGCGGTCGTCGACATCGTTGCGCCGGGCGTTTTCTCGGAGGTACTCGATCGCGGTTTCGTTGATGTCGACACCGACCACCTCGGCGCCACGCTTGGCAACGGGAACGACGAAGGGACCGACGCCGGCGAACATGTCGAACGCCCGTTCGTCCTCCTGGACCTGTTCGGTAACCCGGTAGCGTTCGGTCGCGAGCCGCGGCGAGAAGTAGACCGCCGCGAGATCCAGCCCAAATTCACAGCCGTACTCGCGGTGGACGACCGCGGTGCTCTCGCCCGCGAGCAGTTCCCAGTCGCGAACCCGGGTCTCGCCTTTGACCTTCGAGGCCTTGTTCAGGACGGTCTCGAGGGGGAGATCCGAGTCGACGATCGCGTCGGCGATTTCGCGGGCGCGGTCGGAATCGTCTTCGTCGATCAGCGCCGCCTCGCCGAGGCGCTCGTAGGACGGGTCGAATCCGAGGAGATCGGCCGGCGTCGTCTGGGTCTCGCGCTCGGTCGCGTCTCGAGTGACGACCTCGAGGTCGTCGGGGACGGCGTCGGGATCGGTGACGGGGATGTAGAGGTCGTCGTCGACGACGGCGATCTCGTAGCCGTCGTCGATCAGGTTCGCGTCCGCCAGGTCGCGACGCGTCGCTTCGCCTGCAGCCGGCGCGACGCGAACGCACGGCACTTCCATAGCCGTAGTCGGGACCCGCCTGCCGTAACCCTGGCGTTTTGCCGTCCGGGAGTGGGGGCCACGGCGCCCCTGTGACAGGGCGAGAGCGGCAGTCGGAAACACTAATCCGAATCCGGCACCTGGAGTCGGGTATGAGCGATGTCTACGCCACGCTCGAGATGCCGCCCTCGAGTGCGACCACGAGTGCAGCCCGCGACGGGGGGCGGTGACAGCGATGAGTACGCCCGAGGGATTCCAGCCGTGGTCGGCGGTGCATCACCTCCCCACGTTTTTCGAGGGACTCGAGGAGACCGGTGCCATTTCGGTACTTGACTTTCTCGAGGGGGTAACCGAGCACAACGACCTCGACCTCGAGGCCGACGGACTGGTGTATCATGATCGGGGCATTCGGGTGCCGGGCTACGACGCGACGTTCGTCCACGAGGCGACCGGCGCGCGTGGTCGCCCCGCCTTCAGCGTCGAGGTCAACACGGTCGGCCCGCGAAATGCCTGGGAGATCTTCGACGATACGCTCTCCTGGGACGCCTACCTGCTGCGGACGAGCGGACTTGCGGCGATCGCCTGGATCAGCGACGAGGAGTACACGGTCGAGGAAGCCGACGAGTTCGAGACGAAACGCGACGCCGTCGCCGCCGGCCGCTTTTCGTTCGGCATCTTCCTCCACAGCGGCGAAGAGTGGACCGAACAGGTCGAGCGGATGCACCAGACGAAGGCCCCAGCATACCTGCAGGGCGAAGACGGCCGGGTTACGATGCCGACCACGCAGGCGGAGTTCTACCAGTACGTCGACTCGACGCCGACCGAGTTCCGAACCAGCGGCGGTAACGCGCCGTCGTATCTCGGTGTGCTCGAACTCGAGATTTCGATCGATTGACCGGCCGTATCGCGGACGATCGAGAGTCTCGTCTGCTTACCGTTCGTAGGCCGCATCGAAAAAGGCGACCTCGAGGGTGACGGTCCGCCCGAACAGCGCCGCGACGCGTCGCTGGCGCCGCGGGGAGAGTTCGGGGCCGATCGCATCGAGTTGGCTCCGAAGCCAGGCGACGAATTCACAGAACGGCTCGACGGCGTGGAGGTCGATCCACTCGGCGTAGTAGAACGGCAACTCGGTGCCGGCGCTTGGCGGGCCGTCAGCGGCGGAATCGGCGTGTGTCTCGACGGCTGCGGTGGCCCAGGCCTCGTAGATCCACTCGGCGGGCACCAGTACGGCGAGCGTCTCGGCGTACCCGCCCTCGCCTGTGGCTCGGCCGAGCAGATCGATAAACGCCGCCGTCGGCTCCGCGAGGTCTGGATCCTGTCGGCGCGACTCCGGGACCGAGAGCGCGTCGAACGACCGTTCGAAGTAGTCGTCCTCGTCGTCGGTGACCGTCTCGAGGAACTCGACGAGTCGACGTTTCGCCGCCATGTCGGGAGCCTGCCCGACCGCGTGGCCGAACGCGCCGACGAGCTGGCCGACGAACGCGTAGTCCTGGACGAGATAGTCGGCGTAGGCGTCTTCGGCGAGCGTGCCGTCGGCTAACTCCCGGGTAAAGGGGTGGTCGACGGCGTCGGTCCAGGCGGGTTCGGATCGCTCGCGGAGCCAGTCGGTAAACCGCGGCTCGGGCTCGTCGCTATCGGCGGCGTAGGCCTCGTACGTCGGCCGAGCGCCCGAATCACCCTCGGCGGGAGTACTGGCGGTCACAGCTCCCACCCCTCGAGCGTGTAGGCCATCTCCCAGAACCGGTACTCGAGTTTTGCGCTTGTCAGGAACGCCTCGGTCATGGCCTCGTGCTCGCCGGGGAACCGCTCGCCGCAGTCGTCGACGAACTCGCGACACCAGGCCGTCGCCTCGCGGAACTCATCGCCGGTGTACAGCTCGATGAAGGGCGTGTACTCGTGGTCGTCCTCGGCGAGGTCGGCCATGTGCTCGGCGACGTCGAGATACCCCTGCATGCACGGGTAGAGCGCGCCGGCGATTTCGGCGATCGAGCCCTCGTGAGCTGTCCGCACGAGGAAGTTCGTGTAGGCGACGCAGGTCGGGGCCTTCTCGACGGCCTCGAGCTCCTCGCGGCTGATTCCGTAGTCGGCGGCGAACGCCCGGTGGAGGTCCATCTCGTGATCTAAGACCTCGTGGGCGACCCCGAGCAGGTGGGTCATCGTCGCCTCGTCGCGAGCCTTCGTCCCCGCGATGGAGAACACGCGCGCGTAATCGAGCAGGTAGCGATAATCCTGTTTCACCCAGTGTTCGAACGCCGCCCGCTCGAGCGTGCCAGCGGCGAGTTCGCGGACGAACGGGTGGTCTTTCTGGGCCGCCCAGATGTGGCTTCCCTCCTCAAGTAGCTGGTCGCTGAACGCCATACGAACGTGACCGATTCCCAGTCTATTATAACTAGTCGATACAATCGAGTTATGCTCGCGGTCGTCTCGGTGCCACGCCGTACCGTCCGACCGGTGGTCGCCACACGACCGACCGCTACCCGGAGCTTTTTCGCCGGCTATGGGCAACATCGGGACATGTCCTTCCCAGCTAAATTGCGAGCGCGCGAGCCGATCGTCGGGAACTGGCACACGCTGTCCGATCCCGCCGTCGCCGAGATCACCGGCCTCACCGAATTCGACGTCGCCGTCATCGACGTAGAGCATACGCCGATGGATTTCGAGACGGCGATCGAGATGGCGCGAGCGGTCGACGCGGCCGGCACCGACACCGGGACGCTCGCTCGCGTCTCGGAAAACGACGCGGCCGAGATCAAGCGCGTCCTCGACATCGGCGTCGACGGCGTGATGGCGCCGATGATCGACACGGCCGACGAGGCCCGTGCGTTCGTCGAGGCGACCAAGTATCCGCCCGACGGCATCCGCGGCGTCGCGAACGGACGAGCCAGCGAGTACGGCTACCGATTCCCCGAGTACGTCGAGGAGGCCAACGACGAGATCGTGACGATCGCCCAGATCGAGACCGAGGCGGGGCTCGAGAACGTCGAGGAGATCGCCGCCGTCGAGGGAGTGGACGGCCTCTTCGTCGGCCCCGCCGATCTCTCGACGGCGCTTGGCATCACCGCGGACGTGACGAACGACCGCTTTCTCGAGGCGGTCGATCGCATCCTCGAGGCCGGTCACGCGGCGGAGACGGCGGTCACGACGCTCGCGCTCGGCGACGAGGATATCGAGCGCTGGCTCGAGCGCGGCTTCGACGGCCTCATGGTCGGCGTCGATACGGCCTACGTGCGGGCGGCAAGCCAACGGACGAAAGCGGCCTTCGACGACGCACTCGACTCGAGTGCGGAGAAGGGCTGACCGATCGACGCTACAACCGCTTGCTGACGTAGGGGCCATCCTGGTGGTAGCCCAACTTGTTCCGGTAGTACTCTCGAGCGCCGATCCCCGAGATGACGCTGAGTTTGTCGTAGCCCGCATCGCTGGCAAGTTCCTCGGCGCGTTCCATCAACCGGCGGCCGTAGCCTTTGTGCTGGTGCTGGTCGGTCTCCCCGTCGGTGCCGACCGTGACTTCGGAGCCGTAGACGTGCAGTTCCCGAATCAGGGCCGCGTTCTCGAGTTCCGGTCGGACCGGATCCGACGGGAGCCGGAGTCGACAGAAGCCGATCAAGAGGTCTTGATCGAAATCCTCGAACGAAAGAAAGTGTTCCGTGCCGCCGCAGGCGTCGTAGCTCGTGACCTCGAGGTCGATCTCGTCGGGCTCGGCGTCGTTCATCCCGACCTCGCGACAGCGGATACACTCGCAGGACCAGTCGTGGTCGGCCATCCGCTTTCTGGCCAGTTGTCGGAGGTTCGATTTCCAAACGCCGGCGTCGATGTAATCGGCCGGAATGTCTCGCTGGACCCGCTGCAGGCGCGTGTACCGGGGGATCATGTCCTTAATCTCGGCGATCAGTTCGGCGGCCTCCTCGTTGCCGAGTGGCTCGTACTCGCCTTCGTGCCACCAGTCGTAGGTCGCCGTCCCGCGGACGATCAGCGTCGGATAGATCTTTAGGTAGTCTGGCTTCCACTGCTCCTGCTCGAAGATGCGCCGGAAGTCCTCGAGACACATCTCTTTGCTCATCCCGGGTTGGCCGGGCATCATGTGGAAGCCGACCTTGAACGCCGAATCGCGCAGGCGCTGGTTGGCGTCGATCGAGGCCTGGACCCCGTGGCCCCGGTGCATCTCCCGGTTGATCCGCTCGTAGGTGGTCTGGACGCCGACCTCGACTTTCGTCCCGCCCAGATCGAGCATTCGGTCGATCTGCTCGGGGTCACACCAGTCGGGTTTGGTCTCGAAGGTCGTCCCGATGTTACGGATGTCGGCCGTCTCGTTTTCGGCGATAACGTCCTCTACGTATCGCCACTCGTACTCGTCGGGATCCTGCGCGAAGCTCACGCCCTCGGCCGGCTCGGGCTGTTTGTCCACGTCGAAGTCGTTCATCGCTTCCAGGGCGCGCTTGACAAACCACTCCTGGTAGTCGTGGCTGCGGGCGGTCATCGTCCCACCCATCAGGATGAGTTCGACCTTGTCGACCGGATGGCCGATCTCGCGCAGTTGCTCGAGACGGAGCCGGACCTGGCCGTAGGGATCGTAGTCGTTCTGGACGCCGCGGGCGGCAGCGGGCTCGTTCCCGGTGTAGCTCTGGGAACTCGAGAACTCCGAGTCGGGGCCGCCGGGACAGTACAGACACTTCCCGTGGGGACACCGTTCGGGCGAGGTCATGATCGCGACGGGCGAGACGCCCGAGGCCGTCCGGACGGGTTTGCGCTGGAGGACTTCCTCGAGTGCTTCGCGGTGCTCCTGTGGCGCGTAGTCCAACAGCTCGGAGTTCTTGGGTACCTTCGGCGCCGAGTGCTCCGAACAGGCCTCGAGTTTGGCTTTCTCGACCTCGTCGCGCTCGATCTCGCCGGCGAGAATGCGCTCGACGAGCGTCTCACAGACTCGCTCGAAGGCCTCGGTCTCGGTGGGTTCGGGCGTCTCGGTGCTCACTACAGGGATTTCGTCGCGCGGCGTGAATAAGCGTGTCGGAGTCACCACTTCGGAGCGTCACGTCGGTGTCCATCACGGAGCCACGACGCCACCAATTCCTTCGAAACGGGTGCAACGACTGATTCCGGTCATCCTGATACTGACGCGGTGTCGTCTCGGACGGAGAACTACCAGCGAAAACACAGTAGTTACTCAAATCATCACAACAAGTACATACGGTTGTCGTCCGTCCGACACCCATGGGAGACGAAACAAACGAGGACGAATTTGACATCCTCTTCCGCGTAAACGCGGAGGAATCCTGAGTCAAGCGAATCGAAGATTCGCGTACGTCGCAAACCTCCGGTTTGCTCAGCGTTGGAGATTTCAGGTTTGCAGTCTCACCGAGCATCCAGTCGGTGAGAATCCGTCGGGATGCTCATGGTCTTTTGGCGGGTGGGACTGCTGGGAGTGCCAAGCCCCCGGTACTCCTATCCTTGGTCATATTCGGACTCCCGGTGTTGTTTTTGCCACGGGGGAGTCCGGCAGATTTCGACGGACTCGGAGTTACTTTCCGACTGCTTCCAAGCAGTCAGGCACTGCATCGGTTCATTATAGGAACCGACCGTTCACCCGACTGGTTCCGGATACTGTGGTTCGAAAATCGACGATTTTCGTCATCACGAGAATCAAAGATTCTCGAACGATCTCATTGCTTGGGGCGGACAGGCCGCCTCCGCAGGACCGGTGGGAATCGCTCCGTTCCAACCTAATTCCTACTTGTAATGTAAGTGGCCTGTCCACTTGAACGTTAGCGTTCAAATCTCAGAGAAGTTGGATTCCGATGATTGGTGGTGGGATGACGGCGCGTATCCACGCCGTGAACGACGTGGTATTGCGCCTGCTTAGCGTATAACCGCGATCGGAATGGGGGACACTGGGACCCGATTTCCCAATCCCGTCTCAGTTCGGATCCCGCTCGAGTTCTCGCTCTCTCGGCCCATCGGTGGTGTCTGTGCTCTGCGTGGGTCGCTCGTGGCGGCGATCGCGTTCCTCGCGCGCGTCGTGGCGCCACCGATCGGCGTCCTCGATCGTCTCCGTCTCGAGTAAGCGCTCGAGTTTCCGCTCGAACTGCGCGTCGGTCAACTCGCCGGCCGCATACCGATCCCGAAGCGTCTCCAGCGCATCGCCCGGACTGGACTCGCTCGCGTCGGCTCGAGTCGGTCGGTCGTCGGCTGACCCGCTGGACTCGGCTTCGTCGTCCCAGGATGCGGTGTCGCTCCAGTCCCACCACTCCTCGTGGTCGGCCTCGTCGCCAAACAGTAGGGCGACCATCGGGATGATGACGACGTAGCTGACGAGCAACAGCGGGAGCCACCACCACTGGCCAGTAAAGAGTCCGAGCAGCCAGAGCCCGGTCAGCACCATCGCCGTGACTTCCGTCACGTTGTCGCGGAGACGCGTCACGGGATCGTCGCTCATACTGGTTGATACACCGGGGACGAGGAAAGATGTTTCCACACGGATACCATCGTTGGGGCGTCAGCAACCCCCCGGCGGAAGTGGTCGGCGCCGAAAACTCTGGCCAAACGGTTAAGCCACCGCTACCTGTAGCGTGACTCACAGTCTGGATGTCCCCGGAACTGACGGTCGTTCTTGCTGCAGTTGCGTTACCGTTTGCAGCCGCAGCTGTGACGCCACTGCTGTTTCACGTACTCGGCGAACGGACGGGGTACGCCGGTGGAGCGGTGGCGGCCTGCTGTTTCGGCCTGCTCGCGTCCCAGTACGGGGCCGCCGGGACCGTCGAACTCGCCTGGATCCCCTCGCTCGAGGTGACGCTTAGATTCACCGTCGATGGCTGGGCACTGTTGTTCGCGCTGCTCGCAAGTGGGATCGGGGTCTGCGTCTTTCTGTACTCACCGGCATACATGCACGGCGAACCGGGTCTCGTCAGATACTACGCCGCGTTGTTGGCGTTCATGGGATCGGTCATCGGGGTCGCGCTGGCTGCCGACCTGGTGGCGATCTTTCTGTTCTGGGAACTCACCAGCCTCTGTTCGTTCGTCCTCATCGGCTATCACACCGACGACGACGCCTCGCTGTACGCCGCCCGCATGGCCATGTTCGTCACCGTCGGCGGCGGGCTCTTTTTGCTCGTCGGCTTCCTGTTGCTCTCGATCGTGGCCGGCGATGCCCTCGGCCCCGCCGCCGCCTTCGACCTCGCCGCGATGCTCGAGAGCTCCGACGAGATGCAGAGGGCGTTGCGCGAGGCGGGCCTGTTCGTCCCGGTGCTCGGACTCGTCGCAATCGGCGCAGCGACGAAGTCCGCGCAGGTTCCGGTCCACTTCTGGCTCCCTAACGCGATGGCCGCTCCCACCCCGGTTTCGGCCTTCCTCCACTCCGCAACGATGGTGAAAGTCGGCGTCTACTTCGTCGGCCGAGTTCGACCCCTGCTCGCCGGCCTCGAGTGGCTCCTCCTGTTCGCGACGCTCGGACTGGCGACGATGACGATCTGTGCCGTCCTCGCGGTCGCATCGACCGATATCAAGGAACTGCTGGCGTACTCGACCGCGAGTCACCTCGGGCTCATTACGGCCGGCTTCGGCTTTACCTCCGTTCTGGGTGCCGAAACCGGCGTCTTTCATCTGCTCAACCACGCCCTATTCAAGGCCGCCCTGTTCCTGATCGCAGGCATCGTCGCTCACGAAGCCGGCACGCGCCGACTCGGGGACCTCGGCGGACTCCGCCACGACCTCCCGATAACGACGCTCGTCACCGTCGTCGTCGCGCTCAGCATGGCGGGGCTCCCGCCCTTCAGCGGCTTCTACTCGAAGGAGCTGCTCTTCGAGGCGGCCGTCGAGGCCGGCCACGTCCACGATATCGGCCCCCTCGAGTGGCTCTATCCGGCGGTCGCCGTCTTCGGAAGCATTTTTACGGTCCTGTACTCGCTACGATTCCTCTCGCTATTTTTCGGCAGCCGTCCTGCACCCCTTGGCGAGGTCTCCATTCATCGACCGCCGGTCACGCTGCTTGCACCGCCGGCACTGCTGGCCGCACTAACGGCGGTTTTCAGCGTCGATCCCGAACTCGCGGTCCGTGCGATCGTCCAGTCGGGCGTCGACGCGACCGCCGTGTCTCCTCACGAGATGCACGTCGGCCTCCCGACGGCGTACTCGCCGGCGGTCGGGATGAGCGCCGTCACGATCGGCGTCGGATTCCTTGCGTACCCGTTCTACGGGTGGATTCACGAGCGGATACGCGCTTTTCCGCGGACGCTGCCGCCGGTCAGTTCGAATTGGTGGTACGACGCCGTCGTCGATGGCCTCACCGACGGCGGCGCCTGGCTCGCCAGTCGAGTCCACAACGGTCTGCTCCGGACGTACGCGACGTGGACGCTCGCCACCACGTGCGCGCTTGCACTCCTGGGGTTCGCCGCGACGGCAACTATCGTTCCTGCCGACGTCGTCGGTCTCGACGCCCCGCCCGAAGCGGCCCTCGTGCTGCTCGTCGCGGTTGCCGCCGGAATTGCGGTCGTCCGTTCCGAGTCACACGTCGCCGGCATCCTGACGCTCTCAATTCTCGGATTCATGATCGCCATCTTCTACATCCTCGCCAGCGCGCCCGATCTGGCGCTGACCCAGTTGGTCGTCGAGACGCTGCTGCTGGTACTGTTCTTGCTCGTTATCGAGGAAATTCCGGAGTACGACGAGGTCGAACTCGGGAACGTCGTCCGCGATAGCGTCCTCTCGATCGCCGTCGGTGCGACGGCGTTCGTCACCGTGCTCGTCACCACCGACGCCCGTCCAGCGGAGACCACCGCGCTCGCGCGCTACTACGCGGAACAGGCCGTGCCCAAAGGCGGGGGCACCAATATCGTCAACGTGATCCTCGTCGACTTCCGGGGATTCGACACGCTCGGCGAACTCGTCGTCGTCGCGCTCGCGGCGATTTCGATCCTGACCCTCATCATCATGCGCACCGGCGGTGATTCCGAATGACGGTCCGACGTATCGAACTCGGAAAGTGGCTGTCCGTGACACATACCGACGGTGATCGCGCGTGACCACGACCGTCATCATGCGCACGACCGCTCGAGCGGTCGTCCCCATCATATTCGTCGTCTCGGCGTCGCTGTTCGTCGAGGGCCACAACCTTCCCGGCGGCGGCTTCATCGCCGGCGTCCTCACGACGACGGCGTTCGCGGTCCTCTATCTCGCGTTCGGGCTGGACTTCCTCGAGCGGGGCGTCCTCGGTCGCGACGTCGAACCCGGCAAGGAGCCCTCGCGGGACCGCATCGTGACGGCCTACCGGCGGCTGTTTACGATCGGGCTCGTCATCGCCGTCACCAGCGGGCTAGTGCCGCTGCTGTTCGATCTGCCCTTCCTTACCCAGTCCTACGTCGAACTCGAGGGCGTCCCGATCTACGATCACGTCGAACTCGCGAGCGCGCTCGCGTTCGACCTCGGTGTCTACTGCGTCGTAGTCGGCGGGTTGCTGACGATCCTCTCGGTGGTGGGTGCCGAATGACGGCGTTCGTCCTCGCGCTCGTCGTTGGCGCGCTGTTCGCGCTTGGCACCTTCCTGTTGCTCCGCCGGGATCTGATCCGGGTCGTCTGGGGGCTGGCGATCGTCGGACAGGCGGCGAACGTCTATCTGCTGGCGATGGGCGGCCTCACGGAGGGTGACTTCGAGACGGTTCCCATCCTGGCCGGTCACGGCGTGGATGTCCCCGCGACCGCCGATCCGTTGGTCCAGGCGCTCGTCCTCACGGCGATCGTCATCAGCTTCGGTATGACCGCGTTCGCACTCGTGCTCTCCTACCGGGTCTACGAGGAACACGACACGCTCGACGTCTCGGAACTGGGTGATCGCGAGTGACGACGGCGAGTTCGGCCGTGCCGGAACCATTGACGACGATGCCGGTCGGCACCCCCTCGGACCTCGTGATCGCGCCGATGCTGATCGTCCTCGTGACGGCCGTACTCACGCTGGTGCTCGGTCGCCGACCGCGCGCTCGAGTCGGGGTGAGCCTGGTCGGCGGCGCGGGATACGTTCTCGCGGTCACGGCGATCGCCTGGTACGTCGTGCTCGCGCCCGACGCGCCGGGCATCGCGACCTACCAGGTCGCGGATCTACCGGCACCGTTCGGCATCACGCTCGTGGCCGACGGGCTCTCGGCGTTCATGCTGACGATGGTCGCTGCGATCGGGATCACGTCGCTCGTCTTCTCGGCTCGAACGCTGCCCGAACTCGACCGGCGCAGCTACTACTTTCCGCTGTTTCACTTCCTGTTGCTCGGGGTCACCGGCGCGTTCCTCACTGGCGACCTGTTCAACCTCTTCGTCTGGTTCGAGGTGATGTTGATGGCCAGTTACATCTTCGTCGCCTACTACGGTGGCGCCCAACACACTCGCGCCGCGTTCTGGTACGTCGCGCTCAACCTGCTGGCGAGTGCGGTCTTCCTGCTCGGCGTCGGCGGCCTCTACGCGACCACGGGGACGCTCAACATGGCTGATCTGGCCCGCCGCCTCGCCGAGCCGGCGGCCTACGGGATCGACCCCGGACCGGTCGTCGGCCTACTGGCGCTGTTGCTGTCGGTGTTCGCGATCAAAGCCGGCCTCGTTCCCTTCCAGTTTTGGATCCCGACCGCCTACCGATCCGCGCCGCCCCAGGTCACCGCCGTGCTGGCCGGCGCGTCCAAGAAAGTCGGCATCTACGCGATCCTCCGGCTCTCTTTTACGATCTTTGCGGGCGCGCAGGTCGGCGTCGACCTCGCGGTTCCCGGCGTCGGAACCGTCGTCGCCGGCACGTCGCCGCTGGCGTTCGTCGGCGCCGCGTTGTTCGTCATGGCCGCCGCGAGCATCCTCGTCGGCGGGATCGGTGCCGTCGGCCGCTCCTCGCTCGAGGGGATCCTCGCGTACTCGAGCATCGGCCAGGTCGGCTTCATTGCCGTGCCGGTCGCCATCGCGGCGACCACGACCGCTCCCGAACTGCGACAGCTCGCGATCGTCGCCGCGCTGGTGTACGCGCTCAACCACACGTTGGCCAAGGGCCTGCTCTTTCTCTCGGTCGGCGCGGTCAGGTCGGCGACCGGCACGAGCCAGTTGGCCGACCTCGGGGGGCTAGCCGGCCGTTCGCCACCGCTCGCGATCGCCTTCTTCGTGGGCTCGCTCGCGCTCGTGGGCATTCCGCCGCTATCGGGCTTTTTCGGCAAGCTCCTCGTCTTCGACGCCGCAGCTCGAGCGGGGACGATGCCCGTCCTCGTACTCTTGGTCGGCGGCTCCGTACTGACGATAGCCTACACCACGCGGACGTGGAATCGGAGTTTCTGGGGAACCCGAACGGCCGCCGTTTCGAGGGCGACCGTCGATCCCGTCAAGATCGGCGTTCTCCTCGCGCTCACGGGGACCATCCTCGCGGTCGGCATCGGATTCGAGCCGGTCTACGAATTTGCCGACGCCGCGGCAGCGGCCGCGCTGGATGTCGAGGGGTACGTCGAGGCCGTCGACCCGGCCGATCCGGACGCCGCGGGAGGTGAGCAGATGTGAGGATCCCCGCCTGGCCCGTCGCCGGTGCCGGATTCGCCGTCCTCTGGCTCTTCGTCCGCGGCGTCGAACTCGCGCCGACGGTCGTGATCGGCCAGTTTTTCTTCGGGCTCGCCGTTGGCCTGCCGACCGCGTTCGTCTTCCGCCGGCTCTATCTCGAGTCCCTCGATCTCGGTCGCGGCGCTCGCGCGCTGCCGGCCGCCGGCCGTTACCTCCGCGCGTTCGTCCGGGAACTCGTCCGCGCGAACATCGACGTCGCCTACCGGGTGCTCTCGCCCGAACTGCCGATCGAACCCGAGGTGATATTGATCCCGCTGCGCGTCGAAACCGACGTGGCGGTCACCCTCATCGCTAACAGCATCACGGTCACGCCGGGAACGGTCACCCTCGACTACGTCGCGGACGCGAACGCCCTCTACGTCCACGCAATCGACGGTCGCGATCCCGACGCGATCGTCGCTCCCATCCGCACCTGGGAAAACTACGCCCTCGAGATGTTCGACGAACCGCAGTCGCCGTCGGACCCGGTGCCCGACATCGTCGTCTCCGGTGGCCATCACCCGCGTCGCCCGGACGAACAGGCCCAGCGGTCGCTCGAGGAACGGACCGACGGTCAGCGAGCATCGAACGACAGCCCACCGACCGACGACCAGTCTCCGGATGACGCGCCGAGCGAATCGGGTGATATCGACGATGAGTGAGGTACCGGTCCTCCTCGAGACGACGCTGCGCGTCGCGCTGGTGATCGTAAGCGCACTCTGTGTCTGTTGTAGCTATCGGGTGATTCGCGGGCCGACGGACCCCGACCGGGTCGTCGCGTTGGATGCCATCGCGACGAACGTCGTCGCCATCGCCGTGCTCTTTGCCATCCAGACCGGCCGCGGGCTGTTTATCACCGTGAGCCTCGTACTCGCGATCATCGGATTCATCGCGACGGTTGCCGTCGCGAAGTTCGTCATCGACGGGGAGGTGATCGAGTGATCCGAACCGCCGTCGTCATCGCACTGATCGCCGTCGGCGTGTTCTTCTTGATCGTCGGCACGGTCGGCCTGTTACGCCTGCCGAACGTCTACAATCGGATGCACGCGACGAGCAAGCCAACGACCCTCGGGACCGCCGCGATCTTTCTCGCCGGCTTCGTCGCATTCGGTCCGGGCAAGGAGGGACTTACCTCGCTGCTGGGCATCGTTTTCCTGTTCCTGACGGTGCCAACGGGCGCACACATGATCGCTCGCTCCGCCGAACGGATCGGCGTCCCGTTTCTCGGCAGCGTCACCTGGCCCGACGAATCAGCCGTTCGATCCGACCGATCCGACGAAGACGACGACTGAACGGTGTTTTCGCGGCCAGCTGCCGTCTCGACGGGGTCTGTCCCGTTCGTCCCGACGCCAGCGCAGCCGCTGGTGGTCTGTGTGGACGGTAGTGGAGAATGGACCTTATCCGAGCTGCTCCTCGAGCGCTTCGAGTGCGGCGTCGCGAACGCCGTCGCGGACGCCGGGGAGGAACTCGACGTGGCCGTCCCGACCGCCGACGACGTGGACGCCGCCGTCGGGAACCGCCTCGGCGATCGAATCGCCTAGCTGGCGGATGTCAACCGGCTCGGTCGCTCGAACGTAACAATCGCTCTCACCGAGTCCGAGCGTGACGAACGGTCCGTCGTCGCGCTGGCGGCGGTGCAAGGCATCGAGCAGGAGCCGCGTCGTCGGGAAGTTGTAGCGGTGCGTGAACGCGTCCGTATCGAGGACGGCGACGGTGACGCCGTCGACGTTCTCGGTCGTCAGGTTCTCTCGGGCGGTCTCGAGTTCGGTCTCGAGTTTCGCCCGGAACTGCTCGGAGACGTGGGCGGCGAGGTCGCCGTCTCGCGGCCGGCCGTCGTCGTCGCTGTCGCCGAACAACAGGTCGGCGACGAGTTCGCGCTTGTCCTTGTAGGATTGGTAGTAGGCCTCGAGGGCGACGGCTTCCCGGCGTTCTGAGACGGCGGTCTCGTCGAAGCCGGCCTCGGTCGCGAGGTCGACGTACTCCGACGGCGTATCCTCCCAGTAGCTCACTGCAGGCAGGTGCTCTAACTCGCCACGGATGTCGCCGTTGACCTGCGAAGCGACGTTGGCGGCGAGTGCCGTCGCGGTGATGTCGCTTACGTCGGCGTCTGCGAGCGACGGCGTGACCGCGACCGAGACGGCGTCGGTGATCTCGTCGTCGGCGCGGCTGGCGTCGACGACGACCGCGTCGGCGTCGTACAGCGAGAGCAGTTCGTAACCGTCGACGGATTCGACCGTCGAGCCCGCATCGACCAGGACGACCAGCGGCAGTTGCTCGCCGTGGCGGTCCCGAGCCTCGAGCATCGAGGTGACGTCGTCGGTCGCGGCGTCCATGTCGTAGACGCGACCCTCGAGTGGCCGCCGCTCGAAGTAGTGGTATTCGGCGTCTTCCCGGGTGTGTTTCTCCCGAATCAGCGGAAGCACGGCGCGCTCGATGGCAGCGCCGGCGACGTAGCCGTCGGCGCTGGCGCAGTGACGGACGACGATCGGTCGGGCCTCCATGACGGCGCGGCGAATCGTGGTCGCAGCGGCTTCGAGTTCGTCTGCAACAGCCGTGACGCCGTCGTGGTCGGCGAGTGGCTTGGTCTTGGCCGGCCGAGCCTCCTGTTCGATCGCCGTCTCGAGTCGCTCGACGACGGTTTCACGAGCTTCGCCCTCGAGAATTTCGAGGGTCTCGGTTTCGACCTGCAGATCGCCGTGATGGCGTTCGACCTCGCCTTCGAGTGCGACGACATCGTCGACATCGACATCGGGGTAGGCTCGGACGCCGGCTTCTTCGAACGCGGCGCACTCGACGGTGGCGCTCTCGTCGCGCAGTTCGAAGACCGTCGGACCGCTGGTCTGGCGAGCGCCGATGATCTCGCCCTCGAGGCGGACGACCGAGCCGACCTGCGAATCGATGCTATCGATCGTCGTTCGGTTGAGCGTCGGTTCGTCCTCGGGCGTCGCGTCGGCCGTGTCGTCCGCCGCTGGGGCGGATGCCGCGGCGGACTCGGTCGCGACCGAGCCGCTGGCGCCTGCAACCGTTTCGGTCGCGGTCGCCGGACTGTCTGTCGACTCCGTCTCGTCGGGCGTCGTCTCGGAGCCGCCGGTATCGTCGCCGGCCGAGTGGTCGCTCGAGGTGTCGGCGTCGTCGGTCGAGCCGTCGTCCGCGAGATCCTCCGTCCGGAACTCGTCGTCGGCGGTTTCGATCAGTTGGCCGCGGAATTCGCGTTCGCGCTGTCTGATCGACCAGCCGAGGTCGACGTTACCGTTGTCGCGGACGTCGAGAACCTGGACGAAGACCTCGTCCCCGGGTTCCCAATCGAGACTCTCGAGTCGTTGGTCGAGTTCGCTTCTGTGCAACAGGCCTGTGACGTGGTCTCCGACGTCGACGAAGACGCCGAAGTCGGCGTAGCCGTCGACGGTCCCCCGGTAGTAGCGGTTGGGGGTGAGATGCGAGGCCGCGGTGCCACGAAATTCGAAGACGACATCTTCTTCGTGACTCGCACAGACCTCACCGTCGACAGGCGTGCCGCAGATGATACAGTTACCCATCTATTCGCATCAAGCAGGTTCGTCCTAAAACGGTTGTCGAAATGCGCTCACAGATGGTCCGGGACGAGCAGGGGTCGTTCCCTACTCGAAAACGGGCGAATCGTCCTCGAGTGCTTCGACGTCCTCGAGGAGTTTGTACACGTCTTCGGGAAACAGCGAAACCTGGATTTCGTTCCCCTCGTCGTCCTCGAAGACGAGTTTGAGACGTTTGTCGCCGAACTCGCGGGCTTCGGCCGACTCGACATCGAACAGTTTCACCGTCGCGGACTTGTTCGTCGGCCCGACGTTCTTGATCGATCCCTCGTTCAACTCCACCATGAACTCCTCGAGTGTCAGTGCGAGCATACCTGTCGTAGGTGGGCCGGGTAAAAAACGCCACGGCATCGTCGGTGTGTCTCGCCGACTGCTCGAGGGGGCCACCCCTGCCTGGCCGTGGCGGTCGATCTGCGAACGCCGCTACCGATCGGGCGGGCCCGAACGGTAACTACGTCTGCGATCGCAAACGCGACCGACCGCATGCGTGGTGTGTCAGCGCCTGCGGCATCCGGTCGTTCTGATACCGTCAGTATAAATGCCGGTGATTGTACATATTATATTTCACTTCTTTTGTTACTAGAAATAATCTCCAACTACGTTTCCGCCGTCCAACACCGAAGCGGGCTCCAGCCACTTTTAAGACATCTCACACCAACGATTCGAGTGGTATGGAACTCACCTGGCACGGCCACTCGACGTGGCACGTCACCGTTGGGGGCACCGAACTGTTGATCGACCCGTTCTTCGACAACCCGAAGACCGGCCTCGAGCCATCCGACGTCGATACGCCCGACTACGTCTTGTTGACACACGGCCACGCCGACCACATCGCTCATGCCGGCGCGTTCTCGGACGCGACGCTGGTCGCGACGCCGGAACTGACCTCCTACTGCCAGGAGGAGTTCGGCTACGAGGACGCCGTCGGGGGGATGGGGATGAACCTCGGCGGTACCGTCGACTGTGGCGACGCCACCGTCACCATGGTCCGGGCCGACCACACCAACGGCATCATGACCGAAAACGAACTGAGCGGCGGGATGCCCGCCAGCTTCGTCATCGCCGACGGCGATCCCACGGGGGACGCTTCGACGACACTGTACAACGCCGGCGACACGGCCCTGATGTCCGAGATGAACGACGTTATCGGCGACTATCTCGAGCCCGACGCCGCGATCGTCCCCATCGGCGATCACTTCACGATGGGGCCCCAGCAGGCCGGCGTCGCCGTCGACTGGACCGGGGCCGACCACGCCTTCCCACAGCACTACGATACCTTCCCGCCGATCGAACAGGATCCCGCCGACTTCGCCGATGCCGTCAGCGACGCCGAGGTCCACGCCCTCGAGGCCGACGAACCCTTCAATCTCGAGTAAGCCGTCGCGGCCGCCGAGGCTCGTCTCGCCACGGCCGTCTCGTATCGCCACGCACGTATTTTTCGACTGCCGAACGGTACCGCCGGTGAGAACAACGTTTACACGCCAGGCGGTCGTGGTCTCGAGTGCTATGTCGAAGGACGTCACCACCGTCTCCGAGGAGGGGTTCAGCGCGACCAACGAGATCCGCGAGTTCGAAACGACGATCGACGCCACCGGCGAGGACGCACCCGACACGCTCGAGGCGTTGCTGGCCGCCTACGGCACCTGCTACGTTCCCGCGCTTCGGGTCGGCGGCGAGCAACGCGGCGTCGACGACCTCGGCCGCGTCGAAATCGAGACGACCGGCGACCTCAACGACGACGACAAACTCGAGTCGATCTCGTTCCACATTCGCGTCGAAGCCGATGTCGACGACGACACGGGCGAACAAATTATCGAGCGCGCGAACGCACTCTGTAAGGTCCACGACGCGTTGAAATCCGATCTGCACGCCGAAATGAGCCTCGAGGCCAACGCCTTCTAACGACGCTTTCGTCTGCTGGGGTTCGCTTACCGATTCCAGCCATATCGCCCGAGTCCGGGTGGACTCGCACTCTCGTCGACAGCTCGATCACGGGCGACCGACGCCCTCCCAGCAGGTTCGATAGCGGCGGCTCTCGAGACGGGTGAGAGGTTATTTATCGCCCGACGTGAACGTGAGGAATATGTACGACTTCGTCGTGGTAGGCGTCGGCCCTGCGGGAGCCCGGTTCGCCCGACGGGCTGGCGAGAAAGGCTACGACGTTCTGGCCCTCGAGAAAGGGACGATCGGAACGCCGCTTGCGTGCTCGGGTCACGTCAGTACCGATATCTGGTCGTTTACCGGCCCCGGAGCGCGCGAGGAACTCTTGCAAAACGAGATCTACGGCGCTCGGTTTCACGCCGGTGGGCCCCGGAGCCCCGCCTATCCCTTCTACAAGCGCGAGGTCGCCTCGAATGTCGTCGACCGCGTCGGACTCGATCGCCACCTCGCGGCCCTCGCCCGCGAGGCGGGCGCGGACGTTCGGGAGCACCACACCGTCACCGAGGTCCGCGAGCACCACGACCGCGTCGAGGTCGTCGCGAACGGTCCGGACGAGCGCCAGACGCTCGCGGCCAAGATGGTCGTCGGCTGTGATGGCCCGCGCTCGAGGGTTCGAGACGAACTCGGACTGGCCGATCCCGAGGAATTGCTCCACGGGGTGCTCGCCTTCTCCGAGGAGGACGACCACGCCGACTTCGTCGACGTCCACCTCACCGCGCCGACCTTTTTCGCTTGGCGAATCCCTCGCGGTGGGGCCGGCGTCGAGTACGGACTGGCGGCCCCACCGGGCGTGCAGGTCACAAAGCACTTCGAAGAACTGATCGACGGCTACGAGATCGACGTTGCCGACCGCTGTTCGGGCGCGATTCCGATCGGGCCGCCGAGTCGCGTGACCTCGAGGCGAGGGTTCCTGCTCGGTGACGCGGCCGCCCAGACCAAGCCCTTCACGGGCGGGGGCATCCTCTACGGTATGACCTGTGCCGACCACGCCGCCAGGGAGATCGATCCCGACCGACCGACGACGCTTGCAGGCTACGAACGCGCCTGGCGGGACGACTTGGGCCGCGAACAAGAACTCGGCCACTGGCTCCGGCGGGCGTACTCGCTGCCGGAACCGGTCCAACGCGCGGGATTGCGGACGTTGTCGGGTGAAATCGGCGTTCACATGGACCGGCCGACCTCGCTGCTCTCGCCCGAGCATCTGAAAGCCGTACTCTCACGGCTGTAGCTGCGCGATCCGTGCAGCCGTCGCTCGAAGTGGTCCCGGGCGTCTCGAGCGCCTGATCGGTCGACGATCGCGTTCGTGGTTGGAGTGGGACGGAGACTGCCTCGAACGACAGATCGAAGGTCGCCCTACCGAAAGTGCGGGTGCAATGACGGATCGTCGGACCGTAACCGTCGTTCTCGCGAGCATCCTCGAGCGACTCGGGATCATCGACGCCGAGCGGTTCGGGCCGACGGCCGACCTCGCCTGGCCGCGGATCGTGACCGGCTTCGCGATCATGTCCAAACAGACGGCGGATCTGGCGATGGTCGGTCTCGCGGTCGGGACGACCGGCACCGCCGGGTTGGCCTACGCGCTCGCCTACTGGGAGATCGTGACGATGCTGGGACTGGGCCTTGCCGGGGGAACCGTCTCGCTCGTCTCCCAGAACTACGGCGGCGAGGAGACCGAACGCGCCTCGTTGGTCGTCACCCAGAGCATCCTGCTCGTGTTCCTGTTCGCGTTGCCGATGATGGCCGTCTTTTTGCTCGTCGCCGAGTCGCTGATCGGCCTGCTCGGCAGCGAACCCGAGCCGATCGCCCACGGGACGACCTACCTGCTCTTTGTCGCACCGGCCGTCCTCTTCGAACTCCTGAATCTCGTCGCGAGTCGAACCTACACGGGCGTCGGCGACACGTTCACCGAGATGGTCGCCCGCGCCGGCGGTGCCGTCCTGAACATCCTCATCAGCGGCGTCCTCATCTTCGGATTCGGGATGGGCGTCGCCGGCGCAGCGATCGGGACGACCGTCTCGACCGGCGTCGTCACGCTCGTTCTCGCGTGGGGGATGTTCGGCCAGTCCTACGGCCAACTGGGTATGGAGCCAAGTCCCGTCCCAATCACGCGCTCGAGTCTGCGGCTCCAGCCGACCCTACTCTGGCAAATCGTCGAAATCTCCTCGCCCGAGATCGGTCGCCGTCTCGCCCAGGGGATCGTCGTCTTCCCGCTGTTGTGGATCGCCGCCACGTTCGGCCCGGTGATCGTCACCGCCCTCGAGGTCGGCCGGCGCATCCGTGGCCTGATCAACAGCATCAACTGGGGGCTGTCACTGGCCTCGAGTTCGCTCGTCGGCCAACATCTCGGCGCGAACGACGAGGACGAAGCAGGCGCGTACGGCGAGGAGATCGTCCGCCTCTCGACGGTCATCTACACTGGCGTCGCGATACTGGTCGTCGTCTTCGCGGAACCGATCGCGAGTCTGTTCGTCACCGATCCCGGTCACGTCGCACAGGCCGGCGTCTTCGTCGCCGTCGGCGCCGTCAGTTCGATCGGGTACGGCATCGACGGCACCGCTGCGGGCGCGTTGCTCGGCGCTGGAGATACTCGACTGCCGTTCGTCGCTTCGTTGGTCGGTCGTTACGTCTTCGCGCTCCCTGCGGCCGCGCTCGGACTCGTCACGCCGCTCGGTATCGCCGGGCTCTACCTCGCACTCTTGCTCGAGACGTACGTTCCCGGGGGAATCAACTACTGGCTGTTCCGGCGGGGCCGCTGGAAGGCCGTCAGCCGGCGCTACCGGCCGTCGGCCGATGCCGATGCCGATTAGCTCGAGCGCGGTAGGGTGGAGTAGTTCACGTGCCACTGCTGTCACAGCACTCCGTCTCAACGCAGGCCGAGGCGTGCGTCGATCCAGGGCCGAACGTCGGAGACCGGGATCGAGAAGAAGTCGAACGTTTCCAGTGCGGACTCGTAGATCGCGCGTCTGAGGACGCGTTCGCTCGGGCTGAACTGCGTGAGCGAGAGCTCACCGATCGGCAGATCGGCTACTTGCCGTGCCTCTCGATCCGATCCGAGAAGCTCCACGCACAGATTCGCTACAAAGCCACCGAGAAGGGGATTCCCGCCGAGACGGTGAATCCCCGGAACACGTCGAAGGCGTGCCACGCCTGCGGTGAACATGGCTCCCGGCCACGACAGGCGACGTTCAGATGCTCGAACGACGACTGTTGGGTCGGAGAGTATCAAGCTGACGTGAACGGGGCGATAAACATTGCAGACCAATTTCTGGGGACGATGCTGAAAATCAGCAGGTGACGCCTGGAACGGATGCGTCTTGAAACCAACAGGCCGCTACACGCAGCCTGAAATCCCGTGGCGGGATTCCTCCGCGTTCACGCGGAGGAGGAGGTCAATTCGCAATTGTCCCACGTCGCTACCGCGAGAGTCCGTCGCTCTCGGCCGTCCGGACGCGTTCGACTTCGTCCTCGGTGACGAGCGCGATATCTCCCGGAATCGTGCGTTTGAGCGCCGCCGTCGCCGCGGCGTACTCGAGCGCTGTCGGGACGTCGTCCCCGGCGACCCGGCGTGCGATGAACGCGCCGGTGAAGGCGTCGCCGGTGCCGATCTCGGAGACGGTGTCGGTCTCGTAGGCAGGTTGTTCGTGGACGACGCTGTCGTGCCAACCCACGGCGCCCTCCGAGCCGCGGGTGACGACGACCGTCTCGAAGTCGTACTGGGAGCCGAGTTTGTGGGCAAGTTGGCGCGGGTCGCCCTCGAACTCGAGCACCGAGCGGGCGTCCCGGGCAGCGACGACGAGCACGTCGATACCGGGAAACAGCGCGGTGAGCGTCTCACGGGCCGTCTCCGGCGACCAGAGCTTGCCCCGATAGTTGCAATCGAACGCTGTCGTCGTCCCACCCTGTTTGGCGGCTTTGAGCAGGTTCGTCGTCGTCTCTCGAAGCGTCGGCGAGAGTGCCGGCGTGATGCCGGTCATAAAAAATACGCGGGCGTTCTGGACCGCGTTCACGTCGAGCTCCTGGGCCGTCGTCGTGGTAAAGGCGCTGTCGGCCCGGTCGTAGATAACGGCCGATCCACGGGGTTTCCCGGCTCGTTCGAGGTAATACGTTCCCTGTCGGCCCTCGCGGCTCCAGACGACGTTCGTCTCGAGGGCGTGTTCGTGCAGGCCGTTGACCACGCGTCGTCCGAGCGGCGTGTCGGGCACCTTCGAAAGCCACGCTGCGTCGGCACCGAGCCGATTCGCCGCGATCGCGGCGTTGCTCGCCGCGCCGCCGACGAACACCTCGAGTTCGTCCGTTCGCTCGAGGCGCTCGCTGTCGGGTGGCGACAACCGGAGCATCGTCTCTCCGAAGGTCACGAGATCACGCACGTCTGTCTCCCCCGTTCCCGACGGTCGTCTTCGAATCGGACATGGGTTTGTAGACGAACGGGCGGCCTAAAATTGTACCGTTACCGACCCTTTCAGTAATTCGGATCGGCCGTGGGCTCGATGTTGACGGTCGCTCGTTGTGGGACCGACAGCACCGCGCCGTCGGTGTCGTTTGGCCGATCCCCGATGGATTCATCGGCGTCGATATCGGTTGCCGACGGACTCGCACGGGAAACGTCGACGCCGAACGCTTCGAGCAGCGTGCAACTACTCCGGACGTGGTCGGTGAGGGCGGGGACGCGAACGCGACCGCCGGCGATCGACAGGTAAACCAACAACTGATCGCCGAGGTGGCGGTCGACCGGCCAGCCACCCTCGAGCACGCGGTTCGCGGCGTCCGCGGCGTCCTCGCCGACGCGCTCGGCCGGCGTCCCGCGTTCGCCGAGGGCGCTGCAGCCGGCGATGCCGTTCTCGAACTCGAGCCGAACGACGATCGCCGATCCCGGACAGTCACTCGCCGCAGTCGTCTCCCGGCGTTCTACGAGTCTCGAATCGAGGCTGTCGTCCAGTCGCTCGAGCGCCCCCTCGAGCTGCCGATGAGCCACGTTTCGATCGGACAGCGACTCCGATTCCGTCGAGTAGAGACGGACGTCCTCGAGCGAGCCCGGATCCACGAGTTCGATCGGCTCGAGTCGGGAGGGCGCGAGGTGCAACGTCGCTGTCCCGCCGCCGTCGGGATAGAAGCCCCGCCGATCGATCTCGCAGGCGGCGACGAGTCCGAACCGTCTGAGCAGGGGCAATTTCACCTGCTGGACGTACTCGATCGGTGGCGACCACGCGACGTCGGTGCCGCCGGTCACCGACAGCGACAGCGGGGACTCGAGGACGGTCGCCAGCGGGACAACGGCGTCGAACAGTAGCGAAATGCTTCCTGCCGTCTCGATATCGACGGCGTACTCGCCGCCCTCGAGCGTCGGGTCACCGGGGTCGAACGTTACCGTCTCCGCGCCGATTTCGGCACCCGTGACGTCGGCGTCGGAGAGCGCTGCCAACGTCTCGAAGATCGCCAGATGTTGGTGGCCAAGCCCCGGCGTCGATCGATCGCCCCGGACGTTCTCGAGTCGAACGGGCCGGCCCTCGAGAATCGAGAGTGTGAGTGCCGTTCGCAGAAACTGCCCGCCTGCGTTCGCACCGTCGAGATCGCGCCAGTCGGTCATAGTCAGAGAACGGACTCGAGACTCTCATAGTTGTCTCCCTCGACTCGACGTGCTCTCGTCGCTGTCGTTGTAACCGGCGTCCGTTCCGACTGGCGATTCGAGCCGGTGGTCGTTTCCGGTTGGTGAAATATTTACCTACTGGACGATCCAGTCGTATCGGATGCGATACTGGTCCGATCCGACCTACCGGCGGTGGCTCCTCTGGGCGACGCTCGGGCTCGGCTTCTTGCTCGTCAACGTCAACCGGCTCTCGACGGCCGTCCTCGCCGAGGATCTCATGGCTGCCTTCGACACGACGGGTGGGCAGCTCGGAACGCTCCACGCCATCTTCTTCTGGGTGTACGCCGTCATGCAGATTCCGACCGGCATTCTGGCGGATCGGATCGGTCCTCGACGAACCGCAGCCATCGGTGGGGCCGTGATGAACGTCGGTGTCGTCTGGTTCGCCCTCGCCGATAGCTACTCCAGCGCACTGCTTGCCCGCGGGCTCGTCGGGCTCGGCGGGAGCGTTCTCTTCGTCTGTATCCTTCGATTCTGTGCGAACTGGTACCGCGCCGACGAGTTCGCGACGATGAACGGGCTGACGTTCGCGGTGTCGGGCTTTGGCGGCATTCTCGCGACCACGCCGCTGGCCGTCGTCGTCGACGCGATCGGGTGGCGAAGCGCGATCGGCTGGCTGGGAATCGTCGGCCTGGTCGTCGCCGTGCTCATCTTCGTTCTCGTTCGTGATGCGCCAGAAGCGGCCGGCCTCGAGCGGATCGACAACGTCCCCGATCAGCCGACGCTGACGACGAGCGAACTTCGGGCGAACCTCGGTGCCGTCCTGGGCGACCGGTGGATCTGGGTCGTCAGCATCATGCTGTTCTGTACCACCGGCGTGAACCTCACCATGTTCGGGCTCTGGGGCGTTCCCTACGTCGTTCAAACCTACGACGTGTCGGTCACATTCGCCTCGGCGTTTACGCTGCTTGGCGGGCTCGGGCTGGTCGTCGGTCCGCCCGCGGTCGGCCGGCTCTCGGACCGACTCGGTCGCCGGGTCGAGCTGATGGTTGCTGGGGCCGTCGGCTTCGTCGTCTGCTTTGGCAGTATCGCCGTCGTCGGCGATCCACCGCTGCCAGTCGTCGGCGCGGCCTTCTTCGGTGCGGGCATCCTCGTCGGCGCGTCCCTGCTTGGCTACGCGATCGCCAAGGAACGCCACCCTGACAGCGCGAGTGGCATCTCGACGGGGACGGTCAACGCCGCCGGATTCTTCGGTGCGGCGACGCTCCCGACGGTGATGGGATGGGCACTCGACGCCTACTGGACCGGCGAGGTCGTCGGCGGTGCCCGGGTCTACACCGAATTCGGTTATCAGCTCGCCTTCGGCGTTGCCACCCTCGCCGCGGCCGTCGCTTTGGGCTGTACGCTCTGGCTCTACCGCCAGAAACACGCCCACGAATCCGTCACGACGACGCCGACCTCGAGCGAATAACGGTCTACACGACAGCGAGCACCATCAGCTATGGCCGGGGTAATCCCGCTCGAAGCGCGCCTCGAGTTCCGCGGCGTCGATTCGGACGATCACGGGCCGCCCGTGGGGGCAGGCGTACGGATTCTCGCAGTCGTCGAGCGCCTCAAGCAGGGTGAGGACCGACCCCTCCGTCAGCGACGTGTTACCCGTGATCGAGGGATAGCAGGCCAGATCCCCCAGAAACTCGTCGGCCAAGGCGTCGACGGTCTCCCCGCCGGCTTCGCGGTCGCCGCCGACGATCGACGCGAGGACGTCCCGCAGCCGATCGGGCTCGAGCGTTTCTTCGAGCACCGCGGGGACGGTCGTCACGGCGACAGTGCGGTCGTCGATCCGGTCGGCGTAGAAGCCGAGTCGAGCGAGTGCCTCCTGGAACCGTTCGAACGTCTCGGCCTCGGCGGCGGTGACCTCGAGCTCGACCGGCGAGGCAAGCGCCTGCGCCGGCGGATCGTCGGCGAACGCCGCCTGCAACCGTTCGTAGTTGACTCGCTCGTCGGCGGCGTGCTGGTCGATCAACGCGAGGCCGTCGGGCGTCTCACAGACCACGTACGTGTCCTCGAGTTGGCCGAGTACCCGCAACCGCGGCAGCGAGTCGTACTCGCGCTCCTCGTCCGTGGCGGACCCGCCCGCGAGCGTGCGCTGATCGGTCGGGGCCGCGAATTTCCGGTCTGGATCGCGGTGCGTGGGGTTCGGTTTCCTCCCTTCAGAACGGCTCTGGGCCACCGACGGGCTCGTCTCGAGGCCGTCGTCACTCGAGTCAGATGCAGGCGTCGAGACCGTCTCTGTCGGTACCGACGAGCCCGATTCGGCGGTCGTCGAGGGGTCCACCGATGTCGTCGCGTCGGCCTCGGATCGTGCCGGCGGTCCTCCCGAGGGATCCCGCTCCGATTCCGCCCTCGAGTCGGCAGGCGTGTCCGTCGACCCCGCCGAACGGTCGACCGACGCGTCGTCGCGGTCGGTCGATTCGGTCGCGGACGACTCAACCGCAGGCGATTCGCCGCTCGAGGACGAGCGAGCGGCTGCGGATTCCGCGGTCGAACCGTCGGACGAGTCTCCGATCGACGACTGCGTCCGCGCCGTCGTGTCGGAGCGCTCGCTCGCCACGCGCGTCTCGTCGGGTGCCGACCGGCCCCGCGGGGCCCGGGATCGAAGCAGGCCGTGCTCGAGCAGCGCTGATTCGACGGCTGCATCGACCTGTCGGCGGACGGCATCATCGTCGTCGAAGCGAACCTCGCGCTTGCGCGGGTGGACGTTCACGTCGACGGCGTCGCCGGGCACCTCGAGGAAGCAGACGACGAAGGGGTAGCGATCGCCGCCGAGTTGGGTGCCGTAGGCGCCCATAATTCCCTCGCGGATCGCGTCGGAAGTGACCGCCCGACCGTTGACGTACGTCGCGAGGTACTCCCGCGTCGAGCGGTTGGTCTCGGGATGGGAGACGAGCCCGGAGACGGCCTCGAGCGGGCCAGGTGGGAGGTCGCCGCCGTCGGCGTCGACGGCGATCATCGAGGACGCGACTTCGCGGCCGTAGACCGCCATGACGGCCGCCTGGAGGTCGCCCTGGCCCGTCGTGGAAAACACCTCGCGCCCGTCGTGGGTCAGCGAGACGGCCACGTCGGGATTTGCCAACGCGTAGCGGGTCACAACGCGGTTGACGTGGGCAAACTCCGTCGCCGTCGTCTTGAGGAATTTTCGGCGAGCGGGCGTATTGTAAAAGAGGTCCTCGACTTCGACGATGGTCCCCTCGGGACAGCCCGCGGGATCGACCGAGACGACGTCGCCGCCGTCGTAGACCAGTTCCGTCCCCGAATCGTCGCCGTCTCGCGGTCTGGACCGGATTCGGAGCCGCGAGACGGCACCGATGGTATGTAAGGCCTCGCCCCGGAAGCCGAGCGTTCGAACCCCCGATTCGAGGTCCTCGAGGCCGCCGATCTTGCTGGTCGTGTGCTGGCGGACGGCGGCCCGGAGGTCGGCGTCGGTCATCCCGTCTCCGTCGTCGGCGACGCGAATCAGGTCCGTCCCGCCCGCCTCGACGGTGACGTCGATGCTCGAGGCCGCGGCGTCGAGGCTGTTCTCGACGAGTTCCTTGACGGCGCTTGCGGGTCGCTCGACGACCTCGCCGGCGGCGATACGCGCGACGGTGTCGTCGTCGAGTTGGTGGATGTCGGTCCCGTCGACCGGTGGCTCGTCGCTCATGTGTCCCCGTCCGCGACTGAACGGTCGCGCCTCCGGTTCGAACGCTCGGTCGTCCCCACGGTCAGCGTGTCGTCCCCGCGCATATTGGTCTGAGATTGTGCTCGAGCCTCATACGGATTGCTGTACCGATGTCCGGGCGCGACCGCCGCTCGGCCGCTTGGCGAGGGTCCTCATCTCCAGAACGATTATTGATAGCAACCTTCAATTATCTTATAATGAGTGATCTTGGCCAGTTCTGGCCGCATGTTGTTGGGAGACGCCGGAAGAGAGGTTGTCTCCTACTGGCCGTGATCGGCCTCACACTATTCTTCTCAGCCGGGTTTGTTCTCGGACGACTGGACATCGGTATCTCCCTTGGCTGGATCGGAGTGGCACTCGCCATCGCCGTTGCAGGGGGAGTACTGAAGGCGGGGCTTCTCCCGACTATCGGTGCGCTGTGGCTGTTCGCTTTCTGGTATTTCGTCTTTCCACCGCTCATCGGCTATCTCACTGGCAACTGGGAAATGGCGTCTCGATATACGTATCCCCGGCTATTGGATTATGGAAATCTCTCTGCATATGCAGAATTAACTGGGGGAATCGAGCAAGGCGTTACATCTGGCTTCGTCTATTCACTTAGCCTTGGAACGGGGGGATACATTATCGGAACCACTATTTCTTGGCTGTCAAGACGACTCCCTGCAAATTGACGATTGGGTCGGCTGTATTGACTTCCGATCTTCGGTGTTGTTCACCCTCGGTTCGCGCCACATTTGCGCTCTGTATTCAGTACGAATGCTGAAAATCATCACCAATCGAGGATTTCAACAAGGTCGTTTCGTACGAACCTGGTGACCCAAGACAGAACGTAGCGGTATCGACGGACTTGAGCAGTCCGTCAACTGGTATCGTGTACTCGATCACCGCATCGGTGGAAACGGGAGCGGCGGGATGCCGCGCGCGGACGGGGGTGGATGGGGGTTGATCGCCGTTCGTCCGCGCCACTCGATTCATCACGAGGAGGTGGCATAAAACCGCGTCAGACGTCCGAACGACGCCAGTCAGAGCGTCAGACGCACTGATGACGTGTGTCAGACGAGACGGCAGCGCCGACGACGCTCACTCGGCGTCGGCAACGCGGAAGACGAGGACGTTCTGATGAACCATCGACGGGACGAACGAAAACGGGTAGCCGTAGACGTGGAGGTCCTTCGACGGATCGTACCAGATCAGATTCGCGGCGAGGGTAAGCGAGGTCTCGGACTCGAGAGCGCGAGCCAGATCGGCCGAGAGGAACTCGTAGGACTGATCGCGATACATGTCGCCGATGAAGACGACGACGTGGCCGTCGGGGGAAACGGCGTCGGTGAATCGGTCGAACTTGTCGGCCATCTCCGCGAGCCACTCGGCTTTCGTCTGGGTCGGCGCTTCGTCGGTTGGTTCGCTCGCGACCGAATCGGTCACGTCGCCGTCGGCAGCGTCGTCGGCATCGCCGCCGGCGAGATCAGTGTCGTCAACGGTGTCGAACGAGCCGAGCTTACTCTCGCGAGTCGCCCGCTCGTTTCGCGTCTGCTCGAGTTCGTCCATGTGCCAGTAGGGGACGTCCGTCAGCAGGAGATCGACGCTGTCGGCCTCAAGATCGTCGATCAGCTCGGCACAGTCGCCGTGGCGCAGCTCCTGGGCGGCCAATGGTGGCTCGCCGCGTTCTCGTCGGTCCGCATTCTCCCGCTCGAGGACTTCCTCGTAGATGTCGATCCAGCGGTCGTTTTGTTCGAAGCCGATCGCCTCACGCAGTCCCGTCCCCTCGTGTTCACAGAAACTCGCGCCGAGCAAGGTGCCCCCGACGCCCGCGAAGGGGTCGAGGACGGTGTCGCCGGCCGTACTGAACCGGCCGATCAACTCGGCACAGAGCCGCGGCGGTTTCTGCCCGCCGTGTTCGCTCCGGAGCTCGTGTTGCACCGCGGGGGGATACCCCTGAGCGATCACGGACTTCGTCGCGAACTTCCACTCCTTGCCCGTCAGATCGTTGACCCGGTTTCGCTCGTCGTAGATCCCCCGTCCTTCGACGTAGTGTTGGTGGTCGGCGAGTTCGTCCGTGTCTACCACCTCGCCGTCCTCGACCGGCAGCGACTGCTCTCGAGCGCGCTCGGCGTCGAACCCACCGTCGTCGTCGGTGAACAGCCGACTCTGGCGGTGGCGATCCTCGTCTGGCATCTACTGGGCGAGTGCTCGCCCCGGTCGCTTAAATCCACGTCCCTCGATCACCGACGGGACTGGGCTCTCGGCTGGCGGCCGCGAGGGTCGTGTCCACCCCGTGGTGACTCGACCGTTAGCTGGGATCTTTGTGTCCTCGAGTCTTACGACTGGTATGAACATGCTCGTCGACGGCGAGTGGCGAACTGACGCCGGGGAGTACACCGACGACGACGGCTCGTTCGAGCGCCAGGAGACGACGTTTCGGGACTGGATTCGGGACGATCCCGACGCCCGATTCCAGCCCGAGGCCGGTCGCTACCACCTCTACGTCTCCTATGCGTGTCCGTGGGCCCACCGAACGCTGGTGACGCGAGCGCTGCTCGGGCTCGAGGACGCCATCTCCGTCTCGGTGGTCGATCCCTACCGCGACGAGGACGGCTGGCAGTTCACGCCGGAGAAGGAAGGCTGTACGGCCGATCCGATCCTCGAGGCCGACTACCTGCGAGAGGTGTACGTCGCGGCTGATCCGGACGTGACTGGCCGCGTCTCGGTCCCGGTGCTGTGGGATCGCGAGGAAGAGACCATCGTCAACAACGAGTCGAGAGAGATCATGCGAATGCTCGCCACGGCGTTCGACGACCTCGCGGAAAACGACATCGACCTGGCCCCCGAGGACCGTCGCGAGGAGATCGATGACATCCTCGATACGATCTACGAACCGATCAACAACGGCGTCTATCGGGCCGGATTCGCGACGGAACAGGAGCCCTACGACGCGGCCGTCGACGACCTCTTTGCGGCGCTGGATCACTGGGACGACGTTCTCGCAGACCAGCGGTATCTCGCGGGCGACCGATTCACGGAAGCCGACATCGCGATGTTCACGACGCTGGTTCGCTTCGACAACGTCTATCACACTCACTTCATGTGTAACGTGCAGTACGTCCGCGAGTACGCGAATCTCTGGCCGTACCTTCGGGACCTCTACCAGACGCCGGGCGTCGCCGACACGGTGAACATGGACCACATCACAGAACACTACTACACGACTCATCCGGACGTCAACCCACACCGAATCGTCGCCCGCGGACCCGACCTCGCGTTCGACGCTCCCCACGATCGGGACGGCCTCGAGGGCGAGTCGCCGACCGGTCGCCAGGAAGCGAGCGTCGACGATTGATCAGTCTCGGTACTGTCCCAACGGCCGATTCATACGGATTGTTGTAGCGTTTTACCGGTGATCACCGACCCCGTCCGGGTGATCACCGGTAAAGAATTACAACGGTCCGCATCAGTCAGCCGACAATTTGTACGCTGTATCAGGCCGCGGCTTCGGCTTCCTCGTCTGCTTCTTCGGCCTCGACCGGCAACACGGGGCGCAACCGGTTCGGATCGTCGCGCCAGTTCTGGTAACTCGACTCGAGTTGCTCCTCCGTAAAAAACACGCGCCAGATAACCCAGGCGACCGCGATAACTGGCAACAGTGGCAACATGATAATGACGAGCACCGCCGCCATGACGTAGCCGAACGCGGACATCTGCAGGTTCGGAACGTAGCCCGTCGATTCCGACACCTTGGTGGACATACGTTTCACTTGGAACGAATCGATCTTCGGTCTTTCGATACGCTGAGGGCGTCGACCGCGGGGTTCGACGGCGTCGATACGGTCGGATCGTGCCGTTCCATCCGGTTTCTCGGTCGGTCTCCATCACTCCTCGAGCACCGCGGTAGCGTCGTCTTTGGGCCGATAGCCGAGTTCGAGCATCGTCTCCGAGAGCGAGAGGAAGCGCTCGCTGTTTTCCGAGATGCCGTGGGCGACCGTCGGATTCGACGCGAGCGCCGCCGTGACGGCGGCTTCGAACAACCGGCCGCAATCGTCGGGGCTGAGCCACATCGCACGAGCGTAGCGCTCGCCGGCGGCGTCGCGGTCGGCACACACCTCCCGAAGTTCGGCGTCAGTGAGCAGCCAGCCGATCCGCAGGTTGACGACATCGATGCCGTGGCGGTTCGCGTAGTAGGCCCCCATCGCCTCGCCGAAGACCTTCGTGACGCCGTAGTAGGTGTCGGGGTTCGGCGGATCGTCCGGCCGAACCACGTCGGGTTGGCCGACCGTCGACTCCGGGCGGATCGCCGAGACGACGTTTGCCATGTTCACCGCGTGATTCGAACTCGCGAAGATAACCCGCTCGAGGTCATTCTCGATCGCGGCCGCGTAGACGTTGTACAGCCCGTCGATATTCGGGCCTGACACCGCGTCCCACTCGGCGCGGGGATCGGGATTCGCCGCGAGGTGGATCAGGATATCCTGGCCCTCGAGGGCGTCGACGACCGTCTCACGGTCGGCGATTTCGATCGGCCTCGTCTCCAGGTCGTCGGTCTCGCTGTGGGAGAACAGCTCGAGCGTCTCGTCTCGGTCGGCGAAGGCGTCGATCACTGCTCGACCGACGTCACCGGAGGCGCCGGTGATCGCAACGTTGGTCATGGGACATCGTCACCGAGCGGGCTGAAATAGCTCGGACACGCGTCTGCTTGCGTCTCGGTTCGGGCGAACTCCAGTCTAAAAAGCCTCGGGCCACCGCGCCCGAGGTCGTTTACACGATGTCGACCACCACGAGTAACGCGAATCCCGCGGCCAGAAACGACAGCGCGCCGAGGAATCCCCACGCGGCACCGTAGCCGCTCGTGTCCACGAGCAATCCGAACGTCGGCGGTGCAAACAGTCCGCTGACGGTCACGGCCAGTTGCCCGGCGGCGGATGCCGCGCCGAGCTCGTCGTCGGGAACGAGCGTCGAAATGCAGGAGTAGTAGAGTCCGGTCGATCCGATAATCAGCGCACCGAGCGCGACGAACGCCGCGCCCGCCGTCAGCGGCGTCTCGGCGAACGGGAGGACGACGAACAGCACACCGCCGCCGAACGCCTGTACGACCAACAGCCCGCCCGTCCGCACCCTCGCTGGCCCGGGAAGGAGATCCGCCAGCGTGCCGACGACGACCTTGCCGACGCTGCTCGAGAGCTGGAGCGCCGCGAGCACGAGTCCGCCCGTCGCGACGGTCGCGCCGACCGATTCGTCGACGAAGAGGACGGTGTAGCCGGTCGTCGTGTAGAAGGCGGCGCCGAGACAGACGCCGGCGAGCAACAGGACGACGTAAGCCCGGTTCGACAACAATCTGCGAAAGTCCGGAGAGGCGGCCTCGGCCTCGTCGACATCACGATAGGCGTAGACGAAGCCGCCAGCGACGACGAGTCCGATCGCCGTCGCGAGGAGAAAGCCGAACTGCCAGAACACGAGACCGGCGAGCCCGGTGACGAGAACCGCGCCGATGGCGCTGCCCATCGTCGGCCCGATCTGCTTGATGCCGATCGCACGGTGGTGTCGGTCCGGTTCGACCTGATCGAAGATCGCTTTGTTCGTCCCCGGCGTTGCACTGCCGTACATCGATCCCAGCAAGAAGACGGCCACCAACAGGAGCCAGTACGTCGGGGCGATCGCCACGGCGAATACGCCGAGTGATAGTCCGACCAACCCTCCGGTCAACGTGCGGCGCTCGCCGAACCGATCCGTCGCGATCCCGAACGGCAACAAAAACAGCGCGTAGCCGAGCGTCAGCGACGTGATGACGAGTCCGATCTCGAATCCCGACAGTGAGAACGCGTCGCGAAACAGCGGCGTTCCGGCATACACCGCATAGTAACAGACGCTGGCAGCGATGTGCCACACCGTCACTGCGGTGACGATCCGCCAGAACCGCGATCCCATATCCGACCCTCAAACACGATCCTGATAGGTGTATGGAACCCGGAACCCTGCTCGAGCGTTCGGTACTCACCGTCGCCTCGGTAACGCGAACTCGTCTCGAGCGGCGTCGCCGCGCCGGATGCCGGTTCCGGACCGTTTATCACACAACGTGTGTATTGTTGTCGTAACACAGTCCCATTGCACTGACGCCGTCAATCGAGAATCACGGCGACACGTATCGGTCGCGTCGAGCAATACGAAACGGGGCGGTACGGGTCGATTCTCCAGCGGCGGTTACACGACAGGATCACGACTCGAGCGTAACCATGCAAGAACCGAGCACCGACGACCGAGACGGTTCGATTCCCTGGCGATCGTCGACGCTGCAGGTTATCCTGGCGACGATGGTCGTCGCCGTGATGGGGGTGTCGCTCATCGCACCGATTCTACCGGTCATTCGCGAGACGTTCGACGTGACGAGCGCAGAGGTGGGTCTCGTCATCACTGTGTTTGCGCTGCCAGGGATCGTGCTGGCACCAATCGTCGGCGTACTGGCCGACCGGTTCGGTCGCCGGCCCGTCTTGCTCCCGTGTCTGTTCGTCTACGGGGCCGCCGGGACGGCGATCGCCCTGGTCGACTCGTTTTCTAGCCTGTTGCTCCTGCGATTCCTCCAGGGCGTCGGTGGTAGCGGCTTGACGACGCTTGCGGTCGCGCTCATCGGCGACTACTGGGACGGCATGCAGCGAAACTCGATCATGGGGATCAACAGCACGATCCTCTCGGTCGGGACCTCGATCTTCCCGGTCGTCGGGGGCGTCCTCGCCGGTATCGCCTGGAACATCCCGTTCGTGCTGTTCGCGCTCGGTGTCGTTCTCGGGCTGGTCGCGCTGTGGACACTCGAGGAGCCCGACGTGGCGAAAAACGACGCCGGCGGCCTCGAGTACGTCCGCGACGCCGCTGCATCCGTCTCGCTGCGGGACTCGTTCGTACTCTACGGGGCGACGTTCGTCATCTTCGTGACCGTCTTCGGTGCACTGCTGACGCTGATGCCCCTGCTGTTAGACGAACAGTACGGCCTCTCCTCATCGGAAATCGGCCTCGTCCTCACCGGTGCCTCGGTCACGTCGGGGATCGTCGCCTCACAGAACGGCCGGCTCTCGAGGTACGCCACGAATGTCGAACTGATCGGTGCGGGACTCGCGATCTACGGCGTCAGCCTCGCGGCCATCGGCGCGGTGTTGCACAGTGGGTCGGTGCTCTCGATCGTGGGCGCCGTCGTGGTGTTCGGCGTTGGTTCCGGCCTGGCAATTCCGTCGATGAACACGGCCGTGAGCTCGTTTACCCCCGGTCGATTTCGTGGCGGTGCGGTGAGTCTCCGAACGAGTTTCATCCACACCGGCGAAGCCGCCGGCCCGGCTATCTTCCCGCTTGCCGCTGCCGTCGTCGGCTACCAACCGGTACTCGTGGCCTCCGGCGGGATACTGCTCACCATGGGTATCGCCATCTGGGCGCGCCAGGACGCCGTCGTCCTCGAGCAGCCGGCCTAGTACCCTCCCAAGCGTCGACTGCTGGGTCGAACCGACACCCGCCAACTGGTTCGACCCAGCAGTGCAGGCTTGGGAAGCCACTAGTGGCGGTCCAAACCTGCACTGCTGGGTTGAATCCGGTTATAGACGGCTACCGACGCCGCGAGCCCGATCGCGAGATACCGCACGTCCCAGGTCGTGGGGACGGCGAGATCGAGGTAATCCCTCGAGCGGCCGCTCGCGAGGAGGTACGCGACGCCAGCCAGGGCCCACCCGCCGGCACCTCGAGGTCGAGACCCTCGAGTGCGACGACATCACCGTATCGTTTCGTGAAATTGTCCGTCGCGATCATTCGACCACCCGCCGTCGGTGGTGTCGCGACAGCCAGCGCACAGCGAGGTCCATCCTGGACTCATACGGATTGTTGTAGCGTTTTACCGGTGATCACCGACCCCGTCCGGGTGATCACCGGTAAAGAACTACAACGGTCCGTATCACGCACACTACCCATCCGCTAAAGGTTTTTGGGAGACACGATCGTCGAGATATTTGTACCGGCCGCGCGGGAAAAGAAGTCGAACGCAAGTCGGTTTCCCACCCGCGGTCGTTCTCGATGCAATCGAACGTGGATAGCTTCTTGGTCCGGTGGCTCTCATATCCAGGCAGAACGACAGGTCGGTCGGCCCTCCGCAGTCAACTGCTCGGTCCGACCTGCGACCGGAGCGTTCGTCGACCGACAAACGGAGTGTCCAGAATGTCCGACGATGCCGCCGTCGAGGCCTCGAGTGCCGGGATCGACTACCGGCAGGTGTCGCTGGTGGCCGTCGCCGCCCTCGCGGTCGTACTCGCGGCGTTCGTCGCGCCGGCGGTTGTCGGCACCGACGAATCGGATGGCCCATCGAACACCGTCGACACGCCGGGCGACGGTGAAGGCGACGCGGGCGAGGGCACCGAGCCGACGTTCGACTGGTTCGATCTCCTCGAGTGGCTCGGCTGGACCGAAACCCCTACGGAGGACTCGATCGACGGCGAAACGGCCTGTACGATCCAACTCGACGCCGGTCCGACGCCGGGCGACGACGTCACGGCGACGATTCACCACGAACGCGAACCCGTGACCGACGCCCGCGTCTGGTTCAACGACCGCGGCGTCGGCGTCACCGACGAGCGCGGCCAGGTGACCGGCGAGGTCCCCTACGAGTCGGACCTCGAGGTCCGCGTCGCGACCGGCGAGGGCGGCGAGTGTCGGGCGGCGACGGAGACACTCGACGGGTTCGAGTCGGCGGGCCTGACCGCCCCCGGATCGGTCGGCAGCATCCAGACGGCGGTCAGAAGCATCGACGCGTCGATCGCGACGACCGAATCGAGCCTCGAGCACTCGCGTCGACACCGCGTGACGGGGCAGCACCGATCGCTGGCTGCCCAGTTGAGCACCGTCCAATCCGACGACGCGACGAACGCGACCGCCGCCTACGAGGTCGACGGCGAGGTATCGATCGTCGTCGACGGCGCCCCCGATCCCGGTTCGGCCATCGACCTCGAGGCCCATATCGACGGTGTTCCGATGGCAGCCGCGGACGTCTCGGTCGACGGCGATCGAGTCGCGGAAACCGATCGGGACGGCGAGGCGTCCGTGACGGTCCCCGACGACGGCACCGAAGAACTCGAGCTTGCGGTCTCCCGGGGGGAGTTCGACGGCACGACGACGCTCGAGGTCCGCCTGCTCGAGGCGACGCTCCGTGCGGACGCCATCGCGCCGATTCCCGGCAGCGACGGGACCGTCGTCGCGGAGCTGGCCGACGACGGGGCCGACGACGCGACGGTCACCGTCGACGGCGACTATCGCGGGACGACCGACGACGACGGCACGGCCCCGATAACGCTGCCGCTCGATCCGACTGCGCCGATAACAGTCGGTACGGGCGATCAGACGGCGAGGACGACGCTCGTCGGGGCCTACGGCGGCCCCGTCACCGCGATTTCGATGCTCGTGTTCGTCACCGCCGGCGTCGCCTACCGGACCCACGGCCGCCGGGGGCCGACGATCGTCCTCGGCGTCGCAACGGCTGTCCTCGCCGCGCTGATCGCCGAAGCGTTCTACGGAGCCGCCGGCGGACTCCTCGTACTGGGCGTGGGGACCGTCGGTGCGCTCGCACTCGCGGCCGCCCGCTCGAGCCGAGAGCTCGACCCTCGAGCGGGCGTCACTGAACGTCCCTCCGTACGGGGCGTCTTCGGGCGGACGGTCGAGTGGCTCCTCGGCCACACGCTGGTCGTCGTCGGCGTGCTCGAGGCCGTGGTCGACCGCGCGTGGGCGGCCGGTGGCGGACTGGCCGCCTGGCTCCGGTCGCTACCGCGGTCCGTGTCGGGGCTGGCTCGCCGACTCGCGGGCTGGCTCGGCGTGCTCCCGCGACGGACGCTTGCGGGTTGTCGCCGCGGTCTGGGCGCACTCACCGGCCACTCGAGTCGGCTCCTCGTCGGACTCGGCGGGCTGGTCGGTGCCGTCTCGCTCGTCGGCGTCGGCTACGCTCTCGGCGGCCCCGCCGGCGGGCTGCTCACAGCCGGTGTCCTCGTCGTCGGGGTCGTCGGCGTGCTCGCCGCCCGCTCGGCCGAAGAGACATCGGTGGCCGACACGAGCACCACGACCGCGCCGTCGGACTCGGCGTCGACACTCGACTCGAGCGACGGTGACGACTTTTCCTCCGTTCGATCCGTCTGGCGATTCGTCGCGAGCACGGTCGCGCCGCGGGAGTGGCGAACCAGCGCCCCGGCCGAGATCGAACGCCGGGCGATCGAGGCGGGGGTTCCCCCGGTACCAATGGCTGAGTTGACGACGCTCTTTCGGGAACTCGAGTACGGCGATCGAGAACCGTCGCGCGAGGCCCGCGAGCAGGCAATGGACGCCTACGCGAGAGTCGCGGACGCCCTCGAGGCGGGGCCACCGACCGAGCAGCGCGCGACGGCGGCGATGGATTCGGCGTCGGCGCCAGGGGCGTCAGCCGCGGCTGGGGAACCGACAGGAACGGGCGAAGCGTCGCTTCCGGACGAGCGGTCCGCAACCGGCGAGACGGTGCCCCCGGACGAATCGTCCGCGGACGACGAGACGGTCTCGGAGGTGGACCGATCGTGAGTCGCTGGCACTTGCTCGCCGCCGTCGGCACCGGCCTCGCGTTCGTTACCATCGGAAGCCTGCTCGCACTCGGCGGCCAACCCGCCGGCCCGCCGTCGGCTGCTGGGACGGCAGTGGCTGCCCTGATCGCACTCGGAGCGCTCGTGGCGCTGGTCTGGAAGATCTGGGGGCGTCTCGAGGGCGACGGCGAGACGCCGGCGGTCCCCTGGGCGAACGACGAGCAGTTCGCGAATCCGGCGCCCGAACGCACACCCGACGACCAGCCCCTCTCGAGCGACGCCCTCGCGGATCTCGTCGAGCAAGCGGGCGAACGAGCCCGCCTCGAGGGGACCGTCGACGACGGCCTCGCGGTCGTCCGGCCGGCGCTCCGGGAGGCACTCACCGACGCGCTCGTCCAGGGCGGAGAGACGCCCGATGCGATCGCCGAGCGCCTCGAAACGGGCACCTGGATCGACGATCCCGTCGCCGCGAGCGTCCTCGAGGCGGACCGTCGCGGGCCGGACCGACCGCTCCGGGAGCGCGTTCGGGCGTGGCTGTTTCCCGAACGGGTCGTTCGGGATCGGACGCGTCGCGCCGTGAACGCGGTCGCCGCGGCCGCAAACGGCGCCCTCCCCGCCGTCCCGGGACAGACCGCGCCCCGAACCGTCCCCGTCGTCCAACCCCGACTCGAGGAGCTCACCCGGGGCGCGGACGGCCGCCTCCAGCGGGCCGCCGATCCACACGCGACCGCTCGCGGGCCGCAACCACCGACGGCATCGCTGATGGCCGGCCACGACGACCGGACGACCGGCGCCGGTCAGGCGAGTGATGGGCCTCCCGCCGAAGACACCGAGTCGGCAGCGACCGACGCGAACGGATCGCAGTCGTCGGCACCGCTCGAGGCGAGCGCGGACGATGCCAGGACAATCGATGTCCTCGAGATCGGCCGGCAGCGACGGTTTCGGGGTGCCGTCGCCGCGACGATCCTCCTCGTGGCGGCCGGCCTCGTCGACGGCAACGGCGTCCTGTTGCTGGGGGCGATCGTCCCCCTCGCCTACGTCGCCTACGGCTCGCTTTCGACCGCGACCGTTCCCGACGACATCGTCGTCAGCCGGACAATCGTGCCGTCGCCGGCGCCGCCCGGCCAGCCAGTTACCGTCGGCCTCACCGTCCGCAATGATGGCGATCGGACGCTCGCCGACGTTCGCATCGTCGACGGCGTCCCCGAGGCCCTGGCCGTCCTCGAGGGGTCGCCACGGGCCGGCACGACGCTCGAGCCCGGCGAGACGGTTCACCTCGAGTATCTCGTCGTCGCCAGACGCGGCGAGTACGAATTCGAAGACGTCCAGATTCGCTGTCGTGGCCTGGCTGCTGGCGCGGTCGCGACGGCGAGACTCTCGCCGGCCGGCGACCGAGCGCTGCACTGTCGACTCGACGCCGACGCACCGCCGCTCGAGGACCGCGGTCGCGGCCGAGTCGGTCAGTTGACGACCGATCGCGCCGGCGAGGGCATCGCCTTCCACTCGACGCGGGAGTACCGGCCGGACGATCCCGCCGACCGGATCGACTGGCGACAGTACGCCAAACGCGGCACGCTCGCGACGGTGGCCTACGAGCGACAGGTCGCGGCGACGGTCGTCCTCGTCGTCGACGCACGCGCGCCCAACCGCGTCGTCGCCGGCCCCGGCCAGCCAACCGCCGTCGAGCTATCGGCCTACGCGGCGACCCGAGCGCTGACCGACCTGCTCGGCCACGGCCACGACGTCGGTCTCGCGGTCCTCGGTGTCGACGGCGACGGGCCGGCCGGCCTCGCGTGGCTCGCGCCCGGGCAGGGACGGGACCACCGCTCGCGCGCATTCGAATTACTCCGATCCGCAACCGAATTCGACGAGCCGGTTGACGACGACGGTGACCGACGAAAGCCCCAGACATCGTCGATTCAGGCGCCGAACTGGCACTTGGGCGGGCCTCGGTCGGGCAACCCCGACGAATCACCGACCGGAGACGGCCGTGGATCTCCCCGAGAGGAGCGGGGCCGTGGACCCCCTCGAGGGGAACAGCCACCGTCAACTGACGACGAGTCGGCACTCGATTCGCTCGCGAACGGTCGCCCACTCGCGGATAGCGAGCGGACTCGATCGCAGTCTCGAAAGCTGATCGAACTCGTCGACCAGCGAAGTCAGCTCGCGCTGTTCTCGCCGCTGCTCGACGACCGAGCGCTCGAGACGATCGAAACCTGGCGCGCGGCCGATCTGCCGGTCGTCGCCCTCTCGCCGGATGTCGTCCCGTCGAATACGGTCAGCGGCCAGTACGAACAGACGCGGCGACGAACCCGGCTCGCGCGCTGTCAAAGATTCGGCGCCCGGGCGGTCGACTGGCGGCGGGGGACGCCGCTGGACCTCATCGTCGCCTACGCCTTCCGCGTCGAAGCCCTTCGCTCGAGCGGGCGACTCGGTGCTGGCTCCGGAGGTGGGACGTAGATGTCGCTTGCCGGCCCGCGTCTCGACCGGCCATCCGCGATCGGCGACGAGGGACGGCCACGAGCGGCGAGTCTCGCGATCGCGACGCTCGTCGTCGTCGCACTCGCCGTCGCCGGGGGCGTTGCGATCGGCGAGCCGTCGCTGGTGACCGTCCTCGGGACTGTCGCCGGACTGACGGTCGCGGGAATCGGCCTCCTCGAGCGCACCGGGTTCGTCCCCCAGGCCGTCGGCTACGCGTTCATCGTGACCTTCGGCTCCGCGTTCGCCTTGCTCGTCGTGATCGGGCCCGTCTTCGGCCGGGTCGGCCTCGTCGTCGTCGGCGTCGCGTTTTCGCTGTTGGGCCTCGGGATGGCCTGGGCCGACGTCGACAGCGACGGTCTGCTACGAGCGACTGCGGGCTGTGCGCTCACCTACGGCTCCCTGTTAGTCTCGTTGCTGTTCGTCGGACTGGGGGCTGCCATCGTGGCACTCGCCTGGGCGATGCTCGGGCTCGTCACTACGGCGTCGACTCCGGCGGCCTCCCTCGTCGGTCTGCTCGTCGTCCTCGCCGGGGTCACCCTGTGCGTGCTACTCGGCCTGTGGCTGGTACCGATCCGACAGTTGACACCCCGATCCCGCCGCGAGCGGGTCGACGAGCGACTCGCGACGCTCCGGCGCGTGCTCGCCGGCTGTTTCGTCGGCTCGATTGGGACGATACTGCTGATCGCGACGCTCTGGGTGACCGGGCTCTTCGGCCAGCTCGTGGCACTCGTGGGGCCGCTCGAGGTCGGTCTCCGCTGGCTGTCCTCGCCGGTCGTCATCTGGCCGTTGGTCGGTGCAGGATTGCTCGTCGTCGCCGTCGGCGTCGCTTCGGCGACCGTTCGACAGGGAGCGCAACAGCTCGGTGGCGAGGGGAGCACCTGGAGCGTCGCGATTCTCGTCGGCGCGTCGCTGGTCGGCGCGGGCGTCCTCGTCGTCGCGGTGGTGTTCGTCGGCGCGATGCTTGGGACGCCAGCGCCGGGTGCACTGCTTGCCGGGCTCGCCCCGCTGGTAGCGGGCGTCGTCCTCCTGTTCGGACCGTTCGCGTTTCTGCTCGTGTTCGGCGGACTCGTCGTCAGTATCGCGATCGGGCTCGTTCCCGCCCGCGCCGCTGGGCCCGCCCTGACCGCCGCGGGGCTCGTCCTCGCGGCGATCGGTCTGAGCGCGAGTCATCCCATCTTCGTGTTCGCGTGTCTCGCTGGCGCAGTGTTGGTCTGGGACGTCTCGACGTTCGGCCTCGGTGTCACCGCCGAGCTCGGACACATGCCGGCGAGTCGACGCCTCGAGTTGGTCCACGGCGTGCTCTCGACGGGACTGGCGATCAGCGCGGTGGTGCTGGCGCTCGGCCTCGAGATCGTTCGAACCGGCGTCTTCGGTGGGGTCGGCGGGACGGCTGGGTTGCTCGCGGTCGGGGTCGGCACGCTGCTGGTGTTGCTCCCGCTGCGCGGGTGAGCGGGACACGCCACCCTCGAGACGACGGCAGTGGATATCTCGATGGCAACGTGTGTAGGGACCACTCTTAGGCGGCTGTCTCGAGACGTTGCTAGTGAATCCTATGACTGACCATACACCCGACGAGCCGGTCGACATCCTGCTCGTCGAAGACAACCGCGGGGACGCCCGTCTCGCCCAAGAGGCGTTCAAGGCGACCAACACCGAGGTACGGTTCCACACCGTCCCCGACGGGGAAGAAGCGACCTCGTACCTGCAGGTGTGCCAGGACGACGATCCGGGGACGCGTCCCGATCTGATCCTCCTGGATCTCAACCTGCCTCGGGTAGACGGGTTCACCCTGCTCGACAGGTTGAGCGAGGAACTCGACTATCCGCCACCGCCGGTGCTCGTCCTCTCGAGTTCGAACACCGAGGAAGATATCGTCGAGAGTTACGAGCGCGCGGCAAACGCCTACCTCACGAAACCCGACAGCCCCGACGAGTTCTCCTCGATGGCCCAGGCGATCGAAGACTTCTGGATCGACTCGGCGCGCCATCCGCCCGCGCCATCGTAACTCGAATCTGGGGGTCGACCACGCTCGAGGAGCGCCCGCCGTCGACGAAGGCCGAGGGTACTTAATCGTCTAGCGTCACTGTCGTGTATGGACGAGCCGACCGTGGCACCCGCCGAGGCTGCCGACGCCGTCGAGCACATCGTCGATCGGGTCGAGGACGCCGCGATCGTCGACGACGATGTCCTGCAGGCGATCGTCGCCGCCGTACTCGCTCGCGGACACGTCCTCTTGGAGGACGTTCCGGGAACGGGCAAGACCGTCACCGCACGCGTCCTCGCCGAAGCGATGGGCCTCGAGTTCACCCGCATCCAGTTTACACCCGATTTGCTACCCGCGGACGTGACGGGCTCGATGGTCTACGACGAACACGCCGGCGAGTTCGCCTTCGCCGAGGGACCGGTCTTTACAAACGTCGTACTGGCCGACGAGATCAATCGCGCGCCGCCGAAGACCCAGGCCGCCCTGCTCGAGGCGATGGAGGAACGACAGGTCAGCGTCGACGGCGAAACCCACGAGCTACCGACGCCGTTTATCGTGATCGCCACCCAGAACCCGATCGAACAGGACGGCACCTTCCGGCTGCCCGAAGCCCAGCGCGATCGCTTCAGCGTCAAAACCTCGCTTGGCTACCCCGACATCGAGGGCGAAATGGGGTTGCTCGAGCGCCGCGCTACCCGCCGGACCCTCTCGCCGAGCGTCGAGCCGGTCGTGACGCCCGAGACGGTCGACATCCTCCAGGCCGTTACCGAAGGCATCTCGGTCGAACGCGACCTCAGACGGTACATCGTCGATCTCGCGCGGGCAACACGCGAAGACGAGCGAGTCGAGATCGGCGTCTCACCCCGCGGCGTCCAACGGGTCTTCGAGGCCGCCCGCGCCGGGGCAGTTATCGACGGCCGATCGTACGTTACCCCCATCGACATCAAACGGCTTGCGATCCCGACGATGGCCCACCGGCTCGTGTTGACGACTGAAGCGACCGTCGAGGGGGTCGACGCGACCGATGTCGTCCGTCGCGCACTACAGACAGTCGACGTGCCCGGCGTCTCGCCGACGTCGGACGACGCCCACGGCGATCCGGCGTCTCCCGAGACGGAGCCGGTCACCGATCCCGCGTTGCTGCCCGAGCACGAACATGCGGATCCGACGGCGTCGGCTGACCAGCCCGGTCGCGGCAGCCAAGCGTCGTCTCCGGACGATCGTCAGCCCACGTCCCCCACGGATCATCGACCTAGTACCGAGCCGCGACAGGAACCAGCCACCGGCGAGCACCAGGATCCCGTCTCGTCGAAGCGCCAGGAGTCCCAGTCTCGAGATTCCGATCCGTGGGCGTCGGACGCGTCCGGTCGAGAGTCAGAACCGTCCACACGCGAGGAGACCGAGCGAGATCGGTAGCCGTCCTTGCACTCGCCACTCGGAGTTTCTTTCCCCCGAGCGACATCAACCTGCTATGGCACTCGAACAACTCGAGCACGCGGACGGCCACATACAGGAGTGTATCGACAACTGTCTCGAGGCCGCACAGGTCTGTGCGGAGGTGCTCCCCGACTGCGTCGAAAGTTGTCGCGAGATGGCTGCCGGCTGATCCTCGCGAGTCGTTGCCGAGTCGACCGTCGGGAGCGGTCGCAGCGAGGACGGAGAATGAGCAGACCACGAGGGCGCTACGTCCCTGTTCGATGCGTTAGACGAAGGGGACCGGATCGGGAAGCGGCAGCAACGGTACCGCGAACAGGCCCGCGAGTGTGACCAGTCCGATCAACACCGGGAAGACGATCAATGGCGCGGTCGTCTCCTCGAGAAGCGAGCCGAAATCGCCGGTCATGGCCGACAGCGATGGCGTCTCGCTCGCACGAAGGATCGCCAACTCGAGGGCGAACAGGACGACCGTCGCGCCGGCAGACACCATACAGAACGGGCAGATCTCGCCGATGACGCCCAGTTGCAGGTAGACGAAGTACGCCGAGAACGCCACGCCGCTCGCCGTAATCGGCGTCAGGATCTTGATGAGTAGCGGGTGACGCGTATCGAACCACCACAGCGCGAGCCCGATCGTCGTCAGATAGTAGAACCCGCCAAGTGTCGCGAGCGGGATGCCGAAGACGTAGGCCCACTGACTCGTGATCACGTCGATGCTTCCCTGGACCGGCGCGTCGGGCGGTATTGCTGGAATCGCGAATAGGTGGATCGCCGTGAGGAGGACCGTTACGAGCCAGCCAATCACGGCGACAACGGCAAAAATGCCGAACAATACCGTCGCTCGCGGCAAATAGGACCACTCGTAATCGAACGCCACTGACCCCGGATTTTTGGTTGACATACAATACTGGTTTGGAGAGGAGACACCATAAGTATTGTGCAGATTGCCCAAGTAACACAATTCTGATCGAGTGAAGACCGACAACCTGCTAGACAGGCTGTATCGGCGTATTATAACGATCCAGGAGGAGTCGCGTTCACGCCGGAAATGGCGTATGGCAGCCGAGCCGAACGGACGAACGCACGCTGTAGAGGGAGTTGTATATTGAACGGAGAGCAATAGTGCCCGAGAGTCAGTTACAGTCCGGTCCGGTTACGACACCGCGGACAGTACATCTCGCCGTTGGACCGTATCATGAGGGAGTTCTCACAATTCGGACAAAGACAGCCGATCGAGAAATCCAGTTCTCGGCCGAGTCCGCGGAGCGTGTTTTCGAGTCGCGTCTGTCCTCGCTCGAGGGCGTCTATCCGCTCTTTCCACTGGTCGTCCTGATCCGTTTCCGGGCGAGAGCTATCGGGGAACATGTCTTCGGGCACAGTCCCCGGAGGCAAAAAGCCGCCGCCAACGTGTGATGGAACGGCTCCGTCGGCTGAATCGACGAGTAGCTCCGAACTCGTCGTATCCGCTCGGTGAGACACCGATCCAACGCGTAGGTTTATTGAGGGATAATTGAGAGGTTTTAGCTGACATGAATCGGCGACGGTTTCTCGGCGGTGCCTGCGGTATCGTTTCCGCAATCGCTGCCGGCTGTCTCGGTGAACTCGAGCGAACGGGATCCTCGCCCACCGACGGCGGCGACGACCTCGATCCCAACTTCGAGCAGTGTGACGACTACATTATTCCGTATTCGATGCTGCCGGACGAACCCCAGGCCGAAGCCCAACGGGCACTCGAGAACGACGGCTACGAGACCGACGACGAACTCTGGTTTCCCCACGCCGTCGCGCCGACATCCGTCGTCGAGAACGACGGCGACTACTACGAGTGGGAGATCGAACGCGAGGAAGCGACATCGAAACTCCGGTTCGAGGAGACGACGCCGACCTGGCCGGGGACGAACGATCTCGAGGTGGTCAACGAGACCGACGAGCCGGTCGTCGTCGACATCGTCGTTCGCGACGAAGCTGACAACACGATCTTCGAGGAAGCCGGCGTCGAGGTCGAGCCCGACGACGAAATCGATGTCACCGAGCGACCCGAGCTCGCCGTCTCGAACGAGTACGCGACCTTCGAGGTCGCGGCGACGGTCGACGGCGACCCTCGAGCGCCCGATAGCTGGCCGGTAACACGCACGGGCGGAACCCAGGCCCGATTGCACGTCACCGAGGAGGACGTGGCCGTCGAGGTCGATCACGTGGCGGTCCATACCTGTCGGGAAGAGTATACGAGTGAGTGAGATCAACGATCGATCACGGCACTCGAGGACGATCGACCGACGACGGTACGCTTTTGCCCGTGAGGCCGCGACTGCCGACCATGGACGAGGCTCTCGAGCGTGCAGTCGAAGCGATCCGGGCTGGCGAGTTAGTCGTCTACCCGACCGAGACGGTCTACGGGCTGGGAGCCGACGCGCTCGATCCTGCAGCCGTCGAGCACGTCTTCGAGTGTAAGGGACGGGATCGATCGAAGCCCGTCTCACTTGCCGTCCCGACGTTCGAGACGGCACTCGAGGCGGGATACGTCCGCGCGACCGATCGGGAGCGTGCGTTCGCCGAGGAATTTCTGCCGGGCCCCGTGACGGTGCTCTGTGAGCGACGCGATCCAGTTCCCGACGTACTGACGGCCGGTCGCGACCGGGTCGGCGTCCGGGTGCCGGACTGTGAGCCCGCACTCGCGTTGCTCGAGCGTCTGGAGCGCCCGATCACCGCGACCAGTGCGAACGTAAGCGGCGAGCCGAGCGCTTGCAGGGTCGAGGAAATCGGCCACCGAGTCCGCGACGAAGCCACCGTCATCGACGCCGGGGAGACCCCGGGCACCGAAAGCACCGTCGTCGATGTCGCCGACGGCACGATTCACCGCCGCGGCGCACAGGCAGGTGCGATCGATGCCTGGCTTACAGACGGGTAACCGTCGTCGCTACGAACCGTTCGAGTGCGATTCCTCCGGAGCGATCGGCGCGTCGGTTCGTTTAGCCAGCCCGACGAGGTAAACGTCGAGCAGACAGACCAAAAGCACCGCAAGCGGGATGGCGACGTCGACATAGTCGACCGACTCGAACTGCAACGCGGTGACGAAAAACGGCTCGCTGAGATCGAACGCACCCGACAGCGTCCGGGCAGACAGAAACGCAAGCGACAGCAGGTACAGCACGAACCAGGCCACCCCGCGTTTCCACTGGCCAAGATAACAGTGTCCGAGACCGCCGACGAACACCGTCAACAGGTACGCCGGCCAGATCGGTCGCGTAACGTCAGCCATCGTCGGCCACTACGTCCTCGAACGGAATCCGTGTTGCCCTCTCGAGACGGGCACTCGGCGACTGGACGCCGTCGCGACGATCGTTCCGGTCGACGACCTCGAGCGAGGACAGCGCGGTCCGCGCCCGCTCGAGGTGTGTCTCGATCGACGTTGTTTCGACCGGGGTCCCGTCGGTGGTGGCTCGCTCACGATCGACCGTCGCATGGGACTCGTCGCGACCCTCGAGAAGGTGGACGACTGTCTCGGTGAGGGCGTCAGTCGGGGACGGGTGGAGCGTCAGTGCGGCTACGAGCGACCGGCTATACCGTGTGAGTGCCGTTCGCTGCTCGGCGGGCACCCCGACAGCGGTTGCGCCGAGATCGGCTGCGATACCGGCGAGGACAGTGGCGGGTCGGGGTGTCACGATTCCCGTCGGCTCGCCGTCGTCGCTCGAGCGGCCTTGAAAGGCCCCCGAAACTGTCGAGGATCCCTCGGTCAGAACGCGATACAGGTCGAGGATCCGCCGGTCCGCGATCGGAGCGTCGGCGACCATCGTGTAGGCGGTTGCATGCAGAGAGTCACTCGCCAGGACGGCGACATCACGGGACCCAGGACGGTCGTACCGATCGCCGGTCAGTAGCTCACATCGGATCCGAACGTACCCCTCGAAGACGGCGACGGCATCGGTCACCGGCTCGAGGATGCGATCGGTCCGTCGTGGCGACGAGTCGGCGGCGCTACCGAACTCGCCGGCAACCCGACACAGTGAGACGGAAAGCGATCGGTCCTGTGGCGGGATCGACTCCACTGCGATCGTTCGAACCGGCGGGGAAAGGGCCGAAACGTGGTGATCGGGTGCGTTTCGTTGCTCGTTCGTGGAGGTGGGTTCGCTCATACCTTGAGTTGGAGGGGACGACGCCGTCGCCGGTGTCGTTCAGCCATCGGTGTCGTCGTGATCGTGTTGTCGGTCGTCGATCGGTACGTCCCAAATCGGATGGTCGACGACGGGTGCCGATGGCGGAGAGTGGGCCGCCGGATTCTCCACGTCCGCTGCGAGGAGGTCATCGACGATCTGTTCGAGAATCGCCGAGCGAACGTCCGCGAGGTACTGCTCGCGGTCGAGCGTGATCTGTCGGGTTCGCGCGCCGTCGACTGCCGCCAGGAGCAACGTTGCCGTTTGCCCGGTGTCGTGATCGACGAACTGGCCGGCGTCGATGCCGTCCGCGAGGATGCCCTCGAGCGACGCCCGAAGACGGTCGTCGCTCTCGCGAAGTTGGTCGCGGTACTGCTCGTTGTGCGGTGCTTGTGTCCGGAGCTCCAACAGCGCGGCGTGGACCGACTCGCGGTCGTCGTTCGTCGAGCCGTAGAGAAACCAGTCGATCGCCAGCGCCAACCGTTCGACCGGCGGCAACGACTCGGTTGCGGCGATGCGATCGTCGAACCACTCGAGGAGATACGCGACGAAGTCAGCCAGCAAGTCCGCTTTGGAGTCGTAGTGGTAGAACAACGACGCCTTGCTCTTGTCGGTCCGGTCGGCGATGTCCTGGGCCGTGAGATCACTGTAACCCTGCTCACAGAGTGCGTCGTAGGTCGCAGCCATGATCGTTTCACGAACGTCCGAATCGGTCACTAGCTGACTCATTGGTCAGGAACGGATAAAAGTTGTTTCGTTTCCGAAAGGAGCCGCGTCGGAATTGGGCTATGATATCGCCACCGGGGTCCACTCGAGAGTGTCGAGGGCGCGGCGGCTGTGTCGGGACAGCAGTAGCGAGGCGAACGTCCACCGTGTTACTTCCTGTACTGACGGATCCCGAACCGCTCGTACTCCCCGTAAGCCAACTCGAGCGAGCCGATCCACCAGTTCCACCGATCCGCCGGCGTTCCACTCGGAGCGTCCGCGAGTTCCTCGAGAATCACGTCGGTCGTCAACGGCGCGCCGACGTGTGCCTCGTACTGACTGGAATCCGCGAGGTCGACCGCCTGCCGAACGACCACGCGAGCCTCGCCTCTCGAGCCGTCGAACTCCTCGTGCAGGCGATCCTCGAGACGCTCGGGATCGATAAACACGAGTGACCATACGCAGCCGCTGTACTTGACTGTTCGAGTCGTAGTAATCGAGGCTGTCGACCGACAGTCGTTCGAGCCGCTGTGTCTCGAGCCGGCGATTTAAGATGCTTCACGCGGACTCGAGGGTATGAACGCGACCGACGACTGGTACGACATCGAGCAGGTGGCCGATCGCACGTATCACATCGACGAAGCCGGCGGCTACGGGATGGTGCTTTTCGAGGGCGAAGACAGATCGGTCGTGGTCGACGCCGGTGCGGGCGTCGGCGACCTGTACGGCCTGACGACCGAACTGGTCGAGACGCCGGTGACGATGGTCCTGTCACACACTCACTGGGACCACATCGGGGCCGCGTCGCAGTTCGACGACGTGCTCGTCGGCCAGCCAGAACTGCCGGCAGACGGCCGCGTCGCCGTCGATACGCTCACCGACGAGTTCGAGGACGCAGCGGCCGCCTTCCTCAGGCGGTGGCTCGAGGCCGGCTACGACCTCCCCGACGGGTTCGATCCCGACGGCTACGAACTCGAGTCGTTCGAGGCCACACCCGCGCCGGTCGAGGAGGGGATCGATATCGGCGATCGCACGCTCGAGCTATACCCACTGCCGGGCCACGCCCCCGGACAGATCGGCGTCCTGGATCCGGCAACAGGTGTGCTCTACGGCGGCGACGTCCTCCACGTCGATCGCGACCTCTACGTCATGTTCGAGGGCGGCGACCTCGAGGCCTACGTCGATACGTTCGCGACGCTCGTGGATCTTCGCGATGCGGGCGCGTTCGACACGCTGCTCACCAGCCACAACGAGCCGATCACGGGCGACGACCTCGCCGTCCTCGAGAAGCTTCGCGACGGCGTCCGCGAGATTCTCGAGGGCGATCGCGAGTACGAGATCGCCGATACCAAGTGGGGCGACGTGCGGTCCTATCCGATCGGCGAGACGAACGTGCTGACGCCGATCGACCGGTAAGGTGTCGCTTTCGAGACGCGTAGACACTACGCAACCGAATACTGCGTACCCAGTTCGGGGGCAAACGCCTCGAATCCGTCCTCGCGCAGGTCGGCCGCGAACGCCTCACATCGATCGCCGTGATCGACGAGGATCTCGCTGTCGCGATAGGACTCGAGAAACGCGAGCAAGCCGTCTCGATCCGCGTGGGCCGAGAAGTCGTACTGTTCGACCTGCGCGCTGACCGAGTGCACCCGGTCGCCGAGTTCGGCGCTCCCGGTCTCGATGAGATCCCGTCCGGGCGTCCCGTCGACCTGATAGCCCGTCATGGCGATCTTGTTGGTCGGGTGGTCGGCGATCGCCGGCACGTAGGTCATCGCGGGACCGCCGTGGAGCATCCCACTGGTGGTGACGATGACGGTGTTTTGCTCGGCGATGCGCTCGCGTTGGCCGTCCCGACCGTCGACGAAGCGGGCGTGGCCCGCCGCCCGTCGCAGGGCGTCCGCGTCGCGCAGGAACGGCTGGTTCGCCTCTCGAAGTAGGATCTCCGTTACACGCGTCCCCATCCCGTCGACGTAACACTCGAGATCGGCCTCGCCACACAGCGCCAGCATCTCCTGGGTGCGCCCGATCGCGAACGCGGGGACGACGACCGTCCCGCCCTCCCAGAGCGTCTCCTCGAGGCTTTCGACGAACGCGGTTTCGATCGCCTCGCGGGGCGGACGAGTCGTGTCGGCGTAGGTGCTTTCACAGATGACGGCGTCGGCGTCGGGGCGGGCGGTCGTTCCGGCGACGAGGCGCTGGTCTTCGGTGTGAAAGTCGCCGGTGTAGAGCAAGCGCGTCTCCCCGTCGTCGATCAGGACGTGGGCGCTACCAGGGATGTGCCCCGCGTCGTAGAACGTGATCTCGTAGCCTGCGGCCTCGAACGACTCCTCGTAACCGTGGGGTTCGGAAACCTGCGTGAGACGAGCGAGTTCGGTCTCGGTGAACGGACAATCGTAGCTCCCGCCGTGTAGCGTCAGCGTATCCCGCGCCAACACCATCGCCAGATCCCGCGTCGGTGGCGTCCAGTGTACCGACGGCCGCGCGTCACCCGACACCAACGCCGGCAGCGTCCCGACGTGGTCCAGATGGCCGTGGCTGACGACGACGGCCGCCGGGGAGACATCGCCGACCGGAAACGACGGCGGGTTGCCCGAGTCCATCCCGAAATCGACCAGCAACGTTTCATCGATTACGAGCGCGCTCCGTCCGATCTCTCGAGCGCCGCCGCAAAATCGGATCTCCATCATCCCTCGTTGGGACTCGAAGCGTTTCCCTCCGTTGATCTGGAATCCGCCGTCCGGCGGCGATGTCGGAAACCGCCTACTCGTCCGTGGGGACATCGACGCAGAGACCGCCTACTCGTCCGTGGGGGCGTCGGCGCAGAGCCACTCCCGAACGACCGCCTCGAGCGCGGTTCTGACGATGTCGGCAACGTCGTCGCGATCGAGCGAGACCTGGTACATCCGCGCACCGTTGATCGTCGTCATCAGCAAGACCGCGACCTGTTCGGGGTCGACATTTTGGCGAAACTGCCCCTGTTCGATGCCGTCCTCGACGATGGCGACGACCGTCGCCTCGATCGTTTCGTAGTTCCGGCTCAACTGTCTGCGGAACTCGGCGTTGTAGGGGGCCTCGGAGCGAACCTCCAGCAGTGCGATCGTGAGCTCCCAGTGGTCGAACTGGCCGCGATCGGGCGGTCCAAACAGCAACGCGTCGACGAACGCCTCGAGGCGCTCGAGAGGCGTTTCGCCCTCGATAGCCGCCAAACTCTGCTCGAAGGACTCCAGCAGATACTCGAGAAATGCGACGAGCAAGTCCTCTTTGGTGTCGTAGTGGTAGTGGATGACGCCTTTGGTCTTGTCGAACTCGTCGGCGATCGTCTGCATCGTCAGATTCGCATAGCCGTGTTTACAGAGCGCCCGATAGGTCGCGTGCATGATCGCTTCCTGGGTGTCGCCCACGTCGTCGCCGGTTGCCCCCATGTCAGTACATGACTCGTAAATTATGAAGAAAAGGGTTTGGATAGCGGTCGTACGAACCGCCTCGAGAGACGGTCGTTACGCGGGTGGTGTCTCCTCGGCGACGATCTCGAGGATTTCCTCGGGCGAGTCGATCCGGTAGGCCACGGCGGGACCGTCCTCGGCGCCGAAGGCGACGCCGTGCATCCCCATCTCGTCGGCACCTCTGACGTCGTGGTCGTACCGATCGCCGATCATCAGCGATCGCTCGGGGGCGACATCGGCCGTCTCGAGGGCGGTCTCGAACATCGCGGGATCGGGCTTCGTTCGGCCGACCGCCTCGGAGGTCGTGATCGAGTCGAACTGCTGGCGCACGCCGAAGCGCTCGAGCATCCCCTTGCCGGCGTCGTCGTCGACATCGCTTATCACCCCGACGTGGATCTCGCGGGCAGCCAACTCCTCGATAGCCTCGACGGCGCCCGGAATCGGTCGGATCGACGACTGGACGTGCTCGTCGAAGGGTGGTTTCCACTCCTCGATCGGAACCGACTCCCCGACCAGTTCGTCTACCCCGTGTGCGTAGGCCGCTGTTGCCGACTGGAATTCCGTTCCCTCCCGCGATCGAAACTGATCGCCGACCGCGCTGCGCCAGGTGTCGACGGCCGTTTCGGTACTCATCTCGAGGTCGTGTTCGTCGACAAGGTCAGCGACGAACGCCGCGTGGGCCGATTGGACCGACTCGAGTTCGAGGATGACGCCGCCGATGTCCCAGAAGACGGCCTCCCAGCCGTCAGCGCTGCCACACTGTGGATTCGTCTCGCTGCTCATTGGTTGTCTATCCCTCTCGGGGCACCCACTTAACACTGCGGTGTTCTCACACACCTTTATTAACAGCTACTCCAAACCCGACGGTGTTGGACAACAATGGTAACAGCACAGATGCAGTTTGCGGGTGAGCAGGCGTGAGTACGGACCAGTTTAGCGTCGACGGTGAGGTCGCCATCGTCACCGGCTCCTCGAGCGGGATCGGTCGCGAGATCGCCACACAGTTCGCCGCGGACGGCGTCGACGTCGTCGTCTGTTCACGCGAACAGGACAACGTCGACCCCGTCGCCGAGGAGATCAACGACGCCGACAGTCCCGGCGAGGCCCTGGCGATCGAGTGTGACGTGACGGACCGCGACGCCGTCGACGCGCTCGTCGAGGCGACCGTCGAGGAGTTCGGTACCATCGACGTGCTCGTCAACAACGCCGGCGCCTCCTTCATGGCCGACTTCGACGACATTTCGCCCAACGGCTGGGAGACGATCATCGACATCAACGTCAACGGAACCTACCACTGTACCCACGCCGCCGCAGACTCCCTCAAGGACGGCGGCGGCACGGTCATCAACTTCGCCAGCGTCGCCGGCCAGCGCGGGTCGCCGCTGATGAGTCCCTACGGTGCCGGCAAAGCGGCCGTCATCAACCTCACGACGACGCTGTCCTACGAGTGGGCCGATGACGACGTCCGCGTCAACTGCATCGCCCCCGGCTTCGTCGCCACGCCCGGCGTCGAGAGTCAAATGGGCGTCACTGCCGACAATATCGACCGCAGCGAAGTCGCCCGCCGGATCGGCACCGTCGAGGAGATCGCCGACGTGACCCAGTTCCTCGCCAGTCCGGCCGCCTCGTATCTCGTCGGCGAGACGATCACCGCCAAAGGCGTCCCCCAGATTTCGGAAGAGCGGGACGTGTAGTCACGGATACTGGCGATACACTTGTTGGTATCACTCCCGCTCGAGGGCGGGTCCGACGCAGTATGTCCCCTCGAGCGGTCGGATTGAAACGATGTTCTTTTGAGCGACGGTCGTCTTGGCTCGGGCATGGCAAGTTTCACTGTCGTCGTCGGCGATCCGGATTCCGGATCGTCCTATCAGCTCGAGGCGGCCGAACAGGACGCAAATCGGTTCATCGGCAAGTCGATCGGCGAAGAAGTCGACGGCTCGGCCGTCGGCCTCGACGGCTACACGCTCGAGATCACCGGCGGCTCCGACGACGCGGGTCGACCGCTCAACCCTGACGTCGCCGGCGCGAACCTGAACGAAGTCCTCATGGAGGGTCGCCAGGTCGGTTACCACCCATCTCGTGACGGCGAGCGCCGCCGCATCACGGTTCGGGGCAGCGAAGTCTCCGACGCCGTCGCACAGATCAACGCCGCTATCGTCGACCGCGGCGCCACCGCCGTCGACGAACTGCTCGGCGAAGACGACGACGCCGACGAATAACCTCGTTTTCACGCTCATGGCAGACCGAATTGCGAGCGATCATCCCTCAGTCCAGACGTTCAGAGCCACGTGTACCGAGACGGCAACCGGCGTCACCCTCGAGTTGCCGGCCGAGGCGGCCGACATCGTCCCGACCGACGATGTCGTCCGAATCGTCCTCGATGAGACGGAACAGTTTGCCGCCGTCGAGCGCGCACTGACCGGCGACGAACGCGTCGTTCGTGGGATTTACGAGACGCCCGACGCCGCTCGTGATCCGAGCACCGGACGCGATCGGTTGGCCGCGTGGGTCGACGACCACGACGTTCGCGCCGGCGGCTCGGCGCTGTTCGACGTCGTCGAACCCGACTTTCTCTATGGCCTACGCGAGCCTGGGGCGACGGCCTACTACGACGCCTACGAGCCACCAGCCAGCAGCTTGCAGGATATCGCCAGTTCGCTCGAGGACGATCAGTAGGACCACGAGGAGTGGCGAAAACGGGGACGGAACCGGGGACGGCGAGCCAAGCGTCTGTGTGACACCGGCCGGATCGAGTGATCAGTATCGGTGGAGGAACGCGTACAGTAACATCCCGAACGCGAGGTGTTGGACCATCGCATCCTCGAGGTCCGCTCTGACGGCGTCGCGGTCGGCGATCGAGTACTCTTTCGTGCGGACTTTCGCCTGCATCGAGAGGGTGTCCGACTCCTCGAGGTCGTGTAACAGCGGATAGACGGTTCCCGGACTCAGCTGGGTGTCGAACAACTGTTCGATATCGGTCAGCAGTTCGTCGCCGTGTGTCTCCTCGTGTAACGCGATGAGTACCAGGAGAATCTCGTCGAGGTTCTCCTTGACGAGCGTCTCCTCGAAGGCGACGTCCTCGACCGAAAGCGCCTCCGTAACGTCGGCGAGGAGTGCCTCGAGTTCGTGTTCGACGCCGGTGCTCGACCGATCGTCTCGAGCCACGTCGCCGTCGTCCGATTCCGGTGGGTCGTCCGTGATGGCCGTCCTCGAGAGTTTCTCGAGGATAGACCGAGTATTGATCGTATCCTCACGCATTGCCGATCACTATTGGGGGTTTCGTGAGTGGGTCCCGTCCCGCCGCCGACGTGGTGCCGACGGCTCGTCGCTGTCTGGTTTCGTCACCGGGCGGTGACGGAGGCTCGGTGCCAGCGACAGCCAGCCACAGCGTTTCCGATCCCAATCACGACTAGTTGAGTGCTCGAACTGCCACGTATTAAACGACAGGGAACCTACCGCTCCATCGGTAGATAAATCAACGACAGTATCTGTACATACTATTATAAAATATACACAAATAGCATATTCGTGTCCATTACCGATCAGTGATGTTTGAAGACTGCGTTTTCACTGTAGATTTCTTGCATTCGTTCTCTTTCCTTGATGAGTGGCCAAAAGGATGATAGACTATCACTGGACCCGATACAGCCGATTCCACCGCCAGGCGACTCGGCGGGACAAACGACGCCCTTTTTCCCCGTCGAGGCGCTATCGGTCGCCATGAGTGAGCGCCGTGAGGAGTTTTTGGCCGGTGAGCGACCCGACGACGTCGCGATGTTTCTTCCCGACTCGTCCGTCTCGAGCGACCGCCTCGAACAGGTCGGCGAACGGATCGGTGACGGCATCTTGCTCGTCGTCGACGGCGAGCAGGGCCGAAGCGCGTTCCAGTCGGTGACCGGCGTCGACGCGATGGCATTCGCCCAATCGGCGATGGGGCTCGAGGGGGACATCGCCGACGATCTCGCGAGTGGCGACTGTCCGGAGGCCAGCGACGGCGACGACCACGCGGTCGAGTTCGTCTTCGCCTTCGCCGAGGAGCAAAACGAGGACGTCGGCGGCATCTACGCCGAGGGCGACGTCGTCCACGCCTACGCCCGGTGTGATTGTGGAACGGCCTACTCCGATCGCTGGGCCGTCGACACCGCGTAGCCACCCACGCGTTATTTGACGACGCTTGCCGTCAGTTGGAGTCGATCCAATGGCCGAGTTCCCTCGCGACGACGACCTCCCCGGCGAAGCGACCTCGCTCTGGCTCGCGAGTACGATCGAAGACGACGACCGGCAAGTCTCGACGCTCGAGGACCCGGCGTCGGTCGACGTCGCCGTCGTCGGCGCCGGAATCGCCGGGCTGTCGACCGCACTCGAACTGCGCGAGCGAGGCCAGTCGGTCGCGGTCCTCGAACGCGACCGCGTCGCAAGCGGCGTCACGGGGAAGACGACCGCGAAGTTGACCAGCCAACACGGCGTTATATACGACCACCTGCGAAACGCGTTCGGGCCCCGACAGGCGAGTCAGTACGCGCGACTCCAGGAGGACGCGATCGAGACGGTCGAACGGCGCATCGACGACCTCGGTATCGAGTGTGGGTTCGAACGCGTGCCGTCCTACCTCTACAGCAACGAACCCGACGAAATCCGCCGCGAGGTCGAGGCGGCACGTGCCGCCGGCCTCGAGGCGAGTTACGTCACGTCGGTCCCCCCGTTCGAACGCGCACAGGCCGCGGTCAAGTTCGAGGATCAGGCCTGGTTTCACCCCCGGAAATACCTGCTCGCGGTCACCGACGAACTGCGGGCCGACGACGACGCGCTCGTCGCCGAGCGCACGCGCGTAACGAATATCGATCCCGGCTCGCCCTGTCGCGTTCGGACCGACGGCCCCACGGTAACCGCCCGACGAGTCGTCGTCGCAACCGGCTTTCCGATCCTCGATCGCGCTGGCTACTTCGCGCGGATGCACCCGAAACGGTCCTACGTCCTCGCGCTGCGTCTCGACGGGCGAGCGCCCGAGGCGATGTACTACCGCTCGAGCGAGAACTACCGGTCGGTTCGGACTCACCGCGACGCCGGCGGCGAGTTCCTGCTGGTCGGCGGCGAAAATCACAAGACGGGCCAGGGCGGGTCGACCGCCGAACGCTACCGCCGACTCTACCGCTGGGCGCGCGAGCGGTTTCCCGTCGAGTCGGTCGCCTACCGCTGGTCGACCCAGGACTACGTCGCGGCCGATAAGGTGCCGCTGGTCGGCCCGATCGGCCCGGCGACCGAGCACGTCTCCGTCGCGACGGGCTTTCGGGGCTGGGGAATGACCAACGGCGTCGCCGCCGGCACGCTGCTCGCGGACCTCCTCACGGGTGAGTCGCCGGCCACAGCCGATCTGTTCGATCCACTGCGATTTACGCCCACGACATCGCTCGGGACGACCCTAACCGAGAACGCCGACGCGATGAGTCAGTTCGCCACCGACTGGGCCCGGGCGCTCCTCGAGTCGGACCGAATCCCCCTCGAGCCCGGCGAGGGAACGATCGTTCGCCGGAACGGCCGGCCGATCGCGTGCGCGCGAGACGCCGACGACGACATCCACGCCGTCTCCGCCGTCTGTACGCACATGGGCTGTCTCCTCGAGTGGAACGACGCCGAGGCCAGTTGGGACTGTCCCTGTCACGGCTCGCGGTACGACCCCGACGGCACGGTCCTCGAGGGCCCCGCGACCGACGACCTCTCCCAACGTCAGCCGCCCCGGGAGTAATACGTGCAGTTCCCGATGGTAATAGCCACCACAATCGTCACCACTTATTTATTTCCAGCATCGAGGATCGAATGGATGCAGTGACCATCACGTGACGAGAACGATTCGGCGGCTCCGCGACGTTGCCGGTTCGATACTGACAGCAGTCGGCGCAGCGGTCGGGATGTTTCTCGTCCTGGTCTGGACGGCGATCAACGTCGTCCGAACGAGCGAGACGGTGATCGGTCGATCACCGGTCGATATCGGCGTGCCCGAACTGTGGCTCTGGATACTCGTGCTGGCGATCGCTGCCGGCTGTACGATCTGGCTCGAGCGAGGGGGGTATCGGCGACTGCGTGCAAACCCCGCTGGCGGCGGTCCGTTCGCGATCCTGGCGCTTGTCTGTCTGCCACTCATCGGGTTACCGATGGCGCTCGTGGCCTCACTGCTCGTCACCGTGCCGCCCGCGCTGGGCAACCTCTTTCTTCTCGCGTGTGTGGCCGTCGCCGGCTGGCTTGCCCTCTACGACGGCCTCGAGCGACTCGACCTTCGTCTCTCCCAGTTCGTTCGCGGGGCCGCGCTCGCGTTCTGGCCGACGGTCGCCGTCGTCCTCGTCGACTCGGTCGTTCGCATCGGCGTCGGGTTCGAAGCAGCCCTCGGTCCGACAGCCGCCAACGCGATACTCGTCCTCGGTGGACTCGGCTGGCAAGTCGTCGTCCTCGCCGTCGGCTTCGAACTCACCCAGCCGACTCCCGAACGGCCGGTCCACAGCCTCGAGAAGTGACCGAGGTCGACCTACTCTACGCAGCCCTCGAGGCCCGGATACTCCGCGATGATACCGTCGACGCCCGCCGCGGCGAGTTGGGCAGCCTCGAGCCAGCTCTCGACCGTCCAGACGGTGACCGCTCGGCCGGCGTCGTGGGCGCGCTCGAGGACATCGACCGTCGGCTCCGTCGCGGAGCGGCCGGCGTACTCGGTCCTCGCAAGATCGGTGCCGGCGATCGCATTCTTCGGCGGATGGATCGCCTCGCAATCGTAGCGCTCGGCGATCTCGAGTCCGGCCGCGAGGTCGTCCCACACCAGCGGGGCGGCGGCGTAGGCGGGCGCAGTTTCGCGAAGCGCCGCGAGTGCCCCCTCACAAAAGGACGAAAACAGCAGTTCGCCGTCGAAGGCCCCACAGTCGGCGACGACTCGCTCGACGAACGGCTGCCAGACGGCCTGGCGACGCCCGCGTTCGTCAACGTCGAGGGCGTCACCGACCCGCAGCTCGGTCGTCCCCGGATTCTTCAACTCGACGTTGATCCCGACCGTCGCCGGTACCGCCTCGAGCAGCGCCTCGAGCGTCGGGACCGTCTCCGCGGTACCGAGAACGTGGGCGGACTGGACGTCCTCGAGCGGCGTCTCCCAGACGAGGCCCGTGGCGTCGGTCAGCGGGCGACCACGTCGGGCCCCCTCGAGTCGCTCGTCGTGGATGACGACCGGCGTCCCGCAGGCCGCCGGCTGGACGTCGATCTCGAGCATCGTCGTCCCCTCGTGATTGGCCGCCGCGACGGCAGCACCGACGGTATTCTCCGGGGCGACGCCTGCGTAGCACCGATGGGCGACGACGGCAGGGTTGGGCATACGTGACGGTAGCGGGCCAGGATAATGGTCGCTGCGCTCGAGCGTCGATTCACCGGGCCGAGAGATCCGCGGCGTCGGCCAGCAGCTCGTGGGACCGAAGCGTGTTTTCGTGCTCCGCGAGCTGGTTCTGGATCACGACCTCGTCGACGCCGACCTGGGCCGTGAGCTGCTCGAGCAGATTCCGCACCGTCGACGGACTGCCCGAGATGGCTCGCGGCCACTCGCCCGGCTCGATCGTGTCGGGGGTCGGGTCTGGAACGGCGCCGAGTACGTCGATTGCCTCCTCGACCGAGTGGATCGGCAGGTCCTCGACCCGGCCGCTTCGGAGGAGCCGGGAGGACGCCTCCGTGGTCGCGCGCAGCCGCGCGGCTTTCTCGTCGGTCTCGGCGCAGGTGACGTTGACGGCGAGCATTCCGTTAGGCTCGTCCGGCCCGGCGCCGAACGACGATGGTTCGAACTGCTCGCGATAGGTCTCGAAGGCATCCACGGCGGGGCCGGGCCTGATGAACGCGGCAAAACAGTAGGGTAGCCCCAGCTCGCCGGCGATCTTCGCACTCGAGGGACTCGAGCCAAGCACCCAGATCTCGGGGACGGTCTCGGCTGACCGGGGCAGTTGCAGATCGGCGAACTGGTGGTCGTCGGGAAAGCCGTCGTGAATGTGTGCGGCGACCTCGTGAATCTTGTCGGCGTGATCACCGCCGCGACGGCGCTGGCTTCGATCCCGTTGGAGGGCCAGATCGCTGACCGGATTGCCGGTCGCCCGGCCGACCCCGAGATCGATACGGCCGGGGGCAAGGGCATCGAGAACGCTGAACGTTTCCGCAACCTTGTACGGACTGTAGTGGTTGAGCAACACGGTGCCCGAGCCGACGCGAATGGCGTCGGTTTTCGCGGCGACGTGGGGGATCAGTGCTTCGGGCGACGTGCTCGCGATCGAGTCGGTAAAGTCGTGATGCTCGGCGACCCAAAACCGCGAGTAGCCGAGTTCTTCGGCCTGCTGGGCCCGTTCGACCGTCTGCTCGAACGCCGCCGTCGCTGTACCACCCTCCGGGATCGGTGCGAGATCGACGAGCGATAGCTCCACGGCCGAAGGTGGGACCGCTCCGCCCATAAGCAGTCCGTATTCGACGCACGAGTGACACGATGTGCCCCCGGAATGGAAGGCAACGACCCGGCCGTGCCGACACGTGACGGCCGAGCAGTGATCCGCCCTGCGACCGAAGCGATCGCCATGACCGAGCCCACACTCGAGGACGTCGAACGAAGTCTCGAGCGTGCGATCGACCTCGAGACCGAGGAGGCCATCGCCGTCTTGCGGACAGCGCGGGCGGACCTCCAAACGCTCGCTGCCGACCCCGACATCGACGAGGCGTTGCGCCAGGACCTCGAGAACACGGTTGCACAGCGGCTTCGCCAGGTCGACAATCGCGACGAGTACGACAGCGAACTCGGGGCGGCGATGAACCCCGACGACGACGACGCGCCCTGACCGACGAACGGGAACGGTGTGGCGAAATCGCGTGGCTGGGGCGGGCGATCGAGTCGTTTCGTCCCAGATGGACAGGACGGCGGTTCGATGCAAGCCACAGCATCTTTACGGACGCTGCCCGACCGTCAGGGTATGTCCGATTCCGTAGACACGACGACGCTTTCGATCGAGGCCGACGACGAGACCGCCGACGAGATCACGGTCCCCGCAGGACTCGTCGATCTCGTCGCCGAGGGCGACCAATCGACGGCCGAGACGGTCGGCGACGTCGTCTTGCTGTCGTTCGCCAGCCGCGCTCACCACCTCGTCCACCACGGAGAGGGCGGCGACGAGGAACTCGAAGCCCAGGAAGAACGCGTCATGGAGCTGTTCGAGGAACGCTTCGGCGTCACGTTCGGCGAAGCAACCGGCCACCAGCACTAACCAAGTCCCGTTTCGCCGAGGTTCCCCCGTCGCGAGCGATGCCCTCGAGACGGCGTGATCAGCTGTCGGCCGCCGTGGCTGGCCCGTTTTCGGTGTCCGTTCCGACCTCGTCACCGTCGGCGGCGTCGGGAGCGTCGTCACCCGACTCGTTCTCGGGCGTCTCCTCGGTATCGTCCTCGGTTGGTGTCTCCTCGGTATCGTCCTCGGCCGGTGCATCCTCGGTTGGTTCCTCCTCAGGTTCCGTTTCGGGCCCGTCCTCGGTCGGCCCCTCCTCGAAGATGTCGTCCGTTCCCGGCACGTCCTGGGCCGTAATCGTTAGCGAGGCCTCGTCGTCGTCGGTCGCGATCGTGTGGCTCGATTCGCCGGGCGGCAGTTCCGCGCTGAAGGTCTCGGTCGTCCACAGGCCGGGCTCGAGCTCGACCGTCTCCTCGACAACCACCTCGTCGTCGACCGTGTACGTCACCGTCTGGCTCGCCGCGGCCTCGCCCTCGTTCGTAATCGTCGCGACGAGGGTCACGTCCTCGCCGGCGATGCCGGTCGGCGGACCGGAGAGGTCGGTGAGAACGAACTCGCCAGCCTCGTCGACCGGCTCGATCGTCACCGTCGTCTCGACCGTCTCGTTCGCACTCGAGACCGTCAGCGGGTAGTCGCCGGGCTCGAGATCGTCAATGCTCGCACTCAGTGAGACGATGTCCGTGGCGTTGGGCTCGAGGGTGACCTCGGTCGAGTCGCGGACCTCGTCGGCGATCGCGAGCTCGATGGCTTGCGTGTCCGACTCGCCCCCGACGTTCTCGATCTCGGCGTCGACGTCGATCGGCTCACCCTGCGTGACCGGGTCGGTCACGTTCGTGATCGCGGCGTCGAAGATCGCGGGCTCGGCTGGCTCGTCGGGCAGGATCTCGCCAGCCGGTGGCGTGGCTGCGGGTTCGACGGCGTCCTCGTCGTAGTCGTATCGAGTCATATCGACCCCCCAGACGAGTTGCTCCTCGTCGCTCTCGGGGATCCACTCGACGGTGAACTCGCCCTCTTCGGGCTCGAGTTCCGCGATCGGTTCGTCCTCGGTCGTGCCCTCGACGAACTCGCTGCCAAGCGGGAGCGGGCTCTCGTTGGGATTCGTGTAGCCGAAGGTGACGTCGATCGTCTCCCCGTCCGGAGACGGCTCTGTATCGATGTCGTCAGAGGCTGTGTCGTCGGCCGGCGTCGCGTCGACGACCTCGAGGGTCGGGAGCCCGGGTCGAACGTCCTCGAGGCAGTCGCTTGCATCGGGATTCGGGTGATCGATCGAACCCGGAATCGCGTCGGGCGAGGCGATGCCGGTGATCGCCGCGCCGAACTCGCCCGGCGGCACCTCGATGAACCCACCCTCGTCGGTCTCGGTGACGGCGAACTCCTCGCCGACCTCGAAGACGATCGTCCCCTCGAGCGGCGCCTCGACATCGTCGCCGACGGTGATGCCGTACTCGCCGAGCGTGTTGCCGAAGCCACTTGCCTCGTAGAAGCCGGTGGCGACGATGACGGAATCGCCGTCCTCGAACGAGCCCGTGATCTCCCCGCGCTGGCAGGTCGGGAACTCGGCCTCGAAGGCGGGCGGCTTGTCCTCGAGCGTGTACTCGATCGTCTCACTCTCGATCGGATCCTCGTCGGCCGCGTCGACGACTGCCACCTCGAGCGTCGCGTCGTCCTCGAGTGCGGGGTCGAGGCCGATCGACTCGTTCTCGACGGTCTCGGTCGCGTTGAACGGAATGCTCTCGCCCAGTTGGGCACCATCCTCGTCACTGACGATGAGTCCGTAGTCGACTGGCGCGCTGGCGTCGTCGACGACGAGCGACTCGCCGTCGCCCGCCTGATCGGTGACGGTCAGCGTCGCGGTCGGCTCGTCGGGTTCGTCCTCGATCGTGACGAACGCCCCGTCGAGCACCGGCCCGCCGCCGTCGGTGACGTAGGGCTCGTCCTCGACGCCGCCGCTCTCGACGTACTGGAACGTCTGGTCCTCGGTCGTATCGTGGTGGACCACGGCGACAACGGGCTGGCTCTCCTCGAGTGCGTCCTCGAGTGTGATCTCGAGGTCGTCGTACTCGCCTGCTTCGAGATAGTCCGAGACGCCGGTCACGTCGTCGGGGTCGACGTCGGCCGCGACCCCGTCGTAGATGGCCACGAAGCCACCCGCCGAGAGCTCGACCGAACCGACGATCACGGTCTCGCCGTCGGACTCCTGGTCGACGATCGAAATCGAGGCTGTCCCCTCGAGTTCGTCGATCGTCTCGAGCTTCTGAACGACGTCGATCTCGATGAACTGGACGAGTTGTGTCTCGTCGTCAAACCCCTCGCTCACCGCGTACGCGGTCGCGTCGGCGGCCGTCTCCTGGGTGAGCGTCTGGAGCTGCGTGACGCTAATGCGCTGGTACTGGACCGCCCGCGCGGTCTCCTGGGACGCCCCCTTCGCAGCACTTTGAATCTGCTCGACGGTGGCTTCCTGATGCTGGACGAGCGCACCGCTACCGCCACCACTGGCCAGCGACTGGACCTGCGAGACATCGACGACCTGTCGCTGGATCACCGCGCCCTCGCTCGCACCGCTGGCGGCGGCCTGGATCTGTTCGACGTCGACGATCTGTTCCTGGACCGCCGTCTCGAGTGCACCCGTCGCGGCGCCGGTCGCCGCGTGCTGGATCTGGGTCACCGAGACCGTCTGCTCCTGAACGAGCGCGCCGTGGGCGGCCCCGTCGGCGGCGGCCTGGATCTGCTCGACGGTCGCCGCCTGGTGTTGCTCGATCGATCCCTTCGCCGCGCCGAAGGATGCCGCCTGGATCTGCGTAATCGAGATGCGCTGAATCTGTTCGAGGTCAGTCGCCTGGACCGTCTTCAGCGGCCCTGAACCAGCACCGCGAGCGGCGGCCTGGGTCTGCTCGACCGTCACCGTCTGGCGCTGGTCGATCGCGCCCGCTGCCGCACCCGCGGCGGCCTTCTGTACTTGCTTGATATCGGCGTGCTGGTACTGCTCGACGGCAACGTCCTGCTCGGTCTCGAGGGCCGCCTCGGTCGTCCCCTCGAGGGCGCCCGCCGACGCTCCGGTGGCGGCGAACTGGACGTGCTCGAGCGTGACCTGCTGGCGCTGTTCGGCCGTGAGCGTCTGGTACTGCTCGAGGACGCCGTAGGCCCCACCCTGTGTAGCCTCCTGAATCGTCGGCACGTGGCCGATCTCGCGCTCGCCGGCCTCGCTCGCGGCGCCCGCCGTGGCACCGTAGGCTGCGACCTGTAGTTGTTCGAGGTCGACGCGCTGGGACTGGGCTACGGCCCCGTGGGTGCCACCCCAGGCGGCCGCCTGCAACTGGGTCGCGTTGGCCTGCTGGTGCTGGGCGAGTGCGCCCTCGGTCGCGCCGCCGACGGCGACCTGGACCTGGTCGACCTCGATGCGCTGTTCCTGAACGAGCGTGCCGGCCACTGCACCGGCGGTCGCCGCCTGCACTTGTTCGGCCGACGCCTCCTGGTGCTGGGCCGCAGCCGCCTCGGCGGTCTCGAGGGCGGCGGTTCGCTGTGCCTGACTCACCTCGATACCCTGGGACTGTAACAGATCGATGCCGTCGTCGACGCCCGCTTCGACGGCATCCGCATCGTCCTGTGTACCGTCGACCGCCTGGATTGTGTCGACAGCCGAAGCCGCGATCGTCGTGTCGGCCGACTCGAGGGCGGACCCACTGTCGATCGACGACTGGCCGTCCGGCTCAGCGTCAGTGGTCGCCGCGGCGATCCCCCCACCGAGCATCGGGAGCGCGACTGCACTGGTCGCCATGACGAGGGCGAGTACGACGACGAGTTCACGATTCATCGGCGGCCCCGCTCGAGCACCGCCGTTGGCGAACCCCAGGCCGACGGGCGTCGCCGCATCGTCACTCGCCGTTCGCTCGTCGCTGACTGTACAACTCGCTCCCACCACGTCGCTGCTCGCGCTGACATACGTTCTCCCTCACCAGCGCGAACGACTGGATAAACACGCCGGTCGTTTCGGTTGCAAAACGGATACAATCCACCATTACCCCCGATGGGGCACCGACGGGACGGCTCGAGAGAGCGCCAGGCCTGCCCTCGAGTGCGTCCCGATTTCACCCTGGATTCGTCCGCGAGTTCGATCAGCGTTGACAGGAACGACGCCTTTCGAACGGTCCTCGAGCGTCGGCTCGACCATCTCGGAAACCGAAGTTTTGATCCCGGTTTACGAACGAAGGTGGGTATGGAAACCGAACGATCGTCCGCCGAACTCGTCGACGACGCCGTCGTCGGCCAAATCGCTCGCGCCGCGTTGCTCGCAACGCTACTTGGTGCTGTCGCACCGATTTCGATACCGATTCCGCTCTCGCCGGCCCCGATCACCTTGCAGGTGCTTTTCGTCTTCCTCGCCGGCCTCCTGTTAGGGCCAGTGTGGGGGCCGATCTCGATCCTGTTGTATCTCGCCGCCGGCGCGATCGGGCTCCCGGTGTTTTCCGGGATGACCGGCGGTATCGGCGTCCTCGTCGGCACGACGGCGGGCTATCTCTGGTCGTATCCGATCGCTGCCGGACTGGTCGGGCTGCTCGTCCATCGGGGCACGGAGCTGCGGGACCCAGCCGAGACGCCGATACCCCTGCTCGTTAGCGTTCTCCTCGGGGCGACGCTCGTCATCTACGCGATGGGAACCGGCTACGCGGCCTGGCTGCTCGAGCTCGAGCTCTGGGAGGCGACGCTCACCTTCGCGGCGCCCTTTGTCCCCGGTGAACTCCTCAAGATCGCGGCGGCGATCGCCATCGTCAAGAGCGGTCGGATTCGTCCGCTCCAGTCGTGATCGAGTTTCGGTCCGTCTCGACGGCGTTCGACGACGTCGCGGTCCTCGAGTCGCTGTCGCTGTCGATCGCGGACGACGAGTTCGTCCTGCTGGCGGGGGCCAACGGCAGCGGGAAGACGACCCTGTTGCGCCACTGCAACGGCCTTCTCACCCCCGATTCGGGAACCGTTCTCGTGGACGGGACGCCCGTCGACGACGACCTGCTCGCGGCCCGATCGCGCATCGGGATGGTGTTTCAACACCCACGAGACCAGTTCGTCGCCGCGACCATCGGCGCCGACGTCGCGTTCGGCCCCGAAAATCTCGGCCTCGAGCGCGAGGTAATCGACCGCCGCGTCGCCGACGCGCTCGAGGCGGTCAACATGGCCGGCCGCGAACGCGAGCGCATCGAGACGCTCTCGGGCGGCGAGCAGGCCCGCATCGCCATCGCCGGCGCGCTCGCGATGGATCCCTCACACCTCGTCCTCGACGAACCCTTTACTGGACTGGACGATCCCGCCCGTCGCTCGGTCCTCGAGCGCCTCGAGTCGCTGGCCGCCGACGGAACGGGCGTCGTCCTGGCGACCCACAACCTCCGGGATGTCTTCGGGCTCGCCGACCGCGTCGTCGCCATGCGCGATGGCGAAATCGTCGTCGACGACACCCCACAGGATGCACGCGAGCACCTCGCGGACGTGGCCGTTCGCGTCCCCGACCGCTCGAGGCACACGCAGGCCTCTCGAGGACCCACCTAACTCGTCACGTCGACCATGCTCACCTACGAACCGGGCACGACGCTCGCCCACCGGCTCGATCCGCGCTCGAAGCTCGCGTTCCAGATCGGCTTCGCGGCGACCGCGCTCGCACACACCACGCTACCGGCACTGGGCGCGCTCACCGTCGTGACGGCTCTCGTCCTCGCGGTCGCTCGCGTCCCGCCGCTACGGACGCTGTACGCCTATCGGTTCGCGCTCGTCTTGCTCGCGGTCGCACCGCTCGTGGCCGCGGCGACGTTCGGGACGCCCTGGATCGACGTCTCGGACGGCGTGACCTCGGCGCAGGCGAGCTACCGCGTCCTGCTCATCCTGCTCGTCAGCGCCGCCTACGTGCGCACGACCCCGGTTCGAGCGTCTCGAGCCGCGATCCAGCGGACGATACCCGGCAAGCCCGGCCAGGTGCTCGCCATCGGCGTCGCACTCGTTTTCCGGTTTCTGCCCGTTCTCCGGGCGGACCTCCGGACGATTCGAGAGGCCATCGCGGCGCGGCTGGGCACCGAACGGGACGCTATCGAGCGGACGACGACGATCGCGACGCTGTCGCTCTCGCGGGCGTTCGACCGGGCCGATCGGCTGACACTCGCCATGCAGGCCCGCTGTTTCTCGTGGAATCCGACGCTGCCGGCGCTGTCGCTGTCGCGACGTGACCTCCCGGTTTTCGGCGTGGCGATCGTTCTGGCTGCGACGGCACTGCTTTGATACGGACCGTTGTAGTTCTTTACCGGTGATCACCCGGACGGGTCGGTGATCACCGGTAAAACGCTACAACAATCCGTATGACCGACGATGAGGGTATGGCTCGAGTGGGGCGAAACAGGCGGAAACCAAACGCGTCCTGGTAGATCAGTCGTCGGCCTCAGCGGCCGAGATCTCAGTCCGCACTGCGTCAGTCAGCGCTTTGATTCCCTCGTCGATCGCCGACGGCGAGGCGTGACTGAACGACAATCGGACGTGTCGCTCCCCGCCCGCCTCGTGATAAAAGAACGAGCCGGGTAGATACGTCACACCGGCGTCGATGGCGTCGGGCAGCAACTCCGCAGCGTCGATTCCCTCCGGCAACTCGACCCACATAAAGAACCCACCGGCAGGTTCGTTCCAGGTCGTTCCCGGCGGCATCCGCGTTTCGAGACTTTCGACCATTTGATCTCGCCGCTCACGGTAGCCGGCACACAGGTCGTCGATCGCTTGGTCGAGCCGGCCGTTCGCGGCGTAGCTCGTGATGAGGCCTCGGGTGAAGCTGGGCTCGCCTCCGGCGTTGATCCGGTCGAACTGCTCGATGATCGGCGCCTCCGCTATCGCCCACCCCGTCCGGACGCCCGGAGCGATGGTCTTCGAGAAGGTATTGACGTGAATTGTTCGTCCGGTCTCGTCGAGCGCCTTGATCGGGGGCGGTTCAGTACCCTCATACCGGAGCTGGCCGTACGGGTCGTCCTCGAGGATCATGAAATCGTACGTCTCCGCGAGTTCCAGCAACCGCTCACGGCGGTCGGCGGAACTGGTGACACCCGTCGGATTGTGGAAGTTCGGAATCGTGTACAGAAGTGTTGGAAGCGTCTCGCCGGCTGCCTGTCGTTTTGCGAGTTCATCGGCGACCGCGTCGACGACGATGCCGTCTTCGTCTACATCGAAGCCGCTGATATCGACATCGTAATTGCGGAACAGACGTAGCGCGCCCATGAACGTGGGGGACTCGACGAACACCGTGTCACCGGAGTCGAGAAACGTCTGACACACCGTATCGATCGCGTTCGTTGCGCCGTTCGTGAGGTGTATCTCCGAGGTCGCACAGTCGATACCTCGGTCCCGCGCTTGGTCGGCAATTATTTTGGGGAGGCCGGCCGCGTATTCGCCGCCGCTATACTGGAGCGCACAGTCGGCTTCGGCTTCAAACAGCTCCTCCGCTGCCGAAAGCAGCTCTTGATTCGGAAACGAGCCCGGGTAAGGGAATCCAAAGCTCAACGAGACGGCGTCGGCGTCCCGAATCGAGCGCCACGACCCGTACACGGAGCCGTCCATCGTCTCCCGGACGACATCGCTGTACAGATGGTCGAAACCGTCCGGTGGGGTAGAATTAACCATCTAACCACAGTTGTCACCTTGAGAATATAAACGTGCTGGTCGAATAATAGTATAATCATCCACATTGATGCAGTAGTTTGCCATTCACGCATACTACCGACCACATATGGTTACCGCAACCGTGACCGGACTATCGGCACGCTCGCGTTCGTCGCCGGGAGCGATCTCTTCGCGACCGCGGTCATCCAGCGCTGTCCGGCGAACGCGTTGCTGGGGACCAATACGTGTCAGCACAATAGATTTTTCACGATTCGACATGATTGGTCAGTATGAGCGACGACGACCTCTCGGCGGAGGTACAGCGGCTCCGGACGGAGGTCGACACCCTCCGGCGTCGCGTCGCCGACCTGGAAGCGACGATCGAGCGCGGTGACGAGACGACAGCCACCAAATCGAACGAGTCGCTCGAGAGAGACATCGACGAAACCGATCAGTCAGCCGAGACCGAGACGGACGCCGATGGCACCAACCCGAGTGAGGGGACGGTCGCCGACGATGCGACGGGGAGTGGGGAGCACTCGAGCGTCCTCGAGCGCGACTGGGAACGCACGCTCGGCATCAAGTGGCTCGGACTGGTCGGCGGGCTGGCGCTGGTCGTCGGCGTCGTACTCTTCATCCAGCTGGCTATCGAGGCCGGCCTGCTCGGCCACCTCGGGCGCGTCGCCGTTGGCACCGCCGGCGGACTCGCGCTGCTTGGCAGCGGTCGGTTCGTCGCCGAGCGACAAGGGTACGTCCGCTGGGGCCGCATCGCAGCCGGTGCGGGGCTGGCGATCGCGTACTTCAGCATCTACGCGGCCTACGGCTTCGAGAGTTACCGGGAGGCCATCGGAACGCCGCTGTGGGCCACGCTGGCGGGATTGACGGTGCTGGTCGCCGCCACCGCGCTCGTGTCGGTCCACGATCGGGCGCCCCTCGTCGCCAGCGCGGCGTTTTCCTTCGGCTACGTGACGGCGTTTCTCTCGCTCGAGGCCGGGACCTCGCTGCTGACGCCTGCGTACGTCCTCTTCCTTTCGGCCGGCCTCGTCGCCATCGCGACGATCCGACCGTGGCACCGCGCCGTCGTCGCCAGCGTCGGCCCGACATACGTCCTCCTCTTCGCGTGGTGGATCATCGACGAGCCCACTCCATCGCTGCTCGCCGCCGTCACCGCCGTCGCGTTCGGTCTCTACCTCGCCGGCGGGTACGTCCGCCGCTCGAGTGATCGGGACATCAGCAGCGACGCGGTCGAACACAGCAGCCGCTGGTCTCGGCTCTGGCTCGGATCGCTGACCGTCTGCAACGCCGGCCTCGCCGCCACGTTACTCGAGGGGGCCCTCCGAGACTGGCTCGCGGACCTGCCCGTCGAGGGTGTCGCGGTCGGGGCCGTCGCACTCGCCCTGGTCGGCGTCTACGCGACGACAGCCCGTCGGCCGGTTCGACGTGACGAGGCGGCCGGTTCGTTCGCGGTCGTCCTGTTGGGTGTCGCCGCGGTGCTCGCGTTCGGGACGTTCTGGGCGACGGTCGGGCTGGTCGCGATCGTCTGTGGGGGCGTGGCCGTCGCAACACTCCGCAACGCTGACGCGATCCAGACCGGCAGTCACTTCGTCGCCGTCGGGATCACGACCAAACTCCTGGTCGTCGACGCGAGCGAGCTCCCGGCCGTCAACCTCGCGGCACCGCTAGCGAGCGCGACGGGTCGAGCCGCCGCGTTCGCGCTGGCAATCGGCGTCTTCTACGGGCTCGCCTTGTGGTTCCGACGCGAGGGGCGGACCGTCCCGGCGATCGATCGAGCGATCCCGGTCGCCGGCCCGTACGCCGTCGCCGCCACCGGGCTCGCAGTCGTCTTGCTTGGACTCGAGCTGTCAGGCGCCGGCATCTCCGTCGCCTGGGCGGTGTTTGGTCTCGCCCTCGTCGGCGCCGGGCTGACCGCCGACGTTCGCGGACTCCGACTGCAAGGCGTCGCCGTCCTCGCGCTCGTAACCGCGAAGGTGTTCCTGTTCGACACGCAGGATCTCGACGCCCTCGCCAGAACGACCGCCTTCCTCGTGCTCGGAGCGATCCTGCTGGTCGCCGCCTACGGCTACGCGCGATGGCAAGGTGAGGATCCGATCGCCAGCATTACTGGCGAGTGACGACACGCGTACTCGAGCGGGCGCGAGAAACCGCATGCGACACCCGTGACGGCGCGCATACGTATCAGTTCTCAGTACAGTGAAACCACGGTCGGCTCGTGGGTTCGCCGGGACATCGACACAACAGACCGTATCAGGTCGTACGAAACGCCCGATCGCCGGCGTCGCCCAGCCCGGGGACGATGAAGCCGTCGTCGTCGAGTTTGTCGTCGATCGAGACGGTGAGGAGGTCCGCCTCCGGGACGTCCCGTCCGACGCGCAACAGGCCGTCGGGTGCCGAGACCGCCGAGAGGACGATCAGGTTCTCCGGCTCCACCGAATTCTCGGTGACGTGCTCGAGGACCGTACACATCGTACTCCCCGTCGCGAGCATCGGATCGGCGACGATCACCGTATCGTCTTCGGTGATCTCGGGCAGTTTCACGTAATCGACGGTGATCGGGAACGAGCCGTCGCCGTCGCGGCCGGCTTCTTCGTCCCGGCTCGCGCTGATTACACCCTGGCGCGCACGCGGGAACGCCTTCAACAGGCCCTCGACGAACGGCGTCGCCGCGCGCAGGACGTTGATGATAACGACGTCGTCGAGTCCGCGAACCCGCTCGCCCATCGTCGGCTCGAGGGGCGTCTCGATCTCGACGTACTCGGTTTCCATCCGCCCGTCGATAATCTCGTAGCCACAGATGCGGCCGAGTTTGACGAGTCCCTTGCGAAAACTCACCTGTTCCGTTTCGACATCACGTAGCCTCGAGAGCGTATCCTTGGCTAACGCGTGCGTGATTAGCGAGGCGTTTTCGCGGTCTTCGATCGGCATACCCGACTAGCCACCCGCCGGATAGTTCATGGTATCGATCCGCTGTACGCGATGGGCCACACCCAGACCGGTCGGTGTAACGTGTTACCGGTGAGCGCTGCCCCGGTCGAGCACTCACCGATACCGAATCCGAGAGAGCGTCTCACACCGGTCGAAGGTGTTCACAGTCGCCGGCAGAGACGGTCTCGCGTCCGTCCTCGGTTTCGACCACGAGAGCACCCGTGGGAGTAACCTCGACGGCGTCGCCGACGATCTCGCCGGCGGGGCGTTCGACCCGCACGCGCTGGCCGAGCGTCAGTGCGTGCTCGCGCCAGGCGGGGACGATAGCCTCGAGATCCGTCCGCAGCGCATCGAACGCCTCGAGCAGCCGTTGGACGAACCGTCGCCGGTCGACGTCGCCGGCTTCCTCGCGGATCGAGGTCGCCTCGGGCGGCAACGCGTCGGCGTCGATGTTTGCGTTGACGCCGATCCCGGGGATAATCCAGTCGACGCGATCGGTTTCGCCTTCCATCTCGGTCAGAATGCCCGTGAGCTTTCGGTAGTCGCCCGCCTCGCCGACGGGAACCACGACGTCGTTCGGCCACTTGATGTGGGCGTCGACGCCGGCCTCGCGAGCGACCCGGGTCGTCGCCACCGCCCCCGCGAGCGTGTACAACGGCGCTCGAGCGGGGGCGATCGACGGCCGACAGACGATGCTCACCCAGATCCCGCCCGAGGGTGCGCTCCAAGGGCGCTCCAGGCGGCCGTGCCCGCCAGTCTGTTCGTCCGCGAGGACGGCGACATCGGTCGCGCCGTCGGTTGCCAACTCGCGTGCGCGCTCGTTGGTGCTCCCGATCGAGTCGTGGTACTCGATCGAGAACGGTACCTCGAGGCCGTACTCGACCGTCGATCCGGTGTAGGCTGTGATCTCGGTGAGTTCGTAACCCGTCGGGCCGCTCTCGATCTCGAACCCCGAGTCGCGGAGTTCGTCGACGTGTTTCCAGATCGCCGCACGAGAGACGTCGAGTTCTGCGGCGAGGTCGGGACCCGAGACCGGGCCGTCGGCGAGGGCCTCGAGGATGGCGCGTCGCGTCTCGTTCATGTCCTCGAGAGGGGCGTGCTGGCACTTGAATCGGCAGGGTCCGTCGCGAGACGAGTCGTCGCGTATCGCTGCAGCCGCCCGTGACCGTTCGGTTCACTGGCCAATGCGTACGCTTTTGATGATCGTTCACGGAGCAACGACTAGGGCGTGTGATACGCTACAACCAACCATGAAACTGGGGCGACGCTGTACGACCTGTCAACGCGAAATCGAGGCGTCGGAGCTCACGCGCTGTGAGACGTGCGGTCGGGAGGTACACGAACCGTGCGACGATTACAGGACGTCCTTCGAGTGTCCTCGCTGCGGAGAGGAAACGGCAATCGGTGCGGTCGAATTCTAACCGGTATTTTCGATCGGACGACCTACGGCACGCCGAGAAGCGAGAGGCCACCGACGGTCGCGGCGACGAGGCCGACCGTCCAGAGCGCGAGTCCGGCGGTGAGCCACGCGACCGTCACGCGGTCGTTCGTTCCGGCGACCGTCGCCAGGAGCGCGGTGAGGTGGATCCCCGCGAGAATCGGCCCCGCGACGGCGAGCCCGGGCAGTCCGTAGCGCTTCCAGACTCGCTGCGCTCGACCGTACCGGTCGCTCGAGTCGGCCGGCTCCGATCCGGTTCTCCGTTGCCACCACGCGGCCACGCGCTGGTGAGCGAGGACGATCGCGACGACCGCCGTCACGCTGCCGGCGAACGCGGCGATCCCCGTGAGGATCGGATCGAGCCCGAGCCCGATCGCGACCGGGATCACGACGAACGGTTCGATCGCCGGTATCATCGCGAACACGAACACCAGCAGGTAGCCGCCGAACCCGGTCGTCTCCTCGATGAGCGTGCCGACGTCGACGAGTGCTGGCCAGAGCGTCATGACGGACTCCGTCCGACAACGAACATGTTGATCAATCGAAACGACGACCGACCTATAATAGGTTTCGATCCGTCACGGCGATGGCCACGAGCAGCGGTCGTTCGACGACGCCGACGCCATCGAGAAAAGCGGCCGTCGACTCGACGATCTCGAGCACACCGAGACGACCCGAGACCGTCGAGTCGCCGGCGTTATCCACGAATTTCGCGCAGCTTCTTGCGCCCGGGCGCGATCAGCTCGTCGAGATAGGTGGCGAGCGTCCCCTTCGCGTCCGCGGGGTGGAGCTCGCCGGACTCGAGGTCTGCAGCCAGCGTCTCGTAGCTCTCGTAGCTCAGGTCGCCGCCGTACTTCTCCGGACGCTCGACGACGACCTCGTCGAACCGCGGGAAAACGTGGTACTCGAACAGTTCGAGGACCGGGTTCTCGAGGTCGCCCTCCGGCTCGCGCGTCGGTGGGCAAAAGGCCGAGTTGACCTTTTCCTCGAGTTGCTCGGTCGAATCCTCCATCGAGATCGTGACGCCCTCGCTCGAGGACATCTTCCCCTCGCCGCTGGTGAGGTCCGCGACGATCGGCGTATGAAGACACGGTCGGGCCTCGTAGCCCAGATCCGGGAGCTCCTCCCGGTGGAGCATGTGGACCTTGCGCTGGTCTAAGCCGCCGACGGCCAGATCGAGATCGAGGTACTCGATGTCCAGACTCTGCATCAGCGGGTAGACGAGATGGCTGACTTTCGCCGTCTCGTCGCCGGCGATCTCGGCCATCGCACGCTGGGCGCGGTTCATCGTCGTCGAGAGCTCGAGTTCGTGGAGATCCAGCGTGTAGTCATCTTCGAGCTGGAACGCCGAGCCGTAGACGAACTCGGTCTGGTCCGCCTCGAGGCCGTAGGCGACGAACTGGGCTTGCATCTGCTCGGCGGTGTCGCGGATCTCCTCGAAGGTCCCCTTCCCGTTGAGGTAAGCGTGGACATCCGCGAGCAGGACGACGATCTCCATGCCGGCTTCCTGTAAGTCGATCAGCTTGTTGGCCGTCAGCAGGTGCCCGAGGTGGAGCACGCCGGAGGGTTCGTAGCCGACGTAGGCGCGCTTGCCCGCTGGATCGGCGGCGAGTTCGCGAACCTCCTCGTCGGTGACGACCTCTGCGGCGTTGCGCGTGATCAGGTCGTAGGTATCCATCGTTGGCTTACCCGAATCAGCGGACGGATTTATGACTTCCCACCGATGGCCGCCTGACAGTGTCCTACCCACCCACATACCTACATCCCACGTGGAGCGACGGCGATCCGCGCGGAGTCCCAACCGATCGCGAACTACCGTCCGATCGTTCCCTGGCGCGTAACCGGCGCGTCGGGGTCGATACAGAACGCGACGGCGATCGTCGCTTCGCGGGCGGTGACCGTTACCATACCGTCGCCGACGGCGAGTCCGCTCTCGCGCTCGTCGAAGCGGGTTCCCTCGGCCTCGAGTGCCCCCTCGAAGACGTAGAAATACGTGTCCCGGCCGTCGATATCGGGGAGGTCGACGCTCGAGTCGGCCTCGAGACGCGCGTCGAAACAGTCGACCGCGTTGCGGACGGTAAAGGGCGCGTCGGATCCGTCGGGGCCGAAGACGTGTCGCCACTCGTCGTCGACGGGGTCCGCAATCGGACCGTGTTGAATCCGGGGCTCGAGGTCGAGACTGTGCGGACGGACGAAGATCTGAAGCATCCGCAGCGGTGGATCGTCCGCGAGCGTCCGTTCCTCGTGCCAGAAGCCCCTGCCCGCGTTCATCACCAGCAGGTGCTCGCGGTCGGTGACCAGTTCGTTGCCCTCGCGATCGTCGTGACGCATTACCCCAGCCGGGACCCAGGAGACGATCTCGTCGTTTCGATGCGGGTGCATCGCGATCAGCGTGTCCGGATCCAGCAACGACTCGACGACCGTCGCCAGCGGGCCGTAGCCGTGGTCGTCGTGGCCTGGAACCAGGCGTCCGGGGAAGTTAAAGTGCGTTCGAAAGGCGCCCTGATTTTGCGAGACATCCGTCGGCGGGGCGTTGTAGAGCGTGGTCTCGGAGCCGACAGTCATGCCAGAGGCTACGGGTGCGACGCATTTATCGACGCGGTATCACCGACCGAAGCGGGTGACACCGATGGCGCTGGCCGACGCTGGCCGCTCGAGTTCGCAGATCGAGAGCGACGACTGCAGGCGACGGGCACCGATCAAAACGGCTTCAGTACGGATCCGACTCGATCGCGTGCGGTCCCCGCGAGGTAACCCGAGGCCGCGCCGACGCCGGCCCCGACAGCACCTCCTGCCGGCCCGGCGACGCCGCCGACCTTGCCGCCGACTTTCGCACCCTTCGCCGCGCCCTTCGAGGCGTGTTCCGATCGCAGACACGGTGGCTCGAGCGATGGCATTACCCGTCGGTTCGAAGGCCGGGGAAATAATCGTTGGCCTCGAGATGTGCCGTCTGGGCCAGACGCTACCGGCGGATGCTGTCTGCCCTCGTTGTCAGGGCGGCGCTGTCGACCCCCGATGGATCACGACCGTTCCCTCCTGGTCGACGTGGATGCGATATCCCTGGTAGGTGAACGCGAACGTCGCATCGGCCTCGGGGGACGGCGGTGACGAGAGGATATCGGCGATGATCCCGTCGATACAGTCGTACACCGGCGGGAGGGTAACTGCATCCGTCCCCTCGAGGGTCGCGATCGTCTCGACGATCTGGGTCGCTGGGGCGTCTCGGCTGCTATCGAGTTGCTGTCGAGCGATGGCGTCCCCATCGTCGGAACCGGGCGATTTTTTCATCTACGTGTCACGTCCACGGTCGAGGGTTGTAACCCTTCTACCGGCTGTTTCAGGTCTATCGTGGCCGCTGCATGTCGACGCCACCAGTTCGCCACGACGGTAGCGTGGGTTTCGATAGCAGTAGAGTAGCGCGAGTTCCGTATCCAGAACCACGCCCGGAGATGGATCGGACAGTTCGATCAAGCGTTTCCCACGAACCCGTTATCTGCGACGACCGGTTACTCCTCGTCGTCGGTCACTCCGAATGGTCGTTCTTTTCGACTTCCGTGACGATTACGTCCCAATCAGGGTGTTCGGCCCCATTCCGACATTCGAATCCCCCTTCCACATCGATACCACTCTCGTAGGCCCTGCGAAGGAGGGCTTTCAGCGCCCCGTTCAATTCCTCCTTCGACGTAAGCGAGGTCTCCTCAGAAGTCATCTTCTCGCACCCCTTTCGTATATGCTCGATACCGTTGCATCCATCTTGCCCGATTATAGGCATCTGAGTCGGTTCAATACGGGCACTGATTATACAGAGGGTTAATATAGGGAACCATCCGAACGATCACACCGAACTACCGAGCGTCGCTCCAATGAGCCGTCGATGGCCGCGTCGAAGGCGTGACGAGAGTGATTGCTGGGTAATGTCGAGCTCGTCGGCGATCTCCTCGAGCGACACCTCGCGTGGGGTGTCGAAGTAGCCCCGTTCGTAGGCCACTATCAGCGCCTCGCGTTGGGTCTCGGTCAACTCGTAGCCCTCCCCCTGGATCGGAAGCATTGCGTGGACGGCGGTGATCGCTATCGGAATGTCGTTTTCCTGGCAGTGCTCTCGAAACTCGGCGATTGCCGCCTGGCTCTCGCCGCGTACCTCGAATTTCCACCCCTCTTTCGTCCCAATTCCAGAGAGCACGACGACGTTGGCCTCGGCAAGCGCACTCAAAATACCGAAATACGCTTGCTCCCACTCGGCACGCATGAGATACTCGTGTTCGACGCTATCGACCACTCGGATGTTGCTCACGCCGGCGTGCTGGTCGAACGCAGCTTCGATGTCCTCCGTTTCCGCATCGCGGACCCAGAAGTACGGGATGATCAGCGTCTCGTGTGGGATGAGTCGCTCGAGTTCGACCGTCACCCCCGGCAAGTTCTCGAACACACTCCCCAGCGGAAATTCCGCTACAGGACTCGTAAACTCCATCACAGTCGCCATGAGTAATGGTTCGTCTAGCAGGCGGATAACCAGCATGGGTGGTGTATCATGGCTTCCGGACGAGCTAACGCACCGTTGCTGGCCGGGATACTGTCTGGTGCGAGCGAGGAGTCCGTTTGGTAGCTGGGTGGCCATGGTACACCATGTCATCTCCTTTTGTACGGCCGGGCAATCTAGTCGCACAAGCGAGCATGAGTGTGATAACGGAGATTCGCATCCCGGCCGATGATTTTGAACTCGGACAAATTCTCAGTCTCGGGCAAGCGTCGGCGATCGAACTCGAAACGCTCGTCCCGAGTGGGGACGCTACCGTGCCGCTCTTCTGGGTCTACGAACCGGTCGAGAACGGCTTTCTCGAGACCGTCGAACGCTATCCAACGGTCAACAGCGTCACGGAAGTGGACGTGTTCGAGGACCGGACGCTGTTCAGACTCGACTGGGATGCGAGCCAGGACCACCTTTTTCAGTGTATCTTGGAACACGAGGGGCAAATACTAAGTGCGACTGGATCACCGGAAGGATGGAATTTCGAGATGCGATTTGTAGACCGCGAGGCATTGAGTCAGTGCCAGGACTGTTGTGAGGACGCCCACATTTCCCTGAAGATGACCCGTATATACAATCCAACGGACCCCGAGGCCGGTCCGTGGTACGGCTTGAGTGAGCCCCAACGAGAAGCACTCACGCTTGCCGTCCGAATGGGATACTACGACATACCACGAGGCTGTACGACCGCAGAGGTAGCTGACGAGATCGGGATTTCCGATCAGGCAGTGACGGAGCGACTGCGTCGTGCGATTGGTACGTTCGGGAGGTACGCACTTCTTACGCCCGAGTCAGCGGCCCACGTCGACTGACTGTTTCCATTATGCACCATGGAACAGAGCCAGGCAGTTGGGCCAACGCTAGGTGAGTATGGATGAGAGTCGAAAGCTGGGGACGCGTGATATCCAGTCAATTAATAACGATTCTGGTTCTTCGGGGCGTGAGAAACCGATCTCGTCTGATACGATTCTGTCGGCAGTAGCGGACGAACACCGACGCGCCATCCTCAACGCGTTGAACACCTCCTTCGAGGAGACACTGGAATACGATGTACTCGTAGATCACGTTGCAGACCGGGTTCGAGACGAAGACGCCAAGCGGGAATCAGACGAACACCGACAACGAGTTCGGATCGCGCTTCGTCATACGCACCTTCCAAAACTGGAGGAAGCTCGGATAATCGACTATGAGACTGAAACGGGTCAGATTCAGTTTGTTGGCGGTGAACTCGAACGAGATCTCCTGACGCTGGTCGAACCGTACGATGGCAACGAGTGAGACGGGTTACTGTGTTAGAGTCCGTCTCGAATCCGTTTCTCGGCCGCCTCGAGCGCTTCCTCCCGATCGAATTGCTCGACGACCGACTGAAGCTCGTCCGTCTCGGCGTCTGCGAGGTCGCGGGCGTGTTCAGTGATATTCGGGACGGCGCGGATGATGTTGTCGACGACCGGCACCTCGGCGACCTGTGGTGAGCGCGAGAGCGGGTTGAGGTCGATCACGATTTCGGTCTTGCCCATCTCCTCGAGGGCTTCGGCGCGGTCGCCGTCCTCGAGGGGGACGACGACGACATCTGCCTCGTAGATCCCGTCGGCGTCGACTTTCGCGCGTTTGTGATCGAGGTTCGGGATGCGGGCGTCGGCCTCGAGGCCTTTGACCGCCGTGGCGCCGTGGTCGCGCAGGTGGTCGGCGATAGCCTGCATGCGTTCGGGCGTTCGGTTGAAGAGGTTGATCTCGAGGTCGGCGTCGACGGCGTCGGCGAGTTCAACCATCTCGCCAGGGACGAGCGCGGCGACGTTGCCGTTGATCGAGAGGACGGGGTGGTCCGCGAGCAACAGGTGGGCGGCGGCGGCGCGTTCGGCCTCGTCGGCGCTCGGAATCGTCTCCTCGCCAAGCAGATAGTCGAAGGCGCTGCCCCGGCCCTCGGCGTGCATTCCCTGAAGGTGGGTGATCCCTTTCTCGACGCCGTTTTCGATCCGGTGGCGCGTGAGCAGGTCCTGGTAGCGGGGATGATCCTCCGGAATCTCCTCTTCGTGGTCGACCTCGGCCGAGATGGTGTCGTACTCGCTCACGAGCGACACCTCGAGATGGGGGCTAAAAAGCCGACCGATCTGTGTCAACGAGCCACTCGGTGGGTGGTCCCACGACCCTATCGCGTCGAGAGCCACGCACGGATCGAGCCCGCGTCGTCGATCCGGGCCCAGAGGAAGACCGCCGGCGGCATCGCGACGACGGCGCCGACAAAGGAGTAGAAGACGCTCATCGCCATCAGCAGGCCAAAGTCACCGAGGACGGGCGTGATCGCGAGTGCGAGCGCACCGGTTCCAAGCGAGGTCGTGAGCATGCTGCCGGTGAGTGCACCGCCGGTCCCCGACAACGTCGTCGTCAGCGCGTCCAGCGTATCGTCGCTGTCGGTGTATTCGTCGATGAATCGAGCCGTGGTGTGAACGGAGTAGGCGATACCGATCCCGATCGATATCGAGAGGATCGTCGCCGTCATCGCGTTCAACGGCATCCCGAGTGCCCGCATCGTCCCGATGAGAAACGCCACCGCGATGACGATCGGGAAGACGTTGACGATGCCGAGTAACGGCTTGCCCTCGAGGATGGCGTACGCGATCACGAGAAACACCGCCGTAAGGGCAACCGCGAGTATCAGTCCCTGAATTGCCGAGTCGAAGATGATCCCCGTGATCGCATCGAAGATGACGAGCATGCCGGTGGCGGTCGCGTCGTAGCGAAACTCCTCGGCGAATTCGGCGCCGTCGGCGGCGACCTCGGCCTGGGAGGCCTCGGCGTCGATCGAGTACTCGATCTGTGCGCCCCGACGGTCCTCGGTGAGGTACTGCTGGGCCTGCGGACCGGCCGGCGAGGCGAACAGTTCGTCGTAGATGCGATCGAGATTGCGATCCGGCACGCCGTTTCCGCTTCGGTCGTTGCGCTCGACCAATGCGGCAAACTCCTCGTCTTCTTGGGCGTAGGACTGAATCACCGTCACGATGCTCTGGGCGTCGGCTTCGCCGCCAGGTCCGACGGCCAAACTCTCCGGCGGATCCGAGTTCGGACTCTCCAAGGCCTCGAGCGCGTGATCCTGTTCGAACGGTCCTTCGACGTATATCGTGATCGACTCGTCTTGATTGGCCTCGAAGCGATCCTCGAGCAGGTTGATCGTCTCGGTGACCGTGTAATCCCCTGGCGCGAACGGCTCGGGGATGTACTCGACGTACCAGGCTTCCTCTTCGGGTGGAAGGAAGTCCTCGTCGTCGAAGGAGGTGTCGACGCCCGCTCCGTACGCGCCCATCCCACCACCGACGACGAGCAGGATAACGACGAAGACGGCGGGTGCACGCTGTCCGACGGTCGCAGAGATCGACAGTACGCGACCCAGCGAGGACTCTTCGGATGCGATCGGCGTCGAGTTGAACTCGGGGACGCCGTAGCGATTACGCAGCCGGTCGACCTCGAGTTTCGCCGCGGGCAAGAACAGCCCGAAGATCAGGAACGTAAAGATGATCCCGACGCTCGAGACGATCCCCATGTTCCGGATGGGGCCGAGGTCGGAGATGATGTTCGCACCGAAGCCAAAGACCGTCGTCACAGTCACGATGATAAAGGCGATCATGAGCTGATTGTTCGCCGTTCGCATGGCCTCGAGGGGTGCGAATCCCTGGACGGTCTCCTCGCGGTAGCGGTTGATGATGTGGATGCCGAAGTCGACCCCGACCGCGAGCAACAGGACGGGGACGGCGATCAGCTGTTGGTCGAACGGAATTCCCGAAAAGCCCAGAAAGCCGAACGTCCAGACGATCGTCATCAAGAGGGCAAAGAGGCCAAGCGCGAGGTCGATCGGGTCGCGGTAGGCGACGACGAGGAACGCGAGCAACAGGACGACGACGACGGGCATCACGATCGCCAGCGAGTCGCCGATGATGTTCTCGAACTCCTCATTGACGACACCGGTTCCGAAGGCGCGGATGTCGGCCGATTCCTCGTCGGCGAGCGAGTCGATGGCCGTCTGGACGTCGGTCAGGTCGTCGTCGTCGAACTCCTGTGGGACGTCGTGGGAGATGACGGTCATCGACGCCGAGGCCGACGCTTCGGTCTCGCTGAAGTCGTCGGAGACGATCGCCGAAAACGCTGGCTCGTCCGCGACGGCACGCACCGCCTGCCTGATCTCGGCGTTCGTCGCGCCCTCGATCGCCTGGCGCTGCTGTGCCGGCGTCCGTGCGTTCTCGTCGAGCGCCTGTGCGACGATCGTCGCCGGCCCGTTAGCCGACTCCATGCGAAGGTCCGGCCGGTCGTCGACGCGCTCGAGAACGGTCAACATGGCGAGTAGTTCCCCGCGGGTCAACACGTCCGAGCTCGTGTGGATGAGCTGGGTACTCTCCTGATCGGTCGTAAACGGCCCTTCGAACTCCTCGTCGATCGCGTCGAGGGCTTCCTGTTCCTCGAGACCGTCGGTGAAGGCGTCGGTCGCCTCGGCGTCGGTCGTGATCGCGGTCATGCCGCCCGCGAAGACCGCGGTGAGCAACAAGAAGACGACGATGACGGTCTTTGGCTTCGAGACGATCGTCTCGTTGAGCCGGGCCGTCGCCGCCTCGATCCGTGGGCCGAGATCAGTCATAGATCGTTAGCTCCGCTGGTAGACGTACGCACCGGCTCCAAGTCCCGTGAGCACGATCACGCCGATCAGGGTCAACGGCAGCCCCCCCTCGCTTTCGGTGACATCGATCGCGACTCGAGTCGTATCCGACAGCTTGCTCGTGCCGCGCTCGTCGTCGTAACGAAAGTCAAAGGAGATCGGGTACGTCTTCGCCGTCGCGGTCGGGTCGGCCTCGAGCGCGAACGTCATCGTCGTCGACTCGCCGGGCTCGAGTTCCTGGATGAACGCCTCGTCGTCGTCGCTGTCGAGTGGATCGCTGGCGAACAGGCGCGCTTCGACGTCGGTGACGGTCTGATCGAGATTGTTCGTGATCTCGACATCGACGTGTTTTTCCTCGCCGGCGGCGAGTTCGCGGTCCTGAACGTCGACGAGGAACTGATCCCGCTGGGCTGAGACACTCGTCACAATCTCGAGATCCTCGTAGAGACGCTGTTCGAAGTCGCTGTTGCGATACTGGACCGCCAGATCGATCGCCCGGTCGACGGCTTCGGCTTCGCCGCTGATCTCGAGTGGCAGCCGGAACGTCTCGGATTCGCCGGCCTCGAGCGTGCCGACAGCGACGGCGGTTTCGATCGGGACGACGTTCGGCGACTCGTCGGTGTAGCGGACGACGACGTTCTCGGCGTGGTTCGGCCCGACGTTCGTGACGGTGCCGTGGAGGTCGCCGTCCTCGCCGACGTAGAGGTCCGATTCGATATCCGAGAGGCTGAACTGCTGTTCGGCCTGGGGGATGACGCCGACCGACGGGCTGTCGTCGACGCGCTGGAGCCCGTCTTCGGTTCTGAACTGGACGGTGCCATCGAGCGTATACTGGCGCTGGGTGGTATCCGGTGCGACACTCACGTCGTAGGTGACCGTCGTCGTCTCGCCAGCTTCGAGTTCGTCGATCCGGGCCGTATCCTGGGCACTCTCGCCGAAGACCAACCCGCCGCTGAGCGACTCGAGTGCGACGCTGACGTCGTGTGCGGTCTCGTCGCCGGTGTTCTCGACGACCGCCTCGAGCGTGCCGGAGTCGCCGACCTGTGCGTCGGTCGTCGCCGAGACGAGTTCGAACCGAGCGTCGTCGTCGACGACGAGGTCGATCGTTTTTGTCCTCGATGCGGTCCGATCGTAGGTGACGCCGCTGCTCGATTGCTGGTACGTATAGGAGTAGGAGACATCGACGTTGACCGAGTAGGTGCCGGCCTCTGCGTCGTCGGGAACGTCGACGACGAGCGTCGATTGACCGGGCTGGGTTTCCGAGACGGCACCGATCGCCGTCTCGCCGCTTCTGACCGAGAGATCCGTGGTATCGTCGTCGGGCTCGAGGCGAACGTTTCGGGCCGTCGTCACGACCTCGCGGGCCTCGGCGGTCCCGAGGCTGAGCGAGCCGTCGTTCGAGACCTGGATCTGGACCTCGTTTGTCTCACCCGACTGTACCGTGGGATTTGGCGCGTGGAGGTCGATACTCGGCGAGCCACGAAGCAGCGGTTGATTCTGTTGTGGGGCTTGCTGGGCCGAGAGCTCCGGCTCGGGTATCTCGTCGTCCGGCATCTCGTCAGCCGCGTCGAACTCGGTATCGTCGTCGGCGACGACGACGCCGCCGGCGGCAACCAACACGACCGAAAGCGCGATCACTGCGATGGTGACTCGATTCATCGGACCACCACACACCGCCGTCGACTCGTCCTGCTATCTGCATCACGACGGCGACAGCGGCTCCATCGACGACTCGAGGAACCGACTACACTGTAGTCCATACCCGAACAGAAGAATACACGAATCAAAAATGCTTTGATTCATGAGTTCCTAAATACTGGTATCGAACTGAGGGACTGTCCCGTGCCAGTACTCGATGTAAACGCCACCCAGGGGACGATTCGATCGTGACAATCAGCATCGGTGACAGCTATAGAATGAATAGATATGTAATCGCCACCGCCAAACAGCGACACCACCACGGCAATGAAGGGGTTTAGTGACGAGGAGCGCGAGCGAATCAGGGCCTCGCTGCTGGAGTGTGGCCGGGAGCTATTCGCACAGTACGGGCTCGAACGCACGCGTATCAAAGACATCACCGACGATGTGGGTATCGGGACGAGCACGTTCTATCAATTTTTCGACTCGAAGGAAGAGCTCTACGTCGACGTTCTCATCGCGGAACGCAAGCGACTCAACGCGGAACTCGAAGCGGCGGTCGAGGATATCGATTCTCCACGTGAACAGGTTAGAGTGACCCTCGAGACGGTATTCGAGGCGATCGAATCGAACCCGCTGATCAGTCGACTCGTCGTCGAAGGTGAGCTCCGGTTGTTACAGAATCAGCTCTCGGACGCCGAACGGCGGGCGATCATCGAGGAGTTCGGTAACGAACGACTCGGCTACATCGACGGGTGGGTAGATAATCCAGCGTTCAAGTACGATGACCCACGGATCGTCGATGGACTGTTGCGCTTGCTGGCGTTTGTCACGCGGAGCAAAGATATCGACTCCGAAACCAACGGCGTCTCCGAGTACGAGGTTATTCGCGGTGCGTTGATCGACGTCGTCGTTGACGGGCTCTTCGAAGACAACGGCGAGTCACAATAGAGTCGACGGGTCCACAGCGTGCTTACAATCCGGTCGGCACCTCGAGATACGTCGTCTCGAGACCCCACTCCTCGACGAGCGACTGGAGCGAGCGAACGCCGAAGGCTTCGGTCGCGTAGTGGCCCGCCAGATAGACGTGGATACCCGCTTCCCTGGCCTCGTGATAGACCTTCCCTTTCCCTTCGCCCGTCACGAGCGCGTCCGCACCCGCGTCGACGGCCTCGTCGAGCCAGTCCGTTCCGCTGCCCGTGACGATCGCAACCGTCTCGATCTCGTCGGGACCGAATTCGAGGTGTCGGACCGGCTGCCCGCCCGTCTCGAGAGTTGCCTCGAGTCGCTCGCGTAGCGTGTCGGGATCGAGGGGCTCGGCGGCGGCGCCGCACTGGCCGATGTACTCCGGCCCGAGTGCGCCGAACGGCCGTCGATTCTCGAGGTCGAGTACGTCGGCGACGCCGGCCGCATTCCCGCGTTCCTGGTGGCCGTCCAGGGGCAGGTGAGAGACGTACAGCGCGAGGTCGTTCGCAAGCAGGGGCTCGAGGCGGTCGTAGGTCCGACCGGTCACGCGGTCGAACCCGCCCCAGGAGAGGCCGTGGTGGACGACCAGCAGATCGGCGTCGGCCTCGAGTGCTCGGTCGAACGTCTCTGCGACGCCGTCGACGGCGAATGCGACGTGCGTGATCTCGCCGCTATCGGGGCCGACCTGCAACCCGTTCGCGCTGGCGTCGAGGTCGGCGTAGTCGGCCGTTCGCAGTTCCTCGTCGAGACGGTCGGCGATCGTCGTGAGTTCCATGTCGATGCGTTGGCCTGCGAGGGCCTTGTATTCGGCCCATCGACGCGAGTGTCGCCGGCGAGACGAGAATAAACCGACACGACGTGCCTACCGCTACACGAGGTAGAATAACGGGAACAGAAAGACCCACACGATATCGACGAAGTGCCAGTAGAGCCCGAAGAACTCGACTGGGCGGTGATCCTCGAGGTAGGCGTCGATGCTCGCGATCCGGTAGAGCATGAACCCGGCAATCAGAAGGCCGAAGACGACGTGCAGCGCGTGGAGGCCGGTCGTGATACTGTTGGACAGAACTATTCAACGATCGGTCGCAGTACTGCGGCCGTCACCGTAAGGACAGCCGCGAATTCGCGACCGACGTGTCACTGACTTCTGTCCGACAGTATGAGGAAGTACATCGAGTACTGCAACTCGGTGAACCAGTAGATATCGTGGGCAAACTCGTAGTTCCACTCCCAGGCCTTGATGCCCAGGAATTACTCGCTCCCGTCCAGCAAGCCGATGCCACCGGGCGCCCAGAGCTGTGCCCGGAACAACAGCGCGAGTACCCCACCAAGCACCAGGAAAAACAAGGATGTCCCGAGATAGAGAATACCGATGTCTTTGTGATTGGTCGTGACCAGCCAACGTTTGATCGATGTCCGCGGCGGAAGCTCGCTCACACTCGGTTACCTCCCCTCGCGTGCCGGCAATCGCCGTGACTACCGGCGAACACGGCCCACTCCATCATCAGTATGCTGGCAGCCGATCTGGCAATCAAGCTATTCGGTGCAGTTGCAAGGACGCGGTATCGATCGCCCACCAGCAGCCGCCGATCGAGCCGCGGTACGTGACTCGAGCAGTCGGCGCTACCGATCCGCCCTCGAGAAGACGAACTCCCGGACCAGTTTCCCGGCGAGCGACGCCGCCTGGCCGTCATCGCGGTCGTTGACCTCGACCACGTCGAACCCGGTCGCCTGCCGCGCGAGCTCGCGGACGATATCGCGCAGCTCGCGGGGCTCGAGGCCGAACGGCTCGGTCGTGCCCGTTCCCGGTGCGTAGGCGGGATCGGCCACGTCGATGTCGACGCTCAGGTAGAGATCACGGTCTGTCAGTCGGTCCGGGAGCGACCACGATCCGGCGTCTTCGGGCGCAACGACGGTTACGTCCTCGATTTCGGCGCGCTCCCACTCGGCTTCGCTACCGGCGCGCGCGCCGATCACGATCAGTTCCTCGACCGACTCGACGGACTCGAGCAGCCGTCGCATGACACAGGCGTGTGAGAGCGGATTCCCGTCGTACTCCGCTCGAAGGTCGAGGTGGGCATCGAGCGAGACGACGACATCGGGTTCGACAGCGCGGACACCCGCCAGCGAGACGGTGTGTTCGCCACCCAGCGTCACCGGCACGGCGTCGTCCCAGACGACATCGCGAAGCGTCCCCTCGAGGAACTCGAGGTAGGCCTCGACATCGTCCCAGGCGCGGACATCGCCGTGATCGAAGATGCCGAGTTCGGAGAACTGTTGGTCGGTCCGACGGTCGTAATCGTCGAACGGTTCCGCAAACGTCCGAATGCGCCGGGGCCCAAATCGGGTACCCGGCTGAAAGGTCGTCGATACGTCCAGGGGCGCACCGACGACCACGAAGTTCGCGCCATCACGGTCGGATGGATCGCCTCGTGTGTCGATCGCCCCGGGAAACATTAGACGATCTTTCGCTGGTCTTCCATCTCGAGGTACTCGATGTTTTCGTCGGGCGATGGGTCGGCGTCGTCTGGGACACGCATCGTGATCGTCTCGTACGTCTCTAAATCCATAACCTGCATGTCGCTACCGTCGACCGAGACGACCTGCCCGTTTTTGCGCTCGATGATGGGGACCCAGATCTTCGCGTCGACGGGCTGGGAGAGCGACCGCTTCTTGCCGTCGAAGACACCTTCGGCTTCGATGCGTGCCTTGGCGCTGCCGTGTTTGCCCGGCTTCGCCGTCGAGTAGGCGTCGATCTTACAGGCTGCGTCGTCGATAATTACGTAGCTGCCTTCCTGGAGATCGCGAACTTCGGTCTGCTGTTTCGCCATGTTCCGGCGTAATCAACCGACGGGCATAAACCGTTTGGAATGGCCGCCTATCGCGACCGCTACCCCGGACAGAAATTCCGTCTCATACGGATTGCTGTAACGATTTACCGGCGAAACCGCAGACGGGTCGCGGTTTCGGCGGTAACGACTTACAGTAAACCGTCTCACTCGTGTATTCCCATCGCCGAAATCTGTTCCTGGTAGCGGTTCCGGATCGTGACTTCGGTTACTTGGGCGGCGCTCGCGACTTCGTTCTGGGTTTTCTTTTCGTTACAGAGCAACGCGCTTGCGTAGATCGCTGCAGCGGCGTAGCCGGTCGGCGATTTGCCCGACAGCATTCCCTGGTCGGCAGTCGTATCGATGATCTCGTTGGCCTTGTTCTGTACCTCCTCGGATAGCTCGAGCTCCGAGCAAAATCGGGGCACGTACTTCTTCGGATCGACTGGCTGCATCTCGAGGCCGAGTTCCTGGGCGATGTAACGATACGTGCGCCCGATCTCCTTGCGGTCGACTCGCGAGACGGCAGCGACCTCGTCCAGCGACCGTGGGATGCCCTCCATCCGGCAGGCGGCATACAGTGTGCTCGTCGCGACACCTTCGATCGAACGCCCGCGGATGAGATCCTCCTCGAGGGTCCGCCGGTAGAGGACGCTTGCGACCTCCCGGACCGACCGTGGAACGCCGAGCGCGGACGCCATTCGGTCGGTTTCAGAGAGCGCAAACTGGAGGTTGCGTTCGCCGGCGTCCTTCGTTCGAATGCGCTCTTGCCACTTTCGCAGCCGATTCATCTGGGTTCGCTTCTTCGAAGAGAGTGAGCGACCGTAGGCGTCCCTGTCCTTCCAGTCGATGGTCGTCGTCAACCCTTTGTCGTGCATCGTCTGGGTCGTCGGTGCACCCACGCGGGACTTGTTGTCTCGCTCCGTCGCGTTGAACGCCCGCCATTCGGGCCCGCGATCGATCGTCTCCTCTTCGAGGATCAGTCCACACTCCTCACAGCTCACTTCGCTGCCGTCCGCACTTCTGGTGAGCGTACTCGAGTCACACTCGGGGCACGTCCGAACACCCTCGGAATCGGCGGCCTCGCGCTCGGACTCCTCCGTCTCTGTTTGCTGACGAGTCAGGCGTTTCATTGATCAACTGTACACACTCGTCCGAGCCGGTTAAACACTGGGAGCGACGGCGATACAAAACCGCCACAGATGACAAAAGGTCACCACTATCGACGGCTGCCGGTTCGTGTGCCGCCACTCGAAGCTATCCCTGGCCGACCATTCGATCTTCCTCGTCCCACTCTTCCTGGCGCAGCTCGTACTTCTGGACCTTGCCAGTTGCGGTGGTCGGCAGTTGCGCGACGAACTCGACACGCTGGACGGCTTTGTAGCTCGCGAGGTTGTCCCGCGTAAAGTCGACGAGTTCGTCGGTCGTGACACCCGGATCGTCAGGCTCGCCGTTGTCGGGCACGACGAAGGCCTTCGGCGTCTCGCCCCACTCCTCGCTCGGTGCCGGGATGACCGCGACGTCCGAGACCGCCTCGTGCTCGAACAGCGTGTCTTCGAGTTCGATACTCGAGATGTTCTCGCCGCCGGAGATGATGATGTCTTTCTTCCGGTCCTGAATCGAGATCATCCCGTTCTCGTCGACGGTCGCCAGATCGCCCATGTGGTAGTAGCCCTCGAGTCGATCCGAGAAGGCTTCCTCGGTCGCCTCGGGTTTGTTCCAGTACTTGTCCATAACCTGGTTGCCCCGGACGACGATCTCGCCGATCGAGGCATCATCCTGGGGGACATCGTTGCCGTCTTCGTCGACGACGCGGATGTCGGTTCCGAGATAGCCCAGCCCCTGACGTTTCTTGATCGCGAAACGGTCCTGGCTGTCGTCGTCGAACGTCCGGCGAGCGTCGGAGGTCGTGATCAGGGGCCCCGTCTCGGTCGCGCCGTAGACGTGTTTGAGATACCAGCCGAACTCGTCTTCGACGGTTCGGATGGTTGCTTCCGGCGGCGCCGAACCGGCCGTCGCGATGCGAACGTCCGGCTCGCCCGTCGTCTCCGGCGCAGCGCGCTCTTCGTAGTAGTCGATCAGCATGTTCAACACCGTCGGCGCGCCACAGAGGTAAGAGACGTCCTCCTCGCGGACCGTCTCGAAGATGTCGCCCGCATCCACACCTCGAGTGCAGACGTGTTTGGCCCCCATGCCCGTGATCGCGTAGATGTGACCCCAGCCGTTGACGTGGAACATCGGGAGCGTCCAGAGATACGTATCGTCGTCGCGGATTTCCTGGTGAATCGAGATGAGGTAGGCATGCAGCGTCTCGGCGCGGTGGGTCCGACAGACGCCTTTCGGATCGCCCGTGGTCCCCGAGGTATAGTTGATCGTCACGATCTCGTCCTCGCTCATCTCGGGTCGATCGTACTCGGTGCCGGCCTCGGCGAGCACGTCGTCGAACGCCTCCCACGCTCCAGCCACCGCGTCGGCGTCGTTCGTGATGAACGTCTCCGTCGGCACCTCGTCACGGATCGGCTCGATCTTCTCGGCGTAGTCGTAATCCGCGTAGATGGCGTCGACCTCGGCGTCGTCGAGAATGTAGGCGAAGTCCTCGGGCGTCAACCGATAGTTCAGCGGCGTGTGGACCGCCCCCACCTGCATGCTCCCGTAGGCTGCCTCGAGATGATAGTGGGTGTTGGGATCCAACACGGCGACACGATCGCCCTTTTCGATACCTCGAGCCTGCAACGCCGCGGCGAACCGATCGGCCCGCTCACCGAGTTCGTCGTAGCTATATCGCTCCCCTGACGTTGCGACGACGGCTTCGTGCTCCCCGTAATGTTTGCGCGCTCGGTCGAGAAACTCCGTCACGAGCAGTGGTTTGTGCATACACGTACCATTCTATTAACGACCATTAAGTTTATTGCGGTAATTGTAGCCGCTTTCTGCCCCGGACGAGTGCGTGACGAACGGAAAACACACCGGCCGAACGGAAGACAGCGACCGCTCGAGTACGGCCACGCGTAAAAATCGAAGCGATACGTCGAAAAGCCGCCGATCAGTCGGCCGAGACGGCTTCGGCTTCCTCGCCGGCGTCTTCGCGGTAGTGTTCCTCGATGAGGTCCTCGTCGATACGGTTGAGTGCCTCCTTTGGCAGCATCGAGAGCAGGTCCCAGCCGATCTCGAGCGTCTCGTCGATCGAGCGGTTCGTCTGGTAGCCCTGCTGGACGAACTCCTGTTCGAAGCGGTCCGCGAAGTCGAGGAACTTGTTGTCCCGCTCGGAAAGGGCTTCGCGACCGACGATGTTTACGAGGTCGCGCAGGTCCTCACCCTCCGCGTAGGCGGCGTACATCTGGTCGGAGACATCGCCGTGGTCCTCGCGGGTCAGGCCCTCGCCGATCCCGTCGTCCATCAGTCGCGACAGCGACGGCAGGACGTTGATCGGCGGTTCGATCCCCTGACTGTTCAAGTCCCGATCCATCACGATCTGGCCTTCCGTAATGTAGCCGGTCAGATCCGGGATCGGATGGGTGTCGTCGTCGCCGGGCATCGTCAGGATCGGAATCTGCGTGACCGATCCCTCGCGACCCTCGATTCGGCCCGCGCGCTCGTAGAGCTGGGCCAGGTCGGTGTACATGTAGCCGGGGTAGCCACGCCGACCGGGGACCTCCTCGCGTGCGGCACCGATCTCTCGCAGCGCCTCACAGTAGTTGGTCATGTCCGTCAGGATGACCAGCACGTGGTAGTCCTTCTCGAAGGCCAGATACTCGGCGGTCGTGAGCACGAGTCGCGGCGTGACCTGACGTTCGACCGCCGGGTCGTCCGCGAGGTTCATGAAGACGACCGACCGCTCCAAGGCGCCGGTGCGCTCGAAGTCCTCCATGAACTCGTTTGCCTCTTCGGCGGTAATGCCCATCGCGCCGAAGATGACGGCGAACTCCGAGCCCTCGTCGTCGTCGCCTGTCGCTTCTTCTTCCGGAACCGTCGCCTGGCGGGCGATCTGGAGTGCAAGTTCGTTGTGTGGCAGTCCGGAGCCCGAGAAGATCGGCAGCTTCTGGCCCCGAACCAGCGTGTTCATGCCGTCGATGGCGGAGACGCCGGTCTGGATGAACTCCTCGGGATACTCCCGAGAGTAGGGGTTGATCGCCTCGCCGACGATGTCCTGTCGTTTGTCGGGGACGATTTCGGGGCCGCCGTCGATCGGGTTCCCCGAACCGTCTAACACCCGTCCGAGCAGATCCTCGGTGACGGGCATCTTCATCGTCTCGCCCAGGAAACGAACGGAGGCGTTGCGGTCGATACCGCCCGTGCCTTCGAACACCTGGATCGAGACGATACCCTCGCTCGATTCCAGTACCTGTCCGCGCAGGGTCTCTCCGTCTGGCGTCTCGATTTCGACGATCTCGTCGTAGCCGACGGGTTCGTCGACCTCGGCGAACACCAGCGGGCCGCTGACTTCCGTGATAGTCTGGTACTCTTTCATCGTTAGTACAGTGCTCGCAGTTGCTCTTCGAGGTCGCTTTCGATCTCGTCGATGAACGCCTCGTACTCCTCGGCGGTGCCCATCCGGTTGAGCCGCGGGGCGGCGTCGATGTCGGTGATCTCCTCGACCGGAACGCCGGCGTCCAGCGCGTCGAACGCCTCGTCGTTGAACGTCTTGATCGCCGTCAGCATCCGGTAGGTCTTGTCCGGTTCGCAGTAGGTGTCGACATCGTGCAGGGCGTTCTGCTGGAGCCACGCCTCACGCAGGTAGCGAGCCACCTCGAGCGTGAGCTGCTGGTCTTCCGGCAGCGCGTCCTTGCCAACGAGCTGGACGATCTCTTGGAGTTCGTCCTCCTCGTCTAACACGTCGACGGCCCACTGACGGACCTCGGACCAGTCGCTTTCGACGTTTTCCTCCCACCACGGATCGAGCTGGTCCTTGTACAGCGAGTAGGACTCGTTCCAGTTGATCGAGGGGAAGTGCCGTCGTTCGGCCAGATCGGCGTCCAGTGCCCAGAACGTTTTGACGATACGCAGTGTGTTCTGGGTGACCGGCTCGGAGAAGTCCCCGCCCGGTGGCGAGACCGCCCCGACGACCGAAATCGAACCTTCGCCGCCGTTGATCAGCTGGAACTTGCCGGCACGCTCGTAGAACTCCGAGAGCGACGCGGCGAGATACGCGGGGTATCCCTCCTCGCCGGGCATCTCCTCGAGTCGACTCGAGATTTCACGCATGGCTTCGGCCCACCGGGAGGTGGAGTCGGCCATGAGTGCAACGTCGTAGCCCATGTCGCGGTAGTACTCGGCGATCGTGATGCCCGTGTAGATACAGGATTCACGCGCCGCGACGGGCATGTTCGATGTATTGGCGATGAGGCAGGTTCGGGCCATCAGCGGGTTCCCAGTCTGTGGGTCCGGCAGTTCCGGGAAGTCCTCGATGACCTCCGTCATCTCGTTGCCACGTTCGCCACAGCCGATGTAGACGACGATGTCCGCGTCGGACCACTTGGCGAGCTGTTGCTGGGTGACGGTCTTACCCGAGCCGAAGGGGCCGGGGATCGCCGCCGTCCCGCCCTTCGCGAGCGGGAACAGGCCGTCCTGGACGCGCTGTCCGGTGACGAGTGGCTCGGTTGGAGTCTCCTTGTCACCGGCGGGGCGGGCCTGACGCACCGGCCACTCCTGGTGCATCTGGATCTCCTCGCCGTTGTCCAGTTCGACGACCGTCTCTTCGACGGTGAACTCGCCGCTCTCGACCGACGTGACTTCGCCGCCTTCGTAGTCCGGCGGCACCATCACCTTGTGGTCGATGGTGACGGTCTCCTCGACGACGCCGACGACATCGCCGGGTTCGACCGCGTCGCCTTCCTCGACTTCGGGTTCGAACTCCCACTTCTTTTCTAAGTCGATCCCGGGGGCGTCGACGCCCCGGTCGAGGAATGCGGTCCCCATCTTGTCCTCTAAGACGTCGAGCGGGCGCTGGACACCGTCGTAGATGGAGTCCATCATCCCCGGTCCGAGGTCGACGCTTAGGGGTTCGCCCGTGTTCTCGACGGGTTCGCCCGGGCCGACGCCGGAGGTTTCCTCGTAGACCTGAATCGTGGTCAGGTTCCCTTCGATTTCGATGACCTCGCCCATCAGTCCTTCGTCGCCGACGTAGACGACATCGTTCATCCGGGCGTCGAGGTCCGTGGCGGTCACGACGGGACCGCTCACGCTTTCGATTACACCGTCTTCGTCGACGGTCTCGGTTTGTTCTGCCTGGCTCATAGTTTATTGTTCGTCCTCGTCCATCAGGTCGATACCGATCGCCCGCTTGATCTGGTCGCGCAGGCCGCCGCCACCGGTACCGCTGCCGATGGTGACGACGACCGGCTCGACGCTCGTTTCGACGGTCTGGCGAACGTTTCGCGAAAGGTACTCGAGATCGTCGTCGTGCATGACGACGATGCCGACCCCCTCGTCGTCCAAGACGTTCGTGACGGCGTCGTCTAACTCTGTGCTCTTGTCGTCGTCCGGAACGTTCTCGAATCGGCGAACGCCTGCGAGGCGAAAGCCGGTCGTAAACTCCGGGCTGCCGACGACTGCGATTTCCTGGCTCATAGGATCACCAGCTCCTCCTCGATCTCGCTTTCGTCGAGACCGACCTCGCGACCGCGTGCGATCGCGCGGATGTTCTCGACCTCGCGTTCTTTCGCGAGGATGTACGACAGCACGGCCGATACCGAGGCCGGGTAGATGCTCGAGAGCGTATCGGAGTACTCGAGCAGTGCAGCGTCGAGTGCGTGCTCGAACTGGATGAGACTGTCGGCGTCACGGAGCCGACCGAGCGCCCCCGACAGACGGTCGCCGTACCGTTTGTTCTCCTCGATGTGATCGACGAGTTCGTCGTAGTCCGCGACCAGTCGGTTCAGGTCGGCGCGATCGAACAGCACGCCGCCCTCGATGTAGTAGGTCGCCGGATCGAGGTCGGCACCGCTGCGAGCGAGTCGCAGGGCGTTCCGGGCGTTCCGGAAGTCGATCTCGGCCTGCAGGAACTCGACGAACTTCGCCTCGGGTCCCTCCTGGGGTTCGTGGCCTGGGCCGCGGGAGATGTCCTCCAGAAGGTGCTCGTAGAACTCCCGGTCCAGCGCGTTCTCGAGTGGAACGAGCGCGCCGGTCTCCTCGAACTCCTCTAAGGCGTCCGATAGCGGCTCGTAGAAGATGGTCCGCGAGAGGACCTCGACGGCGTCTTCGATCGTATCGACCTCGAGGAGCCGGTCGATCGTTCCGTCCTCGAGTTCGCCCGCACGGATGAGGTCGGTCTGGATCGCTTCGGAATCAGTCTCGGTGTAGATTCCGCGGATGATCGTCTTCAGATTCCAGACGTCGAACTTCCGGAGATATCGAGAGACGAGGTCGTAGAGTCGCCCCTCGGACCAGTCCAGTAGGTCGTCGAAGTGCTTTGCGAGGTTCCGGTTCAGGGCGTACTCGATCAGGTCGACTCCTGAAAATCGGGCCCCGAGTGCGTTGATCTCGCGTTCGTACTCCGTTTCCTCCATGAACCGTGCGATCTCGCTCGGCCCCATCCGGATCAGCTTCCGGTAATCCTCGTCGGCAAACAGCGACGCTCGGCGTGACCGAACGCGAGCGTTCACGTATTCCGGATTCGAGGCGCCTACGCTCATTGCTCGAAGAGTCGGTTGCTGATCGCCTGGAGATTGTCTTCCCACACGTCCTCGAGCACCGAGTCGAACGTGTTGTTGACCCGAACTCGAGACTGGGCGCTCTCGACGACGACGCCGCCAAGACAGTCGTACTCGCCGGCGTACTCATAGCCGTCGTAGTCGGCGAGAATCGACTCGAGTAGCGCCTCGTCACCGGGCCGGCCGTAGACGGAAACGTCGTCGCCGGCCTCGAACTCGACGCTCGCTGCCTCGAGCAAGTCTCGGGTGAGGTCCTCACGGCTGTCGCCCTCGAGTCCGACGAGTTCGTCCTCCACGGACTCACGAACCTCGCCGAGGACGTCACGGCGGGCCTCCAGGCGTTTCTGTTTCGCCTCCAGTTTCGCACTGGAGAGTCGCTGTTCGCGCAACTGCTCGATCTCACGATCGACCTCGGTCTCGGCCGACTCGAGGATCTCCTCGGCGTCTGTCTCGGCTGCCGATTCGATCTCCTCGGCGCGAGCCTCGCCCTCGGCACGGATGTCCTCCGCACGCGCGTGGGCCTCATCTCGAATGTCTTCGACGACGGTGTCCAAACTCATTGTGAGAGAAAGCGCGGAGTGTTTAGACGACGAAGACGACGACCAGTGCCAGAATCACGAGCGTCTCCGGAAGGACGGTCATGATGAGGCCTGGAACGAACATATCGTCGTCTTCGGCGATCGCGCCGACGGCGGCGGCGCCGATACCTCGCTCGGCATACCCCGCTGCGAGTGCGGCGAGACCGACGGCGAGTGCCGCCGCGCCACTGTCGGTGAAGTTTTCGAGCGTCGCTCCGTTCTGTAGTACAACGTCCGCAAGTTCTGGTCCAAGTGTCATTGTTAGTTAGTCCTCGCTGTGATTTCGATCGTGTCCGAACGGTTCGTAGTTCTTTCCACCGCCTTCATAAAACTTCCCAAAGAACTCGACGTACTCGAGCCTGATACCCTGTAATCCGGCACTTGTGATACCAAGTAACAAGACCACGATGTGTCCGAATATCAACACGAGCACGCCCAATATGAAGGCGCCGATCGCTACCGCACCGTCGCCCATGTGGAAGAGTCCCTCGAACATCACCGTCCCGTCACCGTGGCCGTAACCGGTCCACGGTGCCAGGAAGGGGCGATCTCCTGCTTCGGTCTCGATACCGCCGAACACCAGCAGGTTGACGACGAACGCCATCCCACCCTTCGCGAGCAGGACGGCGGCGATTCGGGCGTAGGAGACGCCGTGGGCGAACGGAATCGCGAACTCGGCGAGTTCGACGGGGTCGCCGATCGCGAGCAGTACGACGCCGAGCAAGAGCACCAGCAGCGGTGCCGTCAGCTCGAAGCCGCCGAGGAAGGGAATGCCACTCGGGAACGTGAACAGCCCCATCATCGGGAAGCCGCTGAATCCGAGGTCGAACGCGGCGCCGTCGAAGGCAGTAAACAGGAAGTCGGGTTTGACTCCCGACGCCTGTGGCGTAAAGACCCAGATCCAGAGGCCGTTGAGCATCAGGATCCACGAGCCGCTGTGGGTGATCGCCCCCCAGAGGCCGTGGCCGTGCTGGATGTTCTCGACGAAATCCAGGATGTAACCGATGTTCAGGTGGATGATACCGAACAGCAGGCTGATGATGAGCCACGCTAACGCGAAGTCGAGCGTCGCAGGAGCCAGCCCCTTGTCTCCCATCGGCGCGCCACCCTCGCCGAACAGCATGTAGCCGAGTTCGTGGATGCCGAAGAACTCCCCAAACAGGATGCCAAAGAGGATCGTGAATCCACCACACCACATCGCGACGCCGCCGAGACTCGAGATACCCGGACTATCGAAGCTCTGGTACATGTAGAACCCGATCAGGACGTACAGCAGTCCGTAGCCGACGTCACTGATCATAAATCCGAAGAACAACGGAAACGTCAGGAACATGAAGATCGTCGGATCGAGTTCGTTGTACTTCGGTCGGTTGACGGCCTTGACCAGCGCCTCGAACGGTTTGGCTGCCGACGGGTTGTTCTGGACCGTCGGCGGCTGGTCGTCCATCGTGACGGTCGAACCGCCGTCGGTGACCGCCTTCTGCTGTTTCCCGTCGTCGGCCTCGCTCGCGTCGGGCTCGTCGGCCGCCTGCTCGCCCTGCTGAACGTCTTCCGTGTGAGACTTGCCGTGGCGGTCGTAACTCGCTCGCTCGAGCTCTTCGAGTTCGACGCTGTCGCCGACACGCTCCTGGAGCGTCGCGACGAGGTCGTCGTACTGGGCCGACGGGATCCAGCCTTCGGCGACGAACGCTCGTTCGGTCGTCGCAAACTGCAGCGGCGCTTCCGCGCGCTGGACCTCGATCGTTAGCTCCTCTTCGACCCGCAGGAGAAAGCCGCCGTCCTCCTGTTTGATTCGCTCGAGTTCGGCGTCGATCTCCTCGATGTCGGCCTCGAGTTTCCGTCTGTCGTCCTCGAGTTCGCCGACGTAGGCCTGTGGGCCGCGTTCGGTCTCGGGAACGGGATGGCGGGTAAACTCGATGCCGACGAGGGCGTCGTCGATCGGCGCCTCGTCGACATCTGCGGTCGGTGCCGCGACGATCGCGACGATGTCACCGCCGGTAAACGTCTCGAAGGCCCGAATCCCCTCGGCGTCCTCGAGTGCGGCGGTCACGTCGGCGTGGTCGCCCTCGCCGACGAGGACGTCGACCGACTCGTATCCCGACAGCAAATCGAGGTCGATTCCCAACTCCGCAAACGGCGCGACGCGGTCGATCCGCTCGTCGACCTGTCGGAGCTGGTCGCGGACCTCGCTGCGTTGGTCGTCGAGTTCGTTGATTCGCGTGCGGATCTCTTCGAGGCGCTGCTCCCAGCCCTCCTCCAGACGACCCGGTGCCATCTCGTCGTCGGAGAGCTCGAGCGTGCTCTCGAGTGCGCGGACGGTCACCAACTTCTCGGAGGCGTCGTCGGCACCCTCGATCGGGTTGCCGTTGTCGAACCCCTCCCAAGAGCCGTCGTAGTCCGAGAGATGCACCAGATTCAGTTCGTGAATCGCCTCGATGGCCGCGGGCATGACGCCCTTCGAGCCGGCCATCGAGATTTTGCTCATCCGTTCAGGTCTGAGCATGGACGTCCTCCTGGAACAAGGAGACGACGTGGTCGGTCACGTCGTCGACCCGGTCCCGGGCGCGCTCGGCGAGTTCCGCACGCTCCTGTTCACCCTCCTCGAGGACGCGCTCGCACTCCTGATCGATCTCGTCCCGTGCCTCCTCGAGGCGACGGTCCCTGAGATCGCGCGCTTCCTCTTCCGCGTCCGCGCGAATCTCCTCGGCTCGTTCCCGGGCCTCGGCTATTCGCTCGTCGCGGTCATTTGCTGCCTCTGCGACGATGTCGTCGGCATCTTGCTCAGCCGACTTGATTCGTTCGAGAACCTCTGGCCTCGGCATACTTGAAGCAAGCAAAGGGTAACAAGAGCGCGTATATGGTAGTTGCGAAAGCGAGCGATTCCAGCCAGCCGGATTCGTCTCGCAGCGTCCGGTCGTTTCGAGTGAACAGAACAGTAGACATATCTCCCTCGGGGGAAAACGCCGATCCAATGGGAATTCTCGAGAACAAGGCACGAGCCCGGCTGTTCTACAAGTACCTGTCGCAGGTCTACGACCAGGTCAATCCCTTTATTTGGACCGACGAGATGCGCGACGACGCCCTCTCGCTGCTCGAGTTCGACGAGAAGATGACCGTTCTCGATGTCGGCTGTGGCACCGGTTTTGCGACCGAGGGGCTGCTCGAACACGTCGAGGAAGTCCACGCCCTCGACCAGAGCCGCCACCAGCTCGAGCAGGCCTACGAAAAGTTCGGCAAACACGCGCCACCGGTTCACTTCCACCGCGGCGACGCCGAACGCCTTCCCTTCGCGACCGACACCTTCGACGTCGTCTGGTCGTCGGGCTCGATCGAGTACTGGCCGAATCCGATCCTCGCGCTCCGGGAGTTCCGTCGCGTGCTGAAACCCGGCGGGCAGGTACTCGTCGTCGGCCCGAACTATCCGGACAGCCTCCTCGCAGGGAAACTGGCCGATTCGATCATGCTCTTCTACGACGAGTACGAGGCCGACGCGATGTTCAAGCGCGCCGGCTTCGAGGACGTCAAACACGCTTTCATGGGGCCAGCCTACGATCCCGACGTTGCGATCACGACGATCGGTCGCGCCCCCGAGTAGGGTCGTCGTCGATCCGCACGCTGAACGACCCGCTACGGCAGTTCTCCTTACGTTGCCGTCGTCTCGAGGGCCGCGACCTGCTGCCCGTCGACGACCAGCCTGACCGACACCGTCTCGCCGGACTCGGGGGTCGGCTCGTTGGTCTCGGCGACGGTGACGGCCGCGCGCTCGCCGGCGTGCCAGACCGGCTCGGTCGCCTCGTTGAACGGTCCCGTCGGTGTCCCGTCGAAGCCGTCCGCGCCGACGAACGGCACCGGCGGCTGGTCCCGCAACGCCGTCCCCTCGACCGCGACGGTCACCGACAGTTCGGTGACATCGATCGAGTCGCCGGCCACGTGTTCGATCGCCACCGCACCCGTCTCGCCGTCGGCCTGCAGGTCGAACGCCGCGGTCGGCCCGCCCGCCTCGAGCGTCATCGTCGCAGCGCCCGCAGCGACGACGGCCGCCAGACAGACCGTGATCGCGAGCAGGACAAGTACGCCGACGATGGGACTGATCCCGCGGCTCGATCGGCAATTCCGTCGCCAAACCGGATAGCTACCCAGAGGGTCGGTCACAGAACGGTTGGCCGCCGGTTCGGATATAAAATCACGGCCAACCCGGAACGGATCGACGACGGGTACGAGAACGGAACCGCCCTCGAACCGGGCGTGATACGGATTACTATAACGATTTATCGGCGCACCCGCAACCCGGGCTGCGGGTGCGCCGGAAACGACGTACAGTAAACCGTATGAGTCGACGCTACAGATTCGAGACGTCGACCGTCGAGCCCTCGTCCTCGCCGGCCGGCGTGACGGTCAACTCGTAGCTGCTATCCGGCGGCACGTACCAAAGCCTGCCGTCTTCGTCGGTCTCGCCGACGACGTGCTCGCCGATCTCGATCGTCACTGATTCGACCGCACTCGAGCCGTCGGTGACGGTCAGTTCGACCGGGCCGTTAGCCGGCGTTTCACGACGTTCGAGCTCGAGACCGTCGACCTCGTGTGTCTCTTCGTGTACGATCGGGAGCGAAGTCGTCGATAGTTCTTGGATCTCTCGGTGGACAGCACCCGACCCACCGTCGATGAACATACGGACCGAAAAGTGGTTGTCCGAGAATTCAACGTCGTGGATCCGCCCGGCTTCCGTATAGGCGAGCGAGCCTTCACTCTCTGCCCAGGGGTACAACGATCCTGCGTACTCGGGCGCCGATCGCTCACTGAACTGATCAGGTGCGGTGGGGTCGTAGTTGTCGAATCGAGTCGTTTCGGAGACGTAGTTCGATCCATCGATCGTCGAGAGGCGATAGCCGTCCGCTGACGTCTGAATCAAAAACTGGAAACGGTCGGTGGTGCCGATATTCTGACTGGTTCCTGCAAGCTGTGATTGGATCGGAGAGCGATGAATCTCGAGCGAGCGCGTGTCTTCTCGCACCTGCGCGGAGGATAGCGAGTAGTTAGGCACTTCGTTCGCTCTCAGTTCGAGGTAATCGAGCACCGACAGGAGGGCCGTCGCCTCGTGATAATTCCGTAGCAGGGTCCGACGGAGTTCGTCGCCCGTCCGTTCGCCGTTTGCGTGTTCGCGAACGGCGGTTTGCTCGCGTTCGTAGAGGGTTTCGATCCGTTCGCCGAGTGCCGCGTGGGCCTCATCGAGTATCTCGGCTCGCTCCTCGTCGTCCGCCTCGGCAAAGTCGCGATCAATTCCGACGTACCGTTCGTGGTCGATTCGAAGCTCGTCGTCGCCGCCCGCAAGCGTCGCACCGAAATCGACACTGGATTCGGTGTACTCGTTCTGGACTGGATCAAGCAACTCGAGACGGTTCGTCGTGTTCTCGATGTCGGTCGGCGTCGCGTGATCCGTCTCTTGCAGAGAGGTGGCGGGCTCGCTATGCATCCCGTCCCCAACATCCGCCGCAACCAGCGTCGTTGCGGGCAACGAGAGGACGAGCAGCAACGCGAGGAGGGCAGGCGTCGCGTTGGTCATCGCCCTTCAGTAGAGTGTCCTGATATAAAAGATGGTCGCACCTATCCGATGGCAGGAGCGAATCAGGACGCTGCAGACGCTTCATCACCGTCGGTAACGTTTTATTTTCGGATGGAAAGTGTTTTTTCCCCCGGGAAACCACCGGTTGGTACGTATGCGGGTATCCACCGCTGTGACGCTCGCCCTGACAATCCTCCTCGTGGCGTCGCTGCTGGGTGTGGCTGGGATGGTGTCTGCGACGCCGCCCGACGCCGGTCCGGAGCCACAGATCAGCGACCAGCCGACGTCGACTGCGTCCGCCTCCACGGTCGACGCACACGCCACCCAGTCGTCGGACACCGCGACGGGTTCGCCCCTCGAGCCCGCCGACCCCGGGCAGATCATCCGGATCAACGTAAGCGAAACTGGCGATGCACACTGGTCCGTCGAGACACGGTTTCGCATCACGGACGACGAGGACGAAGCACTGTTTGACGAGTACGCGACCGATGTCGTCACCGGCGACCGCGACGTCGAGTACGATCGAGCGACGTTCGAGGCGATAGTCGACCTCGCGTCCCAATCGACCGACCGAGAGATGGCAGTCGAAAATGCCGGCTGGGACGATCCCGAAATCGTCGAGCCAGCCGAGGACGTCGAGTACGAAGACGATGTCCGGATCGGCGTCATCTCCTACTCGTTTACCTGGACGAACTTCGCGACCGTCGACGACCAGCGAATCCACGTGGGTGATGCGTTCGAACACCCCGATACCGGGGAGATGTGGCTGCCCACGCTGTACGACGATCAGCGCCTCGTCATCGAATCGCCGCCGAACTACGCCCTCGAGACCGCGACACAGCTCAGCTGGGACGGTCCCCACCAGTTCGAGTCCGGTGACCTCGAGATCGTCTTCGTCGACGCCGGCTCGTCGACGCCGACGTTTGCATCGTGGTGGCCGATCGCCGGTTTCCTCGGGCTCTTGATCGCCGTCGGTGCCTACGCTGGGTACCGAATCCTACAGGGAACGTCCGACTTCGAGCAACTCACAGCGCGGCTGCCGGAAGCGGTCGGTCCGACCGACAGTCAACCCAACACCGAAACCGATCCCGAGGCGGCCACCGACGCGAGCGGGTCACGCGCCGACCCAGCTCCCGACGACAGCGCGACCGATCAGACGGGAACCCGAATCGAATTCGACGAAGAGATCGACGACGATATCGATCCCGAACTGCTAAGCGACGAAGAACGAGTCCACCGCCTGCTCAAACAAAACGGCGGCCGAATGAAACAGGCCAACATCGTCACCGAAACCGGCTGGTCGAACGCTAAAGTCTCGCAACTGCTCTCTCAGATGGACGACGACGACGAGATCGAAAAGTTGCGGATCGGTCGCGAAAACCTCATTACGCTTCCGGAAGTCGATCCGACCGAGATCGACTAGTACCGTTCCACGCGCCTCGGCGGTAGAGCGCGCGTCGTTCTTGACTCGTCTGTTTCTGCGTGCGAGAATCGCCGTCGAATTAGTAATGGCGCCGGTCGTACAGCGACTCGAGCCGCGAGTATGAACGACGCCGCCCTCGCGTTTACGGCGCCACGGACGGTCGAGCGACGGCCGATCACCGTGTCGGAACCTGCAGCCGACGAGGTGCTCGTCGAGACGCGCGTCTCGGCGATCAGCGCCGGTACCGAACTGCTCGTCTACCGCGACCAGCTGCCGTCGGATCTCGCGGCCGACGAAACGCTCGAGGCGATCGAGGGCGACTTCTCGTTTCCGGTCGAGTACGGATATGCGGCTGTCGGCGAGATCCGCGCGGTCGGCAGCGACGTCGACGAGCACTGGTGGGGCGAGACCGTCTTCGGGTTCGTCCCACATCGAACGCGATTCTGTGCCCGACCGGAGTCGCTGGTCCGAGTGCCCCCGGCACTCACCGACGTCGATGCCGCGTTGCTCCCGACGCTCGAGACCGCGACGAATCTCGTCCTCGACGCCCAACCGCGACTCGGTGAACGCGTCGTCGTCTTCGGCGCCGGCGTCGTTGGTCTCTGTACGCTTCGATTGCTCGCCTCGTTTCCGCTCGAGTCGCTCGTCGTCGTGGAACCGCTCGAGCACCGCCGGGAGATCGCTCGCGAATTCGGAGCGGATCGAGCTGTCTCGCCAGCGGCACTCGCCGCCGAAACCAACGACGGGCATGCGGACGTGACCGACGACGCCATCGGCGACGCCGACCTCGCGATCGAACTCGCCGGCGACCCATCGGCGCTCGACGACGCGATCGGTGCCGTTGGCTACGACGCCCGCATCGTCGTCGGCTCCTGGTACGGCACCAAGCGAGCCCCGATCGATTTCGGCGGCCGCTTCCACCGGGACCGCATCGAACTCGTCTCCAGCCAGGTCAGCACCGTCGATCCGTCGCTGCGTGGCCGCTGGGATACCGATCGCCGACTCGAGACGGCACTCGAGTGGGTCGCTCGCCTCGAGACGGCGGCGCTCGTTACACATCGCATCCCGTTTCGAGATGCTGAAGACGCCTACGAACTGCTCGATTCGGGGCCGGAGTCGGCCCTGCAGGTATTGTTGACCTACGACGAGTGAGCCGCCGAGCACCGGACACAGATCACCAGTGACCGACGACACCACCGGTTTCGAGAATCGGCCGCGCTGGCGGTACCTGTCCCACCTCGCCGTCGGCAGCACGCTCCTCGTCGGGGTCGGAGTCGTCGCGCTCGCGGTCGTCTGGAGCGGCGGTCCGTCAACGGCGTTTCTCGTCGGGGTGGCGATCACGTTCGCACTCACGTTACTGGTCGTCGTCTGGGTGTGCAGCCAGTCGCCAGCCGGGGCGCTCAAGCGGTCGGTATCCGGCGCCACCTGGATCACGATCGCTCGAGCGAGCGGAGTGGCGATACTGGGGGGCTTTCTCGTCGGTGGCGTTCCAACGGCTGGCTCCGTCCGGCAGCTGGATGGCTGGCTACCGGGAATACTGTTCGCGCTCGTGGCCGTTCTCGACGCCGTCGACGGCCCGGTTGCGCGAGGGACCGACTCGGTGACGCGACTCGGCGGCCGACTCGACACGGAAATCGACGGGCTGACTGTCCTCGTTGGGACCGTCCTCGTCGTCGCGAACGGACTTGCGCCGCGTTTCTTTCTCGTCGCCGGACTGGCGCGGTACGCGTTCGTCGCCGCCGTCGCCGTGTGGCACGCTCGGGGTCGCACCGTCCTCGAACTCGACGAGAATCGGGTTCGCGGTGTGCTCGGTGCGCTCGTGTTGTGTGTTGTCTGGATCGCACTGCTTCCCGTTGCTGGGCCGTCCACCACCCGACTGCTCGCGACGATCGTCCTCCTGCCGTTCCTGGCAAATTTCCTGCGGGACTGGCTCGTCGTCACAGGGCGGTACCACCCGCAGTGAACTACCAGGGCGGGGCGGCGACGTGCAGCCGTTTTCGTCGAATCGCGTCGGTTCGCCCAGTGGCTACGAGGACCTCGTTCAGCAGAGAGTACGTCGGCGCCACACTGCAGCGAGGAGGACCGACGCGACCACGCCGATGAACGAAAACGCGAGGACCACCGTGAGCACGTTCGGGTCAGTAAAACTCGTCGTCGCGATGAACAGTGCGATCGCGGCGTTTCGAGCGGCAGTCGTCGTCGCGAGCACTTCCCTGGTGGTTCGAGTCGGTCCGCCCAGAACGTACCCACAGAGCAGCGAGACGGCGACGACGACGCTGGCGACGAACAGCGTCCCCGTGCCGACGAGCGCGATCATGTCCTCGAGATAGACGATCGACAGGAGCGCGAGCAGGAAGACGAACGTGGCGTCGGAGAGTCGCTGGGCCGGCGGAAACAGTCGGTCCGCGACGCCCGGCAGCCGGGAAACGAGCGCAAGACCGGCGACCAGCGGAACGAGCTGAATCACGAAGACCAGCTGTCCGATCGCGACCGGATCGACGGCGACCTCGCCGGGCAGGAACACGGCGAGAGAAAGTGGTATCGTCGCGACGGAGACGATACCGAGGATGGCCATCAGCCCGCTCGCGAAGGCGATGTCGCTGTCGGAAATTTCGGCGAGTTTCGGACCGAACGGGGCGCCAGGCGCGACGGCGAGCAAGAGGATGCCGACCGCGTACCCCGGTTCGACGGTCACGGCGCGGACGAGTAGGTACGCGACCATCGGGACGACCAACAGATTCACCAGCAACGATTTCGCCAGCAACCGTCGCCTCTTCAGTGGCGCCAGCAGCTGCTCGAGGGAGAGTTCGAGCCCCATCGCCAGCATCGTCGAGAGGACGAAAATCGTCGTCGTGACGTCGACGACCGTCTCGACCGGAATAGCGTCCATCAATCGGCGTACCGAAACGAGCGTTACTCGCCCTCGAGCAGCGACCAGAAGCGCTCGGTGTCGCCCTCGAAGCGCTCGAGGAGGGCACGCATCTCGGTGCGGTGGTCGTCGGTCACCTGGACGTGGACCATCCCCTCGTCGGGCTGGCCGTAGACGACGCTTGCACCCTCGGGTGCGGCGACGATCGCCGGCAAGGCGACGAGGTCCTCCTCGCCCTCGACGAGAATCGTCGTCGGCTCGTCGCGCGCTATGGCTTCGACCAGCGCCCTGATAACGTCTGCAGAGATCTCCGCGGGCGGGTTGACGGCCTCGAGATGGGTCTCGGCGGCGACGGTTTCGCGAATCTCGTCCTCGATGGCCGACCGTTTCGTCCGTTCGTCGACGAGTGCAACGTCGGGCGCGCGGCCCGCCTCGAGAATGTGGTAGGTGACGACATCGCCGACGGCGATCAGCGAGCCGTCGACGGTCTCGAGCAGCCGATCGGCGTCGGTTTCGATCGGTCCCATCGGCTCTTTGAGTTCGCTCCGGAGGGATTTCGGTAAAACGAGCAACTGATCGGTAGCCGCCGATTCGTCGTCGGAGTCGGTCGTCGTGTCCGATTCCGAGTTCCGCGGCTGTCCGCCATCTGGACGTAGCGTGGGACGATCGCGGGTCACGGTTACCGGACTTTCAGCGCGTACGCGCCGGGCTCGGTGACCTGCATCTCGGTTGCGATCTGGCTATCCTCGGGGTGGGCGATGACGACGTATCCCGCCCAGTCTTCGGTCAGCGACGAGGAATTACAGGCGTCGCAGGTTTCGTTGTCCGGATCGTTGACGCGGTGACACTCCCGGCAGACGAGACGGTCGGATGCCATTGTTATTCACCTGTCGTGGCTTCGCGTTTTTCGTGTTCTTCCGTGAGCCAGCCGTGTTTGCCAAGTCCCGGCTGTTTGGCCGTGAGCCCGATCTTCGAGTCGCGGGGGTTGCGCTCGTCGATGCTCTTGGTGACGATTCGTGCGCGGACGGCATCGTCGACGCCGAGCGTTCGATCGGACTCGTTCGAGGCGAGTTGCTGGTTCTCGGCGTCGAAGGCCAGATACTCGTCGGAGATCTGGGAGACGTGTAGCAAGCCGTCGACGGGACCGATGCCGACGAACGCACCGAACTCGACGACCTCGACGACGGTGCCGTCGACGACCTCCTGCATCTGTGGGTCGAACGTGACGGCGTCGAAATCGGCTTCGTAGTAGACGCCGGGCCGGTTCGGCAACACCGTCCCCTCGCCAATATCCCGTACGTTGGTGACCGAGACGACGCTCCCGACCTCCTCGTCCATGCGCCCCTCGAGTTTGTCCTGAAGCAGTCGCTTGACGAGCGTCGGCGAGACGTCGCCGAGTTCCTCCGGCGGTACCTCCACTGTATCTTTCAATCTAACCCGTTTGTACATCTATGGTTGAGTGATCGCTAACTTGTTTCTCCCGCGTAATGCAATTACCGGTCTGTTCGCCTCGCGCACCCGCTCGCCGAGCGGTCGATCGTTGGTGACGACGTACTCGACCGTTCCTTCGCGAGCGAGTTCGACCAGCGCGTCGTCGGCGTAGGATGCCTCGGTATCGACGACGAGACACCGCTCGGTTGCCAGATCGTGGCCGACGTTCGCGGCCGTTCCTTCCGTGCCACCTTTCTCCGCGAGCCGTCTGAGCTCTTCGAGGACCGACTGTGGTGTGATCGGCTTGAACGCGTCCAGTAGCCGCTCGAGTTCGTCGAACAGCCGCACGTCGAGTTCGACGGGCATCATCAACGCACTCGTATCGAGGGCGACTCGCGTAGCCATTGTCGTCGCGAACTATCCCTGGAGCGTGCCGAGACCGATCAGTCGCCAGCGAGCGCCGATACGGCGGTTGATGGCGATCGTCGCCCCGGGTTCGGCTGCGACCGGGCGCTTGAGGTTGACTTCGCACTCGCCTTCTCGCGCGCTGGTCACCGCGCCGACGGTCGTGGCCGTGCCGACGGTCATCATCAGCGGCTCGCCCGTACTGATCTCCTCGACTTCGCCGGCGTCGGTGCCGACGACGCGCTCTAAGAGATCGACATCCATCGTAAACGCTTCCCAGGTCGGTGGCAGCGAGCCTGGCGGACCGGCGATACGGCCAGCCAGCGCGTCGCCTTTCGTCAACGATGGATCGAGACCGGTCCCGACGCCGAGCAGTCCACCCGGCGTGACCGTGTCGGCGTCCTGACCGCCGGCTTGCAGCGATCGAATGGTCGTCTGGATCGGGACGTACTCCGTCTGACCGCCTTTCTCGACCTCCCGCCCGGGCCGGATCTCGATATCATCGTCGACCGCGAGTTCGCCCTGGATCAGACTGCCACCGAGGACGCCGCCGGTCAGGTTCGCAGCGGTCGTTCCGGGTTTGTTGATGTCGAAACTGCGGGCGACGTGGAGTCTGGCGTCGGCGTCGGGATCCCGATCCGGCGTGGGGATCTCGTCTTCGATCGCGTTCATCAGCAGGTCGATGTTGACCTCCTGACCGGCCGAGATCGGGACGACGGGCGCGCCTTCGGCGACGGTCCCCTCGACGAACGCCTGGATCTCGTCGTAGTTCTCTCGAGCCTGTTCGGAATCGACCAGGTCGACCTTGTTCTGAGCGATGACGATGTTGTCGATACCGATGATATCGAGTGCCATCAGGTGCTCTTCGGTCTGGGGCTGCGGGACGGGCTCGTTGGCGCTAATCACCAACACAGCGCCGTCCATCAGCGATGCACCAGACAGCATCGTCGCCATCAGGGTCTCGTGACCCGGCGCGTCGACGAACGAGACGGTCCGTAACGGCTCACTGCGCGAGCCGTCCGGACACTCCTCCTCGACCGTATAACACTCGGGTTCGTCCACGTCGGGACAGTGACGGAACGTCGCGTCGGCATAGCCCAGCCGAATGGAGATACCGCGTTTCATCTCCTCTGAGTGCTGGTCCGTCCACGATCCGCTCAACGCTTGCACCAGCGTCGTCTTGCCGTGGTCGACGTGACCGACGAGCCCGATGTTCACCTCCGGTTGTTGTTTATCTACCATAAGACGGGAGTAATCTTGGCTATAGGTTCCGCTGTGCGCTTTAAAAACCTACTGTTCTGGTAGCGATCGGCCGACGGAATCGGGGGCGCCCCCGGGGAGCCCTCGTCGGAGCGATCCGGGCGCTTTTGCCCGTCCCGAACCACTGGACGGTCGTGAGCGAGTTCGCGTTCGAACTCGAGCTGTGTGCCCACCTCGAGGCCCAGAGAGGTGTCTCCCGGATCGGCGACGACGCGACCAGTAGCGATCCCGAGCGGGCCGATATTCTGGCCCGACAACTCGGTGCGAGCGTCGCCGAGCCGGGCGGCCGGATTCTCGATATCGTCTGTGTCGAGCCCGGCCCCGAGTTCGACGATCGGACCGCGATCACGAGCGAGACAATCCCGGACGTGGCGATCGAATCCGCCGTGGGTCCCGGTCGAACGCGCTACTGGAAAGATACCTTCGACTGCCATCCCGACCAGGCCCGCCGGGCGACGGAGCGCGCCCTCGAGATCGGGTTTTTCGAGCGCGAACTGCGAAACGGTCGAGAGTACGTCCGGCAGGTCGCTCGCTACCCCGACTGGTACGACCGCATCGTCGCCATCGAGAACAAACCCGATCTCGGTCGACCGGGCGACCTCGAGGCGCAGTTGCGAACGGACGTCAGTCTCGGGGTGGTCGATGCGGTCGTGCTCGCGACGGAGAGCTACGTCACGCGCGCACATCTGAATCGCATCCCCGAAGCGGTCGGCGTCTGGCGCGTCCACCGCGAGGATGCGGCCTTGAACGACGGCGATCCGTCGTCGCTCGAGGTCGAGGTAATTCGAGAGCCGACGCCCCTACCGGTCGACGAGCCGGGCGTCGAGCCGCTCGCGTACGAACCCGGGCGAACCGACGTCGCGATCGTCGGTGCCGACGCGAAGGCTCGAGCCCGACGCCGACTCGCCGAGCGCGCCTACGGCAAGGGATGGCGTACCTACGGGCTCCCGGCCTGTGGGGCGTGTCAGCCCGACGCTATCGAGTCGAAAGGCGACACGGCGACGCTGCCGTACTGCGTCTGGGCGAACCGGCTGGTCGACGAGAGCGGCGAGTGCGGTCCCGACTGTCCGGGCTACGAGTCGGCCTCGGCACCCGAGGCGGCGCTCGAGGCCGAACGCGACCGAAACACGCCGTGGGTGGCCGAGCCACGCGGCAAGCGCCGCCGGCAGTCGGGGCTCGATCAGTTCGGGTGAGGCTGTGGCGGTGTCTGTGTGACACCCATATCGCGACAGCGGGGTGGTCTCTGCTGTTACATGACGTACTCTTCGCCGTCGACCGCGAGTGGGTCCTCGAAGGCTTCGTCTGCAGGATAGTAGTGGGCAACGTGGACCAGCCGCGTTCGCTCGGCGTTCAGTTCCGACGCGAGCGACAGTGCTCCTTCGCGGGTCATGTGTTTCGTCCCGAACGTTCGAGGAGTACCGTCGGCGTCCTCGTGACGGCCGCCGATGGGATGGTACTCACACAGATGTGCCGGGACGATGCCGTCGGCGAGCAAGAGGTCGGGATCGGCCAGCAGTTCCCGGGAGCGGTCGGGAACGCTGAAGTTCGTATCGCCGGTGATCGACAGCTTCGACCCCGTCTCGGGGTCTTCGACGACGACACCGTAACAGACCAGCGGCGGATGGTCGACCGGAACCAGCGTCACGTCGAACCCACAGATTCGAACCGGCTCCAGCGGCGGCGTCGGCTGCACGTCGATCGCATCGAGATAGTGGTAGTCCGACGCGACCGTCTCGGCGACGCTCTGGCCGGTCTCGGGATCGGTTTCGTCGGCCGCGTAGACCGACACCGAGTCGGTGAGTCGAAAGAGGTTGCCAAGGCCATCGAGGTGGTCGAAGTGGACGTGCGTGACGATGGCTGCGTCGGGCAACGAGACGCCTTCTCGGAGAAACTGATACCGAAAATCCGGACTAAAATCTATCAACAGCGACTCGTCAGTGCGTTCGTTCGCGACGTGGATCGAAAATCGGGTTCGCTCGACATCGCGCTCGCGGGCCGCCTCGCAGGTGTCACAGTCACAGCCGACCGTCGGCGTCCCGGTCGTATCACCAGTGCCGAGCAGCGTTACACGCATCGTCATCGCTCGCGCCACACCCCGACGGCGGTCGGTTTGGCCCCACGACCGAACGGCAGCGAATCGCTACACATACACCGTCCCGTCCGCGAACGCCTGCTCGACGAACGGATGGTCGTCGACGGCGTCGAACCGATCGGCTGGCAGTACGTTGACGGTGACGACGACGCCGTGATCGAGACCGACCTGCCGAGCGAGGTGTTCGAGTTCGCGCTCGCAGTCGGGGTCGTCCGTCTCGAGCACCAGCAAAACGTCCATCTCGGTCCGGAAGTGGTCGTCACCGACCGCGTCGCCGGCGACGACGAGATGACGGATCGACTCACCGTGGCTCGCCTGAGCCTGCGTCGCGAACGCGTCGGGGGCGGTCGTTCGTTGCGATCCATCGCTCATCGTCCCCTCATTGGGACCCGTTACATAAAGGGTGTTTCCCGTCGGGATCGGAGGTCGGAACCGAGGGCACCACCGGGACTCGGCAGCCGCTACCGCGTCTCCGTCGCGGCGTCCGAGGTGTTCGGGGCGTCGTCCGCCGGCGGCTCAGTCGCGGGTGTCTCGGTTACTGAAGGCTCGCTTGTAGAGTCATCGTCCTCGAGCAGCGAGTCGAGTTCCGCCTCGAGATGCTCCTCACCCCCGACGGTCGGACCGTCGGTAGCGACCGCCTCGAGGTCGTCGGTGGAGTCGACGAGTTCCGCCCGGGCACACGAGAGACAGTAGTGGTTGTACTCCATCGCGTGCGTTTTGACGGGGACGCCGGCGAGGACGGTCTCGTCACGCCGGCGTCTGACGAGCCCGCTCTCGACGGGACCGCCACAGACGACACACGACTCCGCACACTGCTCGTGGGGCTGGACGACCCGATGATCGACGGTTCGACGGCGGCCGAACGCGGTCAGGCCGTGTCTGCGCTCGAGTCGACGGTGGACCGCCGGCACGATGTAGAGTCCGCTGGCCGTGAGCGCGAGGCCGATCAACGAGAGGACAATCGTCCCCGCACTGAGGCCCGCGACCAGAAGCATGAGACCGATCAGCGCCATGAAGATCCCAAGCACGTACGACGAGGCCGTCACTAACTCACCGTCGTCGGTTTGTGTCGTCTCGGTTGGGGGCCTGCGATCGGCTGCAGTGTCTGCGGTCGGCTCGGGAGCAGGGTCGTCGACCGAGAGGTGACGCGTTCGTGCACACTCCGAGTAGTGATACCAGCCATAGAGGAGGTTCCCGAGTCCGCCCGTAAAGAGCAACAGGAGGACGTGAACCGGGATCGATCCGATATCCCGATCGACGAGGGTCACCCGATCGCCGTAATCGTGTTCGATCTCCCAGCCGTCGTGGAGGTGCCGTTGTACGCGACGACGAAAGGCCTCGTACGCGTCGCTGTCGGACGCTGCACCCGTAGGATCTGCCGAGTCGTCATCGCCGTTCGCCGCCCTGGCCGACTCGGTGGAATCGCCTCGAGACGACGACTCGGTGTGGTCGGGGCGGGGCGACGGTCCGGGAGACGACGAGCTCGAGCGCCGGTCGGAGGGGGACCGAGACGGCTGGGACGACCGCGTGGCGGGCTCGGTCCGAGCGGTTCCACAGTGCGTACAGAACTCGTCGTCGTGGTCGAACGGCTCACCGCAGGTCGAACAGTAGGCGGGCAGCGACGGCTCGTCTAACGGCGTGCCGCAGTGGGAACAGAAGTTGGCATCGACGGCCACGGCGGTACCGCAGCTGGAACAGTCTCGCGTCCCGGAGTCGGCTGCGTGTGGCGTGGAGGGCATCGGTCTCGGTTCGTGTCGGTAGTTCGCCACCGCGTTCACGGTGGTCGTTTCGCGTTGCCGGCGAGGCGTTTCGCTGCGTCTAGCGTCAGCGTGGACCGCCACACCCATTAAATTTTTGACGAGATTCGTGAACGTCGGGTCACCACCGATCGACGGCCAGTCGATCGACCGGTCGATAACCCAAAACCAATTTTGAGCCACGACAGTAGTTACGTATCACGACGGTGAACCGCCCACAACGAGATCCTTCCGCACTCGAGCCATGTCACGACTCCTTCCCACGACGACGAACGCCTCGACCGAACAGACGGGCCAGCCCTCGCTGCTGTGTATCGACGACGACCGAACGGACGACGTCCTCGCGACGCTGTCCTCGGAGACCGCTCGGACGGTGTTTCGAGAGTTGAACGAGCGACCCTCGACGGCAGCGGCACTCGCCGACCGCCTCGAGATGTCGATCCAGAGCGTCAGCTACCACCTCGAGAACCTTACCGAAACCGGACTCATCGAAGTCGCGGACACCTGTTACTCGGAGAAGGGCCGCGAGATGGACGTGTATACGGTCGCCGAGGAACCGACCGTGCTCTTTCTGGGCACCGAAGACGACCAGCCGGGGCTTAGAGTGGCGTTCAAGAACCTCGCGGTCGCGGTCGGCCCGGTCTCGGTGCTGATCGCGCTCTGGGAGACCGTGGTCCGCTACGTCGGTTCGGATGTCGGCAGCGCGTAGTGTCACCGACTCTCGAGGATGGCTCCCGACGCCTGATTCTCGGACCAACATATAGTCATAGCTACACTTATGTGCGTCGGTGCGTGCATCTCAAGTGAATGGTCTACCAGTTCAAACGCCGCGAAGAGACGGAGGGCTGTGCCTGTCTGGAGTGTCGCAACGTCGCGACGGGCACAACCAGGCGTCGTCTCGGCGATATCCTCCTGTGGGCGGTCGGTTTTTTGCGTACGCATCCGTCGGTCGTTGCCGTCTTTTTGCTGTTGGCTGGGGCCCAGTTCGTCGGTCATCTCGCCCCGATGGCCGTCGAACTCGCTATGTTACCCGTCATCTTCGTCGGCGGCATGTTCGCCCGCGGATATACGGCGATGCTCGCGGCCGACTCGCTCTCGAACGAGACCCACACTCGAGGAGCCGTCGCGAAATACACGCTCAGGCGACTGCCAGCCGTGTTCGCGATCTTCGCCCTGAGCGGTCTCGTGACGATCGGACTGATGATGGGGATCGTCGCCCTCGCCCTGTTCGTTCTCATCGTCGACACGGGGTGGTACGTCGTCCTCGGTATCAGTGCACTGCTGGCGACTTTCGTGCTCATGATCGTCGTGCTCGTCAAATTCGTTCTCGCGGCTGAGGCGGCCGTTATCGGGGGTTACGGCCCCATTGCGTCGCTCCGGGTGAGCTGGGGGATCATCTCTTTCCGTCGCCGGACGACGATCGTGCTGATCGGTCTCGTGGTCGGTCTGCTGTTCGGAGTCGTCGTCTCACAACTCAGCATCGCGACCGCACCCTACCCGATCATCGGTAACGAAACGGTGCGCGACATCGCCTTCGGGCTGAGCAACGCTACGTTCTTCCTCTCGTCGGCCGTCACCACGCTCGTGTTCGCACACGTCTACGTTCGTGGCGTCCTCGAGTGACCAACCACCAACACGCTCGAAGCCTCGAGTGATCGCGCCACACTCGAAAGCCAGGAGAGACGGCTACAACTGTTCGATAACTTCCGTATTCCCGTTTTCCGTGACCGCGACGATGGTACTTTCGTCACAGTCCTCGATCGTCTCGCCGGCCGCCGTCGCCGCGAGCTCGTGATCCTCGATCTCCGCGAGCGGATCGTCGCCCTCGATCGGTCCGCACTTGATCCCCTCCGTGTTCGAATTCAGCGACATGACCGTGATCGTTCCGTCGTCTATCTCGAGGTCGGCACCCGGTGGACGCTCGAGGTCACCGGTGACATCTTCGACCGCGTCCTCGGCGTCTTCCTCGAGTTGCTCGCTGGTCTCCTCGACGAGGTCGACCTGGTCCATACAGCCGGCGACCGACACCGCGCCGGCCACGCTTGCCATCCCACGGAGTACGTTGCGTCGATTCATTCCCAAATCCGTCCCAGCGGCCCCACCGACTCGCTGTCGGACGGCCGCTACATCGACGTTGGCAGTATCGACGAAAGAAGATTGTGGCCCCTGCGTCGGCGGGCGAATCCAGGCCGCCGGTGGGTCCAGAGCCGTCAGTGATCGTGGTCGTGATCGTGATCGTGATCGTGGTCGTGCCCACCGTCGCTGGCCGCATCGAGGTCGCCGCCGGCGACCAGCGCGTCGTGATCGCCGCCCATCATATCCATGTTCTTCAGCGTGTCGCGTTCTTCGAACTCCTCGACGGCGTTTAACAGGTCCTCCTGATTCAGCGTGGTACGGTCCTCGGTCAGGGCCTCGAGGACGGCTTCGCGAAGCACCATCCGGAGGTCACTGCCGGTCAGTCCCTCGGTGACCTCGGCGATGAGCTGTGGGTCGAACTCCTCGATGTCCATCGTGCGGGTGATGACGTCGAGGATGTCTGCACGCATCCCGCGGTCGGGTTTCGGGAAGTTGATGATCTCGTCGAAACGCCGCCAGGCGGCGTCGTCGAGCTGATCCGGGTGGTTCGTCGCGCCGATCAGGAGCACGTCGTCCTCGATGAGCGAGATGTTGTCGATGCTCTTGAGCAGGGTGTTGACCGCGCGTTTCAGGGCGGCGTGCTCGTCGCTACGGCGGGTCTTCGCGACGAAGTCGAACTCGTCGATAAAGAGGATACACGGCGAGAGCCGCTTGGCGACCTCGAAGGTCTTGTCGACGTTTTTGGCCGTCTCGCCGAGGTACTGGCTCGTGATCATCGAGAGCTTGACCTCGACGAACGGCAGGTCCATGTCCTGGGCCAGCGCCTGTGCCGTCGAAGTCTTGCCCGTCCCCGGCGGCCCGACGAACAGCAGTTTGCCGATCTCGCGCAGGCCGATATCCGCGAGGTAGTCCCGGTGTTCGATCGCCTTGGCGATCTTGTCGAGTTCGTTCTCCTGGTCGTCGGTCAGAACGAGGTCGTCGAGCGACATGTCGACTTCTTCGGGTGCCCGGACCTCGACGAGGTCGAGCATTTCCTCGTCTTCCTCTTCGTCGAAGTACTCCTCTAAGAGGCCGTCGATCCAGACGCGGTCGGCCTGAACGGGACGGTTCTGTTCGCGGGCGGCCTCGTGGGTGACGTCGACATCCGGGTGATCCTCGTAGTACTTCGCGAGCGTCGGATTCTCGCAGAGGCGATCGTCGTCGGCGCGTTCGGCGTACCACTCGAAGGCCATGTCTTCCTGGGCCAGCGTGATCGTCCCCGAGAACTCGTCGCGCTCGGTGAACATCAGTTCGGCGACGGCCTCCCAGGGCTGGCTGACATCAGTCGCCTCCCGCGCGGTTCGAGTTGTCGCCGAAAGCGGTCGACTAATACCGGCGTGTCGGCCCGTCTCCCCGCCGCTATCGCTCTCACCGCCGTCGGAGCCGCTGGTCCAGAAGACCTGACGGACCGCCGGCGGCAGATCGTTCTCGTCTAACGTCCTGTCGTCGGAGTACACCCTCGTCGTGAGCAAAAACTCGACGACATCGAGCGCCGCATCACTCATTCGGTCATCGTACTCACTACACGTTCTTAACGCCGTCGTCACGCACAGGGTATGGTACACACTCTCGAGCCCAAAGCAGGGCCGAACCCCGGTGGCAAGCACCGTCATCCGGCGCAACGATTTTCGTCCACCGGCACACACGGATTCGTATGAACGTCTTAGTTGGCCTAGGCGGGAGCGACGAATCGATCAAAACGCTCCGCCAGACCATCGATCGGACCGAGGCCGTCGGCGACGACCTGACAGTCGCCGTCCTCGAGAAGCCCGAGTCCAAGCGGTCACAAGAAGAGATGCAGGAGGAAGCCGCCGAGTTGCTCACAGCGGCCGACGTCGACGCCGACGTTATCACACTCGAGGGCGATCCGGGCAGCTCGCTGGTCAACTACGCCGAGCAAGGCGAGTTCGATCAGCTGGTTATCGGCGGTGGTACCCTGAGTCCGATGGGCAAGATTCAGCTCGGCCCGATCACCGAGTTCGTCCTGTTGAACGCGCCGACGACCGTCAAGTTGGTGCGATAACGATGTCCGGAACGCGACCGTATCCCGACGAGCCGTCGGGACCGTTTCCGTCGCCGACGACGACCCTCGAGGACCGTGACGGCCGACAGATCGACATCGTCGCACTCGACTCCTTCGCCGACGAGTCGCTCGAGGACGTCGTCGAGATGTACGTCCAGTTCGATCCGGAAGACCGCGCCCAGGGGATTCCGCCGACGGGTGAACAGCGCATTCGCGACTGGCTCGAGGCTATCGCGGAAAATACCGTCAACGTGGTCGCGCGCCACGACGGCGACGTGGTCGGCCACGCGATGCTCGTCCCCGACACAGGCGATCCGGCCGCGATCGACGACCCGGGCGACATCGAGTGGGAACTGGCGATCTTCGTCCTCCAGGCCTACCAACGCGCCGGGATCGGCACGGAACTGCTCGAGGGACTGCTGGGCCACGCGATCGATGTCGGCATCGAGCGCGTCTGGCTAACCGTCGAGCGCTGGAACAATCCGGCGATCGCCCTCTACGAACGGGTCGGCTTCGAAGCGACCGGTACCGAGAGCTTCGAGCAGGAGATGGCGATCTTCCTCGGCGAGTGATCACGACGAGCGTCTATACGAGAGGACCGCGCTTACACGGATAGGACCGGTTGACTCGCGTACGCGAGGACGTATTCGGCCGCCGCCTCGAGGACGTCTGTGGAGCTGTCGGTGACCGGTTCTCGCGGCAAGACGATGAAGTCGGCGTCGATGAGGTCTGCCGTGTCGAGCACGACGTTGCCGGGATGGCGCGTCTTTCGCATCTCGGAAAAGCCGTCGTCGACCGAGGTCGACATCGCGACGCCCTCCGCGGCGGCGATGCGTCTGACGTCGGTGAAGAACTCCTGAGTGTTCGTTGCGACGGCGTCCTCGTCGACCGTACCCGAATTCATGCCGTGTACGACGCCCCGACCGAGCACGAACAACGCGTGTACCGAAGCGTCGTACCGATCGGCGACGGCGACGGCGTACTCGAGTGCGGTCGCGGATTCGTCGCTACCGTCGACCGGCGCGAGCACGGTGTCGACAGCAAACGGCTCGCTATCGTCCATACCCGGGACTCTGTCGCCCACTATAAAAAAGCCACCCACCGACCCAGCCTCTGTACAGCTCGGCTGGATCACCCCACAGCGACAGCGACAACGATAGCATCGCGGGTATTTAAGCGCCTACGGCAGCAACGGACGCGTATGTTCGATACCGTCGTCGTTGCCACCGACGGCTCCGACAGCGTCTCACGGGCCGTCGACGTCGCACTCGATCTCGCCGCGCGCTTCGATGCCGAGGTACACGCGCTCTCGGTCGTCGACGCGAGCGAGGTCGACGCCTCCCCGGAGCAGCTTCGCTCGGAGCTCGAGACGGCCCTCGAGACGACAGCCGACGCCGCGCTCGCGACCGTCGAAGAGCGAACCGACACCGAGATTACGACCGCCGTCCGTGACGGTCGGCCCGCCGTCGAAATCTGTGAGTACGTCCGCGAGGTCGACGGCGACCTGATCGCGACCGGCACCCGCGGTCGCCACGGCGAGAACCGCCTCCTGCTCGGAAGCGTCGCCGAACGCGTCGTTCGAACCTCGCCGGTTCCGGTGCTGACCGTCCGGCAACTCGAGACGGGTGGCGACGACGCCGAGCTGGCCGCCAGCGGGTAACGAGCCACCGACGACCACGAGTAGCGGCTGGGCCGAAAGAGCCACCGAAAACCACGAGTAGCGGCCGGGCCGAAAGAGCCATCGACGACCGAGACAGCCCCGGCAACGACAGCCGTTTTGCTCGCCTCTTTTGCTGCTCGATCCATGCTGATAGATACCATGAACCGGATTCGACTGCGACTCTCCCGACGCCAGCCGGCTGACCGATCTGGCGATTCCCGACGAGGGGTGGTAGCGTGACCGACGCACGTGTTACAGGCCTCGCAACGCTGCCTAACGGGACCTACGACGTCCCGGAACGAGATCTCGCCGGCGAGGTCCTTCTCGAGGCGATCGACGACGCCGGCTGCACGCTGTCGGACGTCGACGGACTCTACATGCCGAAGCCGCGCCCGTGGACCGATCAGGGATTTTTTACGACGCTGCTCGAGCACCAGTTCGGACTCGAGCTCGCCGAGAGCGTCGAGACCTACACCGGCGGGACCTCCGGCGGGCACGCGTTCCAGCACGCCGTCGGCGACGTCCGCGACGGCTCGGTCGAGCGCGCGGTCGTCCTCGCGGTCGAACGGAACTCCACTATCGAGACCGACGACTACCTCGAGTACATCCTCTCGATCTTCGACCGGGAGTTCCAGTCGCCCGCCGGGCCGACGATTCCGGGCGTCTACGCGATGAGCCTCCAGCGCTACCGCTACGAGTACGACGTCGACCGCGAGGACATCGCGAGCGTCGTCGTCAAAAACCGGGAAAACGCCGCCGCCAATCCCGACGCGCTGTTCGACGACCCCGTGACCGAAACCGACGTCCTCGAGTCGCGAGTGGTCGCCGATCCGTTACGCCTCTATGAGTGTCCGGCGCCCTGTGACGGTGCGGCCGCGATCGTCATTACGCGCGGCGATGTCGCGGACGATCACGATGGGACCGGCGACGGCGTTCGCGTCGGCGGCACCGGTGCACACCATCCCTCGAGTCACCTGCTTGGAGTTCGGGGCCGCTCGCTGGCCGCGTTTCCGGCCATCGCGGGAGCTGCCGAGCGGGCGCTCGGCGATGCCGACCTCGGGGTCGCGGAGCTGGATGTCCTCGAGCCCTACACCCCCTTCCCGCACACGGAAGCGATGCTCACCGAGGAACTCGGACTGTTCGAGCACGGCGAGGGCGCAGCGGCCTGTGCGCGCGGGCAGACGGCCACAGATGGGGCGATTCCGGTCAGCCCCTCCGGCGGTTGTATCGGCCGTGGCCACCCACCGATGGTCACGCCGCTTTTGAACTACGCCGCCGCGGTTCGCCAGATTCGGGGCGAGTCGCCCGTCGTCGACGACGTTGGGACTGTCCTGACGACCAGCGAGCACGGTCACATCGACGGCGTCACCGCCACCGTCTTCGGAGGGGATGCCTGATGGAGGCCGCCTCCGATCCGTTCTGGGACGCGCTCGAGGACGACCGATTCCTGCTGCCGTCCTGCGAGGACTGCGGAGAGGCGTTCTTCCCGCCGAGTCGCGCCTGCCCGCACTGTCACGCGACCGACATCGAGTGGCTCGAGAGCGAAGGGGTCGGCACGCTCTACGCGTTCACCCGCCAGCATCGAACCGCTCCGGGGGTCCCCTCGCCGAACGTCCTCGGCATCGTCGAACTCGAGGACGGACCCCGGCTGCTCGCCCAGTTTGCGAGCGAGTACGACGACCTCGAGATCGGCGCAACCGTGACACTGCAGACACGCGAGTACGCGGGCACCGTCGATCGCGGACGACTCGAGGGACGCCCGTTCTTCGAGGCGCGACTCCGAGACTGATACCGATTACTGTAACGATTTTCCGGCGCACCCGCCGTCCGGGTCGCGGGTGCGCCGGGAATGACGTACAGTAAACCGTATGAGACGGATTGCTGTCCGTCGGTACCGGAGCACTCCCAGGGCGGTTCCTGGTCGCTCCGGTGTCACGAGCGCCAGAACGCCGGCGTCAACAACACGAGTACGGGAATGATTTCGATGCGACCGACCCACATCATGACAATCATGACGGCTCGCGAACTGGCGGGGAAGCCGGCGTAGTTGTCCATCGGGCCGGCCATGCCGAAGGCGGGCCCGATATTCAGGAAGATCGAGGCGGCCGCGCCAAGAGCTTCGAACTCGGTTACGAACGTGCCCGCTCGAGCGGCGTCGACGACAAGGAAGACGGTGAGTCCGAAGAAGATGACGATGGCGAGCATGACGTAGGCGAAGATGTCGTTGACGGTGTCTTCGTCGACGACGCTGTTGCCGAGTCGGATCGGCCGGACGGCCTGAGGATGGACCGAAATGAACAGATTTCGGCGGAAAGCTTTGAGGACGACCAGCCAGCGCAGGGACTTGATCGAACAGGTGGTGCTCCCGGCCATGCCACCGAGGAACATACACAGGAAGAGGGTGTGTTGGGCACCGGGCGTCCAGAGGCTGAAATCGGTCGAGGCATAGCCCGTCGTCGTCACGATCGAGGCGACGTTGAAGATGCCGTGACGGATCGTCGGCTCGAGGCCTTTTTCGATGTCGGGGTCGAGCACGAGGATGGCGACGACGACGGCACTAAAGAAGACGAGCGTTCCGAGGTAAAACCGCAGTTCCTCCGACTCGAGGGGGCGTTCGAACTCGCCCTGGGTGAGGTAGTACAACAACACGAAGTTGGTCGAGCCGACGATCATGAAGGGAACGATCGCCCACTGGACGATCGGCGAGAAGGCGGCGACGCTGTCGGCTTCCGGTGAGAAGCCGGCCGTGGCGACGCTCGTCAGCGCGTGGGAGACGGCGTTGAACAGCGACATGTTGGGGGCGACACCCAGTAGATGGAGCACGTAGAAGATCACGGCCGCGAGTACGGTGATACCGACGTACAGGCTCCAGAGGAGCCGTGCCGTGTCGCCAATGTGTGGTTTGAGTTTGCGCACGTTCTGGGTCTGGGTCTCGGTCTCCATCAACTGGGCGCCACCGACCATCAGGTGCGAGAGCAACCCGATCGCGACGATCAGGATTCCCAGCCCGCCGAGCCACTGGATGAGCTGTCGCCACAGCAGGATCGAGCGGGGCTGGGTGTCGAAGTCCCAGCCGTTCATCACGGTCGCACCGGTCGTCGTCAACCCGCTCGTGCTCTCGAAGAGGGCGTTGATCGGACCGTTGATCAGGCCGGCGAACGCGGAGTTGCCACCGCTTGTAAGTCCAACGAGGAAAAACGGTATCGCGCCGACGACTGCAACCGCGAGCCAGGTCAGCGCGACCATCAGAAACGACTCGCGCTGACCGAGTTCGGGATCGTCGTGCAGTTGCTCTAAGACGAGCCCGACCGCCGCCGTGACGACGATCGCCGCCAGAAACGGCGTCGGATCAGTGCTATCGTAGAGCGCGAGGACGAGTGGTACTGCAAGCGGCACGGCCAACCACTTCAGAACCGTGCCAGTCAGACTACAGCTCGAGCGCCAGTCGACGCGAATCGTCACGAGTGCCCCTAGCTGTGGGCGGGACCAAAATATACTGTTCGCTGTCTCGCAGTACGGACGGGGTGGGCGGTGGAAGGGAACGAGCGCTCACGAAGACAAATTGGAAACTGCGAGGCCAGCGGAGACAACGCCTCACCCCTGGTTGTGTCCGTGGCCGGCATACAGCGCGAGGACGTTGATCCCGAGCAGTGCGAGAAACGTTGCCGTGACGGTGGGGTCGCCGAGTCCCTGTGCGAGCAGCGGCAGGTGGACGAACGGGAGGGCAATTGCGATCCAGAAGGAGAGAAACTGTGCCGGGCCTTTGAGCGAGCGAACGAGCGGATGGCGGTCGGACGCTTGGCCTGACTCGCGACTGGATGGGGCGATCGAGTCGTTGGAGAGCGGGGAGTGGTTCGACATGGGTCGGTTCACCTCTTCTTGTGCAGTACATTCAGCCAGTACATCATATAATGGCTCGAACATTGGCGCTGTTTCGGTCCGTTTTACTTGACTCTCTTCAAAATCAGAATGTTTTGCGACTCTTTTAGACCCAATTAGACCTTTTATAACTCCATCTAAGGGCGCTTCGTCGAAGTCGGTCATCTCGGTGTTGTTCCGAACTGGCAGGGCGCGATGGCCGAGCGACGAGCGCAATCTCCTTGTGTCGCTGGTGCGACCGAGTGGATATGACCGACCGAGCGGCGACCGTCACACGCGAGACGGGCGAGACGACGATTGAGTGTACGTTCGCGGTAGACGGCAGCGGCGACGCCGACGTCGAGACCGGAATCGGCTTCTTCGATCACATGCTGACGGCGCTCGCTAAACACGGCCTATTCGACCTCGAGGTTGCCTGTAACGGCGATCTCGAGATCGACGATCACCACAGCGTCGAAGACGTCGCGATCGTGCTCGGCACTGCACTGGACGAGGCGCTCGGCGACCGCGCGGGGATCGTCCGGTACGCAGACCGACGCGTGCCACTGGATGAAGCCGTCGCCGGCGCAGTCGTCGACGTCAGCGGTCGGCCGCGATTTTACTTCGACGGCGCGTTCTCGCAGGCACAGATCGGCGACTTCACGAGCGACATGGCGAGACACTTCGCGGAGTCGCTCGCGATGAACGCCGGACTGACGCTCCACCTCGCGGTCGAGGGCGAAAACGCCCACCACGAGGTCGAGGCGCTGTTCAAGGCACTTGCGCGGACACTCGACAACGCGACGAAAATCGACGACCGACGCGAGGGTGCCCCGAGTACGAAAGGGACGTTAGACGAGTAGTAACCAGTTCTACTCCGAAAGCTCTCGGCGGATCAGGATCGGTGTAGTTTGCCGCCGCGTTCGTCGAACTCGTCGTTGGCGATGGCGTGGCCGACGATCGCTTCGGCGTCGTCGTCCTCGAGGTCGTAGGCACCCGCGGCGAGTTGTTCGACGGCGTCGCGTTCCATCGGGAACTCGCGGTTGCGAAGCAGTCGAACGACCTTGCCGTAGGCCCGTGGCGGTCGCGTCGCCGGTTCGGTAGCCGATTGGGTCGCTGTGTCGTCAGCGTCCCCGTCTCCATCACCGTCGTTCTCGAGTGTCGTGTCCGTAGACTCGGTTTCTTGGCGGTCATCGCTCCCGTCGCTCGCCGGTTCGGCTTCGTCGTCGGCGGGCGACTCGTCTCGCTGCTCGAGCAGTTCGGTGTCGGTATCTGCGACTCCGTCGACCGACGAATCCGGCGTGTCGTCGGTATCGGCCTCGGCTACCTGCTTGGGGGTCGACTCGGCGACGTGCTCGGCGGCGGCCTCGGGTTCGTCGCCGTTGTCGTCGCTGGATTTCGATCGGGACGCAGTGCTCGAGTCGGTACCGGGCGGTGTCGAACCGTCCGAATCGGGGTCGCCGGCTGCCGTCGTCGCATCGAACGTAATCGCGTCGTCGGTGATCGCGTCGGTCTCGGATCCGGCGTCAGTCTCGGTGGCCGTCGCGGACCGGGACCGTGTTGGGTCAGCCGCCGACGCGGCGCTGGCTCGCGTCTGCCCGTCCCCGAGCACGCGCTCCAGAAGCGGTTCGAGCAGCGTCTCGAGGCGGTCGCGACAGCTCTCACAGAGGAGCACGCGGCGTTGTTCGTTCTCGGACGGCTCGAGCTCGGCGGGGACGACTTCGAACGTGCCGATCGCGTCGGCGTCACAGAAGTCACAGGTGCGGAGTGGGCGCATATCGGGGTCTGGACGCGAACAGGTAAAAACGTCCGTCAGACGCCGATGTCGACCACCGCCCATTATACGACCGGGGGCGTATATGCGCCAACGAATGTTCGACGAAATTATGGAGAAGTTCGAGGGGTCTCCGAGTCAGCAGGCGGTGATTCGTCTGTTGCTCGAGCGGGGCTTCTCGGTCAACGACGAGGGGCGAGTCGTCTCCGGCGGCATCGAGATTCCAAACACCGGCATCGCTCGTGAGATCGGCGTCGATCGCCGGGTCGTCGACTCGACGACCGACGTTATCCTCGAGGATCCCGAGTTGCGGCGGATCTTTCAGAACATCTCGCAAGTGCCGAGCCTGATGGATTTAGCGCCGGTTCTGGATCTGACCGTCCTCTCGATCGCCGTCGACGATCCGGAGCGCGAAGGAATCGTGTCGACGGTTACAGGAACGTTGGCCGATAATGGGATTTCGATCCGACAGACGATTAGCGAGGATCCCGAGTTTACCGACGAACCGCGGCTGTATCTGATCACTGACGAACACCTCCCTGGCGACGCGATCACCGAGCTCCGCGACCTCGAGTTCGTCCGCAAAATCGAATTACAGTAGGGCCGGCCGGCGACGAATCGGTTTCGATCACTCGCCGCCGACGATCATCACGTCGTGGTCCTCGAGGACCGACTCGAGGGCGCTCGTTAGCTCCTCGAAACGCTCCATCGACATCGGGTCGGTGGTTACCCAGACGCCGTGGTCGTTCCGGATGACGCGGCTCAAAAAGCCGTTTTCGAACATTCGGATCGTCGCCCCGTACTCGCCGAGTTGGGTATTCCGGTAGGCAGACTGAGAGCGAAAGCCGAGACGTTCGTGTTCGGCGAATCCGACGAGGTCGGCCGTTCGATCGAGATCCGATCGAAGGTAGAGCTGTTCGACGTCCTCGTCGGTGAAGTAGGTGATACTCCGGAGCTCGTCGCCGACCGTCGTTCGACAGATCGAGAGCACTTCGTCGGCAAGTTCCGTTTCGATGGCTTCGCCGTCCATGTGTTGCTATACCACGCCCAGGTTGAATAGCCTACTGGACGTGGCAAGACGGCTCGAGTTCGATGCGGTGGCGAGGACGGCGCCTGCAGCGTACGGTAAGTAGCAGACCGATGGGCTCATTTCCGACGTCGCTGTAGGGCAGGTATGAACGACGGCCGTGGTGACAGTCCGTGAGCCGGAGCTACCGCACGCTTGCCGAGCCCGCCAACGCGGCGTTCGTCGTCCAGGGATCGGAGTTCGTCGGCCGCGCCCGTCCCGTCGAATCCGTCGCGGCGGCCGAAACGTTCGTCGAGACCGTCGCCGAAGCGTACGCCGACGCGACCCACAACGTCCCCGCTTACCGCGTTCGAGCCGACGCCGACGGCGAGCTCCTTCGGGAGTACTCGAGCGACGACGGCGAGCCCTCGGGCTCGGCGGGGAAACCGGCGTTGAACGTACTCGCCCAACGAGAGATCGAAAACTGTGCGGTCGTCGTCACCCGCTACTACGGCGGCACGAACCTCGGCGTCGGCGGGCTGGTCCGGGCCTACGCTCGAGCGGTCAAAGACGCCGTCGACGCCGCGGGAATCGTCGAGGAACGGCCCCACGAGCGCGTCGTCGTGACCGTCGACTACGACGATTCCGGTACCGTGCGTAGCATCATCGAGAGCGAGGGCTACGAGTTCAACGCGAGCTACGAGGCCGACGTGTCCTTCGACGTTCGCGTCCCGCTCGAGGGAGCCGACGCGTTCCGGGACCGCCTCCGCAGCGCGACGAGCGACCGCGTCACCCTCGAGTAGCCACTCCTCGGGACCGTCGTCTCACCGTTCGTCGTCAGTACCGGCGTCGTCGAGGTGTCCGTCGTCTCACCGTTCGTCCTCGGGGCTGTCCGTCGTCTCCTCGTCCGAATTCCTCGCAGCGTCTTCGCCGGCATCGGTCGTGTTGTCCTCCTCGACGACGGTATCGTCGCCGCTGCCGATCTCGAGGTCGTCCCGCTCGCGTTCCCCGGTCTCGGTATCGATCTCGAACTCGGTGACGCCGTCGTCGATCGCACGATCGTCGTCTGCGGACGTGGCGTCGCTATCGTCGATGTCGAAGGCGTCGGTCTCGAGTTCGTCGCCGTCGACGCCGACGCTGCCGTCCTCGATCTCGATGACGACCCCTTCGGTGGCGGACTCGATGCCGAGCAGGCTGTTGGCCCCTGACTCGACTTCGCGGTTGACCGCCCAGGCGAACTGGAGAACGGCCTCGAGGTCGGCCCCGGCCCTCTGAACGCCGCGCTCGGCCGACAGTTCGCCGAGGCTTCGTGCCCCTTCGGGGTGGAGATACTGGATCGGATGCTCGGTTGGGACTTCCCGCAGGTCGACATCGAACGACCAGAGATAGGGCAGGAGCTGGATCGCGTACCCCTTCGGTTTCGGTGCGCGACGACCCGCTGCGGTCAGCGCAACCTGCAGCGCCGACGATCCGGCGTCGGTGTCGTAGTAGATGCCGGGTGTACCCGGAATGGAGACTCGCATACCCGGCTCGAGGGATCTCGCGATTGAGAGTGTATACCCGGCAGGGCCACGCCCGTTTTATCGGGGCCGAAATCAAAAGCCGTCGGCGAACTTGTCCCGGCGGTTGACGTCGATCTCGCTGATGCTCGAGCCGGTTCTGCTCGCGGCGAAGCGGATCGCGTCGGCGACTTCCTCGGGTTCGCTGACCTCGCCTTCGTCGAAGTGGTCCGCGAAGGTCGTCCCGTCGCTCGCTTCGAACTCCGAGCGAACCTCCGCGGGGTTGACGACCGTGACGCCGACGCCCTCGTCGCCGACCTGTGCGGCGACGCTCTTTGCGAAGCCACGAACCCACCACTTCGAAGCGGCGTAGATGGGGTTGAACGACCGCGGATACTGGCCCGCAAAACTCGCGACGAAGATCAGGTGGCCGCCGCTGTCGCGAACGTGGGGAATCGCCGCCCGCGTCGCGTAGAAGACGCCATCGACGTTGGTCTCCTGCATCGTCTCGTACTCCTCGGTCGCCATCTCCTCGATGCGGTGACCCCGTGAGAGGCCGGCGTTGTTTACCAAGACGTCGATCCCGCCGAAGCGCTCGACGGTGTCCGCGATCAGCGCGTCGACATCGGCTTCTTCGCGGACGTTCGTCGGCGCGACGAGCGTCTCGACCCCGTAGTCGTCCTCGAGTTGGCCTGCCCGGTCGGCGAGTCGATCCTCGCTCCGGGCCGCGAGAACGACGTTCGCCCCGTCGCTCGCGAGCGCGTGACAGGTCGCCGCACCGATTCCCGCACTCGCGCCGGTGACGATCGCCGTCTTCTCCTCGAGGGTGTCAGTAGCTGTCATAGTACGTGGGGATGGGCGGGCCAGCACCGTGGGTGTTTCGCACTCGGCAGTCTCGTCGGTAGAACGATATCGATCCGTCGAGGTCAGTACTTCTCGAGCTCGTACAGTTCGCCGTACTTCGACTCGACGTACTCGAGGAACGGCTCGGCGGTGAGCTCCTGTCCGGTCGCGCCCTCGATCAGGTCGGGCGTGGTGTATCGTTTCCCGTGCTGGTGGACGTTCTCGCGGAGCCAGCCGTTTATCGCGTCGAAGTCCGCGTTCCGGATGTCGTCCGCGAGATCGCCTCGCGGCTCATCGCCGCTCGGCGTTTCCGAGGCGCGTGGCGCCTCGCTCCCGAGGTCGTCTTCGGCGGTGTCGTACAGCTGTGCGGCCAGCACGGAGCCGAGTGAGTACGTCGGGAAGTAGCCGAAGGAGCCGTGAGACCAGTGGATGTCCTGGAGACAACCCTCGGCGTCGGTTTCGGGGCGGACGCCGAGGTACGCCTCGTACTTGTCGTTCCAGACCTCGGGGACCTCCGCGACCTCGAGGTCGCCCCGGATCAGGTCGCGTTCGATCTCGAAGCGGATCACGATGTGGAGGTGGTAGGTGAGTTCGTCCGCTTCGACGCGGATGAGGTTGTCGTCGTGGACCTGGTTGGCGGCCTCGTAGGCTTCCTCGGGCGTCACGTCCTCGAGTTCGGGGAACCGCTCGCGGGCGATCGGCAGGAAGTGCTCCCAGAACGGCTGCGATCGGCCGACGTGGTTCTCCCAGAGTCGGGACTGGGACTCGTGGACCGAGAGGTCCCGCGCTTCGCCAAGCGGCGTGGCGTAGCCCTCGTCGGGCAGGCCCAGGGTGTAGTTCGCGTGCCCGAACTCGTGGATCGTCGAGGTGATCGAGCCGAGCAAGTCGTCCGCCTCGAATCGCGTCGTCACGCGGGCGTCGAACTGCGTCCCCGAGGAGAACGGATGTGGCGCGGTGTCGAGCCGACCGCGGTCCCAGTCGTAGCCCAGCGAATCGAGCACGTCACGCGCCAGCGCCTCCTGATCGTCGTCGTCGAACTCCCCGGCGAACGCGTCGGTCTCGAGGTCGGCGTCGCTGTCCTGTACTGCATCGATCAACGGGACGAGGTTCTCGCGCAGGCGCTCGAGGACGCGTTCTGCGGTCTCGAGGTCGATGTAGGGTTCGTACTCGGCAAACAACACCGCGTAGGGATCGGCGTCGGGGTCGACGTGGTCGGCGTACGCCCGCTTCAACGCGACCAGTTTCTCCAGCGTCGGCGCGAAGGCCTCGAAGTCGTCGTTTGCCTTGGCCTCCGTCCAGGCCGGGTGGGCGTTGGCGGTCGTCTCCGAGATTTCGGCGACGAGTTCCTCGGGGACGCTCGTGGCCCGATCGTACTCGCGGCGAATCTCGCGGACGACCGCCGCCTGCTCGTCGGTGAGGTCGTCTGCCTCAAGGTCTGCGAGCAAGTCGCCGGTTTCCTCGGCCGTCAGAAGGTCGTGGCTGATCGAGGACAGCGTCGAGAGCTGTTGGGCTCGAGCGGGGGTCCCAGCCTCGGGCATCACGACTTCCTGGTCCCACCGCAAGATACCCGCGGCGTTGCCGACGTTTCTGATGCGTTCGACGCGCGATTCGAACTCGTCGTAGGTGTCGGGCTCGGCCGCCTCCTGTCGGGACTGATCGGTCGCCATCTGTGGCGCTACTACCGTCGGCAATCGTATCAACCTCGTGGTTCCGGGAGACTCGAGTCGGGCCCTCATACGGTTTACTGTAAGTCATTGCCGGCGCAACTGCGACCCGGGCGGCGGTTGCGCCGGTAAATCGTTACAGCAATCCGTATCAGAGGCGATCACAGACGAGTCGACCGAACCGAAAGCCGAAGTAGCGCAACCGCGAACGTCGATGTATGGGGACATCGGACGAACAGATCCCAGTCAGCGATCGAGTCAAGCGCGAACTCGAGCGGCGGAAGCGACCCGACGAGAGTTACAACGACGTCCTCGAGCGAGTGCTGGGTGACGCCGAGGCCGACTTCGAGGACGGGTTCGGGATACTCTCGGACGAGCAGGCCGATCGGATCCGTGACGAGCGCGAAACCGCGAAAGGCGACCGGAAAGATCGGCTGCAACGGCTCGACGACGCATGAAGGCCCTCGACGCAAATTTTCTCATCGACTATCTCGAGGCGACCCAGCCACGGAGACGTTTTACAAGCAACAGGGTGGTCCCAAGGAGCACTGGAGTACGCCCACACCAGTCTACGCCGAGGTCCTCGTCGGCGTCGGGAATCTCCCGGACGGTGATGTCGAACAGGCCATCGACGCGCTCGCGTGGGTAGATGTCGTCGATGTCGATCGCCGGCACTCGATCGAAGCGGCACGGATTGCGGACGAAATCGGACCGGAGAGACCGTTCCTCGACGGTATCGACGCGATCGTTGCTGCAGTCAGTCGCGACCTCGATGGGACGGTCGTCTCGATCGACAGTGGCCTCACGCACCCGGCGACGAAGACCGTCGTCGACGTGGAAGCGTACTGATTCGACAGGCCAATGCAGTTATCGCGATCGACCAACGACCGAGCCCCACAGTGGAGATTGCAAGCCATGGTGTATTCTCCCTCGTTGACGGCTCGACTAGTATGGTCCTCGCATCAGCGATCGTCTTCGTCGTCAGTCTGTTGATCGGCGCGCTCGGCATCTACCTCGGAGCGCGGGTAATCGTCGGCGCGGACGATTACGACCACGCCATCGTCACCGCCTTGATCGGGGCGGTGATATGGGCCGTCGTTGGCTTCTTCGTCGGATGGATCCCGCTTCTGGGGCCGCTACTCGCGCTGCTGGCCTACGTCGCGGTGATCAATTTCCGGTACCCCGGCGACTGGACCGCCGCGGCGATGATCGGCGTCGTCGCCTGGGTGACGGTCCTGGTCGTGCTCTACGTCCTCGCCGCGGTCGGGCTCACCGGCTTCGAGGCGGTCGGCGTGCCCGGCGTCTAACGATCGATACCAGTCGCGAGGCGGACCGATAGTATATCCGACTCGATCCCCAACTGCAGACGATGGGGCTCTTCGAAAATCTGGGGCGGAAAGTCGGACAGTTCACCCACGAGGCGAAACGCGCGGCCGCCGAAGAGCGCAGCGACGCCTGTAGAAACTGCGGTGAACAGGTCGATCCAGCACAGGACACGTGTCCGAACTGCGGCGAGACCGTTACCGGTCGAGAGAACGTGAGCGAGAAATCCGAGCCGGCCGACGAATCCGAGCCGACCGAAGACGGCCAGGAGAACGGCGGTGGCGAGACAGGAGCGGAACGACCGGCCGAAACAGAGACCGCTGGCGAGGACGAGTCGCCGGCGACCGTCATCGAGGAGGCCGAATCCGAGGACCAGTCGGCTGACGACGAAACCGAGACCGATTCCGATGCCAGTACCGACTCCGATCCAATCTGACGGCTACAGCCAGCCCTCTGCGACCCGCCGATAGGTCTCCCGGCACCGCTCGAGCGCCTCGATCGAGACGCTCTCGTCGGCGGTATGGGCCTCGCCTGGCTCTGCAGCGCCACAGATCACGCAGTCGGTGCCGGCTCGCGCGAGCCAGCCCGCGTCGGTCGCGTGGGGCTTGGTCACGAGCTCCGGCGAGCCAGATTGAGCGGCGTCGGCGGCCTCGAGAACGGCCTCGGCGAAGGCTTCGTCGCCACACCGCATCGGCGGCAGATCCTGATCGACGGTCCACGCGACTCCCTCGATCGACTCGACGCGCTCGAGGGCGGCGCGTTCGCCCGGTACCGTCCGCTCGTCTATCGTTAGCTCACAGTGATCCGGGACGACGTTCATCGCTGTCCCGCCCTCGATTTCGGTGACGGTGAGGCTACCCTCGAGGCGTTCACCGGCGACCTCGAGGGCCGGAATCTCGAGATTCCGGACGACCGCAACGGCGTCGGTCGCCCGATAGATCGCGTTTGTGCCGGCACCGACCTCGCTCGCGTGCGCGCGCTCGCCGCTCGCGGTGATCGTGCTACCCCGGCGGCCCTTGTGTGCGACGGCGACGTCGGTGACGCCCGGGCTCGAGTAGCCGGTCGACCCCTCGCCGACGACGGCGTACTCCGGCGCGAACCCCTCGTCGATGGCGTGGCGCGCCCCGACGCCGCCGACCTCCTCGCCGACGAAACTCGCGAAGGCGAATTCACCCGCCGACTCGGTATCGTCGGCGGGACCGCTCGAGGGGGCATCCACCTCCGCGTCCCGGAACGCAAGCATCGCGGCCGCGACGGCGCCTTTCATGTCTGCCGTCCCGCGCCCATAGAGGCGGCCGTCGCGTTCCTCGAGGACGTAGGTCGCCTCGCCAGTGTTCTCGTCGGCGCCCGCCGCGAGCTGTGTGGGTGCTGGCTCGACGACATCGTGGTGGCCCACGAGCGCGAGCGTCTCGCCGCCGGTCCCCGTGCGGGCGATGACGTTGCCGACCGCATCACGGATTACGTCGCTATCCGTCTCGCGGCGCAGCCACGCCTCGATGAAATCGCCCGCGGCAGTCTCGTCCTCGTGGCTCGCGATCGAGACGAGTTCGCGGGTCAACTCGAGTACACTCGACATGCGGGCGAGTTCATCCTCGAGGGTGTTCAGCGTTGGGCACTCGTCGATCCGTATCAGCCGATCCGTTCGTAGATCGGCGTTCGCGGTTGTGGTTCCTCGTCGGTCAGCCGGCCGACCGACTGGCTCACCTGTTGGAGGCTCGCGGTCTGTTCCTGGCTCGCCGCCGCGAGCGACTCCGCGGCTGTGGCGACGCGGTCGGCCGTCGTCGAGAGATCGTCGACCATGCCGGCGGTCGTCTCGACGCTGCGTGCCTGTTGGTCGGTCGCCGTCGTCACCTCGTCGATCCCCGCGGCGGTCGACCGGGCCGCCTCGTGGATTTCCTCGAGCGAGGTGACCGTTTCTCGCACACGATCCGTGCCGTCGTCGACCCTGCGAACGGTTTCTTCGGTCGTCTCGACCGTCCGTCTGGCGTCCGCACGAACGTCCTCGACGGCGTCTTCGATCGCCGCGATGTCGGCTTTCGTTTGGTCGGCGAACGAGCGGACTTCGTCGGCGATGACGCCCATCGTTCCGTCCGCGGCCTCCGACCGGGAGGATTCGATCTTCGCGTTCGTCGCCAGCATCGTTGTTCGATCGGCGACATCCTCGAGACGCTCGAGGATATCGTCGATATCGTCGGTGCGTGCCTCGAGGTCCGTCGCGGCTCCTTCGACGCGAGCGGTCGCGTCCTCGATCGCCTGGAGATCGTCCAGGGCGTCGTCGGCCGACTCGACGCCGGCCGCGGCGAGTCGCTCTGTTCGTTCGCTTTCCTCGCTGACATCGTCGGCGACGCTCGCGATCTCCTCGACGCCGGCGCTGATCTCGCTGAGTTCGCTCGCTGCCCGGCCGACGGCGTCGGCCTGCGTCGAGGTGTGTGCGCTGATTCGCTCGGCCCGGTCCGCGACGACCTCGCTCGTCTCGTGAAGTTCGTCGATCGGTCCCTGAACGTCGGTTTCGACCTCGTGTGCCAGTTGCTTTCGACGGTCGATCGAGCGCTCGAGTCGCTGTGCGTAGGAGTCGACGTAGGTTTCGACGGCGACCTGCATATCCAGATTGATGACTTTCAATAGCGCGAGTACGTCCCGAAGGCCGTCGTCGATCGCGCCCCGAATCGTCTCCTCGAAGGATTCCTCGAGAGTTACCTCGTCGTCACGTTCGGTCCCGAATCCAAGCGTCTCTGCGAGACCGCCGAGCCCACCGCGGTCGGATTGCTCGCGGTCGGTCGCCCACTCCTCGACGGCGTCGATGACCTGGTCCTGAATCCGTTCGTTGAGCCGGTCCAACAACAGATCGTAGTAGACGCCGTACTGCCCGACGTACTGTTTGAGCGGCATATCGAGCAGTTCGTGCAGTTTGCCGATGCGGGCCCGGTTCTGGAAGTACGACCGGTCGTAGTCGCCAGACGCCAACGAGACGAGATACGCACGCTGGGTCTGTTTGAGGGCGTCGATACCCTTGGGCGAGCGCTCGATGATCTCTCGGGTCCGCTCGTCGACGACCAGGTTATCGTAGAAGTCGTCGGCGATCGCTTCCTGATTGTCCCGTAACAACGGCTCGAGGTCGGCTAACCGTCGTGCATCGTCGTCGTCGAAGCCAATAAAATCTTTTCGCCAGGCGACATCCGCCTCGTCGAGACCGATGTTCGCGACGAGTTCCTCGACATCGACGTACTCGTTTAATTGCCCACCACCAAACGTCTGCTCGGGATGCATAGGGGAACCTGTTCGGCCATTAATTGAAGTAATTACGACTGTTCCCACAACGTGACATCCTCCGCGCCCTAAAGGGCGCGGCTTCCCGTACCGCAAGGTGGGATATTTGCCGGTCTACAGGCGGAGCAGGCCGAGTGCCTCGGGGTCGTTCGAAAATCGAAGATTTTCGTGATGACGAGACGCTTCGCGTCTCGAACCACTTGACCCCGAGGGTGAAGGCCGTAAGCCCCGCTAAACGTGTTCCGTGCGCTCGATATACTGCTCAATCGTGTCGGTCGAAACATCGCCTGCCGTCCCAACGTAGTACGATTCTTCCCAGAACCCACCGCCCCACAGGTAGTCTTCCAAGAACGGTTCGTGCTGTTCCCACATCTCCCGCGCCGTGATGCTCTTGACTGTTCGCACAATCTCGCTCGGTGAGTGCTTCGGGTGAGCGGAGACGAACAGGTGTACGTGGTCGGGCGAGATGTGGAGCGATAATATCTCGTAGCCGTACTTGTCGCACACGTCGCGGAAACTCGTTTCCAGCGAATCTTCGATTGGTTCGAGAATCGCGTGACGGTACTAAGCGGGATCTTCGATCCCGCGAGGTACGCAAAGCTTCGCTTTGCTTGACTTTAGACACCACACGAAGTGGTAGTTGACGTTGTACACCGTGTGGTTTGACCGCTTCTCGTCCATACCTGACAACACAACGACTAATCTAAAGTATTCTTTGAGACGACTCACAGACTACCACCAGTATACTATTAAGTGTGGATGAACAAGGGGTAGACGTGACGAAGCAACTCAAGGTATCCGACGCCGTGTACGACGAGCTTGACGAACTCAAGGACGAGGAGGGCCACACGAGTTTCGATAGCGTACTCCGCACGCTCCTCCTCCACTACCGTCACGTCCAACCTAACGACCAAGAATGACGGACGCACAGGCTCTCGTCAAGACGCTGGACTTCCAACTCAACATCCAGAGTGACAACGAGAGCCTGCTGTACGACGCCACGCTCGAAGCACGGTCGGTGTACAACGAAACCATCCGCCTCGCCAAGCAAGGCGTGGACTGGGATGACATTCCTGACCGAGTAGCCGGCGGCGCTTATCAGACCGATGGTGTCGTGGGAGTGTCCGACTAAACCACGGGAAGCCTCGGGGCTTGACCCCGAGGCGGTTCACAGCGGCGGACCAATTCGAGGCCATCACCGGATCGTCGTCGCTATTGCTTTGTGGAACGTAATAGGCGGGCGTTCGTGTCGGGCACGGGACGAACGCCCGTCGTGTCAGAGGCACACGCCACCATCGGTCGCACGAGGAAATAGCGATCGCGTCCAGCGCGATCGATCGAGCGGTCGTCGTGGCGCAGTGGGTGATAAATCGGATCCAACCCTTACCTTACCGGGTGAATGCCCATTCACCTCGTGAACATCGATACACGGTACGCGTTTCCCGGCATCCGATTCGCGCGTCGAGTCGGACGGGTTGTTGGAGCGTTTGACCGGCGGCCGCTGAACCTGCTCGAGCGATCACCGGTAACGAACGACACCAGTCCGTATCAATCGTTGTCGAGCCAACAGACGTATTGACGTTCGTCGAGAACCTACCGGCAGCAATGGGTTACGACTGGGGAACACAGCTCTTCTCGTCACCACACCGGCTCGAGTTGCTCCGCGAGCTTCGGTCGAACCCCGCGGATACGCAGGCGTTGACCGACGCCCTCTCGAGTTCCCGAGTGACCATCCAGCGCCATCTGAACCGGTCCTCCGAACTCGGCTGGGTTCGGAAAGTCGACGGCCGCTACGAGCTCACGCCGCTTGGCGAGCACGTCTGTGCGGCGACGACGGCGTTCGTCGATCGACTCTCGGTACTGCAGACCCACGAGGCGGTGATCGATTCGCTGGCGGCGATCGATCCGTCGTTCGACCCACTGTTGCTCACCGATGCGACCGTTTCGGTGGCGGATTCGAACAACCCGCACGAACCGATCATCCACTATCGGCGTGCGATGAACGAGACGACCACCGAGTCGATCCGCGGTATCCTACCGGTGTTCAGCGAACTGCTCGTCGAAGTCCACCGCGATATGCTCGCCGACGGCGTCGACACGGAACTGATCGCACCGAGATCCGTCCTCGAGAGCGCACCGGAGGACGCGCCCCACTCGTCGCAGTTCTCACTCTACGTGCTCGATCGACCGATTTCGTTCGGGCTGACGCTTACCGACGACGCCGCGTTCGTCGGTACCTACGACGATGGCACGTTCGTCGCCTGCATCGAGAGCAGCGAGCGGACGTTTCGCGAGTGGGCGAGCGACATCTACGACCGGTATCGCGAACAGGCGGTCGGGGTGTCTCTCGAGGCGCCCGTCGGCGAGAACCGCTCCGCACAATCCGGGCGCGATACCGTCGATTGACGGTCACTCGCGGACACGACCGATCCGGCCGTCAGCCAAACAGAACCGGTAGGCCCCGCCCAATCCCCGCCGATCGGTTAGCCGGAGGAACGTGTGTGGAAACGCACCGGGCAGCATCACGTCGGCCGTTCGGAGGGGTTCGTCCGGTAACCCACCGTCCTCACGGCGCCGCTCGGCGAGCGGTTCGAACGCCTCGCCGAACGATGGCGCGTGACCGGCCTGGTGCACCCGGACGACTCGAGGCGTGTACGGACAGAGGTAGACGTCGTCGCCGATCGTGTAGCCGCGCAGAAAGTCACCCTCGCTCCAGCGAACGAGCCCGCGCCAGAACGAGCCGCCGGTCGCCGCCATCCCAGCGCCGTGGTGGACATCGTAGCCACGGATGTAGCCGATCCATCCGCGTTCGTGTTCACGGACGACCGGCTCGTCGTCAGGCTCGCCGACCGGAACCGAGCGCTCACGACGGCGCATGACGGCGTTCCAAACCGTGATGACGACGATCGCAGCCACTGCGGCGGTAATTCGAACGACGCGCTCGAGATCGAGCCCTTGACTGTCAGCGGACATGCACGTCGGCGCACACCGTCGGCTAATAAGCCTTCCGTCGGTCCGGAGTTGTCGTCGATACAACTATCCCGTCGGCCACGAGACGACTGGGCGTGACCGTCTGGCTGTTTACGTCCGAGGAGCCGCTGTATCTGCCCAGGTACCTCGATCCGATCCTTCGAGAACACGCCGATGTCATCGAGCAGGTCGTCGTTGCGCCGCCTGCAGCGAGTTCGCTCGCAGTGCTTCGCTCCCAGTACGGACAGTTCGGACTCGTAAACGGACTTCGTATGGGAAGCCGGTTCGCTCGCGGGGCAGTACTCGGGAAACTCCCGCCCGCATGGCAACGCTACGCGACGGGACGGCTCCACTCCGTTCGGTCGGTCGCAGCGGACCACGGCGTTCCGGTCCGCTACGTCGCGGACGTGACCGACACGTCGTTCGTCTCGAGCGTCCGCGAGTCCGAGCCGGACCTGATTCTTTCGATCATCTGTGGCCAGCTGTTGGAGGCCGACCTGCTGTCGATTCCCGACCGCGCGATCAACGTTCATGGCTCCCTACTCCCGAAGTATCGCGGTCGGGCGACGGCGTTCTGGCCGCTGTACTACGACGACGACCGCACCGGGGTGACGGCACACCTGATGACGACCCGCTTCGATGCCGGCCCCATCGTCGAGCAGCGATCGTTTTCGATCGACGAGACCGACACGATGGACGATTGCTACCGGCGACTGGCGGCCGTGGGAAGCGATCTCGCGATCGATCTGCTCGAGAGACTGCCCGATCTCGACCTCGAGACCCGTCCGAACCCGATCGAAGAAGGGACGTACCGATCGGTACCCAGCGTCGAGCAGCGCCGGGCGTTTCTCCGTCGGGGCAACCGATTTGTGTGATCGGGACGCACAGATTCTTCCGCAGCCTTTTACGCGTACACACCCTAGCCACGCCTAAATGAACGTCGTGCCGGATACGAGCGTGGTCATCGACGGCCGCGTCTCATCGACGATCGACGACGGGCAGTTCGAGGGAGCGACGATTTCGGTGCCCGAAGCCGTCGTCGCGGAACTCGAGGCGCAGGCAAACGACGGGATCGAGAGTGGGTGGGACGGCTTAGAAGAGCTCCAGCGTCTCGCCGAGTTGGCCGAGGACGGGACGATTTTCCTGGAGTACGTCGGCGACCGTCCAAACGCCATCGAGCGCGGCCACGCCTCCGAAGGCGAGATCGACGCCCTGATTCGGGACCTCGCGGAGGAGCTCGAGGCGACCTTCCTGACGAGCGACATCGTCCAGGCCGAGGTGGCCCAGGCGAAGGGCCTCGAGGTCGAGCGCGTCTCGCCCGAAGTACGGGAGGTCGGCACGCTCACCGTCGAGGACTACTTCGACGAGGGGACGATGAGCGTTCACCTGAAGACGGAGACGGTCCCGATGGCCAAACGCGGCGAACTCGGCGAGATGCGCTACGAGGAGATCGCCGACGAACCGTTAGACGAAGCCACGATGGACGAGTACGCCCGTGAGGTGATCGACGGCGCGAAGGAGTCTCCGGACGGGTTCATCGAGCTCTCGGAGCCCGGAATGAAGATCGTGCAGTTCCGCGATTACCGGATCGCCATCGGTCGACCGCCGTTTTCGGACGGGATCGAGATCACCGCCGTTCGGCCGATCGCCCAGACCGACATCGAGGACTACGAGAACGCCGACGAGTTAAAAGAGCGTCTGCTCGAGCGCCAGCGCGGCGTCCTGATCTCGGGTGCGCCGGGCGCCGGGAAGTCGACCTTCGCGCAGGCGGTCGCCCGGTTCATTTCGGGACACGACTACTCCGTGAAGACGATGGAGAAACCCCGGGACCTGCAGGTCGGCCCCGAGATCACCCAGTACACCGAACTCGGCGGCGAGATGGCCAAGACGGCCGACGCCTTGCTGATGGTCCGACCCGACTACACCATCTACGATGAAGTCCGCAAGACCGACGACTTCGAGGTCTTTGCGGACATGCGGCTTGCGGGCGTCGGCATGATCGGCGTCGTCCACGCGACCCGGCCGATCGACGCCCTCCAACGACTCGTGGGCCGAGTCGAACTCGGGATGATTCCCCAGGTCGTCGACACCGTCGTCTACATCGAGGCCGGAGAGGTCAACACGGTCTACGACATCCGCACCGAGGTCAAGGTCCCCGCGGGCCTCACCGAGGAAGACCTCGCTCGCCCAGTGATCCAAGTGACGAACTTCGAGACGGGCGAGCCCGAGTACGAGATCTACACCTTCAACCGCCAGGTCGTCACGGTCCCCCTGAAAGACGAGGAGGGCGGCCCCGGCAGCGAATCCGGCGTCGACCGTATCGCCAAACAGGAGATCGAACGCGAGATTCGTTCGATCGCCCACGGCTACGTCGACGTCGCGCTCAAGAGTCAGGATCGCGCCGTCGTCTACGTCGAAGAGGACGACATCTCGAGTGTCATCGGCAAGGGTGGCGGTCGCATCACGGACATCGAGAACCGGCTGGGCATCGACATCGACGTCCGCACGCACGACGAGAACCCCAACTACGGGCCGGGGGCCGGTGGGGGCGCTGGGGCAGCGGGTGACGGCGGCGCAGGCGGTGGCGGCGGACAGGCCGCCGGCCAGATGGTCACGCCGGAGATCACCTCACGGCACATCGTCGTTCCCGTCGACGGTAACCACGGCGAAACCGTCGAGATCCAGGCTGGCGGCGATTACCTCTTCACCGCGACGGTAAGTCGCGGCGGCGAAATCCAGGTCTCTCGAGGGAGTGCAATCGCCGAAGAGCTAGAGCGGGCGATCGATCATAAAGAGCCGATCACCGTCGTTCCCTCGTAGCGCCATCTACCGCGAGTGAACGACGTGAGCGAGCGGCCGTTTTTTGGTGGAGATTTTTTCGAGGAGCGGTGAGCGCCCGGAGGGCGCGATCCCGACGAGGAAAAAAGGTCCATCGCGAGGAGCCGATCACGGTCGTTCCCTCGTAGCGCCATCTACCGCGAGTGAACGTCGTAACCGCTACTCACAACGACGGGTCAAACTGATAGTGTGTGACTAGTATCACATCAAAATAGAATATCACTCTGTCATCCAGTGACTGTAACATTACATTTCTATTAAGATGGTATAGCTGAGAGTCTTGAGCGATGGCTACACCGGAGGAACGAATCGTTCGGTTACTCTCGAATGGAACCAACCGAACAATCCTTCAAGTCCTCGATAGCACACCGCGAGCGCTGTCGGTAGCCGAACTCGCCGAACGGCTTCGTGGCCGGGCAGAGACGCCGTGGGGGACAGACGCCCAACTCGAGCGTATCCGACTCTCGCTGCATCACACGCATCTACCCCAACTCGAGGACGTGGGACTGCTCGCGTACGATCGCGAGTCGACGACGGTGTCGACGGTGGCCGGACGATCGGCCGATACCGAGTGGGGGAACCTCGAGGTACTCGACGAGTTTGTATCGACCGTCAACGACGAGACCACGTCCGCCGGTGGGCCCGTCGAGATACTCGAGGGTCGAGACGATATCTACGAGTACGGCCGCAACCTCGCGGACACGGCGACCGACGAGTTGTTTCTGATCTACACGAGTGACGAGTTGTTGGACGAGAACTGTTTGCCACACGCACAGCGCGCGGTCGATCGTGGTGTCGATCTCTACGCGGGGGCAAAAAGCGACGAAACGCGCGAGTTTTTCAGCGAGCAGTTACAGGAGGCGACGATCTGGGAGCCGCAACTAGATTGGATGAACCGACGGACGAGCTATCCGACGATCAGTCGACTCATCGTTGCAGACCGCCAGCAGGTCGTCGTCGGTCTCTGGGACGAATCCACCGACGGCACCAAACGGGAAGTCGCGATGGTCGGTGACGGGAGAACGAATCCGCTGGTAGTGCTCGTTCGCGAACTGCTCGGACCGCGACTGGACCATCTCGATTATCAGAGCGAGCGGTTTCTGGACGATCTGCCCTTCGAGCCATAGCTGTACCCGTCAGTCGTCGACTCGAGCGGGAACGTCGCAAGACGAACCTCGAGCGACCCGCACGTGATGGGGGCGCTATCGCCCCAGTCAGTTCGTCAGTGCTCACTCCGAATCACGGTTTTGCAACCGGCGAGCGATCAGGACGAACAGTCCGGTGAGTGCCAGGTACAGCTCCCAACCGCGTTCTGCAATCGGCAGCAAGATCGGGTCGTCTGGCTCGGGATCCTCGGACAGTTCGACCGGGTTCGCGACGTGGGTGTCTGCGGTGGTTCCCACCGCGCCGACATCGGCCGTCTGCTCGCCAGTTTCGGGATTGGTCTCGAATTCGACGAACGTCTGGATGACGCCGTCGGCCGTCGACACCAGGAGTTCGCCCTCGAGTCTGAAAAACCGGTCGTAGACGGGATAAAAGACGTTGATCCCCTCGAGGTGGGCGTAATCGAGCAGGATGTGGGCGAAAACGTGGACGAAGAGGACGACCCAGGCGACGCGGATGCCCCCGCCGCCGAAGCGCTCGCGGAGCCACGACCGTTCGCGATAGCAGGTGTCCCAGTAGACGACGATACCGGCGAGAATGGGAATCGTCAGGTTGTGCAACAGCGCCCGGTGGGCGCCGTCCATCCACGGGCCGACGAGCGTGTCCGCCTCCGGGAGCGTAACGACGACGAGCAAGATGGCGAGTGTACGCCGGTCGTACGCGCCCTTGAGCAAGCCTGCGGCCAGCAGGAGGGCGAATCCAGCGTGGACGACCGTCGACGGCATTATCGCTCCTCCCAGAGCCGCACTGCCAGCGCGGCCACGGTTGCGACGACGACGATCAGTTGCCAGCCCGTCTCGACCAAGTAAAACTCGCGTTCGACACCAGTCTCGAGGCCGGTTCCGGGTGTCGGATTTACCCACGTCGCGACGTGGTGATCGGCGGTCGTTCCCGGAGACGCCAACCACAGGAGATGCTCGCCGCGGTCGACGAACGTGAGGATCACGCCGTCCTGGCTCGAGAGCAGAAAGGAACCGACGACGGTGTAGAACCGATCGTGCAGCGGGTACAATAGGTTCACGCCGTCGGTGCTGAACAGCTCGGGACCGATACCGGCGACGACGAAAGCCGCGAGTGCGACCCAGGCGACGCGACTGCCGTACCAGCCGTAGCGGTCCTCGAGCCACGAGCGGTCACGAAGGCGGGTATCCCAGTAGAGGAGACCGAACGCGAGAGCAGGCACCAAGAGCGTATGCAAGAGCGCGTTCGTCGCGCCCACGACAACGAGACTTGCGGCCGCATCGAGGTCCGGGAGGGCGGCCGCGAGCGCGACGAGGAGGATCGAGCGTCGGTCGAACGCCGCACCGAGCAACGCGAGTCCGACGAGGACACCGAGAGCGACGTTGACGATCATCGGTGCCATGCGGGGCAGATAACCGCGCCTCGAAATAAACATGTCGACGGTCGGTTCGACGACCGACCTGGCTGTTGAATCTCGCCCCATGACACGGTTTGTCAACCAATATGCCGATATAGGGCGACGAATGTTTTATAGTTATCGAGATAGTTGGTGGTATTGTTCGATGAGTACTGATAGTAGGTCATTCGTCTATTCGGAGTCCATCAACGATCGTGAGCCGTTCATTACGGACCGAGCGCGCCTCGAGCGCGTCCGAGCCGAGATCCTGACGGCGATTCGAACGGCCGTCGAGGATGCGAGCGCTGATGGTGTCGTCGTCGCCATGAGCGGCGGACTCGACTCGACCGTCACGGCCGCATTGGCCGTCGAAGCGCTCGGTAGCGACAGCGTGATCGGTCTCGGATTACCCTGTCACAAAAGCGATGGTGCGGCCGTCAGCGACGCGCGAACGATCGCGGACGGTCTCGGGATCGAGTTCCACGAACTGCAGTTGCAACCGTTGCTGGATTCGTTCGAGGAGACGGTCGTTTTAGACCCCGAACCCGGCCAAGACGAGGCTGATCGACCGGACGAGCGAAGACACGAACGCGGGAACGCGGTGTCACGGCTGCGGATGTGCTGTGCGTACTACGTCGCGAACCGCCGTAAACGACTCGTGCTCGGCACTGCGAACCGGTCGGAACTGTTGTGCGGCTATTTCACCAAGTACGGTGACGGCGCGGCTGACATCTATCCGATCGGCGATCTGTACAAGACGGAAGTACGGGCCCTGGCTACACGCATCGGCATCCCACGGCGAATCGTCGCCAGAGAACCGACAGCCGGCTTCTGGGCTGGTCAGACTGATGTCGACGAACTCGGTGCCCCCTACGACGTTATCGATCCGCTCTTACGACGACTCGTCGACGACGACCAGACACTCGCCGATGCGACCGACGCCCTCGAGATCAACCGGGAGACCGCTCGATCGATCGCCTGGCTCGTCGCCGAGACCGAGCACAAACGGCAGTCTCCGCCGACGCCAGCCATCGGGACTCGAGACACGTATCAGCACCGAGACGACCAAGTTCGGTAGACTCGGACCGCTATCGGCCTGCTTCGTCCCGATAGAGTTCCGGATTCCGCCACCAGAACAACCCCCACGATAGCACGAATCCGGCGACCATCGCCGCGATATCCGCGATCAGACCGGTCGCGCCGAGATCGGTGAGCATGACGAGCGCGATCGACGACCCTAACGCTGCTCCGACGAGGACGAAGACGACGTCGCCGAAGATCCGTTCGCTCCGGTGCTCCCAGTAGTGTTGGCGATCGTCGTCGTACCAGACGCCGATATAGATCAACACCGGAGCCATTCCGGTGATGACGGTAATAACGAAATATTCCTCGTGAAGCCCGGCTGGGCCCAGTACCGCGTAGTTGAGCATATTTGCAACGGTTGCGACGACGAAGAGGCCAACAAGCAACCATCCCCATCGTGGCAGCAGCTCTTTGTCCATGTCTCTGGTGGGTCACCCAGCCGAAATAATCCTGGCGCTCGCGGTCGACCCGGCCGCGTTACTCGGCACAGCAGGCGTCTTTCTTCGGTGCCTCTTCGACACCGTTGCCGTCAGCTGCAACCGGCTCTTTGAGCCGATAGAGACTCTGCCGTGCGTCTGCAAAGTAGATATCCTCGTCGACGATACCGATCTCCTCGAGTCGCTCGAGTGCGTACCGAACCGTTCGTGCCGATAACATCGACTCCTCGACGATCTGTTTTTGTGTCAAGGGACCATCGTACTCGAGCACTTTGAAAACGAGTTTCGCGCTCGGTGGCAGGTCTTCGATCTCCTCCCCGTCGGTGTCTACCATGTTACGATTCGAAAACCCCCAGCAGTATAAAAGTTGAGCCATATAATCGCTCGTGAATAGCTATAATGTAAGGATATATAGACAGAAAAATGGTTCAGAACGTGCTCTAGGGCACTATCGCGACTATTTAACTGGTTAGTCAGATTGTGCAGTCACCGGTCGATATACTGTCGAATACCCTCCCGCGTGCAAAATGTACTTTTCACGACAGTGCGAATCGATACTCGAGCGTGGCTACGTGGACAACGCAAGAACAAGCACCTGCACTCGAGGGAGGACACAGCCAGTTATCGCTGATTCCCAGCGATCGGCCCAGGGCGTCGGTCGCTGCAGGAACGATCGTTTCCGTCTGTAAGCGTCACAGTTGTTCCCAGACATCCTCGTCGTCGAAGGCATTTTCCTCGTCGGGGGCTGCGAACTCGTCGCTACCCTGGAATTCGGAGAGTTGGTCGGCTGGAGATGGCTGATCGGTGTCGACGACCTGTTGGTTTTTCGAGAACCCCATCTCGGGCCACGTCGTCTGTTCCCAGGTACCGCGTTCGCTGTAGTAGTAGACGATATTGCCGTTGACGACCGCGAACAGCCCACGCTGGGCGTCGTAGACGACTCGTTCGTTGGTGTCGATCGCGACGTCGACGACGTCTTCTAACGTATTGAGCGACAGGTGGTGATCGCCGATCCACATCGGGATCGATCCCAGCGAGATCCACTCGGCGTAGCGCTGCTCGTGGACGCGCTGGCGCGCCTCGTCCTCGTCGACGGGAAGCCGACGCTTCGTCACAACCGCGCCGGCGAGCGAGAGCGTCCCGACCAGTGACAGCCCACCGATGACTAACGGATGTCGCGACTGGGTCGTCCGTTCGGTACCGGTTCGGTGTGCGTTCGTATCGGACACGCTCAGCGGCTCGGCCAGCCAGTACGCGTTGTCGTCAACGTCGATCGTCGTCGTCGCCGTCTGTGCTCCCTCGTGGGTCTCGGTTTCGTAGGTGACGGCAAGGTCCAGGTGGATGGCCACGTCACCGATCGTCCCGATTTCCTCCTCGAGCTGGCGCTGGCGCTCGACCAGCGACTCGATATCGATCGTCGTCGAGGACGCACTAACGCCGTCTTCGACCGGTCCGGTCGACTCGAGTTCCTGATTGCTCTCGTTCCAGAACGCCTCGCCGTCGCGAGTCGCCTCGAGACGGACCGTCAATTCGTGTGTGACCGTCCCATCTTCGATCGGCGTCCGTTCCGTTTCGTTCGTCAGCTGCGTCACCGGTTGGACCTCGAGTTCGGGTGACGCCCCGAGTACGTACACAGGACTGTTCGAGAGCTGGTCGCCCTCCTCCCAGAGACTACCGCCGTCGACGACCGATGCACTCGTATGGACGTCCGTCGTCACCGAATGTTCGGCAAACTGTGGGCTCGTCTCGGTTTCCGGATTGGCGACGGCCCAGCCGGTCGCGCCGATCGCCAGGACACCGAGGACCAGGAGTACGATGACGACGCGTCGACCGTGCGTCGCGAGTACGAGATCGAGCCGCGGATTATCGAGCATTCGTATCCACCCCATCGTCTCACTGTCGTCCCGAGGGGTCCCTCGAGATGCGTGCCCCCAAACACATCGATGAGACGACGCGTAATTGAGTCAATGGCGTCGATCACTATAACAATAGTGGCTTGGGGACGAATTTTACACAACGGTGCAACGATATAGTGATCGTCCTGTCCGAGTGGATTTTGTCTCGACCCCACAACCTGGTTTGGGTGGGACTCATCGAAGCCATTTTCGAACCGTCCGGGCGAGCCGTGTCGAGAAGGGAACGTGATCGCCGCCGTTCCGGAGCCGAAAGTCGCCGGTCCCGAAGAGGAGACTCACGAGGGCAACGGTGACTGCAACGACGACCACATTGACGAAGGCGATGGCGACAAGCGGATGGACATCGTGAAGGGTGCCGAGTATCGATGGCGAAACGACGGCGAGATAGCGGTGTTCCTCGACGTGGCGCGTGTACTCACCCGTTTCCTCGGGTGCGGTAAGCGATACCGTCGTCTCCGCCTCGCTTCGAATGCCGACCGTCTGTCGGTCCGGATCGACTGAGACGTGCTCGTGAGGAGCCTCATGGACGACGACCACGGGAACGAAGCCGGCGTTGTCGACGGTCCGTGTGAGCGTCGTCGTCTCACCGGGAGCGACGATCTGTGGATCGTCAGTCGGCGAGTCGGAACTCACCAGGCCGTACTCCGTCGTTCCCGCCGGGATGACCATCGCTGCAGTCGCAACCGTAACGAGGGCCACCAATACGACGCCGATCGCGACCCAGAACCGAACGACGTTTTTCCGGCGGCGGGATCGATCGGTTATCCGTTCTGACGGACCGAACCGCTCGAGCAAGAGTCCAAATCCCAACAGCGCAACGCCGATCGCGACGAAAAACGCGCCGAGTCCGTCCGACCCGGACGATCCCTCTATTCCGAGTGCCGATGTCACGGTCTGAGACGCCTGCTCGAGCAGCCCGTGCATCCCCATAACGACGGTTCCGAGATGCGGGATCGTCACGACCTCGCCGTTTACCTGCCAGGCGGTCGCGACGATCTGGCTCTCGGAAACGGGAGGTTCGTCGCCGTCCTGATCGGTGAAGGGATTCGCGTCGCCCGCAGTGACGTATCCGTCCTCGGTCTCGCCGACCACTCGGTGAGTCGTCAGTCCGCCGTCGTGTAACTCTCGAGCGTCGTAGACGACGACATCGCCCTCCTGGATCTCGCCGGCAACGACGCTGGGAATCGCGACGAAGCCGTCGCCGGCGTTCATCGTCGGTTCCATACTGCCGGTCGCGACGTAGCCGAGCAAGATCGGCTGGCCGAGCACCTGGCCGATCAACAACAGGACGATGACGATCACCACCGCTATCCCCAGTCCCCGCTCGAGGTACGTTCGTGCCGTCATCGTCGTGTTCGTCTAGTTGTCATGCCAAGCGAACGATCCGTCTCGACGAAACGTCGGGGACGAACGACCTTAAGACACCGGCTCCGATCAGATCCTCGTGATCCGTCAGCGGACCCGCCCAATTTGATCCCACCGTCGTCTGGCAGCAATCCCCAGCGCCAGGATGCTGAGCGCCGCCGGCGGCGCGAGTGCTGCCGTCGCCGGGCCCGAGAGGTCGCGGTCCTCGAGTGCCATCGGCCCCGGATCCGTCACGGTAATCGAGTCGGCCAGTTCGTCGTCGACCGCGAGGTCGTACTCGCCGGCGGCGTCGGCGTACCACTCGAACGAGACCGTCTCCGTCTCCTCGGGGCCGAGTTCGATCGTCTCGCTCGCGACGGCGACGCCGTCTTCGGTCAACTCGACGGTCCGCTCGCCCGTGATATTCCCGGTGTTCTCGTAGGTCGCGGTCACCGTCACCGTCTCGCCGGTCTCGACATCCGTGGGGGCGGCCTCGAGGTCGATCTGGTCGATCACGGCCGCGGGTTCGTCTTTCTCGGTCGACGGCTGCTCGTCCCCGGTCTGTCCGCCGCTGTCACCACCACCACCACCACCGCTGTCGGCGTCGTCGCCGTCGTCGGCCTCCTCGTCACCGTCGTCTTCGTCGTCCTCGTAGGCGACGTGGACCGTGAACGTCTCGCTCTCGTCGTAGTTGTTCGTCGCTGTATCGACTGTTAGCCCAACCGTGATGGTCTCGCCGGGCGAGGGCTCGATGGGTGAATCCGCAGTTACCTCTTCCCCACCAATAGCGAACTGAATCCCGTCGACGTCGTGGTCGATCCAGATTTCCTCGATCGTCGATGCGTCCTCGCCGACCGTGATCGTGAACACGCTGACAATGGTCGTCACCGCGTGGTCGTAGACGCCAAGATCGAGCCTGAGTTCGTCGTCTTCGATCGTCGCATACCGGTCGTCGACCGGCTCGAGAGTCACCTCGTTGGCCGCCGCGTCTTCACCGACTGCCAGTGCCGCTGTCGGGACTACCAGACCGCAAAGCACGCAAACCGCGATTGTGGTCGCGAGGACCTTTGTAGATGGCATCCGATGGATTTCTGACAGTGCTCCAGTTTGGCCACACAGCCAACAGCACGGTCATGTACCGAGCACGACGCTTAGTTTATGACGCTGTGATTTCGATAGTGAGGGTTCCAGAGCTGTCTTCATCGCCGGTTTCGACGGTAACGTCTACGCTTTCGCTCTCGCCAGAGTCAACCTCGGGCTCGTTCGGATCGAGGATAACACTCGATGGCTCGTCGCCACCGACCGAGAAACTGACCTCGAAGTCCTGTGGGGAGTCCCCCTCGTCGTTGACGACGGTAATGAGCTCGTCGTAGCTTACAGTCGAATTCGGTGGGAGTGCGTTGCCGTCGGGACCGAATATAATCGTGACATCATTTTGCATGAGGCTGACATCGGCCTCGGTTGCTGTGTGGTTGTCGTAGTTGACCTCTTGTTCGGGAAACATATTTGTCGCGTCGGAATCGCCCCCATTGTCGACCCCCACACTGTCGGTGCCGTCGACGTCCGTCAGGAGAATATCGACGAACTCCTCTGCGATTTCGTCATCAGTAACGACGTTGACGTCCAGATCCCGAGTGGCCTCGGCCGTGCTGAACGCGCCCGATCCCAGTGCTGCGCCACCGCCGGCGACGATCGTTCCCAAACCAACTAACACATTGCGTCGATTCATTGTATGTATCTCTCCAGCCACGCCCGAACCCATGACCGGACCCAGCACGTGGCTCTTACTCGAGGACAGACGTGGGACCCACTTTGTATTGGGTTTCGAGAAATTCCTCAAGGTCGACCGTCCGTACTGAAGTGGCGTCGATACTCCTTTCAAGGCCGTCCTGAACGGCCAAAATCGACGAGCTTGTCGATTCGATGGATACGCGAGGAACTTAGCCGTCTGCTCGCAGTTCCACGACGGAACTCGAGCCATCCGCTGCTCGGACGGCTAAATCGACATCTTCGACACCGATCCCGCCACCAGGGTTTCCGTCACTGAACCGCTGGATTTCGAAGTCCATGGCCTCGCCGCCGCCGAGTTGTACCTCCTGCCCATCGATAACGTCGGTTATCTCCCCACCGACGTACAGCACCTGGTCGATTCGCTGGCTGCCGTTTGCGGTGAGAATGCTGTCGTTGCCGTTCGGGCGTGGTACCTGCATCGCATCGGGATTGTTCGTCCACGCGATACCGAATCCATCGAGCGTAATGTCGTTTCCACTGGTGTTCGTGAGTGAAAACTCGTATCGGCCGCTTCCGAAGGCCTCTCTCACACTGCCAACGACCTGTTCGATGGCCGCAGCCTGTGGCACCTCGAAGAACCGCTCGAGTTCGATCGTCCCTGCACCGTTCTCGAGTTCGGCAGTAATCGTGACGGTGTCGTCGTCACCCTCGAGTTCGACGGTCCGAGAGTCGCCTGGCCCGAACTGGAACGTCGCGGGTTCCTCGTAGCTGCCGTCGCCCGTCACGTCGAACGCGAGATTGTGGCTCTCGAGGGAGACGGTCATCGAGAAACTGTCGGTGTTGTTCGTTACTGTCGGCGGGTACTCGCTGCGGTCGACGCCGAGCAGGGCGTTCGGATCGGTCGCAGCGGAGACTGCAACCCCGCGACCAGCGCTGACGGAGCTAAAGGCACCGGTCTGGTGGAGTGCACCAGCGCCGATGAACGCAGCCCCGAGCCCCAGAAACGCCCGTCTGTTCATACTATACTGTAGGTCTCGAGTACCTATAACTATATTGATCGAGTGAGTTATTACCACAGGCAGACACCACAAAGCGACAGTGACGAGAAATGGCGATCCCAAAACCGAACGTGATGCGACGGGGAGGCTTACTCGGTTGACTCGGCGGTAATCTCAATCGTAGGGTCGAAGTCGTCGGTGAGGTCGCCTTCGTCATATGACGTACCACTCCCGACCTCCGCCTCGCGGAGTTCGATCGCGAGGCCGAAGGTCGTGGATTCTGTACCACCGAGCGAGTTATCTTCGCCGAACTCTTCGATCAGTGTTAGCACGTCCGCTTCGTCACTGCTCTCCACAATCGAAGCTGAGATGTCGACTGAGTTGGTCCCGTTGTTCGTGATCTCGACGAGTTCCTCGAAGCGAGTCAGTGCGTCCTGGTTGATGCCGTCACCGTCCCCACCGATGTCGATTTCGATGGTGTCGCCATCGGTATCGACATAGTCCTCAGCGCCCTCTGCTGCCGTGAGCGCGAGGAAAGCGTCGCTATCGCCCGCCGTTTCGACACTGACGGTTCGTTCAGCCGTCACAGTGCTAAACGCACCCGTCCCGAGTGCGGCGCCACCGCCGGCGACGATCGTTCCCAGTCCGACCAACACGTTGCGTCGATTCATTCTCATATTTCACGATATGTTCCCCACCCCCTTTGTATTGATCGGAGAGAACTGCTACAGGACAGTCCGTACCGGCTTCAAGCCCACCCTGAACGGCCGAAATCGGCGGATTTGAGGGATTCCATGATACCATATGACACGACCGTCTAGTGGTGACGGTGGCACGCATGGCCGCTGTTCCTCGTTGACACACCAGTATAGTACCGTCGTTAACAATCCTACTACAAACATAGTCAGTATGTTGGTTCGGTGACGTGAAACCAGACCGGAGCAATCGAGAGCGAAGCGAGTCGGCTAGCAGGCATGGCGATTCGTGCCAAGGTGTGTAGAAATAGTGCAGCGAGGATGTTGATACCAACCAACACTACAAGAAAACTTATCTGTCACTGGTGAGTAGAATCAGTCAACCTGGGGAGCAATGGCGACGGCTGACGAGGGGCGACCGGATCGCGGAGAAATCTTCGACTTATTGAGTAATCAGCGACGGCGATACGCGATTCACTACTGCAAACGCGAGGACGAACCCGTCACCCTCGGGGACCTCGCCGAACACGTCGCCGCCTGGGAACTCGACAAGGACGTCGAGGAACTGACCTCCGCCGAACGCAAGCGCGTCTACACCTCCCTACAGCAGAACCACCTGCCGACCCTCGAGCGCGCGAACATGATCGCGTTCGACGATCGGACGATCGAACTGACCGAGGAAGCGGCCGATCTAGACGTCTACCTCGATATCGTTCCCGGCGATTCGGTCCCGTGGGGCACGTACTATCTCGGGCTGGCTGCCGTTGGACTGGTCGTAATGGGCGGGCTCTGGCTCGAGTGGATCCCCACCGAAACGATCCCGGAACTGGGGTGGGCGACGCTCGTCGTCGCGCTCTTTGGCGTCTCGGCGGTCGTCCACGTCTGGCAGAACCGACGACTCAAACTCGGTGGAACGGAGCGGCCACGATGAAAGCCGTCAAAACGATCGGTTTCGTGTTCGTCCTCGTCGGCGTCGCCGCCATCCTCGTTTCGACGGGTGCGTTTAGCGCCCTGGATGCCGATCGGTCCGTCGACGTCACCGTTGCCGACGACGCAAACGCGTTGCTTGGGATCGATACCCCGGACGAAGTCGTCCTCGAGGGTGAGGAATTCGAGTGTACGGAGTACACGTGGTGGGGATGGTGCACCGACGGCTACTTCGAATACGAGAACGAGCAACTCGTGACGATAACGGATCAGACTGACGATGGCGCGCTCGACCTCGATGAAAATGCGATCGGCGTTTCTGATACAACTGGGGGGTATCCACAACTTGCGGATCTGGAAACCGACGGTAGCGGTGACGAAATCGTCGTTAGCGGGACGCTTCAGTGTGATGCCGAGAACGTCGGTGGGTGGCTCGTCCCGTCCGGCGATCAACAGAGCGGGGAGACGACACTTGCTATCGATATCGAAACGAGCGAGGGAGCAGTAACCGTCGACCTCGAGCGCGAACTCGCCGCGACCTGTCTCGAGGACGGTGCCGACGGCCCCGGGGATGGCGATGAATCGGACGATGACGACGGCTCAGATGACGACGAGACGAGCGGTGAGTTCGATGCCGTCGTCGAGAGTGGATCGTCGTCCGACGACGAGATCGACGTCCCCGGGAACGTGTTGCTCGAAGATCACGCCAACGCCAACGACGAGATTACGGCAGGTGGTGACATCGTGATCGGGAACGACGTTCGAACGAACGACGAACTCGAGGCCGGCGGGAACGTCGTCGCCGGTGACGAATTCAGACCAAACGACGAGATCTCGGCGGCGGGAGACATCTCGTTCGGATCGAATCCGCACACGACGAACGAACTCGAAGCAGGTGGCGACGTTACTCTGGGCAACGATGCGCAGGTCAACGACGAACTCGAGGCCGACGGTGACATCACGATCGGTGACCACTCACAGCTGACGGACGAACTCGAAGCAGGTGGTGATATCACCATCGGCGCCCACTCGCAAGTCAACGACGAACTCGAGGCCGATGGCGATAGCTTCCTTCGTGAGGGGGTAACGGTGACCGACGATGTCTCTGCGGACGGAACGCTATATCGCGGCTGTGATGTCACGATCCACGGTGAGATAGACATCGGCGAGGAAGTGGATGACTGTTGAGACCGACAGCGCTGACCCGAACGGCTTTTGAAGGCCGGCCGCCGATACACACGCATGTCGACCGAATCGATTAGCGACCGACGCGAGCACGTTCGCTCGATCAGCGTGACGGCGCTGTCGGCGTTGCTCGGCGTCGGCGCTGCGTTTGCCTCCGTGGCGCTGACGGGAGACCTCGGCCCAGCGGAGGCTGCGGGGGACACACAGGCGCTCATGCTCGTCGTTGGGGCGATCCTCGCCCAGTTCATCCTCTACGATTTCACGGGGATCTACGGCGACGACGAGTTCGGCGTCAAACACTACCTGTTTATCGTGTTCATGACGTTCTCGTTCTGGTTCGTGACGTGGGGCATCTTTCTGACCGCGGAGTTTCAGGCATAAACCATGGCAGACGATAGTATCGCCGTCGTCGACCTCGATCGGTGCCAACCCGACCGCTGTAGCTACGAGTGTAAAAACTACTGTCCGCCAAACCGGACCGGCAAGGAGTGTATCACCCTCCGGGGCGAGGACACGATGGAGGGTCAACCCGAACAGGTCCGCATCTCCGAAGAGATCTGTCTCGGCGAAACCTGTGGTATCTGCGTCGAGAAATGTCCCTTCGACGCGATCGAGATCATCAACCTGCCACAGGAACTGCAAGACGATCCGGCCCACCGCTACGGCGAGAACGCCTTCTCGCTGTACGGTCTCCCCGCTCCCCAGGAAGGGCAAGTAACCGGCATTCTGGGACCGAACGGGATCGGAAAGACCACCGCCGTTCGCATCCTCGCCGGCGAACTCGAGCCAAATCTCGGGCGCCACGAGGAGTCACCCGGCTGGGACGAGGTGCTGGAAGCCTATCGCGGCACCGAACTCCAGGACTACATCGCCGACGTGCGCGACGGCGAGGTGACCGTCGCCCGGAAACCACAGTACGTCGACCAGATCCCAAACAGCTTCGACGGCAACACCCGCCAGCTTCTCGAGCGGACGGACGAACGCGGCGAACTCGATTCGATCGTCGACCGCCTCGAGATCGGCCCCGTGATGGACCAATCGATCGACGACCTCTCGGGTGGGGAACTCCAGCGGGTGGCCATCGCCGCAACGCTGGCTCGTGATACCGACTTCTACTTCTTAGACGAGGTGACGCCCTACCTCGATATGAGCCAGCGCGTCACGTCGGCACGGCTGATCCGCGAACTCGCCGAGAAGGAAGACAAATCGGTCCTGGTCGTCGAACACGACCTCGCGATTCTCGACCTGCTCGCGGACACGCTCCACGTCGCCTACGGTGAGCCCGGTGCCTACGGTGTCATCACGCCGCCGAAGTCGGTCCGAAACGGTATCAACGAGTATCTCTCGGGCTATCTCGACAACGAGAACATGCGGATTCGACCGAACCCGATCGAGTTCGAGGAACACGCTCCGCGAACCGAAACACACGGTGACACGCTCGTCGAGTACCCCGCCCTCACGAAGAGCTACGGCGACGGCGAGTTCACGCTCGAGGTCGAGAGCGGCCGAATTCGCGAGAACGAAGTGCTCGGCATCGTTGGCCCGAACGGGATCGGGAAATCGACGTTCGCAAAGCTGCTGACCGGCAATCTCGAGTCTGATTCGGGAGCGGCTGATCTAGATCTGGACATCTCCTACAAACCGCAGTACGTGACCATCGATCAGCACATGCGAGTCGATGCGTTCCTCTCGTCGATTACGGACCAGTTCGGGTCATCCTACTGGAACACCGAAATCGCCCAGCCGCTGCAACTCGAGCGGATCATGGAACAGAACCTCTCGGATCTCTCCGGCGGTGAGCGCCAGCGGGTCGCGATCGCGGCCTGCCTGTCGGATTCGGCAGACCTCTACCTGCTCGACGAACCATCGGCGCACCTCGACGTCGAACAGCGAGTCCAGGCCACGAGCGCCATCCGGCGCTACGCCGAACAACAGGACGCGACCGTGATGGTCATCGATCACGACATCTACTCGATCGACCTGCTGGCCGACCGGCTGATGGTCTTCGACGGCGAACCCGCATCCCACGGTCGCGCCGGCACTCCACAGCCGATGCGCGACGGCATGAACGACTTTCTCGCGAACCTCGAGGTCACGTTCCGCCGGGACGAACGCACCTCACGCCCGCGGATCAACAAGCCCGACTCGCAACTGGACAAACAGCAGAAAGCCGACGGCGAGTACTATTACGCGCCCTGATTGTCGTCGCTTGGCTCCCGTAGTTCGTCTCTGAAGAGTACGATCAGGCCGGCCAGTACCACAATCAGGCCGATGGACGCGTAGGCGACGATCGGTCCCGACACGACGAGTCCGCCCGTCGCCCCGACGACGCCACCGGTCACGGCAAGTACGGTACCGATCAGTACCAGTCCGGCACCGGCGAGATCACCGACCGTCTCGTCGTCGGTGTCGCCCGTCGGATCCGGTCGCTCCAGGGGATCGACCAGCCGCCACTCGGGTTCGTCCGTTCGCTCGAGGGAGTAGCGACCGCCCGAGAGCGACGATACCAGAGCGTCGGTTGCAACCTGCACCGACTCGGCCCACCAGTTCTCGTCGTCGTCCGTCTCGAGGTCCGTCCGCTCGAGGGAGACGGGTTCGCCGACGGCGTAGTCGATCGAGGCGGCGTCGTAACCGACATCCTCGACCAGCCGCGCGAGGAGAAACTCCCTCGACCACGGAATCGGTTTCTCGAGCGTGAACGCAGTTGTCTCGCCGTGGGGAAGGGTAACCGTGAGTTCGACCGTCGTCGCGTCGACGGTGCTGAGGTCGGTAATTCGACCCTCGACGTAGCCCGCCGGTGTCGTCATGATGTCGATTCGGCCGAGCTCGTCCGCGAGATCGGTGTCGCCGTCCTGCGCGTCGGGACCGCGGCGTTCGTGTCCGTCGCGTGTGTCGCTCTCGTCGGCGTGTTCGTTGCTATCGCGCGTCTCGTTCGTGCCGTGGCGTTCGCTATCGCCGACGCCGTCGTCACCGATCTTCCCGCGTGTGATCTCGATTTCGACATCGCCGTCGCCGGGCGTGCGTTCGTTCTCGCTCGAGGGTGTGCGCTCGTCGGTCACGGGCTGGTGTCACCGCGAGGCTACGGGCTCGAGGCTGGTAAGTCGTTCCCGTCACAGAGCTATTGGAACGACGTTCCGGTGCAGTCGCGATTCCCGCGGTTGCACCGATACCGATCGACTGATCCGTCTCACCGGCCGTTCGGTGTCGCCCGAATGACGGCGAACAATCCCTCGCCGTGACCTTCGCGAACCTCCGTCGTCTTCATCGAATCGTTCTCGAGGTCTTCGGGTGCGTCGAAGATCGTCTGGAGTCGTCGCTCGATCGTCAAGCCGGCTTCCTCGAGGATCTCGCAGGCGTATTCGCCGGTTACAAACTCGGCTTCGGCGTAGAACGGGTCCTCGTCTTTGTGGTCCTGATACAGCTGGCCGACGGGACTCGAGCGATCGAGGACGGCGACGACCAGCGTTCCGTCGCGATCGAGGACGCGCCGGCATTCGGCGACTGTCGCCTCGAGATCGTCGACGAACTCGAGGACGGTGACGACGAGGACGACCTCGAGGGCATCGTCGGCGATCGGCAGCGCTTCGGCGACGCCCCGAATCGGATCGATACCGCGCTCGCGAGCGCGCTTGAGCGGCATGCGGGCAGGATCGAGGCCACGTGCGATGCCGAGGTGGGTCCCGAAGCGACCGGTGCCGACGCCGATTTCGAGCGCTCGATCCCGGTCGAAGCGTTCGGGGACGGCGTGCTCGAGGGCCGTCCGTTCGGCACGATAGGCTCCCTGGTGGGCGTCGAACCACTCGTCGTACTCCGCGACTCGGCTTTCGAAGGGAGTGTGTGCCATTGACCCAAACTCCGTGCCAATTAAATAAAAAGGCTTGCCTCCGCGCGAAGAGTACCACGGCGGACCGTCGACCAGCACTCTTCAGCTAATCAGTCGCTGGCAGGAGCCACAGAGCGTCTCTTCTTTGATGTCGACCTCGCGGACGGTCGGCGAGAAATTCATTACACAACGGTTGTTGTCGCAGTGTTCGAGGCCGTAGGTGTGGCCGATCTCGTGGACGATCTCCTTGCGAACGCGGTCTTCGAAAATTTCGCTCGCGCTCTGATTCGAGAAGCCGCCATCGCTCGAGGTCTGGAGTCGATACGTCGAAACGACGCTTCCGCTACCGTCGAGATAGGCCAGTCCGAAGACGTAGTTTCGACGACGGTAGAAGAGGTCGTGTGGCGTGATCGCGATGTTTTTGTCGCCACGACCGACCCGTTCGGCCAGTTGGATGAACGGCTCGGCGGAGTACTGGTTGCGATCGGAGTCGTATGCGCCGTTTGGCATCGACTGCGAGTCGTTGACCGAGACATCGCAGTCGTAGACCGTCCGCAGCGCCGAGGAGGCCGCCCGCTTGACTTCCGCAGAGACGCTGCCGACCGGCACGATATCGACGAGCATGACAACGGCTATGACCGCGGGTGTCATAAACGTCTCGCCGTGTGCGACTCTCGCCAGCATCGAGACGAACTGCTCGACTCCCTTCGGAGGTACGACCGCGTCGTCGAGGTCGGTATCGGCCACCGAACTGGCCTCGCTCGACGCCTCGCCGCCGACGGTGTAGCCGTCACCGCGACCGACGTTCACCGCCGCGAGGTTCCCGAAACCGTTCGATTCGTTCGTGACGACATCGTCGACCCCGATCCGACTGTCTACGCCGACGCCGACGCGATCTACGCGCGAAACCTTCCGCCCGAACTCCATCGATCCGCGCTCGAGGTCGCCCGCGCGGCCGACGCCGACTTCCTGTTTACGACGCTGGGTGGCGACCAGCCGGCGGTTCCAGTCGAGCGCCAGACGATTCGGTCGGGGACGCTGTACGTGGCACGAGAGATCGACGGAAAGAGTAATACTACCGACGACGTTCCCGAGTGACGAGACGTGTCTCTCGAGTCACTTCCAACCACGTGGCCCTCGAGCCGGGGGGACGAAATCGACTGTCTTTATTCCCGCCAGGCCGTTCGTCCGGCTATGAACGTAGATGCCGTCGTCCTCGATATTGACGGCGTGCTCGTCGACGTCGCCGACTCCTACCGCCGTGCGATCGTCGAGTCGATCGAGCGCGTCTACGATCGGACGATTCGCAAAGACGACATCCAGCAGTTCAAAGACGCGGGCGGGTTCAACAACGATTGGGAACTGACCAACGCGGCGGCGCTGTACGTCCTCGCCGCGGGCGAAGGCTACGACGAGTCGATCGACGGCTTCACCGACGGCATCGCGGCCAACGGCGGCGGTCTCGAGGCGGCCGAAACCGTCGTTCGCGAGAACATCGGCGCTCGAGCGACCCAGCGCGTCACCGACCGCTGGGATCGCGACCGACTGCGCGATGTCTTTCAACAACTGTATCTCGGCGCCGAACTCTACCGCGGCCTCGAGGGCGACGAGCCCGACCTCGAGACCCGCGGGTTCATCCACGACGAGCCGGTGTTGCTCGAGACCGAGACTCGCGACGCCCTGCTCGCGGGCTACGATGTCGGCGTCGTCACGGGTCGACCGGCAGCCGAGGCCGAAATCGCCCTCGAGCGGGTCGGTCTCGAGGACGAAATCCCGCCCATACACCGCTTTACGATGGACGACTGGGAGGAGGGCAAACCCCACCCGAAAGCGTTGACGACGCTGGCCGATCGGTTCGACGCCGAGACCGTCGTCTTCGTCGGCGATACGCTCGATGACGTGCGGACGGCGACAAACGCCAGCGAGGCCGACCCCGGTCGCGAATACCACGGTGTCGGCGTCCTCACCGGCGGCCTCACCGGTGAGGCGGGCCGTCGGAAGTACGAGGCCGAAGACGCGACCGCCGTCCTCGAGTCGATCAACGCCATCCCGGCGTGGCTCGAGGAGAGATACCACTGAACAGACGTCAGATACCTCCAGACAGACGTCAGTGTGAACGCTGTCGGGAATTCGCGATCGGTCTTCGAATAGTTCTGTCCGATAGTATGAGCGACACCGACCGATCCGCTGTGACGACGCCGAGAACGGACCGGGGAAGCTTTGGGTCTACCGGTGACTATCGTGACGTATGATCCTGCGATCGCGAGTGAGTCGCCATCGAGGTGGATGCCGGTGATCGACGAGGTCGACGACCTCCTCGGCGAGATCGGCTTCGATCCGTCGACGAGCGTGTTGACCTACCGGCAAGCACAGGTGCTCGCACTGCGCGAGCGAGATGTCTCACAGGCAGAGATCGCCGACGAGCTGGGGACCTCGCGGGCGAACGTCTCTTCGATCGAGGCCAGCGGCCGCGAAAACGTCCAAAAGGCCCGCGAAACGATCGCGTTCGCCGAAGCGCTCCGGGCACCGGTCCGGGTTCGCGTCCCGGCCGGTACCGACCTCTACGACGTACCACAACTCGTCTACGAAGCCTGTGACGAACAGGGCGTCAAGGTCGATTACACCGCGCCGGATCTGATGAAAGTCGTCAGCGACGCCGCCGGCTCGGCCGTCTCTGGGCGCCAGATTTCGACGCCGCTCGTCGTCGGCGTCACTTCCGACGGGATGGTCCGTGTTCGACACCAGAACGAGGATTGATACGGATTGCTGTAACGATTTACCGGCGAAACCGCAGACGGGTCGCGGTTTCGGCGGTAACGACGTACAGTAAACCGTATGATACGGTCTGCCGTTCCGTTTTGCCGGCGTGACCGCGAGCGGTCCTGCGGTCGCGCCGGTACCGCCATCCAGCAGTCCGTCTGCTACCCGGGTATCGCGTTCTCCACAACCTTTTCGACGGCCCGGTCGTAGAGGCCGGCATGAGCGACCGATACGACGTCATCGTCCTCGGCGTGGGTGGGATGGGCGCTGCGACGACGGCCCACCTCGCCGATCGCGGCGCCGACGTCCTCGGCCTCGAGCGCTACGATGTTCCCCACGATTACGGCTCTTCCCACGGGCACACCCGTATTTTCCGGCTTGCCTACTACGAACACCCTGCCTACGTGCCACTGTTGCAACGTGCCGACACGCTGTGGCAGAACCTCGAGGCCGACCACGACCGGCAACTGCTGTACCGAACCGGTTCGATCGACGCCGGCCCCGCCGGCAGCGACCTCGTCGAGGGCTCCCAGCGTTCTTGTGAGGAGTACGACCTCAAGTACGAGCGACTCTCGAGTGGGGAACTCACCGATCGATACCCCGGCTACCGGCTGCCCGAGGACTACGAGGCGATCTACCAGCCCGACGGCGGGTTCGTCCGCCCCGAGGAGAGCATCGTCGCCCACGTCGACCGCGCTCACCGCGCGGGGGCGACGATCCGAGCCCGCGAACGGGTCGTCGACTGGCGATCGATCGACGACGGGATCCGCGTCGAGACCGACTACGGTGCCTACGAGGCCGACAAACTCGTCGTCACCGCCGGCGCGTGGGCCGCCCAGTTCGTCGACACCCTCGAGGACGTCGCCGTCCCGGAACGCCAGGTGCTCGCCTGGCTCCAGCCGAGCGAGCCTGACCACTTCGACCCGGAAAACTTCCCAGTCTGGAACCTTCGCGTCCCCGACGGTCGGTACTACGGCTTTCCCGTCCACGGTGTTCCCGGGTTCAAGTTCGGACGCTACCACCACCGCGAGCAAACCGTCGACCCAAACGCGTTCGAGCGCGACCCAACCCAGGCCGACGAGCGCCTGCTCCGGGAATTCGCCGAGACGTACTTCCCGGGCGGCGCAGGACCCACGATGGGGCTCCAGACCTGTCTCTTTACCAATACACCGGACGATCACTTCGTCCTCGATACGCTACCGGATCACCCCGAGGTCGTCGTCGGCGCCGGCTTCTCCGGCCACGGCTTCAAGTTCGCACCCGTCATCGGCGAGATTCTGGCGGAGCTAACCCTCGAGGGGGAGACAGCTCACGATATCGACCGCTTCGCTATCGATCGCTTCTGAGACGGGGCGTGGATCTCCGTACCGGCCCAACCACAAGACGTACGCAGAGGTGCGTGAATCGACATCTCATACGGTTTACTGTACGTCGTTACCGCCGAAACCGCGACCCGTCTGCGGTTTCGCCGGTAAATCGTTACAGCAATCCGTATCAGTCCGTGTGGCGTCGATTACGACCCGCCGATGATCTCCTCACCGAACACCGACAGCGCCCGTTCCGGATCGTCACCCACCAACCCGACGATGACGTGATCGAGCCCCAACTCCTCGAGTCGTCGGAAGTAGGTTCGGAACCACTCGACGCCGGCCTCGAAGCCCAGATGAAGCGCCTCGGGATTGGCCGTCGGATCGTCGGCGAACGCGACCCGAACCGCGATGACGAACGGTTTTTCGCCCGCCCGTTCGCGCCAGTCCGCGAGGTAGTCCTCGAGCGTGCGCTCGGGGAGGTGATAGAAGAGCCAGCCGTCGCCGTGGTCGGCGATCCACTCGCGGGACTGACGCGAGTTGCCGGTCGGCAACAGTGGGACGGTATCGGTCGTCGGTTTCGGAACCACGTCGAGGTCGCCCTCGAGCGTTCCCCACTCGCCCTCGAGTTCGGGAAACTCCTCGGTCCAGAGCGTTCTCAGAGCCTCGAATCGGTCGCGAAACGCCGCGCCGCGTTCGTCCCGGTCGATATCGAAGGCGGGATACTCTGGGTCGCGATCCCCCGACGCGACGCCCAGCACGAGCCGACCGTCCGACAGGCGGTCGACCGTCGCCGCCGACTTCGCGACGTGAATCGGGTGGCGAAGGGGGAGGACGACGCTCGAGGTGCCGAGTGCAATCTCGTCGGTATGGGCGGCGACCTGGGAGAGCCACGGCCAGGTGTCGAACGTCTGTCCCGCGTCGCCGAATTTCGGCCAGAACGTCGGCACGTCTCGCGCCCAGAGGGCGTCGAAGCCGACCGCCTCGGCGTGTTTTGCGAGGTGGAGTTCGTCGCTCACATCGGGTGTGGATCGATTGGTTCCTGTCAGCGGAAAACTCGCGCCGAAAGTCATCCCATCCGGTTCGAAGAGTCGACGGTAGCCGGCGTTTTCGTGGGACATGCGGTTGTTCGAGCTATCGGCTCCGCTCACATGACGCTGTTCGTTCATCCAGTGGACGACGGGACCGCAAAACTGGTATTCCCGACGAAGGCACTGAGACGGATTATTGTACTGATGTACCGGTGCACCCGCCGCCCGGGTCGCGGGTACGCCGGAAATGACGTACAGTAAACCGTATGACACAGGGGACAACTTACTCCGCAACGAGCATCGAAAACACGCGTGATTCGGCTTTCTGTAAGTGTTCCGAGGCAGTCGATGTCGCACAGTTCAGTTCGTTCGCGACGGCTTCGATAGTCGCTCCACGAGGGCTATCGAAGTATCCAACGGCGACCGCGGCTCGGACGGCCTCACGCTGTCTCGCCGAGAGCGCTCCGATGACGGTCTCATCGGCTACCGGCCCCGTTCCGACGGCATCGACCGTGACATCTACTCCCGCAGGGACACCCTCGACCGCGGCCTGAATCGCGGCGTCCGTTCCAATCAACGTGAACGTGCTGCTACCATCATCGTGACACTGGATCGGAGGTATCGTCAGGATATCGTCGCGAGTGAAGTTCTCGAACAACAGTCGGGCAGGGGTAGATCGATCAGCGGCCAGAAAGCAGTACGCTTCGTCCTCACCGTTCGGGAACAACTCAGCGTCGCGGACGTTCACGGCCTCCTCGAGCGCACGACCGAGCCGTTGGTATTCGCCACGAACCCAGAGTAAGAATCCGACAGGCGGGTCGGCGACGTTCCAGTTGACGATCCGCACGTTCGAAAGGTATGGCGCTTCTCGAGTAAGAAGCCGGTAAACGGGGGGCAAATACTCGTCCGGTGGCGATATCGTGATTCGAACCCGCTTCATATTTGGGACAACTCGGTGATAACACAAAAGCACCGATGGGGGGGCCAGCAGCGAATATAAACCCAACGGAAGTATTCGGCAGCAGTGACTCGTCCTTGCGGAACGAACCGCGATCCATGCACACAAATCTGGATCAAACTGGACGAATCGCTCGCGGAATCGTCGGAATCTGGCTCGTGGCAATCGCTATCTCGGCGTACCGGGCGAAGCAACGAACGACTGCAGTGATCGCCGGGATTGTTGGGCTGGGATTCGTACAAAACGCCGTTATAGGATACTGCGGTGGAAATAGGCTGTTCGGAATCGATACGACAGCGGACGAGTGAGAAACTCATGGGGCGTTGACGAGACGCTTCGCGTCTCGTTCGCACACAAGAGCTCGCCCTTGTGAACGCTGTATCTCTTCTTGCTCGCGCCTTCGGCGCTCGCTGAGGAAGGAGGCTTAGCGCCTCGATTCAGCGAAATTGTCTGATCGACGACCGTGCTTAGTCGTCTGCGGTTGCAGCACCGCTGTCTTCGGCCTGCTCTTTCGTCCAGGCGAGCTTGCCACCGGCGGCGAGGATGTCGCGTTCGCGTTCGGAGGCGTCCAGCGTCGCGGTGTACTCGTCGCCGCCGACACGGACGGTAAACTCTTCCTGACCGCTGGTGACGGCCTCGTAGACGTCGTCGACGATCTCGATCTCGTCGCCCTGATCGATCGACTCGTAGGTGTCCTCGTCGATCGTCAGCGGGACGATACCGAAGTTGAAGAGGTTCGCGCGGTGGATCCGGGCGAAGCTCTGTGCGAGGACGCCCTCGATGCCCAGATACATCGGACAGAGCGCGGCGTGTTCACGCGAGGAGCCCTGCCCGTAGTTCTCGCCGGCGACGAGGAAGCCGCCGTCGGCCTCGAGTGCGCGCTCGGCGAAGGTGTCGTCGACGCGGCTGAGGGTGAACTCGGAGAGTTTGGGGACGTTCGACCGGTACATCAGGATGTCCTGCGTTGCAGGGATGATGTGGTCGGTCGTGATGTTGTCCTCCATCTTGAGCAAGGCCTCGCCTTCGACGTCGCTGCTGAGCTGGTCGCGAATCGGGACGTCGCCGATGTTCGGCCCCTTGATGAGCTCGTCATCGACGGCTTCGTCGGGACTGATGAGGTCCGTCTTCGAGCCGTCGTACTCGTCGGGAAGCTCGACGCCGGGCGCCTCAAGGTCGTCGACTTCGTCCTCGAGGTCGCGTGGGTCGACGATCTCGCCTTTGATCGAGGCGGCGGCGGCGACCTCCGGCGAACAGAGGTAGACGTTGTCGTCTTCGATCCCGGAGCGACCCTCGAAGTTGCGGTTGAAGGTACGCAGGGAGACGGAGTCCGACGCTGGCACGTGGCCGATGCCGATACAGGCACCACACGTCGCTTCAGAGAAGTTGACGCCGGCGGCCATCATCTCCGCGACCCAGCCCTCGCGGGCGAGCATCTCGGAGGCCTGCTTGGAGCCGGGCGCGACGATCGTCTCGGTCTCCATCGAGGTCTCGCGACCCTCGAGCATCTTGGCGACGGGGAGGATGTCCTCGTAGCCGCCGTTCGTACAGGAGCCGACGATAACCTGCTCGACGGACTCGCCCGCGACCTCGCTGACGGGGACGACCTTGTCGGGCATCGATGGCTGGGCGATCAGCGGCTCGAGATCCGAGAGGTCGACGACGATCTCGTCGTCGTACTCGGCGTCGTCGTCGGGCTGGAGCTCGACGTACTCGTCGCCGCGGCCGACCCGTTCGAGGTAGTCCTCGGTCTGGTGGTCGGTCGGGAAGATCGACGTGGTCGCGCCGAGTTCCGTGCCCATGTTCGTGATCGTCATGCGCTCGGGCGCGGTGAGCGTCTCGACGCCGGGGCCGGTGTACTCGAGGATCTTGCCGACGCCGCCCTTGACGCTGAGGCGTCGCAGGAGCTCGAGAATGACGTCTTTCGCGGTGGCCCACTCGGGGAGTTCGCCCTCGAGGCGGACGCTGACGATCTCGGGCATCTCGATGTAGTAGGGTGCGCCACCCATCGCGACGGTGACGTCGATCCCGCCGGAGCCGATCGCGAGTTCGCCGATCCCGCCGGGCGTCGGGGTGTGGCTGTCCGACCCCAGCAGCGTTTTGCCGGGTGCGGCGAAGTTCTCGCGGTGGACGTTGTGACAGATACCGTTGCCGGGGCGAGAGAAGTGAGCCCCGTAGGTGCCGGCTGCAGAACGCAGGAAGCGGTGGTCGTCAGTATTCTTAAAGTCGAACTGGTAGGTCTGGTGGTCGCAGTACTGGGCTGCGATCTCGGTCTGGACTTCCTCCAGTCCCATCGCTTCGAACTGCAGCCAGACCATCGTGCCGGTCGTGTCCTGAGTCAGCACCTGATCGATCTCGATCCCGATTTCCTCGCCGGTCTCGAGTTCGCCCTCGACGAGGTGGTCGTCGAGAATCTTTTCGGTGAGAGTTTGTCCCATAGCACCCGAATCTCGGCTGTCCGTCCTGATAAATCCAGCGTGTTTCTGTGAGGGTTGTTCATTGCCATTTCGACAATTCGGCGATGTTCGTGCAACGTTTGCCAGCCGAATGGCCGTTCGTGAACGAACACGCTTTTGCCGACGCCATCTCGAGAGAGTGTATGTTCCGCTCCGGCGCGTTCGTCGGCGAGTGCGTTTCCCCGACGACCGACGACCAGATTCAGCCAAACGGCGTCGATCTCACGCTGGATATCGTCTTTGAACAGTTGGAACCCGGCCGTATCGGCCGTGACGGCAAACAGATCGGCGAACGGATCGCCCGCCCGCTCGAGGAACTCGAACAGAAGTTTCCCGACACCTACTACCTGCCACAGGGCGCCTACGTCGCCCGGTACGGCGAACGCATCGAGATTCCAGAGGGGCACGTCGGCTTCGTCTATCCACGCTCCTCGCTGATGCGCAACTCCTGTATGCTCAACACGGCCGTCTGGGACGCCGGTTACGAGGGCCGCGGCGAGGGGTTGTTGCAGGTCCACCACGACATCGAGATCGAACGCGGCGCACGTATCGCCCAACTCGTCCTCGCCGAGGCGAACCACGACGACGTCTACGAGGGGAGTTATCAGGGCGAAAACCTCGAGTGAGCGAACCGCATGATGGCGACCACGCACGTCTTCGCCGCGCTCGCCGTCGTCGTACCCGTCGCCGTCACCGCGCCGACCCTCGCGACGCCGCTTGCGGTCGGCGCGATCCTCGGCGGACTCGCACCCGACATCGATCTCGTCCTCGAGCACCGCCGGAGCTTCCACTTTCCGGTGGTCGGCCTCGCGATCGTCGTTCCCGCCGTGGGGCTCGCGATCGTCGCGCCCTCGAGTCTCACGGCGGCCGTCGCGGCCGTCGCGGTCGCCGCCTGGCTTCACGCCGCCAGCGACGCCATCGGTGGCGGCCCCGAGATGGACCCCTGGAACGATCGCAGCGAGCGCGCCGTGTACGACCACGCGCGCGGCGTCTGGATTCGCCCGCGTCGATGGATCCGTTACGACGGCGCTCCCGAAGACGCCGCCCTGGCCGTCGCGCTATCGATCCCGACGCTCGTGGTCTTCGAGGGGTGGGTCAGGGTGCTCGCGCTCGTCGGCGTTGCCGTTTCGATCGGCTACGCGCTCGTCCGCCGACGGATGGTCTCGTGGGTACCCGACTGGCTTGAGTAGCGTCCGGAACTAGCTCGAGCGACAGCCGGTGGTACCACTCGAGGCGGTGCTTGCACCTGCCGGGTGGAAGTCGGAACGCTGATACCGTCGCTGTCCAAGCCATCCGTATGGTCGATTCGTTTCTCTCGCAGACGGTTCACCTGATATTTGCCGCCGTCTGGGCGGGCAGCGTCTGTTTCGTGGCCTTTGCCGTACTGCCACTGGCCAGAGACGGACAGTTCAACGCGACGGCACCGCTCGAGGCCATCTCGAGTAAGCTCACGACGATTTCGCGAGTCAGTGCCCTGGTGCTGTTTCTCACCGGGGGCCACCTCGCGGGGACGCGATACACCGCCGACAGCCTGTTCGGGTCGCCGAACGGACAGCTCGTGCTCGTGATGCTCGCGCTGTGGGCGGCCTTGGCCGCACTCGTCGAAATCGGGGCAAAGCGACTCCAGTCGGGCCTCAACGGCAAGAAGCTTCGCGAACCCGCCAACGACGCACTGGGGGTGTACCGGGTGGCCGCAGTGGTGTCGATCGCACTGCTCGTCGTCGCCGGCGCGATCACCTCGAACGTCGTCGGTCGCTTGTGATCGTGGCATTGTCCCGTCAACGAGTCCACAAATGCAGCACGTTTCGAACGGGAAGCGATCGAAATCGGACGTTCTTGCGAAAGATACTTAGTCGGTTACTGTAAGGTACTTGCTAATGCTCAGGCGGAACGATCTGGCGGTGTCGCTGCTCGCGGTCGGGGCAGCCGCAGTCGCTGGCTACGTCCTGCGCTCGAGTCGGACGGACGGCCGCGACACGCACTCGAAGGCGGACGTCGGTGCCCGCGTCGTCGGTCGACACGAGATTCCCGACGGCGCGACGGTCGTAAACGCAACGTCTCAGGGACTGTCGGAGATTCCGGGCGTTCGCCGCGCGGTTACACGCGCCGTTCGGAACAACGCCCGCGAGGAGTGGGAACACGTCACCCTCGAACGCGAGGGTGCCTGGTCGATCGTCGACGCCGTCCGCGACTCGGTGCCCTACTACGACGGTGACGACGGCGAGTACAACGGCGTCTACGTCCAGTACGGTGATCGCATCGTCGTTCTCGATGCGATCGGCTGGGCCCGACTCGAGGAGCCGGTGTACTGACGGGGAATCACAACCACTACCTCACGCGCCCGCGGAGGGGGTCGTATGCAACTGGGCGTAATCGGACTCGGACGTATGGGACAGATCGTCGTCGACCGCGTGCTCGCGGCGGGTCACGACGTCGTCGCCTTCGACCTCGAGCCGGAAGCCGTCGCGACGGCGGCCGACGCCGGCGCCGAACCGGCCGATTCGATACTCGATCTCCTCGAGCGACTCGGCGAAGACAAACGCATCTGGCTGATGGTGCCGGCCGGCGAGGCCGTCGACGCGACCCTGGACGAACTCGAGGGCCACCTCGACGGCGACGATGTCGTCGTCGACGGCGGGAACTCCCACTACGAGGACTCGGTTCGACGCGCCCAGACCTGCGAGGGGGCCTACCTCGACTGTGGCACCTCCGGGGGGCCAGCGGGCGCGCAACTGGGCTTCTCGCTGATGGTCGGCGGGCCCGAGTGGGCCTACGAGGCACTCGAGCCGGCCTTCGACGCGGTCGCGACGGGGCCGGCGGGCCACGAACGCATGGGGCCTGCGGGCTCGGGCCACTACGTCAAGATGGTCCACAACGGCGTCGAGTACGCGCTGATGCAGGCCTACGGCGAAGGCTTCGAGTTGCTCCACGAGGGTCGTTACGACCTCGATCTCGAGGATGTCGCCTCGGTCTGGAACAACGGCGCGGTCATCCGCTCGTGGCTGCTGGAACTCTGCGAGGAGGCCTTCCGCGAGGAGGGGACGGATCTGGGAACCGTCGCCGACCGCGTCGAAGGTGGCTCGACCGGCACCTGGACCGTCCAGGAGGGCCTCGAGCAGGAGGTCCCGCTGCCGCTGATCTACACCGCGCTGGGCGAGCGCTTCGGCTCGCGGGCCGACGACGGCCGATTTTCGCGGCGACTCGCCAACCGGCTTCGGTACGGCTTCGGGCGCCACGAGGTCCCGCGACGCGAGTAATCTCGCCGTACTGCGATCGAATCGCGGGTTACCCGAGGCGTGGACGTGTTCTCGGTAATCCTCCTCGAGCAACGTCGTGCCGTGGCCAACGGTGGAATTCGAGAGACGAACCACGGCGACCGTGATCGTCGACCGATCGTAGGCTGGCGTTACAGTCGTCGGGGATTTTACGCCCCTCCGTGTCATTCGAAGGCATGTACCGACCACCTCCCGTCTCGCGTCGTCCGGGGGCGGCCGACAGCGATCGACCGACGGCCGCGACAGTCGACACGGCTGTCGCTGGGACCGACGATGTCGGCGGATCGGCGACGCGTCGACGCACGTTTCTCGGAGCCGCGAGTGCAGGCACGCTGGCCACCGTCGCAGGCTGTTTCTCCGACATCCAGGACGAACCGACGCCGGAGTCGGCGGATTCCGACGAACCCCTCGTGGCCAACGCCGATCCCGACGCGGCCGACGACATCGACGACCTCCCCCTGTTCGACGCCCACGTCCACATCACGCCCATGCCGTCGCGAGGGTACGACGCGCTCTCGGTCGATCACCTCGTCGACTGGATGGACGACAACGACGTCGATTACGCCGCCGTTCAGGCACTCGAGTCCCCCGAAGCATACCCGGTACAGACACCGAGCTGGTGGATCCTCGAGGAGACCGCCGAGTACGACGACCGGCTCGTGCCCTTCTGTACGATCGATCCGCGAACGCTGGCCTACGAGGACGACACTGTCGAGGAAGTCCTCGAGAGCTACCTCGAGGAGGGGATGGCCGGTTTCGGCGAACTCAAAGCCGGGGTCCCGATCGACCACGAAAACGCCGCGACGCTGTACGAACTGTGTGCAGACTACGAGCTCCCCGTCCTCTTTCACACCGACGAGACGGCGATGACCGACGAGATCGGACTCCGCGGACTCGAGGACGTGGTGGCGTCGTTCCCAGACGTCGACTTCGTTGCACACGCCCACGGCTGGTGGATCCACATCTCGGGCGACGTCGACACGATGGATCGGGGACCCGCCCACGAGGGACCGGTCGAACCCGGTGGACGGGTCCCGGAGCTCCTCGCCGAGTACGACAACCTCTACGGCGACATCTCCGCGGGAGCCGGCTGGAACGCCCTCTCACGTGACGAGGAGTTTACCCAGGAGTTCCTCACAGAGCATCACGAGCAACTGGTCTTCGGGACGGACTATCTCTTTCCCGAGCAGGAGATCCCCCACTTCGACATCTTCGAGGAGTACGATCTCGACCTCGAGGCGTGGGCGGATATCCGGTATCGTAACTTCGAGGGGCTGGTCCGCTGAGACCGGTCCGAGACAAAGACACGTCGCAACAGTTCGAGAGAGGCGTCAGCGGAGTCGTCTGTACGCCCGCAGCAGAATCGAGGCGGCCGTTCCGAAGCCAGGGATCCGCGAGGAGACGGCCGCAGCACCGAGCAACATCGCGGCGCTCTTTCGTCGTCCCTTCGCAAACTCCATGGCGGCGTCCAGCAGCGTCGTGACGACGCCGGCGTTTTTGAACAGCTCCGTTCGGTCGCGGGCACCAGTCGTGGCCATACCGGAGGAAACGACGGGAAGCGGTAAACGGGTCGCCTTGCGTTTGCAGCGCCCGGTCGGGCCGTGGCAGAACTCAGATCGGCACGGCTAACAGCCTCGAGTTACGACCGATCGTATGCGCCAGGCACGACTGTTGAGCACCGACGGACCAGTATCGGGACGATACGAGGACGGCGTCGTCTACGCCGAGGACGGCGCGTACGAGGTCGGAACCGACGGCCGACTGTTACCGCCGGCGACCCCGAGTGCGCTGTACTGCGTCGGCCGCAACTACGCCGAGACGCTCGAGCAGATGGAGTACGAACGGCCCGAGGAACCCGACTTCTTCATCAAGCCGCCGGCGTCGCTGTGTGGCCACGGCGAGTCGATTCCCTACCCCGATTTTACGTCGGAGTTGACCTACGCCGGCGAACTCGCCGCGGTCATCGACGAACGGTGTCGAAACGTCGCCCAAGACGATGTCCCCGACATCGTCCGGGGCTACACCATCATGAACGATCTCGACGCCCTCGACCAGCAGGGCCGCACCGCCCGCAAGGCCTTCGACGGATCGGGCCCGCTCGGCCCCTGGCTCGAGACCGACCTCGATCCGCGAGCGATCGACATGCACACCGACATCGCCGGCGAGCGCCGCCAGGAAGCCACCACCGAACTCATGCTGTTCGACCCCTACGAGGTCGTCTCGTATCTCTCCCGCCGGTTCACCCTCGAGGCGGGCGACGTAATCGCGTTCGGCAGTCCCGCGAATCCCGGGCTCGTCCACCCCGGCGACGACGTTGCGATCACCTACGAGGGGATCGGCACGCTCCGGAATACGGTCGTCGATCCGACGGCGCGATGAGCGCAATGCCGACACGTCCCAGTGTGGTGGTACCTTCTTACGCGCTCGGACCGTCGTGTCGGGTATGACCGAGACACTTCGTATCAATCGAAAGGATCTCACCTCCAGGGAGATCGTTCGCGAACTCGATGCGGGCAATCGCGTCATCGTCGAGGTCGAGGTTCTCGGTCGGTCGTTGAACATGGCGCTGCGTCGCCAGGCGGAGACCTACTACTGCGATACGCCGATGAAACTGCTCACGTTCGAGACCGAAGAAGAGATGCGAGCGTGTCTCGAGCGGTACCGTCTCGCCAGCGCGGCGGGCGACGAGCCCGAGACGGAGCTATCGGCGTCGTAGCCGTCCGGATTTCCTGCCGGCGTCTCTTGGCCGTCGCCACCCTCTCGTTTGTGCATCTCTTACACACCCGCAGCCGGATTATTTACGTCGCGACCGTCCGACCTGCTATGCGAGACGAATCGTCTGGCCGTCGGCGCTCGAGGCGTGGTGCGCTCGGAAGCGAACGGGTCGTCGGCCACCGGCGTGAGCGAACGTGGTCGTCGCCGCGCGCGAGCCACAGGAAGAAACACACTTCCGCACGCGCCCCCTCCCCGCTGACGTGAGTACCGAAGGGCCGCGCCGCGTCGAGGTCTACCCGGACCGCGAGGTCGTCGTCGAGTTCGACCCCGACCTCACTTTCGAGTGCGTCGACGACTGCACCTGGTGCTGTCATCACGGCGTATTGCTGTACGACCGCGACCTCGTAGAGCTCGCCCAGCGAGCGAACCTCGCCGAGAACACGACCGAGTTTCGCGGCGAGAAGTTCGTCACTCGCGAGGGGAAAGATCGCGAGGACCACGTCGGCGAGGACGGTTCCGCGTGTGCCTTCCTCCGGGAGGACGGCCTCTGCTCGCTGCATCTCGAGGAAGACTGGAAGCCGACGCGGTGTTCGGTCTTTCCACTCGGCGTCTGGCTCGAGGACGACGGGCTCCACGTCGACATCCGCGACTCGGCCCACGAGCACTGCGAGGGGTTGAACGTGAGCGAACGCAGCGTTATCGACAACCTCGAGGCGTTCTTGCCGGAATTACTCTGGGACCTCGAGAATCCGGATTCCGACCGAAAACTGTAGCGGGAGAAACACCTTTGCCGATCGGCTGACTGTCGCTGTTGGCGTCGCTTGTCGCCGATTTCGTGAGGACTGGATTTTGTGTCGTGTGTTACCACGGCTTACCAACAATTTAAATCATTCCCGAGCGTAGGTAAGCTGTGACAGAAAACTCCGGGCGACGGAACCTCCGTATGCCCAACAACGACGAAGTATTCGCCGTCGTCACCGAACACCTCGGTGGCAACCACGTGCAACTCCGCTGTGCAGACGGCGAAGAGCGTCTCGGTCGAATTCCCGGCCGAATGAAGTATCGGACCTGGATCGAGCAAGACGACATCGTCGTTGCCGAACCCTGGGACTGGCAAGACGAGAAAGCGACCATCGAGTGGCGCTACACCAGCCAGGACGCCGACCAGCTTCGGCGTGAAGGCCACATCGAATAACGCCAGTGCGGGTGCCGTTGTCGTAGTCGAGTGCGTTCTCTCGTCTAACTGACCGTTATTTTGGCAGCGAACGCGTTCCTCGTACGGGTTGCTGTAACGACTTCCAGCACGACCGTGCCACGGGGCGTCATCACGCCGAACTACTTATGACGGACCGTCTCAGTCCCTGACTCTCCTGTCCCCGATCTCTAACCAAATTACGGCAATATTCAATTATATTTACAACCATATGAAACTATAAGATAATTTTATTTCCAACGGAAACAACCAATGGAATGCAATGTCCGCGAAAGACAGCATGGAAGATTACCTCGCACAGAACCCACGAATGATCGGCGCGCTGTTTACCCTGCTGCTCCTGCTGAGTCAGGCCGGCACGGTGGTGGCCGGAAGTTCGACGCAGGTTGGTCCGTAAGTTCGTTTCACTTTTCTACGCCGATTACGTCTGACGCCGACCCGAACCGATCGAGCGGCCGCAACCGGTTCCAACGACCTGAGTCCGGACCGTTCACGACTGCAGTCCCAACGTTCCATCAGTCGAGCGGCCCCAACGTGTTGGGGAAGCCTATTCGGCATTGTTCACCCAGGTCGAACGCATGAACGTCGAACGGACGAGAGCGATCGGAACCGGACGGACGGTGGTTCGTAGTAACGTGAGGACGCGATGGGTGTTCACCGAATGATCGAATCGGGCGCAGACGTGTGGGTCGCCGACCCGACGCTCTGGATACACGTCTTCGCGGGAGTCCTCGCGCTGGCTGCGGGACTCGGTGCGATGGTAACGAAGAAAGGCGGGCGACGACACAACGCCGCCGGGAAGGCGTACGCGATAGCGATGGCCGTCGTCGTCGTCACGGCGGTGCCGCTCGCGATCTGGACCGCAAACTGGTTCCTGTTGGCGATCGCCGTTTTCAGCGGCTATCTCGTCTTCGGCGGCTACCGCGTCATCGCCCGTCGACGGGCTGGATTGACCGGACCGACACTGATCGATTACTCGGGTCACGGATCTATGGTCGCCGTCGGCGGCCTGATGATCGTCTTCGGCGGCTGGCAAACGGTCACCGGTCCGCCCGGACTCGCGCCAGCGCTGGCCGTCTTCGGCGGGATCGGCGCCGGGTTCGCCGTGTTCTCCCTGCTCGAGTTTCGGTCACCACCGGACGAACGCACCCCGTGGATCAACTGGCACCTCGGTTTCATGGGTGGGGCCTACATCGCGACCGTGACCGCCACGATTACGGTCAACCTGACGATGGTCCCGCCGCTGATTCGATGGCTCGGACCAACCGTACTCGGCGTTCCGCTCATCATCTACGCGAGCCGAATGTATCCCCCGCGGTTCGCGCCCGCGGCGTAACTCGAGCCGAGAAGCAGCCGAGACCACGATGCCAAACCCGGACCGTCAGCGACCCACCGAATCCGATCAGCCGTCGATCGCGTCCCGTGCCGCCGCGAGCGTAAACTGTCCTTCGTACAGCGCACTGCCGACGACGACGGCCGCCGCGCCGGCATCGTCGAGCGCACGGACATCCTCGAGGGTGGCGACGCCGCCGCTGGCGATCACCGGGATATCGGTCGCCTCGACGAGGTCGCGGACTGGTTCGGCGGCGACGCCCTCGAGTTTCCCCTCGACGTCGACGTTCGTAAAGAGGATCGCAGCGGCGCCGAGGTCCGCGTAGCGTTCGGCGGCTTCGACGGGTGTGATGCCTGCGCCTTCGGTCCAGCCCTCGACGACGACTTCGCCGTCTTTCGCGTCGAGGCTGACCACGACGCTGTCGGGGTGGGTCTCGCTGATTTCGGCGACGATCTCGGGGTTCTCGACCGCGGCCGTCCCGAGGATGACCCGGTCGACGCCGCGCTCGAGGAGATCACGGGCGTCCTCGGCAGTCCGGATACCGCCGCCAAGTTGCGTCGGCACGTCGACGGTCTCGAGGACGGCGTCGATCGCGTCGCCGTTCTTGCGATTGCCCTCGAACGCGCCGTCTAAATCCACCAGATGCAGTGACTCCGCGCCGGCGTCGATCCAGCGTTGGGCGGCCTCGACGGGGTCGCCGTAGCTCTTCTCGGTACCGCGTTCGCCCTGGACGAGCTGGACGACCTCGCCGTCCTGCAGATCGACCGCCGGTATCACCTCGAACGTCGGGAACTGGCTCATGCGATGTCGGTCGGTGAGTGATCGCGTAAAGCCACCGTTTCACATCCGGCACCACTCGGGATTCGGTCGTATCGTGGAACCAGCCGGGACCAGCTGTCCCGGCGACGAGGGTGGCGAGGACCGCTCGTCTGCTCCGGGAGACCGTTCGATGCCGGTGCAGTGGGCACATCCGGCCAGTCTTGCCGCCGCGAGACGACAACGGAAGGGTTTACCTCCTCGACCCGATTGTCTCGCGCATGAAGGTACTCGTCACGGATCCGATCGCTGATGCGGGTCTGGACGTACTCGAAGACGCCGGCCACGAGGTCGAGACAGGCTACGAACTCGAGGGCGAGGCACTCCTCGAGGCGGTATCGGACGCCCACGGGCTGATCGTCCGCTCCGGGACGGAAGTCACCGAAGACGTACTCGACGCTGCCGAAGATCTCGTCATCGTCGGTCGAGCCGGGATCGGCGTCGACAACATCGATATCGACGCCGCGACCGACCACGGCGTCATCGTCGCCAACGCACCGGAAGGCAACGTCCGCGCCGCCGCCGAACACACCGTCGCGATGACGTTCGCGACCGCGCGCTCGATCCCGCAGGCACACATCCGCCTCAAAGACGGCGAGTGGGCCAAAAGCGACTATCTCGGCGCCGAGCTCGACGACAAGACGCTGGGCGTCGTCGGACTGGGCCGCGTCGGCCAGGAGGTCGCGAAGAAACTCGACTCGCTGGGCATGGATATCGTCGCGTTCGACCCCTACATCTCCGAGGAACGCGCCAGTCGACTCGGCGCCGACCTCGTCGAGTTCGAGGCCTGTCTCGAGGCCGCGGACTTCCTGACGATCCACACGCCGCTGACCCCCGAAACCGAGGGCATGATCGGGGCCGAGGAACTCGACCTCCTCGAGGGCGGCCACCTGATCAACGTCGGTCGCGGCGGCATCGTCCAGGAGGACGCACTCGCTACGAAAGTCGAGGACGGCACCCTCGCGGGTGCGGCGCTGGACGTCTTCGCCGAGGAACCGCTCTCGTCGGACTCGCCGCTGCTCGAGCACGAGGATGTCATCGTCACGCCACACCTCGGCGCGTCGACCGAAGCGGCACAGGAGAACGTCGCGACCTCGACCGCCGAACAGGTCGTCGCCGCGATCAACAACGAACCCGTCGCCAACGCACTGAACGCGCCCTCGATCGACGAGAATGCGTTCCCCCGCGTCGAGCCCTACATCGACATCGCGGAGACGGCCGGCAAGGTCGCCGCACAACTCCTCGAGGGCCGTATCGGGGGCGTCGAGGTCACCTACGAAGGCGACATCGTCGACGAAGATGTCGAGTTCGTCACCGCCAGCGCACTGAAGGGCGTCTTCGAACCCCTCGAGTGGCAGGTCAACGCCGTCAACGCGCCACAGATCGCGGAGGATCGCGGGGTCGAAGTCACCGAATCTAAAACGCGACAGGCCGAGGACTTCCAGAGTCTCGTCTCGGTGACCGTCAGTAACGGCGACGACGAGATCACCGTCGAGGGGACGCTCTTTGCCGGCGACGATCCACGGATCGTCCGCGTCGACGGCTACCGCGTCGACGCCATCCCCCACGGCAAGATGGTCGTCACGCGAAACACGGACGAGCCGGGCGTCATCGGCCTCATCGGCTCCGTGATGGGTAAACACGGCGTCAACATCGCCGGGATGTTCAACGCCCGCGAAGCCCACGGCGGCGAAGCGCTGACGGTCTACAACGTCGACAGTCAGGTGCCTGAAGCGGCCAAAACCGAACTCAACGAGGACGGGCGGATCATCGGCGTCGACTACATCACGCTGAACGGTCAGAACTGAGCGCTATCGACCTCGATCGGCCGCTGGTATCGGGTTGCGAAAGACCGCCAGACTCATTGGTCCTGTCATACGATTTCAATGTATGCTGTCCCCCAACGTCGATCCTCCAGAACGCCAGCCCGAACGCTCACGGCTCGTCGCCGTCGTCGGCTCGATCGGCTACATCGCCGGCGTCTACGTCTTCCTCGTCGCCGCGTTCCTGACACTCGGAATCGCCGTCGCAGCGACCCTCCTGCTGACGGGGACGATGGACGCCCTCGAGGAGTTTCTGACCGGCCCGGGAATGCTCGTCGTGCTTGCGGCCGAGCCGGCGCTGATGGGCGTCGGGACGGTCATCGCCGCAGCGATTTCGTTCTCGCTTGGATGGATTCCAAAGCGAGTCGTCGGGATCGCCGTGCCGACGCACCGACAGCTACTGGTCGGTGCCGGCTCCGTCCTCGTGTTGCTGGTCGTCGCCAGCGGCCTGAGCCTGATCGCTGAGACGGCTGGCGTACCGGCGTCGGAACACACTCTTTTCGAGGAGGATGCGGCCGCATCGTACTATCTGGCACTGATGGTCATTTCGATCCTGCTCATCGGCCCCGTCGAAGAGTTGCTGTTTCGCGGCCTGATACAGAACTACATGCGTCCGGCGTTCGGCTCGATGGGTGCCATCGTCACGACGTCGGTGTTGTTCGCCGCCATCCACATCCTGGCGTATCTTACCGGCCCCATCTCGACGGCGCTGGTCTCGCTTGTCGTCGTCTTCGTACTCTCGTTGGTTCTGGGCGCGATCTACGAACGCTACCGAAACATCGTGTTGGTCATGCTGATCCACGGGGTCTACAACGCCGTCCTCTTTGGCTTCCAGTTGTTGTAGTTGTTGTAGTTGCAGTTGTTGCTGTCGTTGCTGTCGTCCGATCGCTCACTCGAGTCGCAGTGGGCCGACACCGTCGTTCCAGCGGAGTTCGTCGGCGAGTAACACCGGATATTCGGTCCAAGTCAGATACTCCTGGAGGGAGTCGGCGTCGACGGTCGACGCCGATATCGCGCCGGGTGTGATGTGTCTGTCAGTTACCGATTCCAGCGTCGATTCGGTCACCGAGCCGAGTTTGAACTCCTTAGTCGAGTACGAACGAACGCCAAAACCGTACTCGTCGCCGGTGCCTTCCTCGAGGTCGACCACCATTGGTGCACCCCCATCGGACTGGGCGATATCCGCGGAGCCGTCCCCGACGATGAGATACTGCTCGGTAAGCGGCGACTGTTCTCGAGCGATCTCGAGGGCACCCCGAAGCGGGAAGCCACGATTGAGCAGTCGAGCCATCGTCTCGCCGGCTTCGATCGCGTCTTCGTTGATGACATCGGCGTAGGTACTGACGCCGCCGAACGCCCCACGGCGGGTCAGTGCTAACCCCTGTTCGTAGGACCGACAGGCGTTGAGAAAGAAGACGCCGACATCGACCGACTCGAGCGTTCTGACGTCGAGGTCGTCGTCCGGACAGCGGATGCCGTCTTCGGTCGCGTGGCCGATGTAGTGGACGAAGTCGTAGCTGCCCTCGGTCAGCAGCGTCGCGAGGCGCTCGGTGTCGACGCCAAACTCCGAGTGAATCTCGAACGGAAGCACGTCTCGATTCCCATAGGCTTCGTCTAGCAGGTCGTGTTCGTCGATCATCCGGGCATCGTTACAGACCAGCAGGATGTCGATCGATTCGCTTCGTTCGTCGCGGTCGAGTTGATTGCGGTAGGCTTCGATCGTTGCTTTCGATGCCTCCTGTGGGATGGCAGCGCCGAACCAGGCGTGTTCGACCGATTCGTCGGTGACGGCGGGCACGACGAACGGCGTCTCCGAACGGTCTATCGACGCCGTTCGGACGCCAGTCCCTGACCGCACGAGTTGTGACTCCGTGCTCTCGGGCTGAGACACCGTCGCCGGTCGGTAGCCACGCGCTTCCCGAATGATCCCCAACTCGTTGACGATGTATGGCACGAGTTCGACGCTGTTTGGATCGGCCGGAAGGTGGGCGGTCAGGGGCCACCGCGGAAGAAACGGCTCGAGACGTTCGTAGGGTACCTCGAGATACTGCGCGATCCGCTCGGACAGCGACGCGTCGTAGACCGCTGGGAGATCGAATGGGAGGTCGGCCTCGAGCGCCGACCGTTCGGCGATATCGTACTGAAAGACGCCCTCGGTTCTGACCAGACAATCGAGGAAGAAACACCGCTGGAGCAGTCGAGCGACATCATCTTCCAGTGAGCCCGTCGTCGTCAGTGACTGCTCGAAGTGGGGGGTTTCTACTCGCGGTTCGGCACCCGGTTGGATCGTTGCCCCGAGGAAGAACGCAAGCGGTGCCACCTGATAGACCGAGAGCCGATCGGACGGGACGACGAGTTCGATCTCGCTTTCTCTCCCCGCGATCGAGTCGGGTATCTCGAGGCGGTCGCCGAGTTCGATCAGCGGCGGATGGCCACGCAGCGTCGGCCACGTTCGCTCGGGTGAGGTCGTTTTCAGCGCCGAGGGAATCGCGGAAATCGCCTCCATCATTGAGTCGGGATCCGGCGATGTCGTGATCGTCTCGACCGGGCGGTCGTGTAACGACCTGGCGCCGAGTTCGATCGTCGGCGCCCGATCGAACGAGAGCCGAATCGAGGTGAGTCCGACGTCGATCTGGCCAGCCGTCTCGATCCGACAGTAGAGTTTGATCGGGCCGCTCAACCCGACGAACTGTGGCCGCTCCTCGAGTGTGGCCGTTTCACCGGTATCGAGGCTGGCTTCGGTCCGTCCCGTCTCGTCGTGGACGGTCACGGAACACAACTGATCGAGGACGAGTTTGCTGGTTTCGAAACGACAAGCGGTATCCAGCGGGAAGCAAAACGGCTCCGTGTCGGCCGATTCCGCACTGATAGCGCCTGCGGTCTCGAGGCACAGTCGCCGTTGCTCGATCGAGTCGTGAATCTCGAGCCCGGGCGGGTCGCTCGTCTCCTCGAGGGTGATCGTCATGGTGCGTCGACGGCTACCTCTCTGTTTCGTGTGTACCACCAAAAATGGTCGTATCGGCTCATCGTGTGACTCTCTCGTCCAGAGCGTACTACGGCGATGGCTCGGTGTCGACGGCCGAACTGAGCGAGCGGAAGACGACCGACGGAAATCGCGCCTCGACGGTGCTCGGTCGACGGCCGTTGCCAGTCTGTTGTAACGTCACTCGCTCGAGGATACCCCGGTCGGCAAGCTCGTACAGGAACCGTGTAACCGTCCCCGTCGTCAGCGACGACCGGTCGGCGATCTCGTCGGCGACCTCGCGAATCGGCCGATCCGCCCGTTCGATCGCGACTAATTTTCCAAGCACCTGCTGGCGCGTCTCGGGCAGTGCAAGGGGGCGAGCGACGTGGACACCGTCGTCGGGGACGGCTGCTACCGCCTGATCGACGTGGCTCTCGTCGATCCGATCGGCACCCCCGGCGTCGGCACTCACGGCCGCCGTAAACAGCGCCGCCAGCGCGTCGTGGGCGTTGCCCTCGGCCCACATCGCGAGTTCCCGAATCGTCTCGTGTTCGACCGTTCCCGCCGCCAGCCCGGTCGAGACGCGGTCCGTGAGCACGTCGACGAGTTCGTGCTCGCGATAGGCGGGTACTCGAACCGTCGTCCCGCTCCAGTCGTCGGGCTCGCCGCGGCCGACGGCGACGGTCGAAACGCTGTCTCCGACCGGCTCGAGGAGGTCACACACGCGATCGTAGCCGAGCGTCTCGGGTTCGTCGTGGTGGTCGATCGCGACGACCGCCCGGCGACCGTGGCGCTCGAGACGGCTCGCGAGTCGTGTCTCGAGATCGCCGGTTCCGATGCCGCTTTCGGGAACGGGATCCGTCGAGAGCACCGATAGAACCGCCCGGTAGAACGCAAAGGCACTCTCGACGCGCCGGCCGTCGACCGTGACGAACCAGGTCACGGGCTCGGTTCGACCCGCTCGCGTCGTCGTGCCGATCGACCGACTCGGCGCGCCAAACCGATCGTTCAACGCGTCGAACAGCGCCGTGACGATCGCAGACGTCCCCGACCCTGCCGGCCCGACGACGGTGACCGGCTCGGGTAACCCGCCGTCGAACACCGCCTCGAGGGCGTCGAGTAGCTGCTCGAAGATGGAGTCCCGACCGATCGGGTCCTGTCGGTGGACGACCGGACTCAACTGCTCCCGGTCGACGACGATCCCACCGTGTTGATGGGCAGACTGTCGCCTGGCGATTCGATCGCGAACGTTCATGCCGCTCCGGCGTCACCGACGAGCGCGGCCTCGAGTATCTCGAGGGTATGGGTGATCTCGTAGCCGGTTCCGTGTCCCATCTGCATCGAGCAGGTCGGACACTCGGTCAGCCCCTGCTCGGCCTCGGCTCCCTCCATGTGTTCGAACATTGCTGCCCCGATCTTCATCGATGTTTCGTAATTCTCGGCCTTCCAGCCGTAGGTGCCGGAAATGCCCGAACAGGAGTCGCCGACATCCTCGGCCTCGACGCCGTCGATCGCCTCGAGCACGTCGACCGTCTGGCCGTCCAGTCCCTGGTTACGGGCGTGGCAGGGCGCGTGATAGGCAAACTCGTCGTACTCGTCGCCCTCGAGTGAGGCGTCCGCGAGTTCGGCCTCGAGATCTTCGTGGACCCGTAGGTACTCGAGGGCGTCCCAGGTGTTGGCGGCGACCTCGGCGGTGCCCTCGAAGTCGAACAGTTCGGGGTACTCCTGACGGATCGACATCGAACAGGAGCTACAGGAGGCGACGATATCGGCGCCATCTTCGAGCGCGGCGGCGAGTTCGGCGACGTTGGTCTCGGCCGCTCGACGGGCGTCCTCGAGCATGCCGTTTGCGAACATCGGCGTCCCCGAACAGTCCTGCTCGGGGATCATGATCTCGTAGCCGAAGTGCTCGTAGACGCGCACGAGTGCTTTCGCGACCTCGGGCGTGTTGTAGTTGGCGTAGCAGCCGTGGAAGTACGCAATTTGCTTCGCCTCGCTCTCTACTGCTGGCCCACCTCGCTCTGTCCACCACTCCCGAAAGGTCTCCGTCGCGAAGTCGGGTAACTCCCGCTCGCTCGTGATACCGAGGGTCTTCTCGCCGAGCCACTGCGTGACCGACAGTCCCATCACGAAGTTGGCCGTCCGGGGGAACGTCGCCGCGAGCGGGGCGAGCCGTCGATAGTTCGCGAGCAGCCGGTTGCGGAGGTACTCCCTCGAGAATCTGCTCATGCGCTCTTCGATGTACTCCCCGCGAGCCGTGTTGTGCATCTGCGAGAGCGGGACCTCGGAGGGACAAGCGCTATCACAGCGCATACAGTTCGAGCACTTCATCACCGACTCGTCGACATCGTGGTCGTCCTGACGCTTCAGACGCCACTGCTCGGGGCCCTGGAACTTCGGCCCGGGAAACTCGTCGTCGACCTCGGCGACGGGACAGTTCGTGTCGCAGGTCGAGCACTTGTAACAGTTGTCCGCGCCCGGCCGGAGGTCCATCGCTTCGGCCTCTGGGAATACCTGAATCGGTTCGAACTCGTCGCTCGAGCGGTCCTCGGTCGCGCCGTCGTCTGGTGGGTGGTCTGTCTCGCTCATCGAATCACCGCCGTGCTCGCACGCCGACCCGCGACGTAGCCCGTCGCGAGCGAGACGCCCGATCCGGACTTTTCAGCTGCAAAATCGTAGCCGCCAAGCACCGCTCCCGCCGCCCGCAGGTTCGAAAACGTCGGCCTCGAGTCGGTCTCGAGCGGTCGAAGCTCGCGGTCGACGTCCAGCCCGAAGCGGGCGTAGGGCTGGTCGCCGAAGACGCCGTCGACGAACCAGTCGTATCGATCCTCGGGGTGGGGGACGTGACAGTCGAAGATCGGTTCGCGAACCCCCTCGCGGTCCGAGCGGACGCCCTTGCCGACCAGGCCGCCCGTCGCGAGGACGTACTGGTCGGCGCGGTGGGGAACCTCGGCGCCGTTGCGGTCGACGACGACGTGGTCGATGCGCCCGCGCGCTGGGTCGTCGCTCGTTTTTGCCGCCGAAGGGTCGGCTGGCGTGTCGCTTGACCCTCGAGGATCGACCTCGTAGTCGACCACCGGCACCCCCGACGTGACTCGGACACCCGCATCCTCGAGAGCGTCGTACAGCAGGTCCGAGAGGCGCATCCCGGGCAGGCTCGGCGGGCCCATCGGGACCTCGAAGACGTCGACGCCGAGACCCTCGCCGAGCGCAGTGCGGACCTCGTCGGCTCGCTCGTCGCCCAGGATCGCGGGGAAGCCGACGCGGGGTTCGCCCTCGAGGTGCTCGTCGACGCTCTCGGCGAGTGCGTCGCGGGCCCCCACCGTCGCCGCGCTGTCGTCGACCGAGACGGCTTCGTCGCGCTCGAGCAGGTGGGCGTAGCGGGTTACCTTCGCGTCGTCGCGCTCGATTCCGGGGAACGAGAGGGTAACACCGCGTGCGTCGAAGGGGACGCCGGCGGCTGCGAGATGGCTCGCGGCCAGTGGGCCGTCGAAGTCGGGCAGCGTCTCGAAGCCCACGAGCAGGGCGTCTCGGTTGTCACTGGCCAGCCCCGCGGCCGTCGCGGTCGGGTAGCGTGCGGTCGGTTTGACCGTGCCGCCGTGGGTCGGGACGAGCGCGTTGGCATCGGTGTGATCGCCGACGTAGGCGTCGCCAGCCACCTCGTCGAAGAACGCGAGGGCCTCCCGAACGGCCTCGCTGCCGACGCGCTCGTAGGGGTGGCCCGTCGGAAGCCCCTCGAGCGCCTCGAAGGGGTCGACGAGCGGACCGTCGCCGTCGGGCGCGTACCCGAGCACGTCGATCAGCCCGCTGGCCTGGCGCAGCGTCGACTGTTTGTACGTGACGAGTCGAACCCGAACGTCGCGCTCGGCCGCGGCGAGGGCTGCCATCGCCCCCGCGAGGCCGCCGCCGATCACAAGCACGTCGTCGGAAATCGCCACCTCAGCGCACCTCCCCGTCGTCGAAGGCTCCGTACTCGAGCGACCCATCGCTCGCCGCGGGGTCGCGGTCCCGATTCATGGTCGTCGCGTGCAACGCGTAGGTGACCATCGCCTGGGAGAGTTGCTCGCCCCAGAGGGCGTGGCGCTGGCCCTTCCAGCGCTCCTGAAACAGTTCGTCGAGCGCCGACCGCGCCGTCGCCTCGTCGTACTCGGGGTGGAGTTCGGTCGCCAGCAGTTGCGAGCAAAAGCCGCCCTGACAGTTGCCCATCGAGGCCCGCGTGCGGATGCGGACGGCGTTTAAGTCGGTGCCCGACTGCTGGATGGCGTCCCGCACTTCGGCGCGGGTGACGCCCTCGCAGGCACAGAGCACGGGGTTCGCGTCGTCGGTCTCGAGGACGTCGCTCGCCCGGCTCCCCAGTCGCTGTTTGCTCCGGCGGGCGACCGGCGAGCGCAGCCCGAACTCGTCCATACCGTCCTCGAGGACGGCGAGGTTCTCGCTGCCGGGCAGGGGTTCCTCGGCGGTCGCACAGGTCGCGTCGACGCCGAGTTTCCCACAGACGTGGTCGCTGATCTCCTCGGCCATCGCGCGGTAGGTGGTGAACTTCCCGCCGACGATACTCGACAGCCCCGAGACGCCGTCGCGCTCGGCGTGATCGAGCAAGAAGAAGTCCCGCGTGATATCGGTGGGATCCTGCGTGGCGGTCCCCGGCGGTTCGTACAGCGGGCGGACGCCCCAGAACGAGCGGATCGTTCGGGCCTCCTCGAGAATCGGAACGAGGTCCGCGAGGGTGTCGATCACCTGATCGACCTCCCACTGCGCCTCGGGGTAGTCGTCGGGATCCGAGACTTCCTCGTCCGTGGTGCCGAGGATGGCGGTCGTCTCGTGGGGGACGACGATGTCGGCGTCGCCTTTCGGCCGACAGCGATTGATCACGGTGTCGACCTGCCGGACGTTCATGATCGTCATCACGCCCTTGGAGGGCCGCACCGCGACCTCAAGGTCGGCCATCGCCGCGATCTGGCCGGCCCACGCGCCCGTCGCGTTGACGACGTACTCTGCGGTGATCTCCTCGGTCGAACCGGGCGCTGCGTGTCGGCGTTTGCCCGGTCCGGAGTCGTGACGTACGTCGACGCCGTAGACATCCGCGCCGTCACGCAGGAGGTCGATCACCTCGGCGTGGGTCTCGATGCGCGCGCCGTGGGCCTCGGCGTCGACGGCGTTGGCCACACAGAGTCGGAAGGGGTCGACCGCACCGTCGGGGACCTCGATCGCGCGCTCGATATCCGGTGTGAGATAGGGTTCGATCTCGCGGGCCTCCCGTCCGGAGAGCACCCGGGCCGGAATGTTACAGTCGCGACAGCCCTCGAGTTTTTCTCGGAAGTAGTCGTCCGAATCGTCGGGTAGCTGGACGAACAGGCCGCCGGTCTCTTCGACGCAGTGGCCCGCGATGTCCCGGAGAATCTCGTTTTCCTCGATACACTCCGTCGCACTCGCCTGATCGGAGACGGCGTAGCGCCCGCCGCTGTGGAGGAGGCCGTGCATGCGGCCGGTCGTCCCGTCGGTCAGATTGCCCCGTTCGACGAGCGTCACCTCGAGACCGCGCATCGCCAGATCGCGGGCGATGCCACAGCCGGTCGAGCCGCCGCCGAGTACGAGGACCTCGGTGTCCGTTGCCATCCCGTTACCGGTACCTCGGTCCCACCATCCTTTATTTTATCGCCGGCGGAGCAACACCCATAAGAAATCACGGACGGTCCACCCGCAGTCGGCCATTAGCGATCGATCCGGCCACGGACGCGGTCCTCGGCCGACGCCTCGAGGATGGCCATCGCCGCCAACCCAGGATCGACCATGACCGGTAGCGGCCGCACGGCGGCGATAAGAGCCGTCTCCGCTACGCGCCCGACGTGAAGCGGTTCAGTTACAGTCGAATTTCCGTATCTATTACTCGTTCACTAGGAAACATTTATAATGATAGTAATAGTTGTTTACCAGTACCACGCAATCGACGATAAAGAGTTGCGTGATAGACGGGGTGTGACCAGTGACAGATACCACGTACGTCGGCGCCGTCGACCAGGGAACCACCGGGACGCGATTCATCGTGTTCGACCACGGTGGCCAGGTCGTCGCAAACGCCTACGAGAAGCACGAACAGTACTACCCGGAGCCCGGCTGGGTCGAGCACGACCCGATGGAGATCTGGGAGAACACGAAAGCCGTCATCACGCAGGCACTCGGCCAGGCCGGGATCGCTCCCGACCAGCTCGAGGCCATCGGCGTGACCAACCAGCGCGAGACGACGGTGCTGTGGGACGTCGACTCCGGTCGGCCGATTCACGACGCCATCGTCTGGCAGGATCGACGGACCACCGAACGCATCGAGGCACTCGAGGCCGAGGACAAGGTCGAGGAGATCCGCGAGAAGACCGGCCTCGAGGCCGACGCCTACTTCTCGGCGACGAAAGCCGAGTGGCTCTTAGAGGAAGGGGATCCAATCAAGATGGAACGGTCGCGACCCGACGACGTGCGCGATCGGGCCGAGCGCGGCGACGTCCTCTTCGGGACCATCGATAGCTGGCTGATCTACAACCTCACCGGCGAGCACGTCACCGAGGTCACCAACGCCTCGCGGACAATGCTATACAACATCCACGAGCTGGCGTGGGACGACGACCTCCTCGAAGAGTTCTCGATCCCGCGTGCGATGTTGCCCGAGGTCAGACCCTCGAGCGACGAGGAAACCTACGGGACGACCGATCCGGAGGGCTTTCTCGAGGCCGAAGTTCCCGTCGCCGGGGCGTTGGGCGACCAGCAGGCCGCGCTGTTCGGCCAGACCTGTTTCGACGCCGGCGACGCCAAGAACACCTACGGCACCGGCTCGTTCTTTTTGATGAACACCGGCAACGAGGCCGTTGCGAGCGACCACGGTCTCCTGACGACCATCGGCTTTCAGCGCTCGGGCGAACCGGTACAGTATGCACTGGAGGGCTCGATCTTCGTCACCGGGGCGGCTATCGAGTGGTTAGAGGATGTCGATCTGATCGACGATCCGGCCGAGACGGCCGACCTCGCTCGCAGCGTCGACTCGACCGACGGCGTCTACGTCGTTCCCGCCTTCACCGGACTGGGTGCGCCCCACTGGGATCAACGCGCCCGCGGAACCATCGTCGGGATGACCCGTGGCACCCGCAAGGAACATTTGGTTCGGGCCACGCTGGAATCGATCGCCTACCAGACCCGAGACGTCGCCGAGGCGATGGAAGCCGACGCGGGAATCGACATGCGCTCGCTCAAGGTCGACGGCGGCGCGGTCAAGAACAACTACCTCTGTCAGTTGCAGTCCGATATCATCGGCTCGGATATCGTCCGCCCGGTCGTCGACGAGACGACGGCACTTGGCTCGGCCTACGCCGCTGGCCTGGCCGTCGGTTACTGGAACGATCTCGCGGAACTACGTGACAACTGGCAGGTCGACCGTGAGTTCGAGCCCGAGATGGACAGCGAGCGCGCCGACGCCCGCTACGAGCGCTGGACCGACGCCGTCGAGTGTTCACTGGGGTGGGCCACCGACGGGGGAGACGGCGAATGAACGCGCTGGTCGACGCGCTCTCGAGTCTCCCGGAGATCATCGCCGCGCTCGGCGGTGGCGCGTTCGGAGCGGCGCTCGGCCCACTACCCGCGTTCGTCTTCACCGGGTTCATGGTGATCGCCGGGGAGGCCGCGGTGCTTGTCGGCGGCGAGGAGTACGCCCAGATTACGAACGGAATCGCGTTCGGCCCGGCCTTTTCCCCGGCGGTGAGCTTCGCCGGCGGCGTGGCTGCGACCGCCTACGCCGCCCGAAGGGGGTACATGGACGGGTTCGAGTACGACTACCACCAGGCTAAGAATATCGCGCAGGCGCTGGGGACGAAACCCGACGTGCTCGCCGTCGGCGCGGCCTTCGGCCTGCTTGGCTGGTGGCTGCAGGTCGCCTTCGACACGCTCGCGCTGCCGTACGACCCCATCGCGATGGGCGTCGTGCTCTCGGCGATCTTCCACCGGCTCATCCTGGGTTACAGCATCATCGGGACGATCCGGGGGAGCAACGTCCTCGATATGTCGCCGTTCGAGCGCGAGGAGCGTCGAACGGCCACCGACGGCGGTCACTCGAGGGCTCGAGCCGACGGCGGCGAGGTCATCCGACCCGATTCCGAGAGGGCTGTCGCGCCAGGGGGTCGACTCGCCGTCGAACCGTGGCTTCCCCACCAGTACACGTGGGCCAACGTGGCCACGCTGGGCGCGTTCGTGGGGATTCTCGGCGGCTGGATCGCGATCGCGACCGGGAGCGCGTTTCTCGGCTTCGGTATCAGCGCCGCGTCGCTGCTCTTCCTGAATCTCGGCGTCGAGAGGGTGCCGGTAACCCACCACATCACGCTTCCCGCGGGAACGGCGGCCCTGGCCGTGATGGCAGAGGGCGACGCCGTCATCGCCGGTCTCGGCGAGTCCGGCGCGTTGATCGTCGCGCTCGTCTTCGGCGTGCTCTGTGCACTGTTTGGTGAGCTGTTCCAGCGGGTCTTCTACGCCCACGGGGACACCCACGTCGACCCGCCCGCAGCCGCGATCGTTTTCGGAACCTTCCTCGTCGCAGTCATGTACTTCGCGGGGATCTTTCCGGACGCCTCGTGGGTCCCGACGCTCTGATCGGACCCACGCGTTTCGTTAATGGCGCTTCTCGCTCGGTAGCTGGGACCAGACGAGTTTTACCGTCGGCCACAGTGGTCTCTCGATATGACCGCCGATCCGCCGCTCGTGCTCGACATCGACGGCACGTTGACCCGCCCCGACGCGTGGGGGATCGACCCGCGAATCTTCGATCCGATCCGCGCGTGGGAGGCCCCCGTCGTGATCGCCACCGGGAAGGCCTTTCCCTATCCCGTCGCGCTCTGTCACTTCGCTGGTATTCCGGAACTCGTCGTCGCCGAAAACGGCGGCGTCGTCTACACGGGCGACGACGTCTACTACACCGCCGACCGCGCCGCCGCCCAGGCCGTCGCCGAGGCCTACCGCGAAGCCGGCTACTCGCTGGGCTGGGGCGAGGAAGACACCGTCAACCGCTGGCGCGAGACCGAGATCGCCGTCGATCTCGAGCAGCCGATCGAACCGCTTCGAGAAATCGCCGCCGACCACGGCCTCGAGGTCGTCGATACCGGCTACGCCTATCACGTGAAGGATACGACGCCGAACAAAGGCGACGCCCTCGAGACGATCGCCGAGCACGTCGGCTTCGATCCCGCCGACTGCGTCGCGGTCGGCGACTCGGTCAACGACGTTTCGACGTTCGAGACCGTTGGCCGAAGCTTCGCGGTCGCAAACGCGGACACGTCGGCGAAAAACGCGGCCGACGAGGTGCTCGCAGACGCCCACGCCGACGGCACGCTCGCCGCGCTCGAGCGCGTTCGCGGGACCGCGTGACCCGTCGGCGGTGGCGCTGCTGGCTCCCGATCGAGCCGTCCACACCACTTACAACCGCGCTCGTCGAACGACAGTCCATGAGCGAATTCGACTTCGAGACGACCATCGACGTCCGGTTCGGTGACCTCGACACGCTGGGCCACGTGAACAACGTGCCCTACGTCAGGTATCTCGAGGAAGCCCGTGGGAGCTACTACGACGAGGTCGTCGGCGTTCCCTTCGAGACGCTCGATACGGTTATCGCGGACTTACACGTGGAGTACCGAAACGAGATCACCCGCGATCAGACCGTCACCGTCGCGGTTCGGGTCCCCGAACTCGGCACCTCGAGCGTTCCGATGGAGTACGAGGTTCGCGCGGCCGATCCCGACGAGGCCGAGCCGACGGTCGCAGCCACCGCCGAGACGGTACAGATCAATACGGATCCCGAGACCGGGGAGTCGGCCCCAATTCCCGAGGCGTGGCGAACGGCGATCACCGAGTGGGAGGGCCTGTAGGCTCCCAGCCCGTCGTGGGTTGGTCCGTACTCGACGACAGTACCCACTACGCCGTCGCAGAACGCTTTTGGCCTTGCTCTACCCACCATCGGTATGGTCGACCTGGCAACCGTGATCGGGGTTCTCGGCGTCGCGACGACGGTCGCCATCTTCGGCGGGATCTACTGGGACGCGACTCGAGTCGATGTCTCGAGGCCGATGTTGTGGGCGGCGGTCGCGGCCGGGGCCTTCGGCGTCGGCATCGGGCTCTATCTGTTCGCTGAGGTGCCGACCACGGGCGTCATCATGACCGCGAATACCGGGCTCGTCCTCTACGGGTTCGAACGCGAAATCGCCAGAGAGGACGACGAGGATGCCGAACCCGGGACGCTTCCTCATCGGGAGTAACTCGAGTTGTCGCGACAGGTCAACTGGACTCGCGATCCTCGCGGGCGGCGTCGAACCGGACGTTTTTGTCGTCGAAGCCCCCTCCACTAGCTAATGAGTGATTCCGAGGAGAGCCCACAACAGGTCGGCTCGCCGGACTACCACAGCGAGAATCATACGGCGGCCCAGACCTGCGGCTGGACGGCCAACGCCTTGCGCGGCGAGGGCAAGTGTTACAAGAACATCTACTATGGGATCGAATCCCATCGCTGCATCCAGATGACGCCGGTCGTACGCTGTAACGAGCGCTGTGTCTTTTGCTGGCGCGATCATCAGGGTCACGCCTACGAGATGGACGATGTCGAATGGGACAACCCAGAGGCCGTCGTCGACGCCTCGATCGAGTTACAGAAGAAACTGCTCTCCGGTTTCGGCGGCAACGAGAAGGTCCCCCGCGAGGCATTCGACGAGGCGATGGAACCGCGCCATGTCGCAATCTCCTTAGACGGCGAACCGACGCTTTATCCCTATCTACCCGAACTGATCGATGCTTTCCACGACCGCAACATCACAACCTTCCTCGTCTCGAACGGCACGCGTCCGGAGATGCTCGCCGACTGCGATCCGACCCAGCTCTACGTCAGCGTCGACGCTCCCGAGCGCCACACCTTCGATCAGGTCGTCAAAGCGATGGAAGACGACGCCTGGGACAACCTCCTCGAGACGATGGACATCCTCGCCGAGAAAGACGAGACCCGCACGGTCCTGCGGACGACGCTCGTCAAAGGCGAGAACATGCACCACCCCGACTGGTACGCCGGCTTCTACCAGCAGGCCGATCCCGACTTCGTCGAGTTGAAGGCCTACATGCACGTCGGGCACTCTCGAGGGCGACTCGACCGCTCCTCGATGCCCGACCACGATGAGGTCGTCGATTTCGCCGAATCGATCGCCGAGTACATGCCCGACTTTACGGAGTGTAAGGATGTCCCGGCCTCCCGCGTCGCGTTGCTCTCGAAGACTCGCGATACCTGGGTCCCCAAACTGAAGAAAGACAGCGAGTTCTGGGCGCAAGATTCGGTGGCCGGCGACTGATACGGACCGCTGTACGTCGGCACCAGCACGGCTGCGACTCGGGCTGGCGGTGGGCCGGTCAATCGGTACAGCAGTCCGTATAATCCGCCCGTCGGCGAGAACGTTTAAGGACTGTAGCCGACTACATCTCCAGCGTGAGTTTGCGTTCACTCCTCGAGTCGGTCGAGGGTCCCGACCACACCGTCGCGGTCGTTGCCGACGACGCCCCGGGCCCGGTCGCGGGGCTGCTCGAGGAGGCGTTCGACGGCGTCCCCGACATCGAGACCGCCGTCGACGCCGACCTCACTGCGACCGATCTCCCACCCACTCTCGAGGACGCCGTTGATCCTGAGGCTGCCGTCGAGGAGGATCTTGCCGTCCTGCTCGAGGACGGCCAACCCGTAGCAGCTTCGTCGATGGCGGCGCTGTACGACTCGTTGCTCGCGATCAACTCCGATCTGTTCGTCACCGGGGCCCGTAGGCTCGGCGACACCTCGCTCCCCGACGTACTCGCCGGTCTCGAGGGTACGAGACTCCGGCTCCGTGGGTATCCGCTCGCACACAAGGAGAAACTGCTGTTGATTTTGCTGTCGCGATACATCGAACAGTTGGCGTGGGAGCACGGAACCGGAACGGTACGGTCCGCGTTTCAGCACCTCTCTCGCATCGACGACGAGATCGGGACCAGACGGGTGTACGAGCAACTCGAGGAGACGGATCTCGACGTCCACGTCTACGGTATCGACGACGGATCCGTTCCCGATCTCGAGATGACGGTTCATGCGGGCTCGAGCCGGACGTACCGAAATTCCTGGTTCGTCGTCTACAATCCACCTGCCGGTATCGAGACGACCGACGCCGGCGCGCTCGTCTGTCTCGAAACCGAGCCCCGCATCTGGGATGGGTTCTTTACCTTCGATCCGGACTGTGTCGACGCGATCGAAGACCGGATCGTCACAACACTGTGATGCATTCCGCGTTCGGAGGGTTTTTCTTTCGGGCTCCCAACGACCGAGTATCGAACGCGCGCTCGACGCCAGCATCACATTCTCGTTACGCATGCCATATTCGATACGCTTTTGAGGGAGCCCACAATACACGTTGGTATGTCAGCGACAGCGGACGCCGCCATCGGCTACGACGAACTCGCCGTGCTCAAGCTGCTCGCACTCGAGGGCGGGCTCGAGGGCGACGTCAAAATCTCCTGTTCTCACCTCGCGGATCGACTCGACGCCTCGAATCAGACCGCCTCGCGTCGCCTCCAACGGCTCGAGAGCGCAGCCTTGCTCGAGCGCGACACCGTCAGTGATGGCCAGTGGGTCGCGATCACCGACGACGGCGAACACGCCCTCCACGCCGAGTACGAGGACTACCGTCGCATCTTCGAGACCGACGCCGAGGTCGACCTCGAGGGAATCGTCACCAGCGGGATGGGCGAGGGTCGCCACTACATCTCCTTGCCGGGGTACAAATGCCAGTTCGAGGATCGTCTCGGCTACGAGCCGTTTCCCGGCACGCTGAACGTCGAACTTCGCGAGGACAGCGTGCGCCGTCGGGGTGCGATCTCCGCGCTCGAGCCGGTACCGATCGACGGCTGGGAAGACGAGGACCGAACCTACGGTCCGGCGGTCTGTTACGCCGCGACGATCGAGACGGCCGACGGTCGGAGCTACGAGAACGCCCACACGATCGCACCCGAACGAACTCACCACGACGACGACCAGCTCGAGGTTATCGCGCCGGTCAAACTGCGCGACGAACTCGGTCTCGAGGACGACGATCACGTCACGGTGTCGGTGGGTGATCGCGAATGACCGGCAACCACACCCGGACCCAGGCCGGTCACGACACCGAGAGAGCGAGTACGACGGCTCGAACGGATGTCGACGGCTCGACCGCCGGCGACAGCGTCGACGACGCACTCGAGGCGTTGCGAGCCGGCGAGCCGATCCTGGTTCACGACGCGGCCGACCGGGAAGGTGAGACGGATCTGATCTATCACGCGGATGCGGTCACGGCCGATGCCGTCGCTCGGATGCGAAACGATGCCGGTGGGCTCATCTGTGCTGCACTCGGCTACGACATCGCCGAGGCGTTCGACCTCCCGTTCTACTCGGAAACGGTGGACCACCCCGCTGCGGATGACCACGACCTTGGCTACGACGAACGGTCGTCGTTCTCGCTGACGGTCAACCATCGGGATACCTACACCGGGATCACCGACGCGGACCGATCGCGGACCATCCAAGCGCTCGGCAAGGCTGCCGGCGCTCCCGACGCCGTCGACTTTGCGACGGAGTTTCGAACCCCCGGTCACGTCCACGTGTTGAAAGCCGCCCCCGATCTGCTCGCACAGCGCGAGGGCCACACCGAACTCGGCGTCGCGCTCGCGGCGGCCGCAAACCTGCCGCCGGCAGCCGTCGTCTGTGAGATGTTAGACGACGATACTGGGAAAGCGCTGACCCCGACCGACGCCCGCGCGTATGCCACTCGCCACGATTTCGTCTACCTCGAGGGTCGCGACGTCCTCGAGCGACTCGGCTAACGACGATCGAGAGGTGATTGCGTCGGGGCGTTCCCGCGAGTGCGGCCGAACGATTGGCCAATAACTCTAATAGTGACACTCTGGTGACTTCAGCTATCGATCACTCGAAATCCACGGACAGCTCGGTGCCCGCAAGTGACGCCGAGACATCGGTAGCGCTGTCGAGCCTGCTCGAGCGACTGCCCGATGCCGTGCTCGTTCTCGACGACCAGGGGCGTATCCAGTACGCCACTGGTGCGGTCGAACGGCATCTCGACGTCGCGCCGGCCGACCTCGTCGGGAACACAGCCTTCGAGTACGTCGCAGCGATCGACCGCGACCGAGTGAGACGATCGTTCGATGCGCTCGTCACCGGTCCGGACGCGGCCTCTCGGCGCATCGAGTTTCGACGCCGCGATGACGAATCGGTGTGGCTCGAGGCTGCCGGTGTCGACACACCCGACAGCTCGTCCGAGACCCACGTGATCACGATCCGAGAGATCACCGCACACAAGAGTCGAGAGCACGACCTCGAGCGACTCCACGACGCGGCGAACGACCTCTACAGTGCCCACTCGATCGAGGAATGTTATCAGATCACGATCGACACTGCGGTCACCATCCTCGGATTCGACTGGTGTACGCTTGCTGCACCGGCCAGCGACGACGATGTCTTCGAAATCGTCGCCATCTCGGAGCACGGACCGGTCGAGGTCGGCGACCGCCCGTTCGGTACCGACGAAGGCGTCGCCGGCCACGTCTTTCAGACGAAAGACCCGGAGATCACCGACGATGCCAGGCAGTCCGATCGCGGGAAACCGGCCAAGGAGACGATCAGATCGGCTCTTACCGTTCCCATCGGTGAGTGGGGCATCTTTCAGGCCGTCGCAACCGAGTGCGACCAGTTCGACGAAACCGATCGCAATCGCGTCGAGTTACTCGGGACCACGATGCTCACCGCGATCGAGCGAATCAAACGCCGACAGGCACTCGAACGCCAGAACGAGCGACTCGACAACTTCGTCCGATTCGTCACGCACGACCTCCATACGCCTTTGACGACGGCGACCGGCTATCTCGAACTCGTCGACGAAACCATCGACGACGAACTCACCGAACTCGAGCATGTCCGAGACGCCCACGACCGGATCGAGACGATCATCGACCAACTCTCGACGTGGGCACGCGGTGGTGACATGCGCAGATCGGAGACCCCAATCAAACTCGAGGCGGCCGTCGAACGCGCCTGGGCGACGGTGGCACCGACGGCGGCGACGCTCGAGGTCGATACCGACTGCACCATCGCGGCCGATCGCAACTGCCTGCAACACGTCCTCGAGAACTTCCTCGGCAACGCGATCGATCACGGTGGCAAAGACGTTACCGTCCGCGCCACCGACCTCGAGAACGGCTTCGCGATCGAAGACGACGGGCCGGGCATCCCCGAGGACAAACGCGAAGACATCCTCGAGCCCGGAGTGACGAGCAATCCGACCGGGACCGGACTCGGACTGGCGATCGTCGACGAAATCGCCGACGCCCACGGCTGGGAGCTCACGATCACGGAGAGCAGCGACGGCGGTGCGCGATTCGAGATCACGGGCGTCGAATTCCCAGACGACTAATACGGATTACTGTAACGATGTACCGACGCAACCGCCGCCCGGGTCGCGGGTGCGCCGGAAATGACTTACAGTAAACCGTATGACAGTAAACCGTATAACTCGACGACGGCGCGAGCGTTCGGTGGCACGTTTCACTTTCACCGTGGCGTCCAAACCCTCTTAGGCACCAGTCGCCCAGACGTGGACATGGACGGGCGCGAGGTCCTCGAGTCGTCGGTCGCCGAGTCGGTGCCGTTCGATCCTGCGGACGTGACGATCGAGGACGGCGACGTCTTCGAGTTGCTCGAGCCCGCAGTCCAGGCGTGGTGGCTCGAGGAATTCGGCGAGTTCGTGCCCGAAAACGACGGGTTCTTCACGCCGCCACAGCGAGGTGCGATCCCGAACGTCCACGAGAGGACGAACACGCTGATCGCTGCGCCGACGGGGTCGGGAAAGACGCTGGCCAGTTTCTGTTCGATCATCAACGAACTCTACCGGCGCAGCCGCGACGACCCCGACGGCCTCGAAAATTCCGTCTACTGTCTGTACGTCTCACCGCTGAAGTCCCTGGCCAACGACATCCACCGCAACCTCGAGGTGCCACTCGAGGGGATCGAGTCGATCGTCGAGGATGGCGCGGCGCTACGGGCCGCGGATGGCGCGGCGCTACGGGCCGCGGATGGCGCGGCGCTACGGGCCGCGGATGGCGCGGCGCTACGGGCCGCGGATGGCGCGAGCGGGGACGCCGTAAGCGAAGACGACCGGGAGATGGGCGAGATCCGTCACGCCATTCGCCACGGCGACACCCCCTCGAGCGAGCGCCAGCGGATGCTCGAGGAGACGCCCCACATCCTCAATACGACGCCCGAAACGCTCGCGATCCTCCTCAACTCGCCGAAGTTCCGGGAGAAACTACGAACCGTCGAGTACGTCATCGTCGACGAAATCCACTCGCTGGCGGCCGGCAAACGAGGAACGCATCTCTCGGTCAGCCTCGAGCGACTCGCGGCGCTTGCCGATCAGGAGATCACCAGAATCGGCTGTTCGGCGACGATCGAGCCGCTTTCGGAGGTCGCGGAGTTTCTGGTCGGTCGCGACGCGCCGGGCGGACAGGCCCGCGAGTACGATATCGTCGACGCTCGCTTCGCCCGCGAATTCGACGTCGAACTCGAGTGTCCGACCGACGACCTGATCAACACGCCCCGCGACGTCGTCCAGGACCGCTTTTATCAGCAGTTACACGACCACGTACAGGCCCACACCAACACGCTCGTCTTTACGAACACCCGTTCGGGGGCCGAACGCGTCCTCCACAACCTTCGAGATCGCTTCGACGCCTACGACGAAGACAACGCCGCGTGTCACCACGGCAGCCTCTCGAAGGAGGTTCGCCAGGACGTCGAAGGACGGCTCAAGGACGGCAGTCTCGAGGTCGTCACCACCTCGACGAGCCTCGAGTTGGGGATCGACATGCCCCACGTCGATCTCGTCGTCCAGGTGGGCTCGCCCAAATCCGTCGCGGCCCTGCTCCAGCGGATCGGCCGGGCGGGCCACCGCGTTGGCCAGACCGTCACGGGCCGGGTAATCGCGCTGGACCGCGACGAACTGCTCGAGTGTGCGGTCATGTTGCAGAAGGCCGAGGAGGGGTTCGTCGATTCCGTCTCGATTCCCGAGAACGCACAGGACGTCGCCGCCCAGCACGTCTACGGGATGGCGATCGCCGAGATTCGCCCGGAGTCGACCGTGGTAGATATTCTGCGGCGGGCGTATCCCTACCGCGACTACGACGAGGGTCACTGGGCGTCGCTTCGACGCTATCTCACCGCCGAATACGCCGGCTTAGAGGAGAAAAACGTCTACGCGAAGATCTGGTGTGACGAGAACGATCCTCCAAGCGGCCAGCATCACTACGAGGAGTATCCCGTCGGCAAGCCGCTGATCGGCAAGCGCGGCCGGCTGGCGCGGGTGATCTACATGACCAACATCGGGACCATTCCCGACTCGTTCACCTGCGACGTCTACACCCGCGCGAGCGACGAGTGGGTCGGCCAACTCGACGAGGACTACCTCGATACGCTCGAGAAAGGCGACGTCTTCGTCCTCGGGGGCGATCACCTCGAGTACCAGTATCGCCGCGGCTCGAAGCTCTACGTCGACCGCACGAGCGCCCAGCCGACGGTACCCTCCTGGTACTCCGAACGGCTCCCCCTCTCCGACGATCTGGGCCGTGAGATCCTCGCCTTCCAGCGCGACCTGCTCGCACACTACGAAACCGGTGGCCCGCCGCGAGTCCGTGCGTGGCTCCGGGAGTTTCCCCTCGACGACGACAGCGTGCGGGCCATCGCGCGGCTGTACGACCACCAGTGTCGCTACGCCGGCGCCGGGAGTCTCAGCACCGACGACCGCCTCGCGATCGAAATCGTCCGCGACCGCGAGGAGTACAAACGCCACTACTACGTCCACTCGAACTACGGTCGGCGGTTCAACGACGGCTTCTCGCGGCTGCTTGCCTACCACTGTGCCCAGGCCGCGACCGCCAACGTCACCGTCGCCGTCGCCGACAACGGCTTCGTGCTCTCGATGCCGCTGAACCGAAAGATCGACCTCGAGGGCATCCTCGCGGACCTCGATCCCGATCGGGTCCGATCCGACCTTCGGGCAGCCCTCGCTGGGACCGACCTCCTCCAGCGATACTTCCGGATCAACGCGACCCGCTCGCTGCTCATCCTCAAACGCTACAAGGGCTACGAGAAATCCGCGAGCGAACAGCAGGTCTCCAGCGAGATGCTACTCGGCTTCGCCGAGGATCTCGAGAACTTCGCCGTCATCGAGGAGACCTACCGCGAGTTGCTCGAGGACAAACTCGCCGTCGACGCACTCGAGACGATCGTCGACCGACTCGGCGACGGCGAGATCCGCGTCGAACGCCACCGTCTCGAGTCGCCGACACCGCGTGCGTTCGGCCTGGCGACACTGTCGGCCAGCGACGTCGTGCTGGCCGAGGACGAAAGCGCCGCATTGCAGGCGTTTCACGAGCACGTCCTCGAATCGATCGACGGCCCATCGGGGTCGCCACGTCCGCTCGAGGAATGATGGGGTTTACTGTCAGTCAGTTCCGGCGCACCCGCGACCCGGGCGGCGGGTGCGCCGGTACATCGTTACAATAATCCGTATGAGCTGAACCGCCGTAACTGGGTAGCGCTGCCGTCGTCTCCGTTTGGGTGGCACGGAAACTGAGACGAATTATCGTCGGCAACCGACGGTTTCGAATCCTGTTTGTGGCACTGTCTCTCGGTTGGTCACCGGGAAACGATGCACGCCGACGGGAAGCCCGATGAATCCCGCCAGCGACCCCTCGAGACGAGTTAACATCGGTAGAACACGATCCCAAACCCACTTACTGTTGGAAGCGAATGGATGGGTATGGTTGGCAAGGGACTGCAAGCGAGTGGTACTGACGTGGGCTGCTCGGTGATACCGGCAGCGCGAACGGACGGGATGTCACACGGTGTGTCGACATCTGCAATGACGATACGGAACGGTCGGTCGCGGAGGGATCGGACGAACGTATGACCGACGACGAATACTGGCATCTGGACGACGACGAACCGAACTGGGACTTCAAAGACAGAGATATCGCGATTCTCTGTGAGCTCTCGAGCGATCCACAGCTCTCCTCGCGGGAACTCACCGACGTCCTCAAACGGAACTACGACATCGATGTCTCGCACGTCACCGTCAGCGAGTCGATCCGACGGATGCGAAACGAGGGCGTGTTTCGGGAGGCGATCATCCCGAACGAGGACTACTACATCTTCTCGCTGTTCGAGTTCAAGTTCAACGCCGAGAACTTCGCCGACAACTGGCGAGACGCGATGGAATTCATCAAGGAGGACGCACACACCCTCTTTTTCTTCCTCTCCGATGGAGAATACCAGTGGAAGACGGTGATGATGTTTCGATCTCGACGACAGGCTTCCCAGTGGATCCACAACTGCTACAAGGAACACGGCGACGTGATCGCGAACCTGCGAAATTCGGCGATCCACAACGTCCTCAAGTTCCAGACCGACCCGCAGATCTACGAGGATTTGCGCGACGAAACGACCGACTAGGACGACGGCAATCGACTGAGTGCCCTCACCGCCACGCTACTACGGCGACAGACGTGCGTATCAGCCGTCCGGATCGGTTTCCGGGCGGAACAGTTTGTAGGTGGTTCGACCGACCGCGGCCTCGCCGGCAGCACCCTCGATCGACACCTCGGTGACGCCGGTCGTCCCGCCGACGCGAAGCACTTCCGCCTCGGCCCGGAGATCACCCATCGCCGGCCGCAGATACGAGACGTTGAGATCCGTCGTCGTCAACCCGACCGCGTCGGGATCGTCGAAGGTCGTCCGGAGCGCGAAGGCACTCGAGGTGTCGATCAACGTCGCGACGATCCCGCCGTGGATGGGATCGTAGCCGTCGTTGCCGATCGGATTCTCGAACTCCTCGTCGCGCTCGATCGTGATAACGGCGCGGCCGTGCTCTAGGTGTTCGGCCTCGACGCCGAGCCACGAGAGATACCCGTGGCGTTCGACGAACGATCCCCAGGTTGGCCACGCGTCGCCGTCGGTCGACTCCTCGTCCATTCCTTACGAACCCTCGAACTCGGGTTCTCGATCCTCCGCAAAAGCCATTGCGCCTTCCATCACGTCGTCCGTACTCGAAAGGAGGCCAAAGCCCTGGCTCTCCATCGCGATGGCGGCGTCGATGCTGGCGTCTTGGCCCTCGTTCATCACTTTCTTGGCAACCTTCAGCCCGATCGGCGGCCCGGAAGCGAGGTCGTCGACCCACTCGTCGATCGTCTCCTCGAACGCGTCGCGGTCGACGGCGCGGTTGATGAGTCCCCACTCCTGGGCGCGATCGGCGTCGATGTGGTTGCCCCGGAAGACCAGTTCTTTCGCACGGGTCTCGCCGAGGATGCGGGTGAGTCGCTGGGTGCCGCCGCCGCCGGGGATCAGGCCGAGATCGATCTCTGGCGCGCCAAAGGAGGAGCGTTCGGTCGCGATCCGTAGATCACAGGCCAGCGCGAGCTCGAGCCCGCCACCGAGACAGAAGCCGTCGATCTTCGCGAGGACAGGTCGCTCGAAGTCGTTGACCGTCTCGAAGGCCGGCGTGACGTCCATCAGATCGGTCGGCTCCGCACTCGAGAAGCTGGTGATGTCGGCACCGGCGGAGAACGCGCGGTCGCCCGCGCCCTCGATGGTGACACAGCGGACCTCGTCGGTATCGACCGTCGAGAGCAGATCGTCGAGTTCCTCGAGGAGGCCTTGCGAGAGGGCGTTCATGCGAGAGGGGCGATCGAGTTCGATCTGCAAGACCTCGTCTTCGAGCGTGACGTTGAGGTCGTGATAGGAATCGAGCTCGCCGTCGTCGCTATCGTACTCGTAGAACCCTTCGCCGGCTTCCGTCCCGGTCTTGCCCTCCTCGACGAGCTCGACGAGGTAGGGATGTGGGCCGAAACGGTCGGCACCGGTCTCCGCCTGCATCGTCTCGAGTTTCTCGAGGACGGTGTCGAGGCCGATCTTGTCGGCCCGCCGGCAGATGCCTTCGGGGAAGCCAAGGCCGAGTTGGACGCCGGTGTCGACTTCCTCGGGTGTAGCGACGCCGTCGCCGACGAGGAAGGCCGCGCGGTTGATCATGCGGGCCTCGATACGCAGCCAGTCGAAGTCGCCGGCGTCGTCGGGGCCGTAGTCCGCGCCGTCGCCGTCCTCGTAGTCGTAGAAGCCCTTGCCGGTCTTCTGACCGAGTTCCTCGGCCTCGACTTTCTCTTCGGTGATCGGCGGCACGGGATCGCCGGCCTCCTTGCGGACGTGGTAGCCGACGTCGATGCCGGTCAGATCGGCCAGTTCGAACGGCCCCATCGGGTAGCCCCGTTCGTGGGCCATCGTAGCGTCGGCCTCGCGAACCGTCGATTCGCCCTCGGAGATCATCCAAGCCGCCTCGCCGCCGAAGGGACCGACGATGGTGTTGACGACGAAGCCGCGGACGTCCTTGCGCACGTAGATCGGCGTCTTGTCGATCGACTCGACCCACTCGTAGCCGGCCTCGGCCGCCTCGTCGCTGGTGTCCTCGCCGTAGATGACCTCGACTAAGTCCATCTTTACCGGCGGGTTGAAAAAGTGCAGTCCCAGCACGCGCTCGGACGTATCGACGACCTCCGCGATATCTGAAATCGGCAGACTCGAGGTGTTGGTCGCCAGCAGCGTATCCTCGTCGCAGTACGTCTCGAGATCCGTGAAGATATCGTGTTTCAATTCGAGGTTCTCGGGGGCGGCCTCGACGACGAGATCGGCGTCTTCGACGGCAGCCTCGAGGTCGGTCGTCGTCTCGATCCGACCCAGGATCTCGTCGGCCGACTCGTTGAGGCGGTCTTTCTCCTCGAGTTTCTCGAGGCTCCAGGCGATCTGCTCGTAGCCGTCCTCGACGAACTCGTCTTTGATGTCCCGCATGGTGACGTCGAAGCCGGCCATCGCGGTGACTTCGGTGATCCCGTGGCCCATGTTCCCTGCGCCGAGTACAGCAACGCGGTCGATGCTGTCGAGTGACATGGTCGTGATGTCTGTCGGGACTGTCTTAATACCACCGACACAAATTAGCAATGTTAAGCTAGTTGTCTACAGTTGTGGCGGCTGTACGTCGATTGCGGCACTTAGTAAACTCCCGTAATCATGTCTCGAGTTTATCGCCGACGGCGCGGATCGCCACCTCGCGCTCTGTGGCCACTTCGATTGTGCGTTCGCTACTGACGACCTTCATAGCGGTTGTGCCGGGTCGTCGTGAACGCTCGTTCCTGCACGGCCGGTTCCAGTACACCCAAAAGGGTCCGGAGTCTCGGTGTGAGACGATGACAGACAGAGAGGTCCACCTGCCCGTCGCCGCACAGCCGACGGTCGACTCGATCGTCGACTACGCACAGACCGCCGAAGACGCCGGCTACGACTGCGTCTGGCTGCCAGAGACCTGGGGTCGAGACGCCGTCACCGTCCTAACCTCGATCGCCGAACGCACCGAATCGATCGATCTTGGCCCGAGTATCGTCAATACGTACTCCCGAACGCCCTCGGTGCTCGGACAGACGGCAGCGACGCTGCAGGAGGTCTCGGACGGGCGCTTCCGGCTCGGAGTCGGTCCGAGCGGCCCCATCGTCATCGAGAACTGGCACGGCGTCGAGTACGGCAACCCGCTGCGGCGAACGAGAGAAACCGTCGAAATCGTCCAGAACGTCCTTTCGGGCGAGGAAGTCGAGTACGACGGCGAGGACTTCTCGCTGTCGGGCTTTCGCCTGCGTTGTGAACCGCCCGAGCCACAACCGCCGGTCGAGGTCACCGGGATGGGTCCCAAGGCCGTCGAACTCGCCGGCCGTTTCGCCGACGGCTGGCACGGCATCATGCTCACTCCCGACGGCGTCCGCGACCGCCTCGAGGATATCGAACGCGGGGCGGAACTGGGCGACCGTGAGCCCGAGGACGTACAGGTCTGCATCGGCGTCAACTGCTGTGTCCTCGAGGACGAAGCCCGTGCCCGGCGACTCGCACGCCAGCACACCGCCTTTTACGTCGGCGGGATGGGCACCTTCTACCGCGACGCCCTCGTCCGGCAGGGCTACGACGAGGCCGAAGCCATCTACGACGCCTGGCAGGAGGGCAACCGCGAGCGCGCCCTCGAACTGGTCGACGAGAACATCCTCGACGACCTCTGTGCGGCGGGCGACCTCGAGTCGGCCCGCGAGACGATCGAACGCTACGAGGCGGTCGACGGCCTCGACGCCGTAATGGTGAGTTTCCCGCGCGGTGCCGAGGAGGACGACGTTCGCACGACGATGGAAGCGCTGGCTCCGAACGGCGAGTAACGCCCGACTCGTCCCACCGAGGGCGGCTGATCTCTCGAACGACGACTGATCCCTCGAACGGTGGCTTCTCCGTAGCCACCTCGAGCAGTGGTTTATCCTCGCGCTCTCGAGTGCCGATCGATTATCGATAGGTTGACGTGTTCGAGGCCTACGTTGTCGTATGGTCTCTCGTCGACAGACGATCGCCCTCGTCGGATCCGGGATCGTCGGCGTCGCGCTCGATCGATCGCTCTTCCGTCCCGACCTTCGCGTCCGCACCGGCAGTTCGAACCTCCATCCGGGCGCCGAGGACGCGATCGACGGCGGTCTCGATCCCGACGAAGCACAGTCGTTCGTCACGGTCGCGCCCGCCGATCCCACCACTCTCCTCGGCCAGAATCCACCCTCGAGCGTCGAAACCACCCTCCAGAACGCTCCCACCGACGATGACGATCGGTTCGCGGTCGTCGTCCAGTATCGGTCGACGCCCGACCAACCTCGACGGCTGCAGGTCGACGAGGTCGGCTGGCGATTCCCGCGCACGCTCAAGGTGGTCCCCGAGGTCGACGACTGGGGGTCGCTATCGTCGCTGGCAGCGGCCGAACGCGAGCGCCTCCGCGAAGCAGAGTGGCTGGTGACGACGGGCGTCTGGACGGTGTCGCCACGGCCGCGCTGGGTGCCGAGTCGAGCCGTTCTGGCGACTGACTGATACGGACTGCTGTCCGTCATTTCCGGCGCGACCGCGTCCCGTCCTGCAGTCGTGCCGGTAAATCGTTACAGCAGACCGTATGAACGTTCTCTGAGGGCGTTTTGCGTCGACTACTCCTCTTCTTTCCAGTCACCCGGTTCTTCGCCGTACACTTCGCCTTTGGCTCGTCGACTGTGAGGCCATATCGCGACGAGTACGATCCCGAGATAGAAGGTCCCCAGCAGCGTCGCGACGACGAGACCGTGAACGCCGGGCAACTCCGCGGCTTCCGTCCACTGGGTGAACAGCGTCACTTTGGCCACCCAGGCGACGCCGAGGACGGCAAACAGGAGCACGTAAATGCGTCGCAGCCGCCTCGAGAGGGCCTCCCACGAGGTCACCTTGAACGTTGGATACCGAAGGTCGTCGCTCAACTCCTCGCGCCACCGCGGGTGTTCGACGCCGACTGGCTCCAGCGCGTTTGCGAAGACGTTCTCCTGAAAAAATCGCACGCGTGCCCGATACATGTCGTAGAACCGATACCGCCGAACCTCGTACCAGAGGAAGATACAGAGGACGAGGACGCCGACCAGGAGCAGATAGGCGGGCATGTCCGGACTCGAGAAGACGACCGAAAGGAGCGCGGCGAGGACCGTAATTGCCCAGTTCGTCGTCTGGTCGATCCGATCCTGAGAGCTGGTCGCCTGCGCGACTTCGCCGCGATAGTAGTGTGGAAGAGAGGCTAACAACGTCTCATACGGTTTACTGTAAGTCATTGCCGGCGCAACTGCGACCCGGGCGGCGGTTGCGCCGGTAAATCGTTACAGCAATCCGTATCAGGGTCGTCTGCGATTTCCGCGCCGATCTCCTGATCCACCTGCTCGAGTGGGCTCTCCGCGTGATCGTCCTCACTGGCCATAGGTCGTCGACTTCGACCGGCCCCAAAGAACGCTAGCCAGCAGATCCTCGGCTGACGTTCCCAGCGGCCCGGATGCGGACTCGAGAGTCCCGGGTCGACTCGGGGGCCAGTCCGACCAGCCTCGGACCGACCCGAGACGCGAGTCGCTGGTGTCGGGACCGGCGACGCCGACAGCTACAAGCCGCCAATCGTTCCAATTCGTGGTATGCCAGGGAAGGTACCGCCCGAGGACCTGCTCGAGTACGTCTTCGATCGAACGGGCGCAGCCGCCGACGAGACCGTGTTGCAGGGGCCGGCCGAGGGAGAAGACGCCGCCGCGATCGATCCGCCGGATGGCCGACTGGTCGTCAGTACCGATCCGATCTCGCTCGCGGCTTCGGCGGTCGGCCAACTCGGCGTCTACGTCGCCTGTAACGACGTTGCAGCTTCGGGGGCCGATCCGCGCTGGCTGACGGTCGTCGTCATGCTCCCCGACGAGGAAGCCTCGCTCGAGACGATCACGGCCGATCTAGATGCAGCCGCCCGCGAGGTCGGGGCGACCATCGTCGGCGGCCACTCGGAGTACGTCGACGCCCTCGAGCGCCCGCTGGTGACGCTGACGGCGATGGGAACGACCGATCGGTTCGTGCCGACCGGCGGCGCCGAGCCCGGCGATCGAATCGTCCTGACGAAGGGCGCCGGTATCGAGGGGACGGCCATTCTCGCGGCCGACTTCGGCGACGACCTCGACGTCGACGCCGAGACTCGCACCCGTGCCGAGACGTTCCTCGAGGAAGTAAGCGTCGTGGCCGACGCTCGGGCCCTCCGCGAGTACGCGACGGCGATGCACGACCCGACGGAAGGCGGCGTCACGGCCGGACTGGTCGAACTCGCACGCGCCTCGGGCGTTCGCCTCGAGGTCGACCGCGACGCGGTTCCGATCCGGCCCGAAACGGCGGCGCTCTGTGAGGCCGCCGATGTCGATCCGCTCCGCATCTTCGGCTCCGGTGCGTTGCTCGCGACCGTCCCCGACTCCGCGTGTCCTGACGCCCTCGAGGCGCTCGAGCGTCGCGGTATCGAAGCCGCCGCGATCGGTACGGTTCAGTCGGGCGCTCCCGCACTCGTACTCGATGGGGAGTCGATCCGCGAGCCGACTCGAGACGACCTGTACCCCTTCTGGGAGTAGTTCGGACGGACCGACTCGGTCGAGCGATCTCGACAGATTCCCGCCGGCTCGTCCCCGAACGGAGCTACCAACAACTATTTTTAACGCCAATTTGCATTACTGTTCAAGGTCATTGATGACAAGTTGTCGTTTGCAATCGATATGGGATGCCGTCGCCGACCGCGTCGACGACGATTTGCGTGCCGTCGTCTGCTATGGCCCGGTCGAATCGGACTCGGCAGTCCGTGACGATATCGAGGATCGATACACCGTCCGAGACGGTCGAACGGTCGTCGACCACACGATCGTCGATCAGTTGCGATACAAACGCCACGAAGACGCCGTCGAAGCCGGCTCGCTCACAGCCGTCCTCAAAGTGTTCGAGGACGCATGGGTCGTTTCCTGCCCGGATTCGTTCGAGCGAAAGTCCGGCGTCCTCGTCTCGATCGATCGGAACGGCTCGACGGAGATAGACGACATCGGCTGGTGTCTCGAATACCTCGAAAACGACGTCGCAGACCTCACACCGGGCGACACGTAGGGATCAGCGACCCGCCCACTCGAGTAACCGTTCGTAGACCGGATCGGATGCGAGTGCCTGCGAGTCGCCAACCAGAACGAGCGCACGCTTTGGCCGGGTAAGCGCGACGTTGATCCGCCGGTAGTCCTCGAAGATCGGTCCCTCGAGCGAGCCGGTCGCCGTAAAGGAGACGATGATCAGTTCCTGGCTCGAGCCCTGGAACCGATCGACGGTGTCGACGGTCACGGCGTCGGGGACGTGGCCCGTAATTTCGGACACCTGCGCGCGGAAGGGGGCGATGACGCCGATATCGTCGTGTGAGAGGCCGGCGTCGACGTAGCGGTCGATCAACTCGGTGATGCGGGCGGCCTCCTCGCTATCGGTGTACTGCCCGTCGTCTCCCGCCACGTCGACGAACGAGACCGGATCCCGAAGCGATTCCGGAAGTCGGTCCCGAGAGACTCCCTCGAGGTCGTCGAGCGTGCGCCCGGCCACCGCGGGTTCGGCGGGCCGGAGCATCCCGTCGTAGAACTCCTGGGAGGCGAAAAACTGGATACGCTGGTTCATCCGGTACTGGCGGTCGAGCATGACGCCGGCGTCGGGATACTGCTCGACAAGGCGCTCGAACAGCGACTCCGTCAGGTCGTTTTCGGCGCGGACGACCGGCGGCAACTGCTCGTGATCGCCGACGAGAACGAACCGCTCGGCCAGATTGGCCGCGGCGTAGGTTCCCGGCTCGGTCAGCTGTGCGGCCTCGTCGACCAGCGCGACGTCGAAGCCCTGCTCTTTCATCACCCGCGAGCCGCAGGTCGCCGTCGTCGCCGCGACGACCTGTGCGTCCTCGAGTTCCGCCACGCGCTCGGCGGGATCGCCGGCCCGCTCGAGGCGATACGGTTCCATGTCCTCGCGAACGCCGCTCTCGGAGCCGACGCGGACGACGCCGTGGGTGTCACCGGCCACCCCAGGTCGTGTTTCCGACGCTCCGTCGGCCCCGAGAACGTCACCGCCGTGCTCGAGGACGGCCTCCAAGGCGTTGTCGACGGCGCGGTTGGTAAAGGCCGACAGCAGGACCCGCTCGCCGCGCTCGACCATCGCGCGGATCGCCTGGGCGATGGTGTAGGTCTTGCCGGTGCCGGGCGGGCCGTGGATCAGCGCGAAATCGTCCGCGCCGACCGCCAGCCGGACCGCCTCGTTCTGGGCGTCGTTGTTGTCGACGAACGTCTCCTCGGGCCGATCGAAGGTCGGATCCTCTCGGCCGAACAGGACATCTTTCCGGCGTTCCTCGCCCTTCAGCAGGAAGTCGTGGACCGCGACCAGCAGCCGATCGGTCGTCAGCTCGGAGGGATAGACGTCGAGTCGGGTCACCTCGACCGGCTCGTCCGCGGTCAGCACGACCTCGTCGCCTTGTGGACGCGGTCCGCTCGGACTGTCCGCGGAGTCACGCTTCGCGCTGCCCAGCCGTTCGATCGTCGCGAGTTCCGCGTTGCCACGCACCGGGTGTCCGTCGCTCGCGAGCACGAAGTCTCCCTCGCGGATCTTCGAGTTCGCGGCGCTCGTCCGGCGCGCTCGCAGCTCCCAGCGGCCCTCCTCGAGTTCGCGTTTCTCGAGGAACTCGAGGTCGATCAGCGCGCGGTCGTCGTCGGCCCGCTCCTGGGCGTCCTGTTCCCAGAGCTTTGCGTACTCGTGGTGGACTTCGCGTCGTTCTTCTTCGATAGCTCGGTAGAGCCGCTGGAAGTACTCCCGTTCCTCGGCGGGAAGTGCCTGGCCGATCTGGCCGGCTTTGGACGCCTGATCGAGGCGGCCGGAGACGACCATGCAGGTGTCCTGCTCGAAGCAGTACTCGCACTTGGCGTCGCCCTCGTAGCCCGTCGGCACCTCGCCGCGGACCTCCATCGCTGCGATCTCGTTGCGCTTGCGGACGACGAATTTGAGCAGACCCTGCCCCATCGAGAAGTCCTTGGCCGGCGTCAGATCGCCGGTCTCCTCGTTGCGATCGAGCGCGGAGTTCTTCGTATACAGCAGGGTCCCCGTGTCGACATCGCCGCCGTGTTCCTCGAGGACGAGCGCGTAGCAGGCCGCCTGGATCTTGTCCTTGAACCGGGGTTCTTTCTTGAGGTTTTTGCCCGTCTTGAGCTCGACCGGCCCACCCCGGCGGATGGCGTCGGCTCGCCCGCGGATGCCGAAGGTCTCGCTGATCAAGAGCTGTTCCGAGCGCCAGCTATCTTCCTCCGTGAGGCGACCCTGCTCGAGCCAGCCCTCGATCGCTTTCGCGTTCTCGCGGACGTCTTCGGCGACGGCCTCGGGCGTCTCACCGAGGAGACCGAGTTGGAGTCCGCGTTCCTCGACGCGGGCGTCGATCGACTCCTCGATGTCGCGCCCGCGCAGCAGGTCGCCAAAGACCTCGTGGACGAGCGTCCCCTTGACGACGGGGTAGTTCAGCGGGACGCCCGAGAGCTTGTTCAGGTAGTACAGCCGCGGACACTCCACCCAGTTGCGGATGGCCGTCACGTTGACCAGAAAGCTCGGCTCGACGACGACGTAGGAGTCACCCGTCGTCGCGTACTGGGTGTCGCCCTGGTACTGTTCGGTCTTTGCCTCGGTAACCAGCAGTTCCATCCCCGGCTCGAGGTACTCCGCGGACTCGGTCCACTTGTTCCACAGCGTCACCGTCGTCGTCTCCTGGCCGTCGGCGACCCGCTCGCGCGTGAGGCCGCCATCGGGGTGTGGGTCGTCGTTGGATCGTCGCTCGTCGCTCGCGTCGGTGCCGTCGCTGGCTCGATCGCTCTCCGATTCGTCCGCGCCGTCGGTCCAGTCCGCGAGGCGCTCTCCCCGCGTCTCCCCCTCGAGGTCGTCTCGAGCGAGTCGAAGCGGTACCTCGGCGAGATCGCTCTCGCCGTACTGCGTCGACACCGTTCGTTCCTCGATCTCGCCCGCGACGATCCCGCGTACGTTCACGGTATCGGTCACGGGCCGAACGGTCAAAAACGCTATCGGTCGGTGACTGGCTCTCCGTGGTCGTCGTTTCTCGATCGGTGGTAGTCCGTAACCACGGCTTACCGACGGCGACAGCGGTGTCTGGATCGAAACAGTCGCGAGCGATTTAGGCCGCTCACCGGAACCCGAACGACGTATGAGTGATCCTCCAGCAGACGAGTCCCCGACCGACGACGCCTCACCGGCGGCCGGATCCGGCGACTCCCAGTCCAACGCCGGAACGGACGGACGACCGGCCGACGAGCCGATCCATCAGTCCGCCGACACCGTCGACTCGGGAACGGGTGCCGGTGACCGTCCGGCCGACGAACCCGATCCGCGCGACGCCTCGACACAGATCGCCAACGAGGAGCGCCGGCGCAAGACATCGGTCATCAGCGGGATCGTCGCCGCACTGGGCGTCTGGGTCGCTGCGTCGGTGGTGGTCTTCGACGCCGGCGAGACGGCGCTGTGGAACAACCTCTTCGTCGGGATCGTCATCTTCCTGGCCGCGGGCTACAACGGCTATCGGCTCTCGAACGATGTCCCCATGAGCATCGGTGTCGCCACGCTCGTCGCCGTCCTCGGCATCTGGCTCATCGTCTCCGCGGCGCTGTTCGGTATGCTCGAGATGCTCTTCTGGAGCACGATCGCCGCCGGCTTCCTGATCGCCGGGCTCGCCGGGTACAACGCTTACGAGGCCCGCGAGACACAGACGGTCGCGACCGAGACGGCGTAGCAGCCGGGTTCGTCCGTCCGAAAGCCCTAATCGCTCGAGTCCGCGTACGCCCCCGACTGCGAAGTCCCCTCGAGGTCGGCCTCGAGCGCCTCGAGTCGCAGTTCCGCAGCGTGGTGGCGCGTGGCGACGACGGCGAAGGCCACCATCCCTGCCGCGAACCCGATCGCGACCAGCGGTGAGAGACCGTTGACGTAACTGTTCAGCAGTTGTCCACAGGCCAGCACGAGCGGCCCGCCGGCAAGCAGGACGCTCTTTGCCGGCGCGGCCCGAAACAGTTCGAAAAGCGAACGGAAGGATGCGATTGCCATCTGAAAGGGTCGGTTACTATTGCTGTCGACCCATCCCACGTATTCCTTTTGATTCGCCCATCGTCTGTCCGTGAGAGAATACAAAGAGGATACTAACTCCGATTCGTTGGGACTATCACCATTCGTGTCTCTCGTCGTTGCTGACGAAGGTCGGTTTCGATAGTTGCCAAGTGACGTATCCCCGAACCGAATGCTCACAACCGATACGTTCATTCTGTCGCGCTCGTAAGGGCCGGGTATGCGGATTCGCGAGTGGCAGGACATCCTCGAGGACGTCACCGACCGTGACGTCGACCCCGACGACTGGCGAGCAGTGGCCGGCGACCGCGCTGGCGGCGTCGGCGAAGACATGTACCTCGCACATCCCCGCGCCGGCATCTTCTTCCTGAAGACCTACGCCAAGAACCCCTTCGAAGTGCGGGGCGTCGGGACGCAGGTCGCCCGCAAGGTCGACGACGACATCGGCGCTTTCCTCCCCCAGGAGGACGCGGGCGGGCGCTTCGCGGTCCAGTCACCGCCCGAGGACGAGGACCACGCCGAGACGCTCTCGAGTCGTCTGGAGACGGTGCTGGAAACCCACGCCGACGCGCCGACCAGTCCCGACGCGCTGTTCGACGATGTCATGGAGGCCATCGAGAGCCCCGCGTTCGGGCCGATGGATTACGACCAGTACGACCGTCCCGACGACCTCGAGGAACTCTCGGATCACTTCGAAGAGGCCGACGAGTTGCTCTCCGCGGAACTCGACGACCTGATCGAGACCGACGAAGTCGATCGCGGCTTCATGTAGGCATCTCGAGTCGGCACGACTCACCGCCGCCCTGCGTGCTCGCCCCCTGATCCTTTGGCACTGTCTCTCGTTAGCGACCCGTATGGACACCGACCCCGAGGCCGTCGTCCGCGACTACTACGACGCGCTCCGACAGGGTGAGCCACTCGAGCCCTCCTTCCTCGAGGCCGACTCGACCGTCAAGTTCGGTATCAGCGAGACGCTGTATGGCTACGACGCGGTCGCCGACGCCCTGAGAGAACAGACTGCTACGACTACCGACTGGACCGTCGAGAGCCACGCACTCGAGGTCGCGACCCACGAGCCGGCGGTCGATACGGACGCGACCGACGGGACGACCCCGGACGAACCGCACGCGACGGCCGCCACGTTCGCCGACGAGGTGACGATGGCCTGGCGAAGTACCGATCGCAACGACGAGTACGAGTTCGAGACGCGCTGGAGCGGGACGCTCGTTCCCGCAGACAGTAACGACGGCGCCCGACCCGAGTGGCGATTCGCCCTGATGCACGTTAGTACAGCTGGGTCGACCTGACGGGACGGACGGCGACGTTCAGCGATCGACCCGCCGGAGCCACAGCCCCGGCCGATCGAGTTCGTCGTGGCTCGGGAGATACTCGGGGCTCTCCCAGACCAAACTCGCCGTCTCGAGGTCGTGGGCCTCGACGACGTGCTCGAAGAAGTTCTTGCCGCGTTCGTACTGGCGCTGTTTGAGCCCGAGTCCGAGCAGTCGCCGGAACAGTTGCTGGAGCGGCCCCCGTCCCTGTCGGCGCTCGTCGAGCTTCCGCCGGAGGTCGGCGTACTCGTCGTCGAAGGCGTGGTCCATCAACAGTTCGGCGTACCCCTCGACGACGGTCATCGCGGCGTCGAGTTCTCGGAACGCCTCTCTGTCGAAGCGTCCCGCTGAGAGGTTCGAGATGCCGTGTTCCATGCGGTCCTCGAGGTGGTCCGAGAGCCACGGCGCGGCGCCGAACTCGGCGGCGTGGGTCACTTCGTGGAAGGCGATCCAGCGGCGGAACCGCTCGGGATCGACCTCGAGGGTCTGGGCTGCCTCGAGGATGTTGGGGCGGACGAAGTAGAGGGCGTGATCGCCTTCGGGGGCCTCCGCGAGCAAGAGGGGGTCGTACTGGCCGAGGACGTTCCGGCCGAGAAAGGCGAGCAAGACGGTCATCGTCCCGGTGTTGATCGTCCGCGCGATACCCGGGAAGGTGTCGGTGTGGGGCTCTAAGGCGCCCATCACTCGCTCGAACGTCGCCACGTTGGCGTCGATCCAGTGGTGGCGGTTCTGGATCTCGACGGTCTCGGGGACGTCGAATTCGACGCCCGAGACCGACCGCACCGCCGTCCGCGCCGCTCGCACGTCCTGCGCGTAGGCCGCCTGCTCGCCGGACTCGAGCGCGAGCGAGCCGGGCTCGGTCGCCGCTTTGGCGGCCTCGGCTGCTGACGCCCAATCGATCGCGTCGGTGCCCGAGGCCCCGGCGACGGTCCGGGCGCTACGATAGAGGTTCACGAACGTCGGTAGGGCGAGCAGGCGCAAAAGCGTTCGGTCGAGTCGCGTACTCGTCGAGCCATCACTGCGCCACACCGGGTACCAAGGCGGGTCAGTTGACGATAACGTCGGGCTCTTCGTCGGCCTCGAGGGCCTCGTCTTCGTCGTCGCCGCGGTACTTTTTGGCCGCGACGCCGAGGGCGACGAGGACGGCCAGAGCGACGAGCGCGCCGATCGCGCCCTTCGAACTCGACCCTTCCGCCGCCTCCTCGGCATCGGCATCGGCGGTTTCGGCCGCTGGGTCGGCGGCCTCGGTCTCGGCCGTCTCGTATTTCTCGCCGAAGGGAAGCGCGTCGTCGATCGTTCGCGGGCCGAACTGGTGGTCGCCCTCGAGGTGCAACTCGATGAATGTGAACTTTCTGTCGCTCATACGTGTACGGTCGACGACCGACCACTTAGCGGTTTGGTCGATTCGCCGCCAGTGTGTCGGGATCCCACGGTGGTACGGGGCGCCTATCGGGCCACAGGACCGGTACGATTAAGTGTCCGTCACCTGCGCTCTTTCGTATGAGTGGACGACCGCTGGACGTCCTCGAGGCGTCGCTCGGCGAACGCGTCGCGGTACGACTCAAGAGTGGCGAGGAGTACGTCGGCGATCTCGCCGGCTACGACCAGCACATGAATCTCGTGCTCGAAGACGCCGAAGATCCGGCCGATGACGCACCGACAGAGGGGGAGCCGATCCAAGACACAACCATTATACGCGGCGATAACGTCGTTTCGATCACTCCATGACTGGTGCAGGAACCCCGAGCCAAGGAAAGAAGAACACGACGACGCACACGAAGTGTCGTCGCTGCGGTGAGAAGTCCTATCACACGAAGAAGAAAGTCTGCTCCTCGTGTGGCTTTGGCAAATCCGCCAAACGCCGCGACTACGAGTGGCAGTCGAAAGCCGGCGACAACTAACCGTTTCTCTCGACCGAATTCGTCGTCTCGTTTCTTACCGCGCGATCGACGACGCACGAGTAGCGACTGCGATCCGTGGACCGATCGAGTTCCCTCGAGTGCCGATCGCTCGGCGAACGATCGCCGTGTCCGACCCCTCTTCGAGTAGACATATTATTGGAGAGTCCCGGCCTCGATAGCCACGCGTGTCGAATTTCCTGTGTATGGAAGGTTTATATAGTTGACAGCCATACTATACGGTGACCACGCCGTGAGCAACGGCAGCCCTGCCGGCGGCGGCACCCGGTCACAGAACTACCATGCTATCCGACGCAATTACGTACCTGAAACACAGTGACGATGTCTGGAAGACGAGCATCCTCGGCGGACTGTTCCTACTGTTTAGCTTCCTGCTCATTCCGCTCTTTCTCGTCTGGGGCTACGTCGTTCGGGTCCTAGACCGAACCGCCCACGGCGACGAGGATGCACCTGCCTTCGACGACTGGGGAACCCTGGCGATCGACGGTGCGAAAGCGTCCGTGATCCTGTTTGCGTACTCGCTCGTGGTGCTCGTCGTCGGCACCGTTCTCGTCGGTGGCGTCTTGCTCGCGACTGGCGGCTCTCCCGGCTCGGTCGGCGCGGCGATGCTCGTCCTCGCCGGCCTTCTCACCGTCCTCGCGGGCCTCGTCGCGCTCTACGCCGTCCCGGCAGCACTCGCTAACTTCGCCGGCGAACGCCGTCTCAGCGACGGCGTCGACTTCGAGGCGATCCGTCCAGTGCTCGGCACTGGCACGTATGCGGCCGGCTGGCTGCTTGCGCTTGGCATCCTCTTTGTCGGCTCGTTCGTCGCCGGCATTCTCGCGGCGATCCCGTTCGTCGGTGCCGTCCTCGGCGCGATCCTGTCGTTCTACGCGCTGGTATCTGCCTACTACGTCATCGGCCGCACCTGGGCGGACCTCCACCCCGTCTCGATCGAGGATGTCCCCGACGACGCCGTCGACGAACGGCCGGCCGTTTGAGCGTCCGTCGGCCGATGGACAGCCATTTGTCCCGAGCCACGAATACTCGGGTATGGAGACGACTGACGCTTTTCTGGGCCTCGAGTGTGCCGACTGCGAGGCGACGGTCGACGCTGACGCGGCGACACACCGGTGTCCCGACTGTGACGGACTGCTCGAGGCGAGCTACGACGACGGTGCGATCGATCTCGATCGCGAGACGCTCGCTGCACGCTCGTTCGACTCGCAGTGGCGGTACGCGGAGTTGTTGCCGTTCGCTCGCGAGGGGGCGACGACGATGGGCGAAGGGGCGACACCGCTGGTCGACTGTCCCGGGTTGGCCGACAAACTCGGCGTCGAACGCGTCTACATCAAAGACGAGAGCCAGAATCCGACCGGTTCCGTCGCCGATCGAGGCAATTCGGTCGCGGTGACGGCCGCGACCGGCCACGACGCAACCGACATCGCACTGGCCTCGACGGGTGACGGTGGCCAGTCTGCCGCCGCATACGCCGGACGGGCGGGCCTCGAGTCCCACGTCTATCTCCCCTCGCGCTCGAGCTTTTCGACCAAGGCAATGGTGAACGTCCACGGCGGCGACATGAACGTCGTCGGCGGCCGGATCGACGACGCCGTCGGCGCCGCCGCGGAGGGACTGGCCGAACACGACGACTGGTACTCGCTGCAGCCGTTCGCGACGCCCTACCGTCTCGAGGGGATGAAGACGCTTGGGTACGAACTCCTCGAACAGCTCGAGTGGACGGTGCCGGACGCGATCTGCTATCCGACCGGGACCGGACTTGGACTGGTCGGCCTCTACGACGCTGTGACCGATTTCGAACGGCTCGGCCTGATCGACGAGTTACCGGAGTTGTACGCCGCGCAAGCGGCCGGTTGTGCGCCGATCGTCGAGGCTTACGAATCGGGCGCCGACGCCCACGGGCCGGTCGAGACGCCCGACACCATCTGTGGCGGGCTCGAGATTTCCGACCCGCCCGCTGGCGAGCGCGTGCTCGAGGCCATTCGCGAGACCGGCGGCGGTGCAGTGGCGACCGCGGATCCCGACATCCTCGAGGCCGGCGTCCAGGTTGCTATGCACGAAGGCCTTGAGATGACCCCGAGCGCCGCCGCCGCCGCAGGTGGCGCGTGGGAACTCGCCGAGCGCGGCGCGTTCGACGGCGACGAGACGGTCGTCATCTGCAATACGGGTGCCGGAACCAAGGAGGCCGACGTATTACGCAGCCACTTGATGAGTCAAGGTATCTGATCGACCGTATGTCCGACGTTTGCTGACCGATCCCACGGATCTGCTCGAGGATCCTGTAGAACGTATCGGTATGATACTGCCGAATTGGTCGATTCACTGACGTGTGCAGTAACGAAGTTTATGGCGGTCCGTCTCCTATGACCGCGTCAGCCGAATGGAAGAGAGTATCTCGGGATTCAAGGTCCGCGGCGACTGGAGTGAGGTCGTCGAACACGGCGAACGCATTACGCGCGCGCTTCGGGACGCCGGCGTCCACGACCCCGACGGATCCGCCGACGCCCGGTTCACCCGCGCCTTCGAGGAGTGGGACGAGTGGCGACCGAAAGCCCACGAGACCCTCGACTCCGACGTCAGCGAGAAGACTGCCGACCAGGCCAGCGTCGAGGAGGGAAAGGGCGAGCAGGCCGGCAAGGAGCCCGACGAAGACATCAAGACCGCCGGCGAGAAGCTCTCGGAATCGTACGAACAACTCGAGGAAGACGACCCAGAAGCGGCCGTCGACAACTGGAAGGAGTCGATCGATTACGTCACTCGAGCAGCCGATTCCGCAAGTCGCAAGGCGATCCGTCGGGTCGAGGACACGGTCTATCAGAACGTGATGACCCAACTCGCACCCTACTATTTCGACAACGAACTGGTCAGCGCGAACATCCAGCAGTCGGCGCGCAACGGGAACGGCGAACAGTTCGTCTTCGAGGTCAACGTCAACGATGACGTGCTCAAAGAGGATGTCTCGGACCGCCTCGCCGAATACGACGACGAGATCGACCGCTGGCACGTCGGCGTCGAGAAGGATACCGACGCCGCCGAAGCGATCGAAGGCGTCGAGCCACCGCCGGAACCCGACGACACCTCGAAATCGACGACGAACTGACCGCGAGCGAACCCGGCGGTCCGCGGGCGGCGACACTACTCGGCCGTCCCCTGCTGGCGATCCTCGACCCGTCCGATTCCGGGCACCGCGACGCGGCCCATGAGATTCGTTGCCGAGAGCACGAGCCCGATAGAGACCAGTGCAACACATCCGGGTATGACCTATCGGCTTTCCGCTCACCGGTCGAGATGAACGTCTTCATGCAGACGTTGTTCATGGGAAAGCTGAACGACGCGCTTCTTCCCGCTCGTTCCCTCAGAAAGGCGCTCAGAGAAGACAACCCGGGCTGTTGAAGCGTGAAGATCCCCTTATACGGTTTACTGTAAGTCGTTACCGCCGAAACCGCGACCCGTCTGCGGTTTCGCCGGTAAATCGTTACAGCAATCCGTATTAGTTGTCGCGACGGTCGATCGGATCGGTCGACATCGACGCGTCGAACCGTCGGCGACACAGCCACAGGATTGTCCCGATCGTTGTCGCGAGGAGCAACGGCCAGCGATCGCTGCTCATATAGAGCCCCCCGGATGGTGGTCGATACCCCGTCAGCGGCCAGAGAACGGGGTAGGCTCGTCCGTCCCACGTTAGCAACAGCAGATCGAGGACGTGATGGGAGAGGGCGCCGACCAGAAACAGGCCGAACACGAGCAGTCGGTGTCGGCGATCAACGACCAGCGCACAGAGTCCTGCCATCACGATCGACCCGCCGAGAGTGTGTAGTGCGGTCCAGTTCCAGGGGATCCCGAGTGTCGCCGCGACTGTCGTCTCCGAGAGCACGAGATCGATCTTCGCGAGATCCGGCACGACGGCACCGACCATCACGACCGTCACGTGGGCGGTCTTGATTCGATCGACCGATAGCGCTAGCACCGACCCGATGATGTACCCTGCCAACACGTGTGTCAGTACGTCAGCCATCGTCCGTTCTATCGACGTAGCGCTCCCGGTCGGACTCGCGCTCGGATGCCGATGGTGCCCTCGCGTCTTGCCACACCGCACGTACCGTCCGGTGGCGCGTCCGCGGGACGAACGTGAGCTGTTCGCGGTCGAACCGCCACCCCTGGAAAACGCGACCGACCGTCCAGACCACGCCGGTCACCGACACACCGTACATATAGTACAGTTCCCACCGCTCGCGTGACGCCGTCCGCTCGGCCAGGGGGACGATTCCATCGAGGATAGCCGTCGACCACGTCGGTGGCCGATCGACGGCTAACTCGGCCAGACCGGGCACGCCCGAGCCGTACCAGATCGGTAGACTAGCGAGTGTCACCGTCCCAAGGGCGAGTGTGAGTGCTCTCGAATACGCACCGATTGGCCGTGCCATTTCCATTCACAACGGCCGGAGGTAGATATATGTCGTTCGGATGCTCGAGACAGTATCCGTCCTCCGTCTACTGCCCGAATAGTTCGTTAATTTATAGGGCTAGATTTATATTGTTTGAAGCGTAATTAATGGCCGATGTCCGAACGTGGTGAGGGTTGGATTTCGGCGTCGACGACAGTCGTTGCGACCGACGATCAGCTGTCGACGACGATCGATGGCGAGGCGGTAACGCTTCAGGTCGAATCGGGGACCTACTACGGGTTCAACGAGGTCGCTTCCAGAATCTGGGAGTTGCTTCAGGAGCCACGAACAGTCGGGGAGATCACCGAGACGATACTGGCGGAGTACGACGTCTCTCCCGACCAGTGCCGTCAGGACGTCGAGTCGACGGTTGCCGAGATGGCAACAGCCGATCTTGTCGAGACCGACCCTGACACTCAGGGGGGCGACTAACGGACGACCGATGGGTCGCATATCCGGATTTCTGTCGGTTCCGGCCGGGGACAAGCTACGGCTCGTGCTCGCAGCGACGTTGCTGGTCGTCGTCCGCATCGGCGTCTTCGTCGTGCCGTTTTCGACGTTTCGACGATTGTTGTTGGCCCCGGCGACGACGCTCGCCCGGATCGTTCCCGGCTCGCCTGCTCCCGTTCGCATTGCGTGGACCGTCGATGCCGCCGATCGAAACTGCCCCGGCCATCGAACCTGTCTGATGCGGTCGCTGACAGCGGAGACGATGCACCGACTGTACGATCACGCGGTCGTTCATCGAATCGGCGTCGACACGGCCAGCGACGGAAACGACACAGCAGCTGGGAGCGGCTGTTTCCAAGCCCACAGCTGGATCGAGTACGATGGGTCGGTTCTTATCGGACACCTCGAGGACCTTTCGCGGTTCGAACCGCTGCCACCGCTTGACGAAATTGGCGGGCCATGAGCGGTATCGTCGGCGTCTTCGACCGGGCGGGTGGGGCCGTCGGCCCCGTCGATGTCGAATCGATGCTCGAGTCGCTCGCACACCGTGGGCCGGATGGGAGCGGGCAGTGGTGTGACGAGCGCGTCGGATTCGGTCACCAGTTGTTGGCAGCGACACCGCAGGCGACGACACAACCGTACGACGACGACGGCCTGATCGTCACTGCAGACGTTCGTCTCGACAACCGCTCCGAGTTGGTCGAGACGCTGTCAATTACGAACGCATCGTCGCAGGTTCCCGACTGTAAGCTGCTGTGTTCGGCGTACCGCCGGTGGGGACCCCAATGTGTCGACCGGCTGGTCGGCGCGTTCGCGTTCGCTATCTGGGATGCCGACCGTCGACAGCTGTTCTGTGCCCGCGACCACGTCGGCGTCAAGCCCATCTACTATCACCGAAGCGCCACGACGTTTGCGTTCAGTACGGAGCTCAAAGGACTGTTGGCGCTGCCGACCGTCGACGACACGCTCGACGAACGGAAGGTCGGCGACTTTTTGACGGGGCGACTCGAGGACGAGCGGCTTTCGTTCTACGAATCGATTACCCGACTTCCGCCGGCCCACGCCATGACCGTCGATGCCGATGGCGTCGAGCAGTGGCAGTACTGGTCACTCGACCCCTCACGGACGATCACGCTCGCGTCGGATGGGGCCTACGAGCGACGGTTTCGCGACCTGCTCGAGCAGGCGGTTCGGTGTCGGCTCCGCACCGCCGGCGAGGTCGGGGCCGAACTCAGCGGCGGTCTCGATTCGTCGGCGGTGACGGTACTCGCACGGGAGCTGTTGCCCGCAGAGCAACCGCTACAGACGTTCTCGAACGTCTACGACGACGCCCCCTCGAGCGACGAGCGTGAGTACATCCAGTTGGTGACCCAACGAGACGGCATCGTCCCCCACTACGTCACCCTGGATCGCCGTGGCTCGCTGGCCGACGCGTCGACGTATCTGTCCTACTACGACAAACCGCCACACAACACGCTGCACTTTTCGGTGTGGGAACAGTCGAACCGTGCGGCCGAGGCCGGCGTCGACGTCGTGCTCAACGGCGTCTTCGGTGACAGTGCGTCGAACTACGGGTTGGGCGTGATCCCGCAACTGTTTCGAACTGGGCGCTGGCGACACATGTGGCTGGAACTCCGTGCGATGGGGGAGGTGTTCCAAACGCCGCCACACCACCTGTTCGTCCGTCACGCCCTCTTACCGTTGGTTCCCGAATCGGTCCGTCGCCACTACCGCAACCGGCGTGGCCGTCCGATACTGGAAGCCAACGCAAATCCGACGCTCGATCCCGACTTCGTCGACCGGATCGATCTTCGATCGCGATACAAACGGCTGTCCGGGCCCGATTCGGTTCGGGTCTCGAGCACCGATCGGCTGCGCCAGTATTACTCCCTTTCCTCGGGGCGCCACGCCGCGAACTTCGAGACGATCGATCTGCGTTACGGTGCGGTCGGTATCGAACCGCGGTCTCCGTTCGCGGACAAGCGACTGCTCGAGTTTTCGCTCGCGATGGCGCCAACCCAGCAGTTCGCCGACGGCTGGACGCGGGCGATCGTTCGACGCTCGCTCGAGGATCTGTTACCCGAGCCGATTCGAACGCGCCCCTGGAAAACGATGATGGACGAAGCCTTTTGGAACGCGCTGGCACTCGAAGACGACCGATTGCAGGACCTTGTCGCCGACCCCGGGCCGCTGGCACGCTATCTAGACGCCGACGAACTCCGGGTGGCGTACGAACGGTTCGACGCCGATCCCTCGAGTCGTGACGCGCGTGCACTGTGGCGTGCCCTCTCGCTGTCGACGTGGGTCGAGGCGCGTTCGCCCCGACAGCCCACTCGGTCGATGCCATCGTCACCGTGACTGCTGGAGGATATCCCACGGTAAATTTTATACGATTAAAGACGAATACTAATATGATGTCCGATAGCACATCCCGTTCGTACGAACGGCCGACAGTGACAACCTACGGGACCGTCGAATCGCTCACGCAAAACGATAAAATCGGAAACTCCGAAGATACGGTCACGGAAGCGGCGGCCGATGTCGGCGTCTCGATCACCGGTTCGATCGTCTAACTCCGTCTCAGCCCGTCGCCACACATCATTTCTATAAAATATGGGAAAATTTTATATCTTGATGGCTGTAACAGTGTGTTGATGTCCGATAGAACATCACCACGATACGAACGACCGGAAGTAACGACCTACGGGACCGTCGAATCACTCACCCAGAACGACAAGGTGGGCGACTCGGAAGATACGGTTACCGAAGCAACGGCAGCCGTCGGCACGCCGATCACGGGCTCCATCGTCTAGACGACTGGTGTCAGTATGGCGTCCCAAGGCTGCACTGATGGGTGAAATCGATGGTGGATGCCCGATTTCACCCACTGGTCGACGCTTGGAACGGTACTAGTGGCGGTCCAAACCGTCTTTGCAGACAGAAACGAAACGCTGTACCGACTCCCAACCCAGCCACAGTCGGATCGGGGCTGTGTTGGTACTGATCGACAGCGGCCCGCATGAACCATCGTGGTGTCTCGGATCGATCCGATAATCGACGTTTGGGGCGGTACCACTACACCCTGGGCGATTGGGGGCTCTCCAGCTGTCGACGAAATATCACGTTTTTTCTGGCGGATGTCGGTGCTATCGGTCGGTGGTGTCGCCCGACCGGAGATCGGCTGCGACTCGATCGACGAGTGTTGGTAGTGAGTCGTGGTTCGTCGGTCGATACAGCGTTCGAAACGTCCCCGTCTCTGCAACCGCCGTGCAGCGACGAAAGTTGTCGGCGGTCGCGTCGGTGTCCTCGAGGAGCCCGCCGGTGTAGGTCTGGGAGACGAGCCGAACCACTCGTGACCGTGGTGCAACCGGTTCGAACGAGAGGTCCGTGCCGTCCCGAAGGAAGTAACACCGCGATACTGGTGCGGGATCGCGGGTCGTTGTGACCTGTTTGTAGCGTTTCTCCGAATCGGCGTCGCTTGCGGGTCGCGTCGTCCCGTCGACCTTGAGCCCATCGATGGCATCCGGGAGTAATCGAACCTGTGGGACGCCGGGAACGACCATCGGTTGGCTGCCGTCGAATCGAATCCCCACGAGGTCGTCTTCGAGCACTGGATAGCCGTGTTCGTGAAAGGCAACCGCCGTCGTCGATTTACCGGCACCCTTCGGGCCGAGAAAGAGCGCTGCGTTGCCATCGACTGCAACCGCGCTGGCGTGGAGGACCAGATCGCCGCGCTGATGGAGCACCAGTCCAAGCATCTCGTTTGCGAAGAGTCGGCGCACGATCTTTCGGGGCTTCGTCACCGATGCTGGTTGGGTCGCTGGCTGGAAGCTCACCTGGTGTCCGTGCTCGACGAGAAAGGAGCCGATTCCATCGTAGCTGAACCTGCAGCGACCGGGCTCAGCCTGGATACGTCGTCGACCGGTCCCCGCTACCGACTGGGGAACGGGATCGACATCGTCGCGCCGAAAGACGATGTCGGCCGGCAGCCCATCGTCGATCCGCGGCAGTTCCGGCAGTTCGAACGCCGATCGGATCGTCAACCCATACGCGGTGTACCGATACATTTCGCGAGTTATTTTACGTCCTCAACGCCCATAATCATTACAGTTTTTCGGTAGTGAAAATGTCAGAGGAGCGTATCGATCACTGCCATCGAGGCAGTCACCCAACCGTCGCCTCGAGGCGAGTCACGAACGTGTCCATCCGTGCGAGCGATCGCGGGCGGACGACTCGCTCGACCGGGACGGCGCCAGCAATCTCGCCTGCGGTTGCCGTCCGGGCGTCGAGCGTCGACCGGTCGAGATCCGGGACGAGCGTATCCGTCGCGCGTAACAGTTCGAACGCCCCTCGAGGGGGCGACAGCGTCGTCCGATCGAACCGGTCGCCATCTTCGAGCAACAGGACTGCGGCGAGCGGCACCGGCTGGCGGCCGTTGGCCATCCGTTCGGTCGGGCGTCTCGACTCGTCGGTTCCGATAGTACGCTCGAGTGCCCTCCGGGTTTCGTCGTCGATAGCAGGACGGGACGCGCTTGGGAGGACGACTGGCTCACCCGACCGACAGGCAATCGCCGCCGCATCATCTGCCAAAACGGTGTGACCGCATTTGGCACACGCAGCGACGGCAGTCGACTTCCCGCGCCCGGATGGTCCAAGAAACACGATCGCCCGCCCGTCGATTGCGACTGCACCGGCGTGGAGGACGAACGCTCCCTGGTGGGCAACGGCAGTGCGCAGCCCCGGCCCGACGATAAACTGCTCGAGTGCTCGCATTGCTCCCGTCGTCCGTGTCCAGACGGTGACAGTATGCCCGCGACGAACGCACAGCGAGCCGACGGCTGTGTCGAACCAGTAACAGACGTCGCCATCGACGTATCCCTCGAGATTGCCGCTCGAGTCGGTATACACCTGCTCGAGCGACCGTTCGATGCCGTCGGGGCTCGCTGGAACGCCACCGCGTGTGACTCGGATACTGTCTTGCTGGCTCGTCTCACGATGCGGTTCGGTCGACGGTATCCGTGTTAGCGGGAGCGACCGGTCGGCAACGATCAATCGACCGAACGCTTCGTAGTACCGGCACCCAGTCATCGACGGGCGCCGAGTCTGGGGCGACGGGTCGAGTCGACGCTGTCGCTGAGACGGTTAGGTGCCTCGTCGATGACCGCGGTTGCCCGTCGTTCCCGAGTTTCCATCGACACGCGAGAAGTGTTGCCCCTCGGTGAGTTCTTCGACGGCGCCGAGTTCGACGATCGCGGGTATTTCGTACTCACTCATATACTCTAATACTATATTATTCTTCTAGTGCAAGTATATTGTGGTCGCTCAGCTCGATTCGTCTCGATGCCACCGTTCGAGCGTCGTCGCCATCGACAGGTTTCGCGCGTCGCCGGCGCTGGCACGACCGGTTCGAAGGTTCTCGAACGCATCTTCCAGACCGGCGAGGTCGACGTAGGGGGCGATCGAGGGGCGGTCCCGAAACAGGGTTCGATCGATGTACTCGCGGTCGTACCTCGTGGCACCGTAGACGACGTTTCGTGAAAATTCGGTCTTGTCGTCTCGCTCGCGTATCGCACGCGGGAGGATACCGGCGAGTCCGTCGCGAACGATCGTCCGATCGAGGCCGTCCACGACGGTTTCACCCGGTGGCAACGCGAGCGCGAACTCGACGATCCGTTTATCGAAGTACGGATATCGCGGTTCGACGCCGACCGCAGCGGCCGCGGCGTCGTTCAACTCGAGATTGAACGTCGGTTCACCCCTGGTCAACGCTCGTTGCCGGAGCGCGCGCTGGGAGTCCGGCGGTCGCCGAACGCGTGCCCGCTCGAGTCGCTCGTCGAGATCGATCCGGCGTGCGAACGACTGGTCGATCGACGCGATCGTTTGCTCGAGGTATCGGTCCGCGTCGTAGCGAGCGTGGTAGACGCGACGAAGTGGCTCCGGCACGAGTGACGTAAGGACGTCCCGCCAGATCACGTCGGTCCAGGAGAGCCACGGGTATCGCCGGCGATAGGACCGAAGTTCCCGGCCCAACGTCAGAAGGTTCCCGCGCCGTGCCAGCCCGCGGAAGTAGCCGCGTACGTCCGATCCCATCACCTGGTCGCCACCGTAGCCGTGCAGTACCGCTCGAACGCCCGCGGTGCTGGCCCGCGCGTACAATCGCGGGACGAGCATGAACAGCGACGGATAGAACGGCCGGCCGAACCCCTCGAGGACGGTATCGATGTCTGCCAGCGGCCCGAACCCGTCGCCGCGAACGTAGTGTGGCTCGAACCGACCGGCCGCGGTGACGGCCTCGACGAACTCGCGCTCGTCACAGCTGGGAACGTCCTCGAATATCGCTGAAAACGTCGGTAGCGCCGGCTCGTTGCGATCGGTACGAAGCTGTGTAGCGACGCTGGCGATCGAACTCGAGTCGATGCCACCACTTAATAGCGAGCCAACACGTTGCTGGTGGCGGAGGCGATCGGCGACCGCGTCTTCGAACAGGTCCCGAAATCGCCGGCGATATCTGTCGTCCGAGACTGGGGGCAACGGATCGATATCCTCGACGGACCAGTATCGTCGCCGAGTGGATCCCGTCTCGGTTACGGTCAGCGTGTGTGCCGGCGGTAGCCGTCCGCCCCGCTGGTAACCGGTCGCTCGCTCGTCGGTCAGCTGACCGGCGAGGTAGTTACCGATCCACCGTCGGTCCGGCACCGACTCGAGGGCCGGCAGTTCGAACAGCGTCGGTAGTTCCGAGGCGATCACGACCCACGCCTCGTCCGCGTAGTAGTATAGCGGTTTTACCCCGACGTGATCACGAGCACAATAGAGTTGGCCCCGGTCGCGGTCCCAGACGACGAACGCGAACGCACCGAGCAACCGACTCGGGCAGTCGGCTCCCCACTCGCGGTAGGCCTCGAGCAGTAGCCGCCCATCCGGCATTCGACTCGGGTCGCCAGCGAGCTCGAGTGTTGCGATGAGTTCGTCTCGATTGTCGAGTCTGACATCGGCAGTGAGTGCGAGATCACCGTCGACCGTCGGAAGCGCCGCGTATCGGGACTCCGGCGTCGTCTCGAGTAACTGCTGGCCCAGGCCAACGTGGCCGTCACACCAGCGCCCGTCGCCGTCGGGACCGCGATGGCGCTGTCTCTCACACAGTCGCTCGAGAAGCGTCGACTCGATCGGTTCTCCAGTTCGGCGATAACAGGCGACGATACCGCTCACGATTCGCTCACCATCCTTCGCGGGACGGGGCAGTCGCCGCTATCTGTGAGCCGTACAGCTCGGCGTACTGTGTGTCCGCTGCGAGCAGTTCCTGATGGGTTCCCGATTCGACGATCCGGCCGTCGACGACGGTGTAAATTCGGTCAGCGTCTTTGACCGTCGACAGCCAGTGGCCGATGACGATCGTCGCGTAGTCGCGATCCATCGCGTCGATCCCCTCGAGGATCGCTTTCTCGGTCGGCGAATCGAGTTCGCTCGTCGCCTCGTCGAGTATCAAGACGTCGGCATCGGCGAGCAACGCCCGGGCGATGGCGATTCGTTGGCGCTGGCCACCCGAGAGCCGGACGCCGTCGTCGCCGAGTTCGGTATCGAGCCCCTCGGGTAACTCCTCGAGAAACGCCGTCACTTGGCTTCGGTTACACGCGCGTTCGACCGCGTCGTCGCTGGCGTCTGGATCGCCGATCGTGACGTTGTATCGCAGCGTCTCGTTGAACAAAAACGGTTGTTGTGGGACGACAGTGACGCGTTCGTGCCAGGACTCGAGGTCGATACTGTCGAGTGCCACGCCGTTTGCGTAGATGCGTCCGTCGTCGGGGTCGTACAGGCGGGCGAGCAACGAAACGATCGTCGATTTGCCGGCGCCGGACGGGCCGACGAGTGCGATCGTTTCCCCGCGCTCGACGCGAAGCGAGACGTTGGTGACATCGGTCCCCTCCGCGTCGTCGTCGTACCGAAAGCTCACGTCGTCGGCCGTTACCGTCGTCGTGGGTGTTGGTGCCGGTTCTGTGCCGGCCGTATCGGCGTGATCATCAAGTTTCCCAATGAGCGTCTGGGCACGTACGAGGTGGGGGAGCGCACCGTCGATCGAGTACAGCGTGTTGTTGAGCCGGCTCACGAGCGGTGAGAGTCTGTAGATCGCAAACAGAAACGTGCCAAGCGTCGCAAACTCGAGGGCGAGATACTCGATCGCGAGATAGACGAGCGCGAAGACGACGAACGCGTTGAGCAACTGGTTAAAATTCGATAGTGCCATCTGGTTTCGCTCGAGTCGGACCCGGGTATCGACGAGGCGATCGTGCGCCCGGTCGAACTCCCGATTGAGGGTGGACTCCATGTTGAAGAGCTTGATCTCACGCAAGCCACGCGTGCCGGCGTTGACGTGCGATTGAATCTCTTCGTTGGCTTTTGCCAACTGATCGCCGATACCGTACCCGGTATCGAGACCGTACCGGGTCGACACCGCGACGAGCGCGAGCACCAGCACGGACGTGATCGTCAGTACGGGTGACAACACGAGCGCCACTGTTGTGTAGACGATCGCGAACAGGAGTTTCTCGACGGCACCGAGGATCTCCCCGATGACTCGGGCAGAGGCCCGGATCTCGGTGACGATCGTGTTGACGATCTCGTCGCCGTCTTGTTCGTCGACGTAGGCGATGTCTGCAGCCAGGAGATTTTCGTAGGCTCGCCGTCTGAGATCGGCCATATACGCCACAGCAAGCGATGCCTGCAACCAGCCGATACAGAAGCTGATGGTGTATCGGAGCGTAATCACCGCTGCGAGACCGAGCAACAGCGTCTCGAGCGTGGCCGGAACGCCGACGAGCTCGTAGGCCTGGATGAAGTATGTCGCAATCTGTGAGGTCTCCCCGCCGGCGTCCCCATCGGCCATCGCGAACTCGATAATCGGCAGCAGTAATACGAGGCCGATCCCCTCGAACAGCGCCGCCACGAGTTTGCACAGAAGAATCGTGACTGCGTAGACCGGACGGTAGCCGGCGACCCGTCGCAGCGCCTGGAGTTTGTGACGGAGGGTCGGCTGTGGCTCGCTCATCGCTTCGTCCCCTGTGAATCGACCCGGGAGCGCCCTCCGGGTCGGAGTCGGTCGGCGGCCGCCCGGCCGATTCGGAGACAGCGAACCGCCGAATACAGCGGAAAGAGCGGTCGGGGCAGTGAGACGAGTTCGATTGCCCCTCGGTCCGGTATCAAGGCACCTTTCAGCCAGAACGCCGCTCTGTCTCGCCGTCGCTCGAGCGTGCGTGCCTGGTACCGCTTGATATCGAGATACCAGTGTAACTGATCGTCGAACAGCCGTTCGTAGACGTGCGATTTCAGCGAGGTGATGGCAGAATCGGCCTCGATTGCCCGTCGAACGCGATCGGGTAGCGGGCCGTCGAAGAGTTCGTTTGCGATCGCCAATCCGAGATACAGCATTCGTTCACAGTGATGTGATCGGGCGCGTTGCAGTACTGCCGTCCAATCGAACGACTGGCGGGATAGATACGCGCCAACGTCACACAGCCAGACGAGTCGCTCCCACCGGTGGCGGGTGCCGTGGACACACAACGTGAGGAGGCGATCTTCGGGGGCCAATACCGGCACGTCCGTCCCTGCGACCGAGAGCGTCGACCGCCGATCCCATACGCTCTCGAGTCGAATCGCCGTCGGGAATCGCTGAGAGACGATCCGCCAGTGCAATTCGACTTCGAACGGTTCGGAGCTGTGTTCGAACGCGTAGTCGCGACTGAACCGTGCGTAGGCACACCGCTGTCGATCGGTGAGATCGTCCGTTCTCTCGAGTACGTACTGCTGTTCGTAGCCGTGCGCTCGAAGTATCGACGTGGCCGCTGGGATATCCGCTCGCGGGACGAGCAGATCCACATCGCCGAACTCCCGCCAGCCGACGTTTCGAAAGACGATCTCGCTCGCTACTGGTCCCCGATACGGTATCGCTCGTATTCCGGCGTCCCGAAGCGCTGTCGAAAGGGATTCGACTTCTTGTAGCAGTCGAAGATTCCGCTGGGTGATGAGTCGCACCTGCGCTTGTAACGTCTCGAGAACGTCCGGCGGAACCGCCGATGACGACCCCGTCTCGAGTGCCGCCAGCACGATCGGTCTGATCCCGTGTTTCGCCGCCAGCTCGACGACGGTGTCCCACTCTAGGTCCGGTTGAAACCGCTCAGCAGATACCGTCCGGTCGTCGATCGCTGCCCGGGTACACTCGATGATGAACTCCTCCGCTGCACTGTATTCCCCACCCATCCGATATGCAAGTACTATCTCTTACCAATTTATATTTACGGATTTGAATATAGTATAAAAATATTATTCCGAGGGCTCGGCGACTGGGTACGAGACGATCCGCGGCGTTTCACAACGCCGACAGAGAAGTGCTGGTCGACCTTTGTGGTCGCCACGTTCTAGCGTCGAGCCACACTCTGGACAGTTCGTCCCGTCCGGAATACTCTCGATATCCATACACAGTATCCGCGCGTAATCTTTATAAATCTCACTGATTTATATAAAATATAAATAATTTCTATTACTATAGAATGGTTTAGAGATACTATTCTAATACCACTTCAAGAAATCATAAGAGTAATACAGTACTAAATTTAGTATTGTATATGAATCTCGAGAACAAGACGATTCTCGTTACCGGTGGTGCGGGACTCGTCGGCTCTTGTCTCGCTCGACAACTCGCGGCCGATAACGACATCCGCGTCGTCGACGATCTTTCTAACGGCGTCCGGGATTCGGTCCCCGACGACGTGACGTTTCTCGAAGGTGATCTTTCGACTCGGGAGACACTCGAGGAGACCGTCACGGCCGATGTCGACGCAGTGTTTCACTGTGCGGTTGCCGACAAGTACGTCAACAGCGACGATCCGCGCACGCAGTTCGACGAAAACGTCGACATGACCCACGCGCTTCTCGAACGGATGGACGCCGTCGGCGTTTCGAACGTCGCCTTTACCTCGTCGTCGACGGTCTACGGCGAAGCGCCCCGTCCGACGCCCGAGGATTACGCCCCGCTGGAGCCGATCAGCGCCTACGGCGCAGCGAAACTCGCCGAGGAATCGCTGCTGTCGGTCTATGCACACACTCGCAATATCTCTGTCTGGAGCTTCCGATTTGCAAACGTCGTCGGTCCTCGATTCGGTGCCGGAGTGGTTCCGGATTTCGTCGAGAAGCTCGCGGCTGATCCGCAGGAACTGACGATTCTCGGTAACGGCCGACAGGAGAAGTCGTACATGCACGTCTCGGACTGCGTCGACGCGATCGAACACGCGATCGAACGGACGGCCGATTCGGCCGGCCCGATGCGGATTTTCAACCTCGGGACGAGAACGACGACCTCGGTCGATCGGATCGCTGACATCGTGAGCGAGGAGATGAACCTCGATCCGACGTATTCCTACACCGGCGGCTCTCGCGGCTGGACGGGCGACGTTCCGAAGATGCAACTGTCGATAGAGAAACTGTCTGCGCTGGGCTGGAAGCCCGCATACAGCAGCGACGAGGCAGTTCGACGCGTCGCGAGCGATCTCGCGGCCGACCTCGAGACGGTGTCGCCGGTTTCGAACGCGTAATCAATTCTCACTCAGGTCCGCTACTCGATGCCACCGACACGATCGATCCTCTCGCGGTTCAAGACCGAACTGCTCGGGCAGCTGGTCGCAGCTGTGTCGGGTGCGCTGTTGCTCGTCGGGCTGGCCCGATTTCTCGAGCCGGATGCCTACGGGTTGTTGTTCTTCTCGATATCGATTTTCACCATTCTGATGGTCCTGACGAAACTCGGGATCGCGCGGTCTGCCGGCCGATATCTCTCGGAGTACAAGGAAACTGACCCGTCGCAGATCCCGCATATCGTTCGGACGTCACTCCTGTTGAACGCGATCACGATCACGATCGGCGCTGTTGGCCTTCTGATTGGCCACCAGCTGCTCGCCGAGTTTGTCGACGAGCCGGATTTGGCCCCATTTCTCCTCCTGGGTGTCCTCTATGTCGTCTTCGGGACGCTGACGAAGTACGTCCGTCTTGTGTTACAGGGGTTCGAAGCCATTGAATCGGCCGCCGTCGTCCACGGCATCAATCGCGGCGGGCGACTGGTCTTCAGCATCGGACTGGTGCTTGCCAGCTACGGCGCGGTCGGTGCACTCGGCGGCTACATTCTCGGCTACGTCGTCGCAACGGTGATCGGATTCGTCCTCGTCTATACCCGACACTATCGACCGCGGGTCACCGACGAGCCGCCAGAACCGGGCCTCCGGCGTCGGCTGGCCGAGTACACGGTCCCGTTGACCGCAACCAGCACCGCAACCGTTATCGAAAAACAGGTCGATACGGTGTTGATCGGTTTCTTCCTCACGCCGGTCGCGGTCGGCTACTACACGATCAGCAAACAGGCTATCGAGTTCCTCGAGAAGCCGATGACCGCACTCGGATTCACGCTGTCACCGACGTTCGGCGCCGAAAAAGCAGACGGCAACCTCGAGCACGCCCGTGATCTGTTCGAAGTCGCAGTCACGAACTCGCTGTTGATCTACGTCCCCGCCGCCGCCGGACTCGTCCTCGTCTCCGACCCGATGATCCGTTTCGTGTTCGGTCCCGACTACGTCGGTGCGGTTCCCGTTCTCCAGATTTTCAGCGCGTACATCGTCCTTCGTGCGATCATGAACATCGCCGGCCACGCCCTCGATTTTCTCGGTCGCGCTCGAGATCGAGCGATCGCCAAGGGACTGACTGCGACCCTCAACTTCGGCCTGAACGTCGCGTTGATTCCGGTGATCGGAATCGCCGGTGCAGCGATTACGACGGTCCTCACCCACGGGATCTATACGGTCTTCAACGTGTACCTCATTCACGTCGAACTCGAGCTTCGACTCGTAGCCCTGCTGTCTACACTCACACGGATCGTCGCCATTACGGGTGTGATGTCGGTCGTCGTTTTCGTCTCCCTCGAGTTCATCACGGGCTTGTTTACGCTGTTGCTCGTCGTCGGCGTCGGCGTGGCAGTCTGGGCCGTGCTGTCGGTCCTCGTTGGACTGGTCGATCCCGACGACGCGGTCTCGGTCGTCACCGGATAACTTCTGTCTGATCCGCCCCTGGCTGCTCGATACCCGATCCGTCGATCGGTTTCGGGGCTCCAACCCGACTGCCGTCTCGAGTACACTCGTTGCAACGGTGGACTAATATTATATTTCCCATTTCTTCGATAATGTTGTACCATAATTGGTTTATCAAAGTACGAGAACTAGTACGTACAACAGTATATGGACAGCGGAGACCGACGGTACAAGAGTACGATTATCGCGTGTTTCTTTGCCGGTGGCGTCGCCGCAGCGGTGGCGGTCCTGAACCCAGCAACGGGATACGAACTCAACGTCTATCGTGAAACACCACTGGCGTTCTGGGTATGTCTCGGAACTGTCCTGGTTCTCGGGACGTTCGTCGCGCTCTCCCGCCTCGAGGCTGGGCGATCGAACGGGCTGGCACTCGGTGCGGTGGTGTATGCCGTGTTGCTCGTCGTTGCACTCCCGCTCCTTCGTGGCTACCATTTCCTCGGTGAAGGCGACATGATGACGCATCTCGGATGGACGCGGGAGTTACGCGCCGGTGCCAGGGACGGGACCGAGTTGTTGTACCCCGGAACGCATCTGTTCGCATATGGGTTACATCAGCTCTCCGGAATCCCGATTCGAACGTCACTCATGCTCATCTCGACGCTGTTCGTCGGCATCTTCGTCCTGTTCGTCGGTCTTCTCGTTCGCCGACTCGACCACCGGCCTGGCGCGATGACGCTTGGCGTGTTTTTCGCCGCGTTCTTGCTCCCGATCAATCACGCCACGATTCACGTCGAGGCGTCGCCACGAAATTTTGCACTGTTCGTGATCCCGCTCGTGTTGTTTACGATCGCCCTGTCGGTACTCGAGCAGTCGTTTCGAAGCCGCCTCCTCGCACTGGTGCTGTGTGGCGTCGTGCTCGTCTTGCATCCGATGTTCGCGGTCGTTCTCGTGTTCTTTTTGCCCGTCGTCGGTGCACTCTTGTGGGCTATGACACGGTTGACCGCAACCGACCGCGGCGACATCACCGCATTGTTTCGCCAGTCACTCGTGCTCGGCGCAGTGACGTGGCTCTGGATTCGGTTCGAGAGTTCGTTTACGAACTTCGTCTCCGGATTAGCCGTCTACACGGTCGAAGGCGCCGAGACCGCGGGAGAGGTCTCACAACGCGGGTCGTCGTTGGGCGAACTCGGCAGCAGTCTCGGACTCCTCTTTTTGAAACTGTTTTCGGTGAGTCTCGTCGTCAGCGTCGTCGCAGCCGTGTATACGCTCGATCGGAGCGTTCGGCTGCTGTGGCGTCGCCGGACAGTCCCACCACGCGATGCGTTCCGGGACATCACCGTGGTGAGCGCTATGGTCGGTCTCGTCCCCCTCGGTGGCGCGATGGTCTTGTTCCTCGTGACAAATCGAGTGACGATGTTCTTTCGCTTTGCTGGGTTCGTGATGGTGATCGTGACAATCGTCGGCGCGATCGCGACCAGAGCGTATACGGTTTCCCGTCTGCCGATCGACTCGCGCGTCGTCCTCGTTCCGTGTCTGCTCGTCTTTCTGGTGCTCTCGTTGGGTATCGTCCACCCCTCGGGCTACATCCATCAGGATACGGAACATGTCACCGAAGCGGATATGAACGGGTACGGGACGATCCTCGAGCACGAACAGACGGGTATCGCCTACGATCACGTGCGATCGCACGCGAGTCGCTACGGACACGCGATACACGGGCCCGCCGAACGCGACCGCCAGGAGTACTATCACGACGGCGTTCGACGCGGCGGTGCCCCGGACCATTTCGCCGGCCAGGACCTGCCGGCCCTCTACCCAACTGATACGTATCTTCTGATCAGTGCTGCCGACGAACGCCGCGAACAGGAACTGTATCAGGGGTTTCGATTCACCGACGACGACTTCAGGTATCTCGAGCACGATCCGAATATTCACCGCATTCATTCGTCCGGTGAGTTCAGGGCCTATTACGTAGATAGTCAATGATACTGGAAATCCGATCAATCGGTCCGTTCTCGAGGCGCCAGGTCTTGTAAATCCGGGTGGTCGGCACGGACTGCGTGGACCTCGCTTTCCGCATCGGCTGCTCTCTCGTCGACAAATTGCTTTCGTTTGTGCATCCAGCGCTCGTGTCGAACGAGAACGCGAACCGGGATTTCACGAATTCCTAATACCTTCGCAATGAACAGCCGATGGTTGCCGTTTCCATTGAACATGATCTCGCCGTCGCGGCCGATGTTCACACAGACCTGATCCAGCGATCCGTCGTCTTCGTAACCCTCGGCCTTGATACGTTCGTACAGCGCATCGATGCGCTCGTATCGTCGCTCGATATCGTCTCTCGTCGTACAGCCGTCGTAACTGCCAGTTCGGGCTGCCCGCTCGCTGATTTCGTCGTAGATTCCCGTCTCTTCCCAGCGACAGCCGTGTTCGTAGCGATCGAATACGGCGTTGTATTTTGCCGATCCGGTGACACACTCGGTGTCCCTGTCCCACCGTCCACCCCGAACTGTGGCACCTGCGTAGTACGCGAGGCTGAACCGCCCACCGTACCGGTATGGGTTGTTGGTGAATCGCCCACCGTACGTCTGTATCTTCGCAGGATCGACGTATATTCGCTGAAATGGGTGGGGGTAATGGTCGAGCAAGTACCACTGTACCAATCGGACGTATTTGAGGCTGTATCGCGATACGATCGCCGCTACCCCGACGACGATCCGAACGCAGTCACTCTTGAGCATCCCGATAGACATCGTATACGTCACTCGCGATATCGTCCCACGAGTATTGGCGACCGTATTCGAGGATCGCATCGCGATCCCACTCGTTCTCGAGGCCACGCTGTAACACGTCCGTAAGCGCCGCTTTGTCGTCCGGGTCGCAGAGCAATCCGTACGTCTCTTCGGTGATGATCTCGTCGACGCCACCGACGTTAGTGCCGACGTAGGGTTTGCCACAGCCAAGCGCCTCGAACATCACCGTTGGGTTCCCCTCTGACTCGCTCGCGAGCGCGAAAATATCACACGCGTTCATCCAAGCCGCGAGCGCTTCGTCGGGAATGAATCCGAGGATCCGTATCTCGAGGCCGTCGTCGCTGTGTGTCTCCGCGAGGTCTTCTAAGGCCGCTCGCTCCTTTCCCCGTCCGCCGATTGCACAGATCACCTGTTCCGACGAACTGGTATCGGCTATCGCTTCAATCAGCAACTGGTAGCGCTTTCGGGGAATGAGTCCCCCGACCGAAAAGACGATCTTGGCATCCTGTGACACGCCGAGTTGTGTTCTGGCATCCGTAGTCGATTGAAGCGGGAACCGATCTCGATCGTATCCGTTCGGAATCGCGTAGATATCATCGTTGAAGCGGGCCAGTTTCGCACAATCTTTCTCGTTGACCCGGATAATGGCGTCTGCGTTTTCCCACGTCCAGTAGAGATCGTCGTTTTCCGATCGAAGTTCGTCGTAGAGCCGATCCTCGTTTTCGTGGACCGTAATGACACTCTCCATGTCGAATTCGGTCGCCAGTTTCGTGGCGACGTATCCGGCGGTCCAACTGAAGTGGGCGTGGACGACATCGAACGTCTCCAGTCGGCCACCGAGTTTCATCTTCGTCGCCCAGTAGTGGTGTTTCCCGAGATATCTGTACCAGGTGCTGACGGGCGCGTACGTCAGCGGAATGGGGACAATTTCGACGTTCTCGGGGGCCGAATCGGCGATTTTGAACTCGCGACCGTACTTTTTCAACGTATCCGAATCGATAACTGCCGATAGCTCCGTAAAGCGATTGTACCGGACGGCTACCAACACGGTGTCGAACCGATCCGCGATCGCGTCGATCTGTCCTTTGGTAAAGTTACTGTAGTTGTGTGCGATGACGAGCAGCTTGTTCCCGACAGGCGATGTGTCCTGACGTGTTCTGGTTGGTTTGTGTACGCTCATTTCGATCGCCCCGCGTTGTAGATTTCGTCGAGCATAAACGAGGTCGTGTCCAGCTTTGCCTCGAGGAGGGCCTCTCGTCGCCGTTCCCACTTCGTCGGCGAGTCGTCGCTCAGAATCGCTACTGCTTTCCGTAATCCATTGTGCTCTCTGTTCTCCGAATAGAAATTGAAGATCAACCCGTACTCGTCGCTGATCTCGTCGACGTATCCCAGCTCGATCGATGAGATGTATATCGCCGGTGTGCCAAGCACCGCACTTTCAGTCGCCATCGTCGGGCTCTCACCGATAAACAGATCCGCATAATACATGAGATGGTGTACTCTGTGTGGCGCGACGGTGATCCGACACCGTTCCAACGACGGCGGGAGTCGACTTTCCGACGTGATCAGTACCCGCGCACCTTCTGCCTCGAGACGTGACACGACTTCGTGGACGCCATCGAATCCGCTGTTGCCGACATCGTGAGCGGCGTCCCACGACACCAGTCGCATGATGACGAGTGTCTCGTCTTCGGTCGCGTCGATCTCGGATAGAATCGATGGGTCAGGATCGAACCGCTCGGGGTGAAGGTATGCAAGTTCGTGATAACCGGGGTATTCGATCTGTTTGTCGCCGATCGAGTCCTTGTAGCAGGTCGGTGTGTAGATCCGATGACTAAATGGGAATGCCAGTGCGTTCTGTAGCGTGGCGTGTTCGGTATCGGTAAAGACCAGACTCGTACTCCCGACGGCACGTGAGACGTGGGCAACGCCGGGTTCACCGATCGCCGCCATCACGTCCGGCTCGATCTGTCGTGCCCGCTCGAGGAGACGACGTTCGTAGCGAAGTTGCGTGCGAGCCAGCTGCAAGAACGAGTCCGAGCGACCGGCCAGCACCTCGTGTTCGATGCCGTACTCGGTCAGCAAGTCGGTCGCAATATCGTTCTCTCTGACGAAGACGTACACCGATTCGTCGACTGCCAGCTCACGAATGGCGTTTTTGAAAAAGTGTACGTGTGCCGGATGTTGAATCGTCACGACGACGTTCATTCGAACACCTGCATCTCGTTCGGTTCGTTCGCTTTCATGTCCGCTTCCATTGCGGTGAGTACGCTCCATGTGCCGGCGAGGACGAACAGTCCGCTGATCGCGATAGGCGTGAATAGCTGCCAATCGTAGACAACACTCGAGTAGACCGACCACGTCGCTGTGGCCACTCCGAGACAGACGGTTCCAATGCCGAGGAGGTAGAACAAGACAAGCGGGTGAAAGTCCCGGACGAGGTATTTCGACTGTAACCGCCACCAGAAGTTCCGAAACAGCATCCACGATACTTTTCGGATGTATGTCGTATACGTGATACTCGATTCTTCCTCACCGTAGACGGCCGGCATCGCGACGTCTGCGACGCGCATATTGCTGGCGTTCAGTTTCACGAGCAGATCGTTGCAGTAGCCGTAATATTCGTACAACGAGCCGACGTCGACGGCGGTTAATGCGCGCTTGGAAATCGCCGTATACCCGTTCTGTGGATCCATCGTCTTCCAGTACCCACTGGCTATTTTCGTCAAGAACGTCAGCGCCGTATTACCGACGAACCGGAAGGTCGGCATCGCTTTCCGGTACTCTCTGTACAGCAACCGGTTGCCTTTCGCGTAATCGGCGTCTCCCTCGACGATCGGATCGAGCAACCGGCTCATCTGGGCGAGATCCATCTGGCCGTCGCCGTCGACGGTCACCGTGACATCGATCCCGTCCTCGAGCGTGGCCAGATAGCCTGTTTTGATCGCGCCGCCGGCGCCGATATTTTCGTGGTGTCGAAGCGGTGTGACCCGACCGATAGGCTCGTGTACGGTCGCCCGTTCGTCGAGTCGTGACGTGCCACCGTCCGAGAGGAGTTGTGCCTCGTCGTCCGCCATCGTCTCGTACTCGAGGGGCGGATCGACCTGTTGGGCAGCGTCCGCTCGAGCGGCTTCCTGGATCTCGTCCCAGGTGCTATCGGTCGAACAGTCGTCGATGACGTATATCGCATCGACGTAGGCTGGCATCGCCTGGATTACGTCGCCGATAAAACCCGCTTCGTTGTACGCGGGGACGACGACGCCGATCGAGTGCTCCCGGTACATCAGAGCCGTCGATACACGAATCCGTGTTCGGTTGCCTGTTCGTCGAACGCACCGTCGACATCGACGAGGACGGGTGGCTCGCTCATATCGAACGCGAGGTCACCGAAGTTGAGTCCGTGGAATTCGTCGTGGGTCGTGCCGACGAGAAGTCCGTCGACATCGACCGTCGATAGCTCTTTCTGGATGTCGATTCCGAACTCCGCGGCCATTTCCTCGTTGTCGGCGTGGGGGTCGAAGCCGGCCACCGAGATACCGTACTCCTGTAGCGAGTCGATGACGGCCCCGATTTTGGACGTTCGAATGTCGGCGACGTTTGGTTTGTACGTCAGTCCGAGGACGAGGATCCGGCTGTCCTGTAAGACGTTTCCGGCCTCGTTGAGCGCTCTGATGGTCATCTCGGCGACGTGGTTCGGGACGGAGTCGTTGACCTCGCGTGCCTGCTGAATGAGCTCCGGCGAAAACCCGCGCTGTTCGCTCTCGTCGATCAGGTAGAACGGATCGACGGGGATGCAGTGTCCGCCGACGAGTCCGGGTCGGTAGTCGTGGAAGTTCCACTTCGTGCCCGCGGCCTCGAGGACCGCCTGGGTATCCAGACCGAGGTGGTCACAGACCATCGCCAGTTCGTTGACCAGGGCGATATTGACATCTCGCTGGGTGTTCTCGACGCACTTTGCGGCCTCGGCGGTCGCCATCGTCGGGGCCCGATGCACGCCAGCGTCGACGATCGTTTCGTAGAGGGCAGCGAGGTCTGCGAGCGTCTCGTCGGTAAGCGCGCTGACGATTTTGACGACGTTGCGAAGGCCGCGTTCGTCGTCGCCGGGGACCATTCGCTCCGGCGAGTAGCCGACGCCGAAATCCTTACCGGCCGTCAGGGTCGCAGTCTCCTCGATCGCCGGGACGAACACGTCTCGAGTCCCACCGGGATAGACCGTCGACTCGAGGACGACGGTCGTCCCCGGTTGGAGGTGACGACCGACCGTGGTGCCCGCGTTTTCGACGAGCTCGAGGTTCGGTCTCTCGCGGTCGGTCACTGGTGTCGGGACGGCGACGATAACGTACGTTGCATCCTCGATGACGGTCGGGTCGGTCGTGAATTCGAGACCGCTGTCCGCAATCGCCGTGTCACCGACGTCACCCGTCGGATCGGTCCCCGACTCGAGTGTCTCGATCGTGTCGGGATCGACATCGACGCCAGCCACGTCGTGGCCGGCGGCGTCAAATTCGTAGGCCAGCGGTAAGCCAACGTAGCCAAGCCCGACGATACAGATGTCGGCCTGCGCTGTGATGGGGTCCTCAACAGACTCGAGTTCGGATTCGCTGTAGGCGTGTTCTCTCTCAGTCATACCTGGATATCCGTGATAGGTGAGTCGTCGAATACACGGTCACAGTCGCTGTACCGGCACATCGGGGGTTGCCTGGTTGGATCCAGCAACCGCTTCGATCGTCGGCCGTGTGTGCATTCGAACACCACCTAATTCCTCTACAGAAACAATATAATTAGCTTGCTAAATACTTTATTGTATGTCGTTAGGAGTTAGTATTAGGGTCGCTTGTCGATACACCGTTCGGTGACGAGTGAACTCGATACACCCACGGGTCGTACTGAGATCGTACTCTCGAGGACTAGAGAAGCCGGCCGAAACGTCCAAACTGTTCACCCCCCTACAGGTGATACGCGGTACGGTGGGCCGGCTTGCGGGGCGAGGCGGATCGTACGGTGGGACCCTTCGACGTGGCAACGACAGAACGTCCCTGCCTCGCCGCTGGAACCTACGAGCGCATCACATAAATATTTTGGCCGCCTGTACCGAACAGAACGACTCTCCGTTATACTATCATTCGAATCCAAATAAATTATCGTGCTGGTACTGTCTTCACCAATCGAGATAGTTGCCTCACATGATTTCGGGTCTGGCGTTCGCTGTCGCTCACGAAGTTGTTCCTCGCAGAAGCGGGCCGGGCGCGATTTGAACACACGGTCACACGGTCGCTCGCTTCTCTCGCGCTGCGTGTTCCCTGCGATTCAAATCGCGGTAGCCGCTCTGCTCGTCACGAATTGTTCCTCGCAGAAGCGGGCCGGGCGCGATTTGAACACGCGACCGTCTGGTTAAAAGCCAGACGCTCTGCCAGACTGAGCTACCGGCCCTCTGTCTCTCACTATCAGTGAGTGGTGGTTAAACGTTTTCTTTCTCGTTCTCGAGTGCAGCCGTGATGAGTTCGCCAGGTTCGACATCTTCGATGGCGGCGCGTCGGCGCAGATCGCGATAGGTTGCCGGCGAGAGCGTGACCTCGAGCTGGCCGAGCGTGATGTCGTATTCGGCCAGCGCGCGATCGATTGCGGTGCCGTCGTTGACCGCACTAGCCACGCTGCGAACTTCCCGAACCGTCAGGTTGCCATCGAGGGTCGCCCAGGCCAGCAGGAGTCGGGATTCGCCACCGACGCGGGCGATGTGTTTGGCCGCCGTGGGTGCGATCTGTCCGATCGCGACCTGCTTGCGAACCGATCGTGGAAGATCGTGGACGCGTGCCCACTTGCGGATGAACGAGACGGTCACACCGTCCCCGGCGCGTTCGGCCGCGGCCTTGTAGGAGCCTTCACCACGGACGAGCGCTGCACAGGCGGCAGCACCACGGAGCATGTAGAGGTGGTCGTCCTCGGTTTGGCCGGTGGCAAACTGCGCGACGATATCGGCAGCGTCGGCGAGGCTGTTGGGATCGTCGGGATCGAATTGAACCGCCTCTCGAGCGCGTTGCCCGGTTACCGATTCGTCACCGCGGATGACCGGTTCGCCAACCGGTGACTCGCGATCGGTTGGAACCGGTCGCTCGTCACGGTCGCGATCACGGGGCCGGTTCTCTGTCATATGAAAGCATACGGTGGAATAGGTAAAAAGGTCCGCAATCGGACGCTCCCGTTCGGCTCACTCCTCACGCTGTTCTGCGAGGTGCTCCCAAATCTCCGTGCAGCCAGCACCTTCCTCGATATCGTCGAGGTGTGCATCGTCGCGTTCGTCGTCCTGCTCGAGGTCGTTCGCCTCCGGACTGCACTCGGCTGCGTCGGTCATGACCCGCCCTATGGACGCTATCTGCTTAAGTATCGCCTCGAGTGCAAGCAATACCCGTGCTTGCTCGTGTGGGTGAGTTCTGCCGCTACCTCCGACGCCACGCTCCCCCGACCCGAGCGGCGTAGTAGCTGGCTCTGACCGCGAGAACCGACACAGCACCGTCTTCGACACAGAAACGCCGTCACGAGGATCGACCGTCCACTACTGGTTCTGACCGCTCGTCATCAGGCGTTTCGAGTCGAATTGACACCGCTGGGGTCAGAAACGCGTGTATTCCCTGTTGGGGCAACATATTCCGGTAGGTGCGGTTGGTGTCGGCCGGTCCCGCGGTTTCTAAGTAACCGTCCCGTGTTGTACCGAGCATGTCCGATCGACTGATGACGGTCAACGCCGACACGACACTCGATTACGTCGAGGCCGTCGCGACGGGCGAAACGTTCGAGTGGGAATCGGTCGGAGTCGTCAACGCGACGGCCGATCGGGAGGAGCCAGATTGCGTCCGATTGCAGACCGAACTCGACAACGTGACCGAACAGCACCTGCCCAAACACATGCTCGAACTCGAGTTGACGCCCGATCAGGCCAGAGCGCTGGCGGCAGATCTCGAAGACTACGCCGACCGCGTCGGCGGCGCCAACGACGCCTGACGGTTCGGACGAATTCGTGTTGTCCGCCGGCTTCGCCTGCCGTCGCAGGCGCTCGACTTTTTCACCGGCCAGGTAAACGACCGGATGGTCACACCATGAGCATGAACACGATCCAGGACTTGTTCGAGCACGGCCTCGAGGACATCTATCACGCCGAACACGAACTGCTCGACGCGCTCGAGGAACTCGAATCGAACACCGAACGCGAGGAGATCGCCCAGGCGTTTGCAAACCACCGCGAGGAGACCGAGGGCCAGATCGATCGGCTCGAGGAGGGCTTCGAAATGTTCGGCGAGCCGCCCGAAAAGGAAGAGTGCGAAGGCATCGAGGGGCTACTCGAGGAGTACGAGGAGTTCATCTCGATGGACCCCGATCAGGAAGTCATGGACTACCACACCATGGCCGCTGCGGAGAAGACCGAACACTACGAGATCGCGGCCTACGGCAACCTGCTGCCGCTGGCGGATCAACTCGGGATGAACGAGGCGGCCGACCTGCTCGAGGAGAATCTTCGTGAAGAGCAGGAGACGCTCGAGGAGCTGACCGAACTGACTGATACGGTTTACTGTAAGTCGTTACCGCCGAAACCGCGACCCGTCTGCGGTTTCGCCGGTAAATCGTTACAGCAATCCGTATGAAGGGCTCGAGATGGACGCGATCCCCGCGGAGTGATCGCCGTGGGTCCCGACACCGACCCGGGCGCCAGTGACGATACCGGCGACGAGCCGACGACGATCGACGAGGACGGGGAAACCGAGTCGTGGCGGCCGACTGGCGGATCGGCCGTCGACGCCCGCGCTGGAGCGTGATCTCGGTCGTGCTCGCGATGATAACCGTCGCCTAGTGTCGCTGGACATCCTCACAACCCGATGTTACCTTCGTGTAGTGTGTTATCATACCCCGTGTCTATAGGTAGCTGCGCGTCGTGGATCTGTCGGTGATTCGACGATGGCAGACGCTTCGACCAAAACGGCTCGAGCGGAGTGGGGAACGCGGTTCGGGTTCCTGATGGCGATGATCGGTGCCATGGTCGGCGCCGGGAACATCTGGCGGTTTCCGTACGTGATGGGCGACAACGGGGGTGGGGCGTTCGTCCTCGCGTTTCTCGTCCTGTTGTTCCTGCTCGCGGTGCCGGGACTGATGGCCGAGGTCGCGCTGGGCCGGTACACGAACAAGGGCGTTATCGGCGCGTTTCGCGAAGTCGTCGGTCGCGGTGGGATGGTCGGGTTCGGCGTCATCGTGTTGCTCGTGAATATCGCGTTGATGTCGTACTACTCGCCGCTGATCGGCTGGACGCTGTACTACGCGGTCCACTCGCTGCTGTTTTCCTTTACCGCGGCGGGGTTCGAAGCCGAGCCGTTCATGGAGGGGCTCTTCGCGAATTCGGCACTGATGATCGGGCTCCACACGGTCGTGATGGGGTCGATCGCGGCGATACTGATCCTCGGCATTCGCCGCGGCGTCGAGCGACTCGTCGTCTACGCGGTGCCGGCGCTCGTGGTCGCACTCGTGATCATGACGATCCGCGGACTCACGCTGCCCGGCGCGAGCGAGGGTATCGCCTTTACCTTCGGCGTCCAGTGGGAGTTTCTCCTTCGCAGCGAGACCTGGATCGCCGCGCTCGGGCAGGCGCTGTTCTCGACAGGGCTGGGCTGGGGGATCGCCCTAACCGTCGGGAGTTACCTGCGGGAGTACGACGACGTTCCGCTGGGTGGCGGCGTCTTCACCGCGATCGGCGAGTCGAGCATCGGCATCCTCGCGGCGCTCGCGATTTTCCCGGTCGTCTTCGCCGTCGGCGTCGCGCCCGACGCCGGTGCCGGCCTCGCGTTCGTCTCGCTCGTGCAGGTCTTCCCCGAGATTCCGCTAGGCGGCGTCGTCGCGATCCTCTTTTTCGTTGGCTTTTTCCTCGCGACGTTCACCTCGGGGTTGCTCATCACGGAGGTCAGCGTCACCACCATCGCCGAGGAGACTCGCCTCGATCGTACCCAGACCGTGCTCGCGATCTGTGGCGGGATCTGGCTGCTCGGGCTTCCGAGCGCCTACTCCGCCGATATCCTCGACTTCCTCGATTTCGTCTTCGGCAACTGGGGACTGCCGCTGGCGACGCTGGCCATCATCGGCGTTATCGGCTGGGTGCTCGGCCCCGAACGGCTCCGCTTACTCGCGGTCAACCGCAACGCCGGCATCTACGTCGGCAAGTGGTGGGACCCCGTGATCAAGTACGTTATCCCGCTCGTCATGCTGTTTATCATGGGCTACTTCGCCTGGGACAACTTCCGCGAACCCGAGATGATCGCCGGCATGCTCGTGATCGTGCTGTTCCCGATCATCGGCTACGCGATCATGTCCGTCCTCGAGGGCCGAGGCGGCCACCCGGACGCCGCCGACGTCACAGGGGGTGACGACTGATGGCGCTCACCGCCGAGGTCCTCGGCATGCTCTCCTTTACCCTCCTCACATTCTGGGGGCTCGCTACCTGGGCGCTCGTCCGGACGCTCCGACAGGAGGGCCGAAAGGTCGAGATCCTCCGCCACCAGGACCGGATGGACACGTACTCTCCGCAGGCGCTCGCGGAACTGCGCGAGTGGATCGACGCACACCCTGACGATCCGCTCGCTGACACCGCTCGAGAACGCTACAACGAGTGCGTCGAGACGCTTCGCCAGACCGACAGTCACTTCTACGACTGGTCCGATCGAGAGATCGCGAACCTCGAGCGGCTCTGATACTGTCGGACAGAAGTCAGTGATACGGATTGTTGTAGCGTTTTACCGGTGATCACCCGGACGGGGTCGGTGATCACCGGTAAAGAACTACAACGGTCCGTATGAAACGTCGGTCGCGAATTCGCGGCCGTCCTTACGGTGACGGCCGCAGTACTGCGACCGATCGTTGAATAGTTCTGTCCAACAGTATGAGCCGTCGGTCGCGCGAGCGACGGATACATCTTTTACACTCGGGGCGCTACGTCAGCGTGTGACGGTTCGGGTTCCGGCGGAGGGCGGCGACGACCTGTCGATCAGGGGGGCCGAGCGGGCGGATCTGCTCGCCGTCGTCCGTATCGAGAACGCGTCGTTTTCCCAGCCCTGGCCCTACGACGCGTTCGAAAAGTTTCTCGGCGAACCCGGCTTTCTCGTCGCCGAGTGCGGCGGCGAGGTCGCCGGCTACGTCGTCGCAGACATCACCCAGACGATCGGTCGGCGACTCGGCCACGTCAAAGACGTCGCCGTCCACCCCGAACGTCGCGGCGACGGCGTCGGATCGACGCTCCTGACTCGGGTTCTGGCCGTCCTCACCGCCCACGGCGCGGACTCGGTCAAACTCGAGGTGCGCCGGTCGAACGAGACGGCGAAACGACTCTACCGACGGTTCGACTTCGAGGCGCTGCGTGTCGTCCCCGGCTACTACGCCGACGGTGAGGACGCCATCGTGATGATCCGCGGGAACTGATCGGATACCGTCGGTTTCGTCGGTTCCCACTCCGACATCGGTCGCCACCGAGAGACGTTTTCCGACGACTCGAAAGCGATGGTTCTTCGGCGACTCGAGAGCGTGTCTCGCCTCGGCGACCGATTCTCGAGTCACTGACCCGGAGTAGCAGCGCGAACCCTTTTTCGGCGAATCGTCGATGGAGGAGTATGACGACGGATCGAGAGACCGTCTGGGAGTACGAGACGGTTCGGCCGCCCCGCGAGGCAACGATGGAGGAAGCGAGTGATCCCGAGGAACTTCTCAACGAGTACGCACGAGAGGGCTGGGAATTCGTCAGTACGATCGAGTACACCGGTGGCGGTACCAAGTACCTCGTGTTCAAGCGGCCGGCGAGTGGTGACACAGATGAGTGAGGACGCGGACGAGAGCGACGTCAGTACCCAGGACACGATGCACGAGCGGGCCGACGAAAGCTGGATCAAGATCTGGCTGCTCGTCGGGGCGACCCGACAGCTCGTCACCGGCGTGCTCGCGGGCTCGTTTTTCGGGCTGTTCATGCTCGGGGCCCTCCTCGATCCGACGCTCTCGGACCTGCTCCAGACGCGGGCCGTCATCGAGTCGCTGTACACCCAGATGATCGGCGCGCTGATCACCGGTGTCACCCTCGTCGTCACTATCAGCCAGCTGATCATCTCCCAGGAGAACGGCCCGCTCGGTGAACAGCGAACGCGGATGAGCGAGACCCTCGACTTTCGGGACTACATCAAGGAACTCACTGACAAGCCGGCGCCGGCCGATCCGTCGGCGTTCCTTCGGGAGATCATCGACGCGACACAGCAACGCGCCGAGACGCTCGACGAGGCCATGGAGTCGACGGACAACGACGACCTCCGCGACGAGGTCGACGAGTTCGTCGACAGCATCACCGGTAACGCCGAGACCGTCCGCGAGAAGCTCGACGGTGCGAAGTTCGGCACGTTCGATGTCGTCCACGCCTCGATGGACTACAACTACTCCTGGAACATCTTTCAGATCGAGCGCCTGCTGGCCGACTACGAGGACGACATCGACGAGGAACAACGGGCCGCCCTCGAGGATCTTCGGACCTCCTTCGCGATGTTCGGACCGGCCCGCGAGCATATCAAGACGCTGTACTTCCAGTGGGAACTGATCAACCTCTCGCGGTACATTCTCTACGTCGCGATTCCGGCGCTGCTGGTCTCGGGGATGATGTTGACGTTCGTCGACGCGACCACGTTCACCGGAACGATCCTCGAGGTCGAGACGCTGCTCTGGCTCGTCGCGATCACCTTCACGATCACACTCGTTCCGTTCTTCTTGTTGACCTCGTACAACATGCGGGTCGCGACGGCCGCAAAGCGGACCCTCGCGATCGGCCCGCTGATCCTGCGGGATTCCCAGCGCTGAGGTCGGTCGCTACTCGACTCCGCTCGACGTTCCCGTCTCGCCCGAACGGGAAATTGCGTCTGTCACGCGCTGAACTGTCATACGGATTGCTGTAACGATTTACCGGCGCAACCGTCCCCGGGTCGCAGTTGCGCCGGCAATGACTTACAGTAAACCGTATCAGGCCGTGCTCGAGTATGTCGACTCCGGCAGCTCGCTCGGTTCCACGCCCTCGAAAACCTGCTCGTCGTTCCCCTCCGGCCCGCCGATCCGCTGATCCGTCGTCGCTCGAGCCTGCCCCGCTGGATCGACTCGGTGCGTGGTCGTTTTAGGGCCCGAGCCCCTGCGTTTTTGTATGGGATACGCTTGCCCGGTCTGTGGATCCGAACAGGCCGACGCGGTGCACCTCGCCAATCACCTCGCCGTCACCGCGTCGCTCGGGCGCGAGGACCACCTCGAGTGGCTCGACGAACACGTCCCCAACTGGGACGAGCAGACGCCCGAGGAACTCGGGGAACTCGTCAGCGAGCACGCATCCGAGATCGACACGCCCGACTTCGACGAGGGTCCCGCCCACGACCACGGCCGGCCGGCCGGTCTCGAGGACGACCTCGCCCGCCAGACGCGCCAGCCGGGACGCAGTGATCTCAGCGCCGGTGCCGAGGGGGTTCTCGAGGAGGCCAGAGAGTTGACCCAGCAGATGTACGCGGACGCCGACTCGGAGGACGGCGATGTCGACGGGACATCGAGTGATCCAGCGGGAGCTCGCGACGCCGAGGCGGCCGCGGACGAATCGCCGAACGAAAACGCGTAACTACCGCCCGCTCGAGCACTCGCGTATGAAGACGGTAGGAACCTTCTCCTTCGAGACGGCCGCCGAGGCACAGGACGCGTACGAGTCGGTCGGCCCCGCCGCCCAGACCGTCGTCCGCGAGGTCGCCAAGGCGATGGAGTTCGAACACGAGGAGTACGACGAGCGCGTGACCGGCGACGTCGTCGAGACGGCTCGAGACGCGCTCTTCGCCAGCCTGCTCGAGGTGCGGGTCGGCTCCCGCAAAGCGTACGACGAGTGGGTGGCCGACTACGACGGCGACGTGATGATGGTCGGCCACGAGAACGTCGACAACGTGGTCTGGCACGCCGGCCCGGAGGGCGAAGCGGTCGCAGCGACCTTCCAGAACGAGGAGGACGCCGCGATCGCGACGCTGCGCCGACAGGCCTTCGGTCGCCTCTATCGGGAACTCGTCTGACGGCTTCCGTCAGGGTATTAGCCGTTCGCGTTCCAGCGAACAGGTATGACCACGCAAGACGAGTGGACGGTTCTCGAGGAAGCCATCGAGTACGAGACGCCCTGGTACGATGGCGGTCACGATCTGCTCGAGCAGCCCGACGGCACCCAGAAACGGTACTACTGGGCCGAACTCCCGCCCGCAGTCGTGGTCGTGGCTCGGATCGGCGGCGACCTGCTCGAGCAGATCGAGACCGACGGCTCGAGCGGCGACACCACGGTACCGAGTGGCGACGCCGTCGACGAGGACCACCTGCTGTTCGTCGAGCAGTACCGGCCGGCGATCCGCGAGACTCATCTCGAGTTACCCGCCGGTATCGTCGAGGACGGCGAGTCCTACACGACCGCAGCGGCCCGCGAACTCGAGGAAGAGACCGGTTTTCGCCCTTCGAGTACGGCCCTACTCCAGGAGTACGCCGTCGCGACCGGCGTGCTTCGCCACGATCGTGGCGTCGTCTGGGCCGAGGGCCTCGAACTCGGCGAGCGCGAACTCGACAACAACGAGTTCCTCGAGGTGACGACCGTCCCGGTCGGGGAGGCGATCGAACGCTCGCGCGAACAGCCGGCAAACGACTCGACGATGTCGGCGCTGTTGCTGGCGAAAGAAGACGGATTGCTGTAGCCGTTCCCGTCGCACGGCGACGATCGCGCCACGCTCTCACTCACGCTCCGTGACACTTTTACCAGTCTGTTCGCTCTACTCGAGCATGGCAAATGATCCCGCCCGTCGCCCTCCTATCCCCTCCAGCGGGCGTTCTCGCCGCTCTTTCCTCGCAGCCCCCCTGGTCGCGACCCTCGGTGGCTGTGTGAGTACCGCGCCCGCTGACGACGAGGCGACGTATCGTCTCGACGGCCGTCGGATCGAGGGCTCGCTGGACGCGGCATTTCGCTGGGAGCCGTCCGGTCTTCACGCGGCACACGACCGCAAACTACTGGCCGACTTGCTCGAGAACGGGACCCGTCGAACGGCCGGTTTCGCGCTTCACTCACCCGCTGCCGAGCATCCGGTCTACGCCGAGCGCGACGAGGCAGTCTATCGGATCGATGCCCGCGAGGGCGACCGCGTCGAGCGACCGCGCTGGATCTGTTGGTTCGAACTGCTCGAGGACGCCTCGCCGTCGGCGGACGACATCGTTCTCGAGTACGATCAGTTCCCAGAGAACGTTCCGGGGATCGACTCGCCGCGTGCGGCGAACGCGCTCTCGACGGCATTCCCGCTGCGCTCGGACGGGCCACAGGATGTCTCCGACGAGCCGCCGGCCGATCGCGGTCACGTCTTCCACCGTTATGGGGCAGACGACACCCCACTCCTTCCGGAGGCGCCGTTCGAGTACGTCCACCTCGAGTGGCAGGACGAATCCGTCCTGTTTCGCGTACGAACCCAGGAGGCCGCCGTCGAAACCCAGGAAATCATCCACGAAGCGACCCTCGCCTACGAATCTGAGGGCGAGTTCCGGGCAGCCATCGAAAACGAGTCGCTCGAGACGACGTTCGATCCCGAGAGGCTTCCCGACGAGCAACGCGAAATCGTCGAGACGATCACGCGCCGGCGTGAACCGGCTCGATACGAGGAGACACCGCCGCCGTCCGACGCGTTCGAGGCGATACTCGATCGGCTCGGCATTTCGGCAGATTGGCCCGACGACGGGCCCCGTTTTTCGGACTGGGCGTATTTCGAATACGGTGGGACTCTCTACAGCGCTCGCCTCGAGCGTATGTGAGCGCCCTGTGGCACCTCGAGCGTCGTCTGCCCTTCCCTCGGAGCCACCTCGTCCCCGCCTCGAGGGATGACTACCGCTCGGGAAGCCACACGAGCGCGAGCAGTGCAAGGCCGATAACGGCGGCCAGCAACAGAAAGGCCTCGTCGAAGAAGCCGCGGTCGGCGACCGCGCCGAAGATGACCGGGCTGGCGGCGCCGATGGTCATGTAGGCCGTCCGTAGTGTTCCAAGCCCCGTATTTTGGATGGCGTCGGGCACGGCGGTGGTCATATAGGAAAGGATGACGGTCCCCGCCCCGAGCATGATGCTCACGAGCACCGTCACGCCGACGACGGCCCAAAACTGCTCGACGACGGTGAGGACGACGAGTGCGATCCCGGACCCGGCCAGGATGACGAACAACGCTCCTCGAGCGCCGACGCGATCGTACGCGGAGCCGGCGAGTGGCTTGATGAGGATCCCACACCCGAAAAACAGGGCAAACAGGCTGCTGGCGATCGTCGGCGACAGCCCCTTCACCTCGATCAGGTACGTCGGATAGAAGCCCGTAAACGCCTGGTAGACCGCGTTTGCCACGACCTGAACGGCGGTGATGAGCAGGATGGCCCGCGTCCCCAGTTGCGAGAGCGTCTCGAGGGCGCCCTCGAGCGACGGCGACGAGACGGACGTCCGATCGGACGTGCGACTTGGGACGACGATCCAGACGCCGACGGCGACGAGAGCGAACAGCGCGATGGAAAACCCGAAGCCGAACTGCCAGGCGAGTCCGACGGCGAGGACGCTGGCGATGGGCGGCAACAGCGTGTTGCCCATATCGCCCGCGGCGGACATGATGCCGATCGCCGTCCCGACCTGGTCGGGGTAGATATCCGAAAGCGAACTCAGCCGAACGACGCCGAACAGTGCGGTGGTAAACCCGAACAACCCGGTCGCGACGAACAGCAGGATCGTCGGGCCGCCGAGGACGATCAACGTGACGCTGCCGGCGGCCGCGCTCAAACTGACGACCATCGTCGTTCCTTCGCCGATCCGGTCGGCCAGCATTCCGCCAGGTAGCTGCCCGATGGCGTACGCGAGCCACAGCACGGTCAGCAGTGCGCCGGCGGTCGTCAGCGTCAGCCCGTATGCCGTCTGTAGGTGTGGCAACAACACCGGAAACGCCTGTCGAACGCCGATCGAGAGGAACCAACCGGCAGACACCGCGAGCAAGATCTTGCCGCGGCCGTCCGCCCAGTGGCGTCGCGCACTCGCGGAAATCGCTGCAATATCCGTCACGTCGGTGATCCGTCTAACCCTTCGGACCGAGACGTATCAATACTCGAGAGCCCGATCCCTTTGCCACAATCGCTACCGTTCGAAGACAGCGGGTCGTGGCGGACGAGGATCGACGGGATAGAAAGACAATTCCCGCATGACGACCAACACGACCCACATGCGAATCGCCGTTCCCAACAAGGGCCGCCTGCACGAGCCGACGATCGATCTTTTAGAGCGGGCGGGGCTCCATCTCGAGAACGGTGCGGATCGGAAACTCTACGCCGACACCGTCGATCCCGACGTCTCGGTGCTCTTTGCCCGCGCGGCCGATATCCCGGAGTACGTCGCCGACGGCGCGGCCGATATGGGGATCACGGGCTACGACCAGGTCCGGGAGGCTCGCGTCGAGACCGTCGCCGAACTGCTCGACCTCGAGTTCGGCCGCTGTCGGCTCGTCCTCGCAGCGCCCGAGGATGGCGATATCGGGGGCATCGCAGATCTCGAGGGCGGAACCGTCGCCACCGAGTTCCCGAACGTCACGCGGGACTTCTTCGCCGACACGGGCGTCGAGCCCGACATCGTCGAGGTCTCGGGTGCGACCGAACTCACGCCACACGTCGAGATGGCCGACGCCATCGTCGACATCACCAGCACGGGGACCACGCTGCGGATGAATCGCCTGGCCGTCGTCGAGGAGGTGCTCGCGAGTTCCGTTCGGCTGTTCGCTCGCGAGGACGTTCTCGAGCAGCCGAAAATCGAGGAGGTCAGAACGGCGCTGGCGTCGGTCGTCCAGGCCGAAGGCAAGCGCTACCTGATGATGAACGTCCCCGAAGATCGACTCGAGGACGTTCGAGACGTCATCCCCGGCATGGGCGGGCCGACGGTGATGGACATCGCCGACGAGGAGGGCACGGACGCCAGCGGGACGGTCGCCGTCCACGTCGTCGTCGACGAGCGGGCAGTCTTCGAGACGATCACCGAAGTCAAGCAGGCCGGCGCGAGCGACATTCTCGTGACCGAAATCGAGCGTCTCGTCGAGTGACCGATGGACGTCGTCACGACGCTGCCCTCGGCCACCGAAATCGTCGCCGCGCTCGGTCTCGATCCGGTCGGCGTCTCCCACGAGTGTGACTATCCGCCAGCGGCCGTCGCGTTCGCGCCGTCGATCACTCGCTCGCGGATCGAGGCCGACGGAGACAGCGCCGAGATCGACGCGCAGGTGCTCGACGCCGACGACGGCGCCGTCTACGATATCGACACCGAGACCCTCGCGGATCTCGCCCCCGACCTGATCGTCACCCAGGGGATGTGTGACGTCTGTGCCGTCGACGAGGTCGTGATCGCCGAGGCCGTCGCCGACCTCGAGGTCGACCCCGAGATTCTGACGACCGATCCGCACACGGTCGGCGACGTGCTCGCGGACATCGAGCGAATCGGCGCCGCGACCGGCCGCGAAGAACGAGCGCGCGCGGTTCGGACGACCCTTGAGGAGCGAATCGACCGCGTCCGCGAGCGGACGACGGACCTCGCGGTCGACGAGCGTCCGCGCGTCGCCGTCTTCGACTGGACCGACCCCGTCATGATCGCGGGCCACTGGACCGCCGAACTCGTCGCGTGGGCCGGCGGCGAGTACGGGCTGGCCGACGTCGGCGAGCGCTCGAGACCGCGTGAGTGGGCCGATATCCGCGCCTACGATCCCGAAGTCGTGATCGTCGCGCCCTGCGGGTTCGATCTCGAACAGACCGCCGCCAACCGGACGGATCTCACCGCTCGAGACGGCTGGGAAGACCTCACTGCCGTCCAGGAGGATCGCGTCTGGGCGATGGACGGCGACCACTACAGTAACCGGCCGGGGCCGCGACTCGTCGAGACGCTCGAGGCGTTCGCGCGGATCGTCCAGCCCGATCAGTTCGACGACTCGGTTGTTGGCGGCGGCCCTGCCGACGAGCCCGGCTCGAGGAGCGTCTTCGACGACGAGACGCCGCCGCCGTCGTTCGCGGCCGTCGCCGTCCCGTTCGACGCTCTCGAGACGGGGGTCGGCGATGACCGCGAAACGCGGGCCCGCTCCGAGCGATGACCGGCTCCGAACCGACGCTCGTTCTTCCGTCCGACCTCCGCGAGGCGATCCTCGAGCGCGCTCGAACGGGCGACCCTCGTGAGGTCTGTGGCGTCCTCGGTGGCTCGTTCGATCCCGACTCGAGCCGTGTCCGATCGCAGTATCCAGCCGACAACGTCGCCGACCACCCGCGGACGCGCTACCGGATCGATCCCGAGGAGCAACTTGCAATCTTCGAGCGACTCGAGGATCGGGGTGAAGAAATCGTCGGCTTCTATCACAGCCATCCCCGTGGCCCGCCGCGGCCGAGCGAGACCGACGCCGAGGCGGCGACCTGGCCGGATCGGTCCTATCTGATCGTCTCGCTGTCGCCCCTCGATATCGGGTCGTGGCGATGGCGTTCGGGCGATAGTGGGACCGAGGACTCGAGCGACCGCGAGAGCACCGGCTCGCGTACAGCCGGGAAATTCGAACGCGAGACACTCGTCCTCGAGTAGGTGGACCTGTGCTGTCTGCGTGCTAGACACCCGTTCTTATTCGGCTTCGAGTTCGGCGGCCCGCTGTTCGGCCTTCGCGGCGTCCTCGCGAAATTCATCGATGCGATCGCTCAGCTTCTTGCCGACGAGATACTCGAAATCGTCCGGCATCAGCCCGCGCTGAATCTCGAGGGTGACCATCGTATCGCAGCCCTCGACGATCTCGGGTGCCCACGAGCCTTCGGCCAATTTCGACTCGTCGGTGACGATCGCTTCGCCGTCCTCGACGTCGATGAACGCGGTGACGATATTCCAGATCCGGGGATCGCTCGTCGTCACTTCGTCGAACAACCCCTCGAGTCGCGTCTCACGGATCGGTTCGTCCCGGAGTTCGACGACCAGGTCCTCGAGCGCGCTCGCGATTGCCTCGTACTCGGCGGCCTGCTCGCGGAGGTCGGCCGGCTGCTCGCCGTCGTCTCGCACCATCAGTCGGCCCTCCGTGGGTCGGTGTCGCGGCTCATACCAGGTGGTAGCTGCTTGATCGTCGTAAACGTACGCTTCTATCTCGCGCGCTCGAGCACGTCGGGCACCCACGCTCGGTTCGGGTCGTCGGTGTCGTCCATCCACGCGATCAGTCGGTCGCGAAGCCGCCGTCGCACGGCCTCGTAGTCGGGATGATCGATCAGGTTCTGCAGTTCCGCCGGATCGGACGCGAGGTCGTACAGCTCGTCCACGTCGGGGGCGTTGTAGACGTACTTGTAGCGCTCGGTGCGGACCATTCGCTGGCTGTAGAGGCCGAACTCGTCGCCGTGATACTGCGAGAACGTCGACGCGGGCCAGTCGTCGGGTTCGGCGTCGGGATCGCCGCCGGCCTCGAGCAGTGGACGGAGGCTCCGGGCGTGGAACGAGTCCGGAATATCGACGTCTGCGATCTCGAGGAAGGTTGGGGCCAGGTCGTGAAGGTGGACCGGCCGGTCGCAGGTCGAGCCCGGGTCGACGACGCCGGGCCAGCGCACCTGCAGCGGAATCCGGTAGGTGTCGTCGTACAGCAGCGGCCCCTTGTTGAACTGGCGGTGGCCGCCGACGAAGTCGCCGTGATCCGAGGCGTGGACGACGACGGTCTCTTCGGCGAGCCCGTACTCTGAGAGCGCCTCGAGGATCCGCTCGAGTTGGTCGTCGATCAGCGTGACGAACCCCCAGTACTTCGCGACGATTTCGGCCCACAGCTCCCGGTCGAAGCCGTCGACGCCGCGGTAGGCGAGGTAGTTCTCCTGTACTCGTGGTTTCCCGTCGTAGGTTTCGGCGTAGCTGTCGGGTGGCTCGATGTCGTCGGGGTCGTACATCGAGGCGTAGGGCTCGGGGACGACGTAGGGGTGGTGTGGGCCGTAGAAGTCGGCGCGGTGGAAGAACGGGCCGTCGCCGCTCGAGTCACTCGTGCTCGAGTTTGCGTTCGTCCCGGCGTGGGCCTCGAGCGCCTCGATCGTTCGCTCGGCCAGGAACCAGGCGCGGGTCTCTTCGACGTCGATCGGCGTTTTCCCAGCGACGAAGGTCCCGTCGCTTGCATCGCGCGGATCGTCCCCGGTGTAGAGTTCTTCCTCGAGGTCGGCTTCGCCGACTGGTGTGCCTCGCTCCTGGCGGTACTCGCGAAACGCCTCGTCGATGCCGTCGTGGTGTGTGTCGCTGCCGCCGAGATAGGTAAAGCCGTAGTCGTCGGGCGTCCGGTCGCGCCCGACGTGCCACTTCCCGGTGTAGGTGCAATCGTATCCGCTCGCCTCGAGCGCCTCGGAAAACGTCGGTATTTCGGGCGAAAGATTCGCCAGAATCGCGTCGTCCTCGTGGCAGTTGTTCAGCATGCCGTGGCCGTGGGGAAACTGCCCGGTCAGCAGCGACGCGCGGGCGCTCGAGCAGATGCTGATCGGCGTGACGGCTCGCGAAAACCGCATGCCCTCGCTCGAGAGCCGATCCATGGTCGGCGTCTCGACGGGCGCTCCGTCGGGCTCCGAGAGGTCGTACCGTTCCTGATCGGTGAGCACGAGCAGGACGTTCGGACGGTCGTCGGTGTCGGCCATCGGGCGGCGTACACCACCGTCGTAGTTAACGGTAGGGCCTGCGCCGGGCGGATCCGCGCTCGGCTGCCAAACAGCCGATCACGGCGAGAAGATGGAGAACGAACCGCTCGCGCTGGCGACGACCGTCTCGTCCTGCATGACTTCGGACTCGAGGAAGGCCACGGAGCCGCCACGTCGCAGGACGATCGTCTCGCAGGTGAGTTCGCCGTCGGTCACGGGCTCGAGGTAGCTGATCTTGATCTCGATGGTCGCACACCGCTGGTCCGGGTCCAGTTCGGACTGGAGTGCAGCGCCCATCCCCGAATCGGCCATCGCGTAGGCAGCCGCGCCGTTTGACATCCTCCACACGACTGAAGTCGTGGGATTCCTCCGTGGGCAATCCGGCCAGCAGATTACCCCGGCTGTGAACTTGCGGGTTCGCCGATGCTGGTTTGGTCGGTCGGGCTCGACTGTTCCCCAAAACTCCTGGGTATCCAGTCGTGTCCATCCCACTCCCAGTACGCCCCATTAACGGGTGAATCCCTATCGCGTCCAGCGGATAGGGCGGCGGGCCGTGCCATCGGCCCCACTTCTGATTGGAGTAGATTCCACGCCCCCGTCACGTCACTATGCGCGTCCAGTCTACAGTCGTGACACCGAAACTCGTCGCCATCCCGAACAACGTCGTCGCTACCACACTCAGGACACTCGCTACTCGAATCGCGTTCGCTCACTGCTTTAACGCCGATGCCAACATCCCCGAATGTGAGTTCAATCCGGTCAGCTAACCGGCGGTGTGACCAGAACGCGTGCGTCTTCTCGTTCACACTCGCCTTCCAGTGTGTGCCCAGTACGTCGGTGAGATTGCCGACGTACACTGTATCCACGTTGCGCGAAAGGAGCCACTCTGCGGCGTGTTTCACCGCCGCATCACGGCTATGATCGCGTTTTTCACCACGTTCATCGTATATGCGCTGAATGCGCCGACTCGTGTACCGATCGTCGGGGAGTTGTGACTGCAATTCGGCAATCCGTGTGGACAACGCGCGGAACCGGTCGAATTCCGGACGAGCATGATACACAGTGGTTTCGCCGGTGGTGGTGACGATGGCGAGGGTGTTGTTCGCGCCCACGTCGATCGAAGCAGTGTGGGTCGTGTTCTCCGGGTGGAGTGTGTGGGTGACGGCATCCAATCGCTGTTGTTGCAATCTGTCTGGCCGTATGCGAACCGGATGCTTGACACGAAGTTTGTCTGCCGCTTCGTCGTAGACGAGCTCTAACCTGCTATCGTCACCGTCCCACTGTGGATTCCCGCGCACTTCGAGTGTGACTCGTTCTTGATACTCGAAATCGTATTTCTCTTCGAGTGCGTCACCGACACCGAACTCCAACGTACTCCGTTTCTCGTCCCAGTCGAGGGTGTAGAGGTCGTTGCGGACGAGGCCGTGAAGTTCGTAGCCGTCGTCACGGTTGCCCCAATACCCCGGCGGGGACGGTTTTTCGGTCACCGTATTGTTGGAGCCGTCGTGGTAGTTGTTGAGGAGGCGGAAGTGGCTTCGCCACGCTTCGCTGTTTTTGCGGGCGACCTGTTGACAAGTGGCTTTGCCGAGGATGGGTGCGTAGTCGTCGTAGAGGTTAGTGTACTCGGCGTCCCAGACGTCGCCATCCTCGTCGAAGTATTGTTGCCGGCGTCGGTAGTTGATCTGGTTCCACAAGGGGGCGTGGGCGGCCAACCACTCGAACAGACACTGCCGATACCGGTCACTGGTGGGTTCGGCAATGTACTCGTTCGTGCGTTGTGGTCGGTCGCTCACATCTAAAATGTAGGTTTCTAGTAGTGTAAACGTTGGGATTGCGGTTGGGCAACAGTGTCGTGGTTGTCTTCAGCAGTGACGGATTCATCCGCACGACTAAAGTCGTGGGCATTCTCCTGTTGCTCCTGTAACACGCCGTTCGGATTGGTCAACTCGTCTCGAACCGCCAGCGTTGCGCGGCTGTATCCCTCGCTCACCTCGGTGAACTCGAGCCCGATGAGGGCCGAAAATCCGCCTGGGTCGTGTTCTGGCATCGATTCCACACAGTGGATACGCGATATTGAAGCTTCGTGCGCAGGCATTGGCGACCCCGGTCGCGGGATGGGAGGCGTACGCGCCCCGGTGCTCACTCGAGGTCGTCGAACGTCGGGCGCTCGAGATCGCCGGGGAAGGTCTCGACCGGCACCTGGGTCTGGTCGCCGGAGGCCATGTCCTTGATCGTCACCTCGTCGTTTTCCAGATCCTGCTCACCGACGATGACGACCGTCTCGGCGTTGATCGAGTCGGCGTAGTTCAGCTGAGAGCCGAAGGAGCGACCCGCGATGTCGGTCTCGACGACGTGGCCGCGCTCGCGGAGTTCGCGGGAGATGCGTGCCGCTTCGGTTCGGGTGTCGCCGATCTGGAGGACGTAGTAGTCCGTCGTCACCTCCTCCGCGGGCCAGACGCCGGCCCGTTGCAGGAGCAAGGGTAGCGTGGCGTGGCCGGGGGCAACGCCGACCGCGGGCGTGGGCTGGCCGCCGAAGCTCTCGATCAGGTCGTCGTAGCGCCCGCCGCCGAAGATCGATCGCGAGACCTCGCCCGCGGAGTCGAAACACTCGAAGACGACGCCCGTGTAGTAATCGAGCCCGCGAGCCGTCTCGAGCGAGATCGTACAGTACTCGCGTGCGCCGAAGTCCTCGGCGGCCGCGAGGACGTTCTGGAGGTTCTCGACCGCAGCGTCGACGCGTTCGGTGTCTGCGAACACCCGGACGGCCTCGAGGTCGCCGCCCGCGACGAGGTCGTCAAACGCCGCGGCCTGATCGTAGTCGAGGCCGGCCTCGACCAGCAGGTCGTGGTACTCCGCCGCCGAGAGCTTGTCCGACTTGTCGACGGCGCGGATCGCGTCCTCGGTATCGACATCGGCGTCGTAGCTCTCCAAGACGCCGCCGAGAATGTCCCGGTGGGAGATGCGAAATTCGAAGTGGTCGCCGGTGAGTCCGAGGCCGGTCAGGGCGTCGGCTGCCCACGCCAGGATCTCGGCGTCGGCTTCGGGTTCGCTCGAGCCGAAGATGTCGACGTTGGTCTGGTAGAACTCCCGCTGGCGGCCCTGCTGGACCTGCTCGTAGCGCCAGAAGGGCCGCGTCGAGAACCATTTGATCGGCTTCGAGAGCTCCTGCTGTTTGGCGACGACCATCCGGGCGACGGTCGGTGTCAGTTCGGGGGTCAGCGTGACGTGGCGCCCGCCCTGATCCTCGAAGGCGTAGAGTTCGTCGACGATGTCGTCGCCGCTCTTGTCAGTCCACATCTCGGCGCGCTCGACCGCGGGTGTCACGATCTCGCGAAAGCCGTAGCGGCGGGCGGTGTCTTCTACCGTATCGATCGTCTCCCGCCGGGCGGCCATCTCGCCGGGATAGACGTCTCGAAAGCCCTTGATCCGGTCGTACATGAACGGTAGTTCGCCCAGGGCACCCTTCTAACCTTTCGTTTGCGAGTCGAGTCCGGTAATCTCGAAGCGCGCCCCGCCCTCGTCGCTTTCGGTCACCGCGATCGACCAGCCGTGGGCCTCGACGATCGTTTCGACGATCGACAACCCGTAGCCGGTCCCGTCGTCGTCGCTCGTGTAGCCCAACTCGAATACGGTGTCGGGATTCGCTACTGACAGACCCGGTCCCGTATCCTCGACGACGAAGCCGTCCTCGAGCGTCCCGACGCGAACGAGCGGATCGTGCTTGCCTTGCGGTCCGTCGTCGTCCGTCGAGCCGTGTTCGACCGCGTTTCGAAACAGGTTTTCGAACAGTTGGCTGAGTCGATCACGGTCGGCCAGAACGAGTCGGTCGCCGTTCATCTCGAGACTGGCGCCGTCGGTTTGGACGTGCCTCCAGGCCGTTTCCGCGACGTCGGCAAGGTTCGTCTCGACTCGAGCGCCGATCGCTTGGCCTGATCGGGCAAGCCACAACAGGTCGTCGGTAATCCGTTCCGATCGCTCGAGGGCCCGACGCGCTGCCGCGAGTTCGGATTCGACATCGTCGGTCTCGTCGGCCGCGAGTTCGACGTAACCGGTCGCGACCGAAATCGGGTTTCGAACGTCGTGTGCGACGATGCTCGAGAACTCCTCGAGGCGATCGTTCTGCTCTCGAAGGCGTTCTTTCTGGGCGTGCAGTTCGTGCCGACGGGCCGTGCTATCGAGGGCGGTCTCGACGCTGCGGGCCAGGATCTTCGCCAGGGAAATGGTTTTGGCGTCGAACGCACTGTCTTCGGTCGTGCCCGCGATGAAGATCCCGTGGTCGCCAAGCGGGAGGATCATCTCGCTTCGGATCGGCGTCTCCGGATTGTAGCTGTCGGGGTGCTCGCTGACATCGTCAAAGATCATCGGCTCGTCCGATTCGAAGACCTGCCACACGAGCCCTTCGCCGCGGTCGAACGTCGGAAACTCGTCGAACAGATCGCGACCCTCGGGTGTCTCGGTCGCCGACACCAGCCTGTCCGCCGTCTCGTCGTAGAAATAGACCGTGTTGACCTCGAGATCGATGATCTCCCGCGCTGCGTCGGTCGTAACCGTCGCGACCTCGCGTTCGATGTCGCTCGTCATCAGCCGCCGAACCGTCTCGTGCAACGTCTCGAGACGTTGCTCGTGGTCGTTCCGCTTCGAGACCGACTGGAGAGCCTCCTGCTGGCGCTTCGCCCGGGTGCGTTCGACGGCGTTTTGGACGCGATTGCCGACAACGGCGGCGTCATCGGGGGAATCCCATCGTACGTACTCCGTGACACCGGCCGCGAACGCCTCCGACGGCGGCGTCTGCCGACCGATCAACACGAACGGCCGCTCGCCGATCGCATCGCGGCTCCGCTCGAGAAACTCGAGCCCGGTCGCGCCCGGCAGGTCGTCCTCGCAGACGACGCACTCGACGGCGTCGGTCTCGAGGCGGCGATTCCCCGCCGGTATCGTCGTGGCTCGATGGAGAGTGAACTGATCGCCGTCGCGCTCGAGAAACGACTCGAGCGGGGGATTCGCGTCGTCGGCACCGACGTAGAGAACGTCGATCCCGTCGGATGCCGTCGTCATGCGTCGACCTGCGTGTAGATGTGACTGCAATCGCTTAAATCACCATCACACGATTCGCCTGGTCGGTCGATCGACGGCGACCGATCACCGGATACCGGTCACGTACGTCTGCTCGTGGTCCGGAAAGAGCTCCCTGACCGCATCTGGCCCGTCTTCGTCGGCGATGAGCGTCCGCAGCTCCGCCTCGTAATCCGCGCGACTGATCTCCTCGCTCGGGCCGACGGTCACCTCGAGGTGGGCGTCGACGAGTTGATCCACCGCGGTCCGGCCAAAGCCCGACAGCGGCGCGATATATTCGACGCCGTGGCGGTCCTCGAGACTCTGGGCTTGGGCACGGGAAACGGTCGGGACACGGTCGTCGCGTCTGGAGCCGTCCGCGATGGCGTCGAACTCGCTGTCGGCCAGTCGCTCTAACGCGTGCTGGTGGACGTGCTGGATACCGTTTCGGGGAAAGCCGTCCAACCGGATTTTCTCGACGGCCTCGTGGGCAACGTCGGGATCGAGTTCGAGTCGGCGAAAGTCGAACTCGAGTTGGGTCGCTGTCGTACGAGCGTGTTGCCAGTCGTCGCTGACGCCGAAGTGAGCCGTTACGAGCGTGACATCGTAGAACTCCTCGAGGAGCAACGCGGCGAGCGTCGAATCTTTGCCGGCGCTGTAGAGCAGTCCAAGCTCCATCAGCGCCGCTGGATGTCGAAACTCTTCGAGTCGGGCTTTAGCTCCTGGAGGAGCTGTTTCATCTTCTCGTCGTCGATCTTGCCCTGCATGCGGCCGCTCCGGGCCAGGGAGACGACTTGTCGCTCGACCTGTTCGCCGAACTGCGGTTTGCTCATCTTGACCGTGTTGAGCCGCTTGCGGGCGTCGTCGGTCAGATGCTGGCGCAGGACGGCTTTTTTCTGTGCTTCAGCCTGCTGCTGGGCGGCTTCCCGTTCGGCGCCACCTTGCTGTGATTCGGCCTGCTCCTGTAGCTGTTCCATCTTCTGCTGTCGAAGCTCCTCGAGTTTTTCCTCGTCGGGTGAGCCGCTCATAGTGCTGTCTGTCAGTTCGGTCGCCCAGCGGAAAATGATTTCGGAGCGGGCCGCTCGTCCCGGTCGCTCTCGAGGCGTCGGTCGTCGAAAACGGCGAGTCGTCTACGCGTAGCGTTCGAGTTCCGGACGGTCGAGATCTTCGAGAACGGCGCCGGCGGTGTCATCGAGCAGGCTCTGGCCCTCGGCGGTGATGCGTCGGCCTTCGCCTTCGGCCGTCTCGACGAGGTCTTCGTCCTCGAGTTGCTGGAGGATCGTTCGGATCAGGTTCTTCGAGCCGTCAGCACGCTTGTCTGGGGCGACGCGATAGCGGTTCGAGCCGCCCTTTGCACCGCCGTACTCGGTCGAGAGTCGTTCGACACCGACCGGTCCGCGGTCGGCGACCTTGCGCAGGAGGCTCGCGGCGCGGGTCGCCCAGAAGTCCTCCTGTTCGGGTGGGAGTTCGCGGTCGACACCGGTCTTTGCAAACTGTGCCCAGTCGGGCTCCTCGAGGCGTTCCTCGAGGTCGTCGGCGAGCGCCTCGATAAGGTCGTCCGCCGGAACGTCGTACATCGTAGCCATTGGGGTTTCGTTTCCGTCCGCGGCATTTAAGACCATCGTATCGGCTCGTCGCCGGCGTCACGCGGGGTCGCGAACGGGCCGCGACGACCGTCACCGCGCTGGCGGTCGTCGTTCCCGCCCGACTGTTCCGTCCCGGACCGTTTTTCGCCCTCGAGTCGAAACGAGGGGGTATGGACGAACGGGCGGCCCTGTCGCTGCTGGCGGACGAACTCGAGGCGGTCGGCGACGACACGGCGGTCGTCGAGGACCTCGTGATCACCACGGATATGCTCCACGAGGAGACGGACTTTCCGCCCGGTACGAGTCGCTACACGGCTGGCTGGCGTGCAGTCGGTGCGTCGCTGTCGGATGTCGCCGCGATGGGTGCTCGAGCGAGCGCTGCGGTCGCCGCCTACGCCGCCCCCGAATTCGATCGCGAGGAACTGCTCGCGTTCGTCCGGGGCGCGCGTGATGTCTGCAATCTCGTCGACGCAGATTACGTCGGCGGCGACCTCGACGGCCACCGGGAGTTCACCGTGACGACGACCGCGATCGGTCGGACCGACGCTCCCGTCTTCCGCGACGGCGCTCGAGTCGGCGACATCGTCTGTGTCACCGGCACGCTCGGTCGCAGCGCGGCCGCCCTCGAGTTGTTCGCTCGAGCGACCGATTCTCCGGAGACAGCGGACCCCACGCTCGAGCGCGCGAACGAACTCTTCCGGTTCGAGCCCCGTATCAACGCCGGCCTCGCACTCGCGCCCCACGCGAGCGCGATGATGGACTCGAGCGACGGTCTCGCGCGCTCGCTCCACCAACTCGGCGAGGCCGGCGACTGTGGCTTCGCGATCGATTCCGATCGCGTGCCGATCGACGACGTCGTTCGCGAGATCGACGACGACGAGGGCCACGCGCTCGAACTGGCGACGACGTTCGGCGAGGATTTCGAACTCGTCGTCACGCTGCCCGAGGCCGCTCTCGCGGACGTTCGATCCGACACCGACGTGGCGGTCTCGCCGATCGGGTCGGTCGTCGAGCGCGAAGCGGGGATCACCCTCGACGGCAAGACCCTCGCCGACAGCGGGTACACGCACGGCTGAGCGAGCCATATGCACGCGCCCATGTATGATACGGTTTACTGTAAGTCGTTACCGCCGAAACCGCGACCCGTCTGCGGTTTCGCCGGTAAATCGTTACAGCAATCCGTATGAGACGTCGTTCGGACGTTACGGCTCTCGTTCGGCATCCTCCGGGAGACTCCCCTCGAGAGCTACACGATCACTTCGATCGGGACGGGCGTGAAACAGAGGATCCCGAGGACGAACGTCAGCGCACCCAGCAGGAGCCGCCCGAGGCCGAGTGACTCCTCTCTGATCGGTCGTGCTGGGCCGGCAAAGACGATGACGGCGGAGAAAACGCCCCAGAAAAGCCAGATGAACACCGAGTTGATGCCGACATCGGCGACGTAGTAGAGGTACGCCGCGAGCCCGAACAGCCCGCCGGGGACGAGCGCTGCCAGCGTCGGCTGGTACTCGCCGGCCATCGCCCGGAGGATGTGACCGCCATCGAGTTGGCCGACCGGGATCAGGTTGAGAAAGGTGACGAAGAGGCCGACCCAGCCGCCGACGACGACCGGGTTCACGCTCGTCGCCGGATCGTCGCGGTACAGCGGCTGGTCGAACGCCGTCGCCAGCCCCTCGAGCAGGGGAGGATGCCCCAGCACGATCCGAAACGCATCGGGGTGGTCGACGACCGACTGGGGCGCGGTCACCGGCGGGAGGTGAAGGCCGACGACGATCACACCGACTGTCGCGACCAGGCCGGCGAGGGGCCCGGCGACGCCGATGTCGAACAGCGCTTTGCGGTCGGGCATTCGTCCTTTCATCTTGATGACTGCGCCCATCGTCCCGATGAGCGTCGGTATGGGAATGAAATAGGGGAGGGAGGCGTCGACTTCGTGGTACCGACTCAGGACGTAGTGACCCATCTCGTGAACCCCGAGGACGGTAAGGATCGCGACCGAAAACGGCCAGGCCCGCCAGATCTCGGTCGGATTGGCGAACGGATCGATGTGATACCACATCGATCCGGCAAACAGCGTCGAGAGGACCGTCAGTCCGAACAGCAGGATGTTCGTCCAGGGAATTCCGTCGATGCCGACCGAGGTCGGTTCGGCGACGAGGACGTACTCGCCGCGACGGGTCCCGAGTCGCGGTTCGTAGCCGGAGTCGCGAAACGCGGGCCACAGCTCCTGTATGAGTTGGTCGCGGTTGACTTGCGGGTCGCCGTAGTAGACTAACTGATCCTCGTCACGATCCACCTCGTACACCGAAAACACCGATTCGATCCGCTCGAGCGGCGGCCCATCCTCGAGTACGTCGGTCCGTGGCCTGCCGTATCCGGACACGGCGCGGTCGTCCATCACCGGTGGTTCCGTGGCTGTGCGTATAAATCGCCTGTCTCCGTTGCAGTCACTGTACTATCAGTGCCAGAAAAACGGAGAACACGGCTGTGCCGGATGGCGTTCGCACGCGCCGACACCGGACGGGACGGTCCGATCGGGTGATTATCGACAGCGATGCGTACTCGAGTCGTCTCGAGCGTTATGCGGGTTCGACACGCCACGTGGTCGCGCTCGTGTAGGACCACTTCTCGACCTCGAGCTCCGTCGCGGATTCGGAGAGTTTGACCATGAGCGCGCCGATTTCTTTGGGGGACATGCCGACTTCGTCGGCAATGAACTTGCCTTTGAAGTACAGCTCGCCGTCTTCTGCACGTTCGCGCAGGTAGCGTTTCAGGCGGCGTTCCTTGGTTTCCGTGGAGGGTTGGGCTGTCGTGCTCATCGCAATCTCGGCTTTGAGAGGAGATATGTTATAAAGGATGGTTGGTTCGGGAATTTTCGATTGCATTCAACGAACTGGCCGGTAATGAAAGTTTTATTCACATTTACGATAGGTTTTACGAGCGGACGAGAGGCCGGGAGAAGTTTTAAAACCGCCTCTAACTCATTATATCAGCGATATAATTCACGTCTAATACTCTTTCTGTGTTAACATCAATTCAGATAGTTTCAGCCGATCGTCAGACGAACGTATGGCTACGGTCGATCGTGCACCCAGAACTCGTCCTCGACGGTAACCTCTTTCTTGAACAACGGAACCTCGTCTTTCAGCCGGTTGATCCCGTCCTCGACGGTTCGAAACGCCTCTTCGCGATGGCCGGCGAGAACGACGACGAAAACGATGTCCTCGCCGGTCTCGACGACGCCCGTCCGATGGTACAGCTCCACCGCAAAGACGCCCGCTCGAGCCTCGAGATCGCGCTCGAGAGCGGCCATGCGCTCGTCGGCGACCTCGTCGTACTTCTCGAACTCGAGGTACTCCGTGGGCGCGTCGTCGTCGTCGTCTTTCGCGCGGACGCGGCCGGTAAAGGTCGCGATCGCCCCCGACCGATCGGCCGTTGGCTCGCGCTTGACGCGGGCGACGAGGGACTCGAGGGTTCGGTGTGGCTCCGCCTCCGCGAGGGCTGTAACGAGTGCGTCGGACTCGAGTTCGGCGGGTGAATCGACGGTCGCGAGGACGGTCCCAGCGTCGTCGGCGTCCGGCTCTCCGTCGCTGCCGACGTGGATCGTCGGATACCGCAGCCGGGAGACGCCGACGACGACGGCGAACTCGCAGGTCGGCGCTAACCGGTCGAGCGCGTCGCCGACGGACAACCCCGTACCGCTGGCCGTCCAGTCGCCGTCGGCGCCGAGATCGTAGGTGACATCGCCCCCCAGCGTGGTCGAGTCGTGGGTCGCGTGGGTCCCGTCGGCGATCGTCGCATCGTAGCGAACGACGCCGATGCGTCCCTCTCGCGAGAGGCGATCGACGACCCGATCGACGACGCGCTCGAGTGTCTCGCGGGTCGCGTCGCGGTTCTGGATACCGAGTACGTGCATATCTCACGTATGACTCGGTCGGTCTTTGTAGCTGTCGGGGATCGATCGCTCGGGGGCGGGAGACACGGTCGGACCGAGAACCCGTCACAGTCGCCGGCAAGTTGGCAATCCTTAAGAGAACGACCCGGTTACACCGGGTTAGTATGAAAGTGGTCGTCTCTATCGGTGGTAGCGTGCTCGTGCCCGAGCCGGGCGCGGATCGGGTCGCAGAGCACGCGGCCGTCGTCGAAGACCTCGTCGCGGACGGCTGTCGCGTCGGTGCCGTCGTCGGGGGCGGCGGCGTCGCTCGTGAGTATATCGGGGCCGCACGCGATCTGGGTGCCAACGAGATCGAACTCGATCAGCTGGGGATCGACGTCACGCGACTCAACGCTCGGCTACTCATCGCCGCGCTGGGCGAGAACACCGTCACCGCGCCGGCCAACGACTACGAGGAAGCTGGCGATGCGCTTCGGCAGGGGCAGGTGTCGGTCATGGGTGGCGTCGCGCCGGCCCAGACGACCGACGCCGTCGGCGCCGCGCTGGCGGAGTACGTCGACGCCGACCTGCTCGTCTACGCGACGAGCGTCCCCGGCGTCTACAGCGACGATCCGAACGAGACCGACGACGCGACCAAGTACGACGACCTCACCGCGACGGAGCTGGTCGATGTCATCGCCGGCCTCGAGATGAACGCCGGCGCTTCGGCACCCGTCGACCTGCTGGCCGCCAAAATCATCCAGCGATCGGGGATGCGAACGATCGTGTTGGACGGCACCGATCCCGACCGAATCGCGCGTGCAGTTCGATTCGGCGACCACGACGGCACCGATGTCGTTCCCGAAGGCGTCGGCGAGGAACCGACTTACTGGGCCCAAAACGAGCAATGAGCGACGACCTATCCGAGACGACCCCCTACACGCTCCAGCGCGAGGACGACGAACGACACGCGTTCTGGGCCGACACGGTTGCCGATCGGATTCTCGAGCGCGATCCCGCGGAACCGATCGTGATCAAGGGCGGCATCTCCCCCTCGGGGGTGCCCCATCTGGGCAACGTCAACGAGATCATGCGGGGCTACTACGTTGCCGAGGTGCTTCGCGAGCGCGGCTACGAGGTCGAGCAGCTCTTTACCGCGGACGACCGCGATCCCCTGCGCGGCCTTCCGCGGAAACTCTGTGATCTCGAGGGGAACCTCGTCGACCTCGGCGACGTCGACGCCGGTGCACTCGGTCGGAACCTCGGCGCACCCTACACCGACATCCCCGATCCGTTCGGCTGCTGTGACTCCTACGGCGACCACTTCGCGACCATCATCGCTGACAGCGCCGCGGCCGTCGACGTCCCGATCGAACTGCGCTCGAACACCGATCTCTACGAGTCGGGCGCGTTCGACGACGTGACCCGACACGTCCTCGAGAATCGCGAGCGCGCACGCGAAGTGCTGTCCGAGTATCAGGACACGGTCGACGCCGACGGCGACTACGTGCCGTTCAACCCCATCTGTGAGGCCTGTGGCAAGATCACCGAGACGGTCACCAGCGTGGATCTGGACGCGGGCGAGGTCGGCACGGTCGACTACCGCTGTACCGATATGGACGCCGGCGACCAGACCATCGAGGGCTGTGGCCACGAGGGCACCGCGTCGATCCGCGAGGGGAAACTCCCCTGGCGCTTCGAGTGGCCCGGCCAGTGGCAGATCCTCGGGGTCGACTTCGAACCTTTCGGCAAGGACCACGCCGAGGGCTCCTGGCCCAGCGGGCAAGACGTCGCCCGAAACGTCCTCGAGATCGAGCCGCCGGTGCCGATGGTCTACGAGTGGTTCACCTTAGAGGGCGAGCCCTTCTCCTCGTCGGCGGGCCACGTCATCCTCGTCTCGGACGTCCTCGAGTTGATCGAGCCCGAGGTGCTGCGATACTTCTTCGCGAAGGACCCATCGCGAGCGCGGGACTTCAGTATCGAACGCCTCGACCAGCTCGTCGACGAGTTCGACCGCCTCGAGCGGGTCTACTTCGGCGAGATCGAGGCTGACGAGGACGAGCAGGCGTTCGCCGAGCGGGTGTATCCCCTCCTCGTCGAGGAACCGCGCGAGGAGCGGGTTCGATTACCCTACACGTTCGCCGCCGTGCTCGGGATGACCGACGATCCGGACCTGCGCGAGGAGATCGCCCGCCGCGAGGGTCACGTTCCCGAGGACGCCCCCGAGTGGGCCGTCGAGGGGGCACTGGCACGCGTCGAGCAGGCCCGAAACTGGGCGCGCCGCACCGAAAACGAGTTCGACTACGAACTCAAACGCGGCGAGATTCCCGCCCACGATTTCGACGAAGCGACCGAGGCGGCCCTCGACGAACTGGCCGACTTCGTCGAGGCGGGTGGCAGCGAGGACCCCGAGGAACTGCAGGGCGAAATCTACGAGATGGCGAGACGTCACGACATCGATGTCGGGGACTTCTTCGCCGCGGGCTACCGGCTCTTCTTCGACGAACAACAGGGCCCGAAACTCGGCTCCTTCCTCGCGAAAGTCGATCAGGCGTTTGTCGTCGACCGACTTCGCCGAAAGCGTTGAGAGACAAAAGCCATTTGAGAACCGCCCTCTGAGTAGGGGTAGATGGAATCCGGTTTCCCCGCCGCGCTGTCGGTTCCCGAAATTTACGGCTCTGAGACGCTGACCTGGGTTCTCATCGGTCTGGCCGTCTACTGGGGGGCGATCATCGCCCTCCGGCGAGCCGATCTCCTGCCGAGTTACGTCGGCGCGCAGGGGCCGATCCTCACCTTCCACACGAAACGCGGCCGCGAGTTCTTAGATTGGCTGTCCGGTCCCGAACGATTCTGGCGAGCCTGGGCGAACTTCGGCATCGGCATCGCGATCGTCGTCATGGTCGCGATGTTCGGCCTCCTGCTGTTTGCCGGCCTCGCTGCTCTGTCCTCGCCACAGCCGACGACTTCGGTCCACCAGCCCCGGAACGTGCTGGTGATCCCCGGCGTCAACGACTTCCTCCCGCTGTCTGCAGCCCCCGGCATCGTCTTCGGCCTGCTCGTCGGCCTGGTCGTCCACGAGGGCGGTCACGGCCTGCTCTGTCGCGTCGAGGATATCGACATCGACTCGATGGGGATCGCGATGCTCGCGATCATCCCATTCGGGGCGTTCGTCGAACCCGATCAGGAAAGCAGCAAGAACGCCTCTCGAGGCGGGAAAACGCGGATGTTCGCCGCGGGCGTAACGAACAACTTCGCGGTGACGATCATCGCGTTCGCGTTGCTGTTTGGACCGATCGCCGGTTCGATCGCCATCGCTCCCGGCGCGGCCGTCGGCGGCGTCGAACCCGGCACGCCCGCGGACGACGCCGGTATCGAACCGAGCGATCGCATCACCGCTGTCGACGGCGTCACCGTCGAGGACAACGACGATCTCGGCGCCCAACTCGAGGCCGCGGCGGGCGATCAGGTCACGGTCGAACTCGACGGCGAACGGACCGTCGATGTCGACCGATCGCTGCTCGTCACCTCGGCCGCCGAAACCGAGATGACGGGTCTCGAGGCGGGTGACGCGATCGTCGCCGTCAACGGGCAACCCGTCGGCTCCGAGGACGAACTCGTTCGAACTGTCGGCGAGGACCACACCGCGACCCTCGAGATCGATACCGGTGACAGGATCGACGAGCGCGAGATGCCGATCGGTGCGCTGGTGCGGATCGCCGAGGACGGTCCCCTCGCGAACGAGGGTGCGCCGGTCGACGGACACGTCATCGTCACCGCGTTCGACGGCGAGCGCGTTCACTCACAGGACGAGTTGCACGCGATCGTCGGCACGACCGATCCGGGCGACGATGTCACGGTCGGCGGCTACGTCGACGGCGAGTACGTCGAGTACGAGGTAACCCTCGGCGAGCGGAGTCAGCTGACCGGCGGCGGGACCGTCGGCTACTTCGATATTGCCGGTATCTCCGGCTTTTCAGCGGACGCCTTCGGCATCCAGCTGTATCCCGCCGACGAGTATCTCGCCGTCCTCGGGGGCAACGGCGACGGTAGCTTCGGTGCCATCACCGACTCGTTCCTCGGGAAAATGGGGATCGCCCTCGTGTTGCCCATCATCGGCGTCATCGGCGTCTTGCCGTTCAATTTCGCGGGCTTTACCGGTGGCATCGAGAACTTCTACGAAGTCCAGGGCTCGCTCGCCGCCCTCGGTGACGGCACGATCTTCCTCCTTGCGAACCTGTTGTTCTGGACCGGCTGGATCAACGTCCAGCTCGGCTTTTTCAACTGCATCCCGGCGTTCCCGCTCGACGGCGGACACATCCTTCGGACCAGCACGGAGGCGGTCGTCTCCCGGCTCCCGATCGACGCGACCCGAGGGATGGTCCGGATGGTGACGACGACGATCGGTCTGACGATGCTGGTCAGTTTTCTGGCGATGATCTTTGCACCTGGCCTGCTTGGCGGCTGAGGTCGATGTCTGGCCGCTTGTGGGCGGCTCGAGCCGACTACTCCTCGAGATCGACGCCGTGGCGATCGTAGAACGTCTCCGGGGTCGCCTCGATGCGGTCGAACTCGGTTTCGAAGTACTGTTCGTGGTGGCGCACCATCTGTTCGACGATCCAGGCGCTGAACGTCTCGTCGAATCGCCACTCGCCATCGCGCTCCGGAATGTCGAACCGGTCGTCCGTCGAGAAGGCTGCGTAGACGTGGAAAAACCCCAGTATGATGTCGGCGAACTCGCTGGCTTTCTCGGTGCAGCTCTCGCGACGGTCGGCCAACTCCTCGCGGCCCGAATCGGTGAGTTCGAAGTACTTCCGGTCGGGTTCGTCCTCGCGGTCGATGCGCTCGGCCCAGCTTTCCTCCTCGAACTTGTAGAGGATCGGGTAGACGGAGCCGTAGGATGGTTCCCAGTGGCCGCCGCTGCTCTCGCGAATCTCCTTGAGGATCTCGTAGCCGTATCGCGGTTTCTCCTCGAGTAGCTCGAGGACGAGATAGGCGATGAGTCCTTTCGGCGGCCCACTTTTCCGCATGGTCGACCGTGATTTAAACGGGCGAACGTAAAGGGTTTCGGCCACCAGCAATTCCGGCGTCGTGGGCCTCGGGGCCGGTGTCGGGTTGCTGTGGCGGTTCTCGTTCCTATCTGTTGGGTTCGAAGCAGTTCCTTCTTATCGGGTGGCTCCCTAGCCACCGGTATGGAACGACGGACGCCGCCACGAACCAAAGAAGGCTGGTATATCCTGCACGACTTCCGGACGGTCGATTGGGACGCCTGGCGCGAGGCCCCCGACCACGTCCGCGAACGCGCCCTCGAGGAGGGATCCGCCTTCCTCGCCGACTGCGAGGCCGTCGCGGACGCCGAGGACGGCGACTCGGCGACGTTCGCCATGCTCGGTCACGAGACGGATCTGCTGGTCATGCACATTCGCCCGACGATGGCCGATATCGAGCAGATCGGCCGTCGGTTCGATCAGACCGCTTTCGCCCAGTTCACCGAGCGCAGCGACTCCTACGTCTCGGTCGCCGAAGTGTCCGACTACGTCACGGAGGCCTACTTCGAGGACGACGAGGAGGTCGAAGACACCGGGCTCGCACGCTACTTGGAGCAGAAACTCTATCCCCAGATACCCGACGCCGAGTACGTCAACTTCTACCCGATGGCAAAACGCCGCGACCCCGAGTACAACTGGTACGACCTGCCCTTCGAGACGCGCTCGGAGCATATGAGCTCTCACGGCGACATCGGCCGCAGCTACGGCGGTAAGGTTAGTCAGATCACCGCCGGCAGCATCGGCTTCGACGACGACGAGTGGAGCGTCTCGCTGTTTGCCAACGATCCGGCGAACATCAAGAATCTGCTCGCGGAGATGCGTTTTGATCCCTCGACCTCGAAGTACGCCGAGTTCGGCCGGTTCCACGTCGGCCGCCGATTCGACGCCTCGGATCTCGGGGCCTACATGGCCGGCGAAGCCGTCCCAGCCGAGAATGACGACCATCCACACGGTGGCGCCGACCACCCCCACGGCGCCGACGGACACCCTCACGGCGAGAGCGGTGGTCACGCCCACGGCGACTCGAGCGACCACGGGGGCGACCACGCTCACGGTGACGCGGGCGGGCCACCGGGACAGGACGAGGACGTCCGCAGCGAACTCGAGGAGATCGGCGTTTACGCGGGCCAACCTCACGGCGAGGATGTCCACGCGGTTGTGCTCTACTCGGCGGCCGACCCCGACGACCTGTTCGAGGAGGTCGAGGGGTTACGGACGAACTTCGATCACTACGATACACACGTGAAGACGGCCGTCTACGAGGCGAGCGAGGTGTCCCACGACGAGGACGAAGACACCGAGACGGCGATCGTCAGCCTCTGGGAAACCGAACGCGCCGCGGATACGGCGGCTGGATTCCTCGCCGATCTACCCGAGATCGTTCGGCAAGCAGGCGACGACGACGCTGATTCGTGGGGAACGATGGGGATGTTCTACACCGTCGAACCAGACCACCGCGGGGACTTCGTAACCACCTTCGGCGATGTCACCGGCGCGCTCGCAGATATGGACGGCCACCGAAAGACCGACCTGCTGGCCAATCGCGAGGACGAAAACGACATGTTCATCGCCAGCCGCTGGGATTCCCGCGAGGACGCCATGGCGTTTTTCCGCAGCGACGCCTTCTCCGAGACCGTCGACTACGGTCGCGACATCCTCGCAGACCGACCGCGCCACGTCTTCCTGGCCTGATACGGTTTACTGTAAGTCATTGCCGGCGCAACTGCGACCCGGGCGGCGGTTGCGCCGGTAAATCGTTACAGCAATCCGTATGAGCTGATCGATTCCAGTTTTGAACCCTATATGTTGCCGGAATCGGATAGCTCGTCGTAAAAGAAGTACCCCGCGACGCCGGCGAGACCCAGCACAAGCGTGATGTAGGGCCAGTTACCGGCGTCCTCGTCGGTGAAGGCGGCGTGACCCGCGACGAAGACGGCGAAGCCGACGTGGGCGGCGGCCGTCGCGAACAGGAACGAGTAGAGATCCATCGCTCGAGCGGCTTACGCGTCGACGTCGTGGTCCGGATCGTCCTCGACGGAGCGTTTCATCGAGTCACGGCGGGCCTTGGCGTCGCGACCGGTCGCCTCGAGCAGGAAGTCGTTTTTCGCGTCGACGGCCTCGCCGGCGGCCTCGAGTTCGTCAGGCCCGAGTTCGGTGGGGTCGCGTTCGTGGAACTCGACGCCGAGTTTGTCCTTCTTGCCGGAGTACTCGACGGTACCGGCGACGATTTTCTCGAAGACGGGGTTGTCGGGTTCCTCGATGACGAAGAGATCGCTGCCCTTGAACTCCTGGGTGGCCGTAATCGACCCGAAGTACTCCTCGACAGTGGCCTCCATATCGGGGATTCGCTCCTCGAGATATTCACCGCGACGCATCTTGTACTCCTTCATGGATTGGAGATACACGGCGGGGTCTTTACCTCTTTTCATCGTCGTCGTACGCTGCTCAAGCGATGGATTCTTGAGGGACCGCCAATGGATTCCGTCGACCCAACAGAATTGTCAACACCCATATAAGTTTGGGCGTGCCCCCCGTGCGACGGCGACTCGAGGGAATGTTCTTTCACCGGGGCGGTTTCGACCGACGGCGATCAGCGAACGGGCCGCTCGCCGAGATACCCTTTGCGACAGTCGGGGCAGATGTCGCCGGCGCGAAGCGAGCCGCGGTCGTTCGGTTCGGCGAACTCACAGCGGGGACAGTAGAATTCAGTCGGGCCGTCGTCGGCGGTGGGGTCGGTCGTTCCGGGCGTCGGTGCCGGTTTGTCACGTTCGATACCCGATCCCGGATCCGCCGTGGTCTCGGCGGTCGACTCGGCGTCCGGGTCGACGATTTCGGTGGACCCCGTCGTCGAATCGTCGTCGGGTTCGGTGTGCTCGAGGACGATGCCGTCGTCGGTGGCGGGGTCGTCCTCGATCGGGGACTCGTCCTCGGGCCAACCCGTGTCGCCGGCGGCGTCGGCTGGCGGGCCGACATCTTCGGAATCCGGCCACTCGCCGTGGTTTCGTTGGCGCGGCTCCGTCTCCTCGTCCTCGAGGATTTCGCCGTCGTCGGTGGCGGGGTCGGTTTCGTCGCCGCCGTGATCGACTTCGCCGTCGGTGTGAGCGACCGCGTCAGTGGCGCGATCGGTCTGGGCCGCCCCGGCATCGGGTTCGGCGTCCGCGATGACGACGCCGTCTCCCTCGTTGGGTTCGTCGGCATCGATGAATTCGGCGTCCTCGACGTCGTCGGGTGTCGCCGCTGCCCCGTCGGCGTCGGTCTGTGACTGCTCGTCCGCGTGGCTGATCACGTCCTCGTCGGTGGGGGTGGTTGCGTCAGGCTGTTCGACCGCCGGATCGGGCTCGGCGTCTGGGGGTGTGGGCGTGTCGTCGGCCGTTCCAGTCGTGAGACTCGTCACTTCGGTGTTCTCGCTGATGACGTGTCGGTCGCCACAGCGGGTACACTCCTCGTACTCCTGGACGGTAACGACGACCTCGCTGCCCCGTTCTTCGCGCTCGCGGTCGACTTCGGCGTCACCGTAGTCGCAGCCGAGCAGCGAACATCGCAGGACCATTGTCCCACCGTACCGAGTCAGGGTATAAAAAACGTGCCGCTGCCGACGACCGTGGTGATTCCCGGGGGCGTCGTCGAACGACAAACGTCAAATCCTGCCTCGACGAAGTGTGTCGTGGATGAAAGCAAAGCCGGAGTACCGAAACCGGGACGGGACCGAGGTGGCGGTACTCGACGCCCTCGTCGATCGGGCCGAAGAGGGGATGACCGTCTTCGAGCTGCGAGCGGCCGTCGAAGTGGGGATCGACGACCTCGAGACCGCACTCTCGACGCTCAAATCCGACGATCTGATCGAAGTCGATCCCAGCGGCCAGGAGACCGTTATCAAACCCGACGAGCGCGTCGTCCCCGAGGCACCGACGCCTGACGACGAGGAATCCGAGTCGATCGGTGACTGGCTTCGCGACCGGTTTCCCTTTTGATGTGGCCGAATCGAAACGCCTGATACGCTCAGGCTCGAGTGACCATGCATGAGCGTCATCGAGTCGGTACACGCCGACCACGGGGCCACGTTCGCCCAGCGGGGCGGCCGACGGATCGTCGAGCACTACGGCCGACCCGACCGGACTCGGCGGGCGGTCCGCAACGGCGTCGGGCTGCTCGAGGCCGCCTACGGCGTGGTCGTCGTCGAGGGAGAGGATCGCCTCGAGTACGTCGACAACGTTGTCTCGAATCGCGTCCCGTCCCAGGACGGGCAGGGCTGTTATGCCCTCGTGTTGGACCCGCAGGGCGGCATCGAGGTCGAACTCTACGTCTACAACGCGGGCGAGCGACTCTTGTTGTTCGTCCCGCCGGAAAAAGCCGAGCCGCTGGCCGAGGAGTGGGCCGAGAAGGTCTTCATCCAGGATGTCGAGATCGACGTCGCGACCGACGACTACGCGATCTTTCGGGTCGTCGGCCCGCAGGCGACCGAGAAGATCGCGAGCGTACTCAACGGTGCGGCCTCGCCCGACCAGCGGCTCTCGTTCGTCCGCGGGACGATGGGCGACGAGGGCGTGACCGCCATCCGCACCGACGGGCTCGCGGGCGAGGAGAGCTACGAGGTGATCTGTAGCGCGGATGCGGCCGAAGCCGTCTACGATACGCTCCTGACCCAGGGACTGAACGCCGCCCCTTTCGGCTACCGGACCTGGGAGGGGCTCTGTCTCGAGGCCGGCTCGCCGCTGTTTGCGACCGAACTCGAGGGACAGATCCCGAACGTGCTCGGGCTCCACGTCGCACTCGACTTCGACAAAGGCTGTTACGTCGGCCAGGAGGTCGTCTCCCGCGTCGAAAATCGCGGGCAACCGAGCCGGCGACTGATCGGGCTGACGCTCGAAGGCGGCGCTGACGCAGCTGCAGACGATGAACAGCCACCGACCCCCGAGTCGGGCGCAGCCGTCTTCGATGGCGACGCGAGCGTCGGCGAGGTGACCCGTGCCGATATGAGTCCGCTACTCGAGGAGACGATCGCGCTCGCACTCGTCGGCTACGGGCTCGAGAGTGACGAATTGACGGTGCGTGTCGACGGCGAAGACGTTCCGGCGACCGTCACCGAACTGCCGTTTCTCGAGGGCTCCGAGCGCTCGGCTCGATTGCCGACGTATCAGTAACCGCGCACCTGCTTGTTGGCCCAAAACCGTTGTGCCGGCCGGCGTCAAAGGACAGTATAATAGTGGATCGGTCCGTCGTGACGGACATGACGACGACGCTCGGAACGGCGAGCGCGGAACCCGGCGAGATCGATACGGGGCGTCTCGAGGTTGGCGAGACCCGGGATGGGAGCCCCTTCGGTCTCCCCGTCGCCGTGATAAACGGGGATCGGCCGGGAAAGACGCTGTACATGCAGGCAGCCAGCGACGGCGACGAACTGAACGGGCTCGGCGTCGTCAGGCACGCCGTTCCACGGCTCGATCCCGCCGACATCGCCGGCACGATTCTGATTACCGGGATCGTCAACTACCACGCGTTTCAGGTGGCCGAACATCGGAACCCGATCGACGATACGAAGATGAATCGGACGTATCCCGGCAACGAGACCGGGACCTCGAGCGAGCGCATCGCCGCCGCGACGATGGACGCGGCAACGCGTGCGGATCTCGTGCTCGATCTCCACCAGGGCTCGACCAGTCGGATGCTCGACGAGGTTCGGGTTCGCTGTGGCCGGCGCCATCGCCTCTACGACGAGTGTCTCGAACTCGCGAAGGCCTTCGGCTGTGGCTACGTTCTCGATCAGAAAGGACCGGACGGCCAACTCGCACGCGTCGGCCCCGACGAGGGAATTCCGACCGTCGATCCCGAACTCGGCGGCGCAATCGGCTGGGACGAGGCGAGTATCCGCAAGGGGGTCGCAGGCGTCTTCAACGTGCTTCGATACTACGACTTCCTCGAGGGATCGGTCGATCTGAACCGACAGACTCGTGCCAACGGCTTCGAACAGTATGGCTCGCCCGCCGGCGGACTCGTCGACCTCCACAAAGAGCTCGGCGACCGCGTCACCCGCGGGGAGACGATCTTCGAGATCACGACACCCTTTGGCGAGCCGAAGGCAACGATCACCGCCGACAGCGACGGCATTCTCTGGCGGACCCGACGACTGCCACAGGTCGCGACCGGCGAGTACGTCTGTTCGGTCGGTACCGATGTCGATTCGTACTGATGACGGCTGATCTCGTCTGTCCGGCCTGCGAGCGAACGTACGACGCTGGGCCCGACGAACCCTGGCGGTGTGGCTGTGGTCGCGGCCTCGAGTTCGCCAAGCGGCCGCTTCCCGACGGCGATCCCCTGCCGCTGTCGCGTATCGACACCAGCGACGGTCTCTGGACGTTTTTCGAGTTCCTGCCGATCGAGCCCCACGTCACCTTTCACGAGGGTTTTACACCGCTCGTCGACGCTCCCGACTGGGACGCGACGTTCAAACTCGAGTACGTTTTTCCGACTGGCTCCTTCAAGGATCGCGGCGCGACGACGACGCTGTCGCGAGCCGTCGAACTCGGCGTCGAGAAAGTCGTCGAGGACTCCTCGGGCAACGCCGGCGCGGCGATCGCTACCTACGCTGCTCGTGCCGGCCTCGAGGCCGACATCTACGTTCCGGCCGACGTCAAACAGTCGAAACTGATGGCGATACAGCGTGCAGGTGCCCGGCCCGTCCGGATCGATGGCACGCGCCAGGACGTCACCGACGCCTGTCTCGAGGCCGTCGAAACTGACTCGTCTGCCGAGATGGGGGCAGAATCGGCCCACGGGACGACGGCGAAGTCGGGTGGCGAGGACGGTGGTGCACCCCGACAGACGGGTCCCGGCTGGTACGCTAGCCACGCCTGGAACCCGGCGTTTTACGACGGGACGATGACGTTCGCGTTCGAACTCGCCGCTCAACGTGAGTGGACCGTTCCCGACGCGATCGTCCTCCCGATCGGCCACGGCACGCTCTTTCTCGGCGCATATCGGGGCTTTCAGCTGTTGAACGAGGCCGGTCTCGTCGACGAGATGCCCCGACTGCTCGGCGCCCAGGCAGCCGGCCATACGCCGATCGTCGATGCGATCGATGGTGACGCCGCCGAGGGCCAGCCGACCGACATCGCCGACGGTATCGCCATCGACGCTCCCGCACGCCGCGAGGAGATCCTCGAGGCGATCGAGGTCACCGACGGTGACGCGATCTCGGTCGGCGGCGATCGGATCGAGGCCGCGCTCGATCGACTCCACCGCGGCGGCTTCTACGTCGAGCCGACGTGTGCGGTCGCTCCCGCCGCCCTCGAGCGCTATCGTGAGCGTGGGACGCTGGATGCCGATGCCGACGCCGTCGTTCCCTTGACCGGCAGCGGCCTCAAAACGCTTTGAACCTGTTCGGGGCATCCGGACTCAAAACCCTTTGATACTCGGGACCCGGAGATGGAGACGAATGGTCAGCCGTCCAGCCGAGTTCTGCCCTCGCTGTGGATCCGCTCTCGAGACGATCACACTCGAGGGCCGAGACCGAACCCACTGTCCAGCTTGCGAGGAAGTTGTCTGGCATACGCCTGTTCCGTGTGCTGCCGTCGCCGTCGTCGACCGTGCGGCGTCGGCCGTTCTTTGTGTCGAACGCGACGTCCCACCGGGCGTCGGCGAGTGGACCTTACCCGGCGGCCACATGGAAGTCGGCGAAGCACCCGAAGCCGCCGCCGCGCGCGAACTCGAGGAAGAAACGGGCGTCGCGGTCGACCCCGCCGCCCTCGAGATTTTGGATGCCGCGACTTTGGCCCCACGTAATGGCAAACACGTCGTGACGATCCACTACGTCGTCGATCGGGCCGAGACCGAGGGCGAACCGACTGCCGGCAGCGACGCGAGTGCGGCCCGCTTCTGGAATCCCTCGACGTTCGAGGCCACCGACGAGGTGTTTCGACCGGTTCACGAACAGCGATTTCGGGCCGCCCTCGAGTCGTAGACGCCGGAGCCACCATCGGCGAGTAGTCGATTCCTCCCCGTCCCGTTCGGAATTCTCCCGGTATCGCTGTTGATCGACACCACGTCGCGAGCTGTTGGACTCGCGGACTGTCACGTTAAGGTAACTATCCTAACAAGTATAAGCGACCGTTTTGTAGGATCGTAACAACAGATGGTTCCTGCTCGCTTCGATCGACGGTCGCCGTCGGTGATCGGATGAGTCTGCCGAATCGTATCGCCGGATTCGTCACGAGACACGCTCGTATCGTGCTCGTCGCCCTGTTGCTGACGACCGCTCTCGTCGGCGCGGGGATGGGGCTGGTCGAGGACGATTCCTCGCTCGACCAGTTCGAAAGCGACTCGCCCGAGGCGCAGGCCCTCGAGGACATCGACGATCGGTTCGCGCTCGAGGACGCCGAAAACACGACCAGCGTCCAGTTGATCCATCGGGGTGATACCGAGGACCGGAACGTCCTCGAGCGCGAGGTCTTGATCGACGCTCTCGAGTTCCAGCAGACGATTCAGAACAACGCGTCGATCAATGCGACGCTGGCCGACGACGATCCAATCACGGGCGTCGAGAACATCGTCGCGATGACCGCGATCAGTCAGCAAGACGCTGCCGAACTCGAGGAACGCGGTGAGAACCTGGCCGACCGCGGCGAGGCCCTCGAAGCGCGGGGCGAGGAACTGGCCAACCGCGGCGAGGCCCTCGAGGAACGCGGCGCGGAACTGGGGGAACGCGAGGCCGAACTCGAAGCCAGCAGCGAGGTCCTCGAGACGGGTATCGACGAGGCTCGCGAGATTCAACGCGAGTACGAGCAACTCGCATCGACGACCGACGAGGACGACCCCGAGTACCAGCAGGGCGCGGCCGAACTCGAGGCCGAGTTCGAGGCGATGCTCGAGGAGACGGCCGACGCGGCTGCCCTCGACGACGAACAGGCCGCCGAGTACGAGGAGCTGGCCCAGCAAGCACGCGGGATCGAGTCGGGACTGTTCGAGATCGAGCAGACCACGGACGATCCCGACGCCGTGTCGGCGTACCAGGATCTGAACGAGGACCTCGAGGGTATCTACACCGCCGCGACGATGGGCGTCCTCGAGGCCGAATACGAACAGCTCGAGGACGACTTCGAAGCGTTCGAGGCCGAACAGGACGCGCTCGAGGCGGATCAGGCTGCGTTCGAGGACGAACAGGAGTCGCTCGAGGCGGACCAAGAAGCTCTCGAGGCGGACCAGGAAGCACTGCAGGAAGACGACGACGATCCGTCGCTCGAGGAACAGATCGAGACGCTCGAGACGATCGACGACGAGGCGTTCGAGGACGCGATCGACGCCACGCTCGGGGGGGACGAGGCGGACGACGCTAACGGGAGCGACGATGCACCCGGGCTGGCCTTTATGCCGACGGACTACGAGCCGGGCTCGACCGACGCTGACGCTCGGATGACCGCCATCACCCAGGAAGTCGGCGACGCCGACCTCGAGATGGGCGGGGCCGACGACGACGTCCTCGAGACGCAACTCGAGATCCGTGAACTCGCGGCCGACCACGATCACGAGTACGTCGTCTTCGGCATCGGGATCATCACCGACGAGATCGATCGCTCGATGGGGGACAGTTTAGCGATCGTCGGTCCGCTCGCGCTGGCGTTTGTCGTCGCGGCGCTGTCGATCGCCTACCGCGATCCGCTCGATATCGCACTCGGCGTCGTCGGGATCGTCGCGGTGCTTGTCTGGACGTTCGGCTTCATGGGCTGGGCGGGAATCGCGTTCAACCAGATGATGGTCGCCGTGCCCGTGCTCCTGATCGGACTTTCGATCGACTACGCGATCCACGTCTTCATGCGCCACCGCGAGCAACGCGAGTTGCTGAGACATCCGGACAGGACGACCGAATCCCCGCCGGGCGAACACGACGGTCCGGGGGAGACCGACACCGTTCGCGGATCGATGTCGATCGCGCTGGCCGGCGTTGGCGTCGCGCTCGTCTGGGTGACCGCGACGACCGCAATCGGCTTTCTGGCGAACCTCGTCAGCCCTATCGGGCCGATCCGTGAGTTCGCCGTCGTCAGCGCCGTCGGGATCCTCTCGGCGCTGATCGTCTTCGGTGCGCTGGTTCCCGCTGCGAAAGTCGAGATCGACTCGCTGCTCGAGCACGTCGGTTTCGACCGACACAAGCGCGCGTTCGGGACCGGTGAGGGCCGATTCAGCGATGTGCTCTCGATCGGGTCGGTCGCCGCGCGACGGATACCGCTGATCCTGCTGGTGGCCGTTCTCTTGTTGACCGCGGGCGGCGTCTACGGGGCGAGCCAGGTCGACACCAGCTTCGAGGAGGAGGACTTCCTCGCGGAGAGTCCGCCGGCATGGACCGAGAACCTCGGTCCGCTCGCACCCGGCGAGTACCAGGCCGCCGACGACCTCGAGTACGTCAACGAGAACTTCCAGCGCGACGACTTGCAGACACAGATCCTGATCGAGGGGAACGTAACCGGCGATGGGGTCTTAGAGCGGATCGACACCGCCCAGACCGAGGCGGCTGACAGTAGCGTCGTCTATACGCTCCCGGACGGCGAGGCCGACGTCGAGGGGCCGCTATCGGTGATGGAAGAGACCGCCGCCCAAAACGAGTCGTTCAACGAGTCGTTCACCGCGGCCGATACGACGGGCGACGACGTTCCCGACGAGAACGTCACCGAGCTATACGACGAGCTCTTCGCGGTCAACGAAGACGGTGCAAGCCAGGTCATCGACCGGTCCGACGGCGAGTACGACGGTGTTCGACTCGTCGTCTCGATCGAGGGCGACGCGCCGGTCGACGAGACGACGGCGGAGATGCGAGCCATCGCGAACACGCTCGACGACGAGGGCGCCGGCGACGAGCGGCTCCCGGCCGACGTGGACGACGTGGACGATACCCGTCCCGACGACGGCGAGGTCGACGACGAGGACGCCGCCGCGGTCGCCGGCCAGACCGACGGCCTCACCGCCATCGCGACCGGCGACCCCATCGTCAACCACATCGTCGAACAGGATCTCTTCGACACCGTCATCCAGAGTCTGCTGGTGACGCTCGTGGCGGTCTTTGTCTTCCTGACGGCGGCGTACTGGCTGACCGGCAATAGCGCGACGTTAGGAGCGGTGACCCTGCTGCCGGTTGCCTTCGCCGTCAGCTGGATCCTCGGGACGATGTACCTCGCGGGCATCCCGTTCAACGTTCTGACGGGGATGATCACCAGCCTCACCATCGGGCTCGGTGTCGCCTACAGCATCCACGTCAGCGCCCGCTACACCCTCGAGCTCGATCGGCAGGGCAACGTCTGGGACGCGATGCAGACGACGGTTACCGGCACCGGCGGCGCGCTGCTTGGCAGCGCCGCGACCACCGTCGGCGGCTTCGGGACGCTCGCGCTCGCGATCTTCCCCGCGCTCCGACAGTTCGGGATTATCACCGGGTTGACGATTACCTACGCGTTCCTCGCGAGCGTCGTCGTCCTGCCGACCCTGCTCGTGCTCTGGACGCGCTATTTCGGCCCGGACGTCTCGTTCGACTCGACCCAGGCCAAACGGCCGGCTGCGACCGCGAGCGACGGCGGCAGACCCGAGGCGGATCCCGGAGACGCGTCGGCGGAGAAAGCCGATGTCCCCGACGCCGACGGGAGCGCCGAGACGGGATCGGGCCCCGCCGACGGCACCGGTCCTGGAGGTGACGAGTCGTGACCACCGACGAGAACAAGGCGATCGACGCCTTCGAACGGCTCGGCCTGACCAGCTACGAGGCCAAGGTGTTCATCGCGCTCCATCGCCTCGGGTCGGGCACCGCCAGGGACGTCGCCCGCATCGCGGACGTGCCGCGGTCGCAGGTCTACAGCGTCGCCGAGAGCCTGGCCGACCGGGGCCTCCTCGAGGTCCAGCAATCGAGCCCGATCCGCTATCGCCCGGTCAGTTTAGAGGAGGCACGAGCGACGCTCGAGGCCCGCTTCGAGCGCGAGCGCGAACGCGCCTTCGACTACGTCGATGCGGTCAAATCGGCCTCGACGGGCCAGGAGGCCCGCGAGGATATCTGGACGATCCGCGGGCGCGATCGGGTGGCCGATCGGGTCGTCGATCTCTGTCGGGGTGCCGACGAGCGGATCGTCTTCGGCACTCGCCTCCCGGAACTCGTGACCGATTCGATCAAGACGACGCTCGAACAGCAGGTGACGGCCGGACGCACTGTCGTCGTCGTCAGTCGTACCGACGACGTTCGAGATCGGCTGGGGGCGCTCGAGGGCGTGACCGTCGAGTCGCCGCCGGGCCACCGCGTAGACGATCAGCGCTCGGGACGGATCGTCCTCGTCGACGACGACAGTATCTTGCTGAGCGTTGTCGACGATGATGGTAGCGAAACCGCCATTTGGAGCGCGAACTCGCTGTTTGCCAGCGTCCTCATCCAACTCGTCGAAGCCAGCGACGAGGTTCGATCCTAGTACCCAATGCAGGCGTGGCCACTACAGCAGATACTCGTCGATGAGCCGCCCCTGACCGCGTCGAAGGCGTTCGCTGACCGCCTGATTCGAGATATCGAGCGAGTCGGCGATCGTCGCGAGCGTCGTGTTGCGAGGCACGTCGAAAAAGCCGTGCTCGTGGGCGAGGACGAGCGCTTCCCGCTGTGACTCGGTCAGAAACTCCCGGTTTCGGACGCGACGGGCCTGATCGCCGTCCGCCAGTCGATGTAGTTCGAACTCCACGTCTTCGTCCTCGAGAAACGCGTGATACGCTGTGAACGCATCGCGGTCGGGAAACCGCATCTCGACCGCCCAGCGGCCGTCGGTCGCGCGACATTCGAGTAACTCGCCACCGACGGAGACCCACTGTCGATAGGCGCCGACGACATCGGAGTCGCTGCGGTGAATCCGATACAGTGCCCACTCGTCGGTCGTCCCGACGCGATCGAAGCTATCGACGGTGTCGTCGGTCGTGAGGGTGGCTTCGAAATGTGGTGGCTCTGCACACCGGACCCAGCAGAACGCGACCGGCTGCTCGGGATCGACCGCATACTGGCGCTCGAGGTCGATAGTAACCGCCGGCATCGCCTCGAGTGTCGGCCCGAGAACGAGGTTCGGTGATGCCGCCTCGAACTCCGCGAGGAGACTCATGCACAGTGCTCGAGAGTGGAGACGCAAAACCGTTTAGGCCAATCTGTCTTTTTCAGGCTTGCTCGGCGATAATACCAATCCTCAGGCGTCGGAAGCGGCCTCGACCGTCTCCCGAACCGCCTCGACGCCCCCCTCGTGAGCCAGATCACCGACGACGACGACGTCGGCGTACTGGGCCATCGCGTGGGCCGAGTCGTAGTCGTGGATGCCGCCGCCGTAGAACAGCGTCGCCTCGTCGGTCGCCTCACTCGCGGCCTCGACGATCGCCGGGTCGCCCAGCATTCCCGAGTACTCGAGATAGACGATCTCCTGCCCGAACAGCCGTTCGGCGACCTCGGCGTAGGCGGCGACGTCGTCGGCCTCGAGGTCGCAGTCGGCTTCCGTGTAGGTCGCGACGTCGGCGTCGGGGTTCATCACGATGTAGGCCTCGGTCGTCGTTCGGTCCCAGTCTAATCCGTCGTCGATGCGGACCCACTCCTTGTGGGCGCCGGTGATCCAGAACGGCGAGCCAGCGTTGAACACCGTCGGGATGAGATATCCCTCGAGCGCTTCGTTGTCGATGACGACATCCGGACTCGAAGGCTCCTGATAGAGCGCCACGTCGTGTTCGGAACAGGCATCGACGACAGCTTCCATGTTTGCCTCGGTGATCCCCATCGTGCCGCCGACCTCGATCGCGTCGGTGCCGGTCGCACAGAGATCGCCGTAGGTCACGCCGTCGGGTAACTCCTTGTCGGGATCGATCTTGAGAATGTGATCCCACTCCTCCCAGGGGGCAGTCATACCGCGTCGTTTCCCGACTACCAGCAAAAACGCTACGAAACGGTCGACCCGCAGTTCGGCGAGATGTGACGGCAGCAATCGACAGGTGCCGATGGGAGTCGCCCTACCGACGCGCCTCGAGTTCGGACTCTAACTCCTCGAGGTCCATGTCTTTCATCGAGAGGAGCACGAGCAGGTGATAGACGATGTCGGCGGCTTCGGCGGCGATCTCCTCGCGATCGTCGTCTTTAGCGGCGAGGACGAGTTCGGTCGACTCCTCGCCGAGTTTCTCGAGGACGGCGTTTTCCCCCTTCTCGTGGGTAAACAGTGAGGCGGTATAGGAGTCCTCGGGGAGCGTTTCCTTGCGGTCTTCGATCACGTCGAACAACGCTTCGAGTGTGTCATCCATCTAGAGGTCACCGGAGACGTTGCGGATGTCTTCTAACTCGTCGAACTTCTCGCTGTCGTCTCGACCGTCCGCGAAGACGTCTTCGGTCACCTCGATGGGGGCGTTCGTTCGGGCTGCAAGCGCCAGCGAGTCGCTCGGGCGGGCGTCGATGACGGTCTCGCCACGGGGCGTCTCGACGTACAGGTCGGCGATGTAGGTGCCGCCTTGCCCTCCGACCCGCTGTTCGATCTCGTTGACCACGATCCGATCGATTCGACTGCCCAGTTCCTCCATGACGTCTAACAGGAGATCGTGGGTCAGCGGTCGGCCGATATCTTCGGCCTCGAGGCCGCGGGCGATGCTGGTCGCCTCGTTGAAGCCGATGAAGATGGGGACGATGTCGTCCTCGCCGTCGACGGCCAGGACGACAACGGGAACTGGCCCCTGGGGCGTTCCCGCGACGCGAACGGCGTCGATAGACGCGTGCATACCCTCATAGATGGGGGCGAACAAGAAAAACATGGACGGTCGCGTATGCATGCACGGTAGTCGTGCGAAATGACGTTGCTCACACGACTGCCCCCCACTCTCGAAATAATGGAGAAATATGTATTAAGACGGAATAGAGTGGCCGTTCGTCCAATATGTGATGCGTGAAGTCAGGTATCACCTCGACAATAACCTTTATAGTTGGACACACCAATACAACAAACGAGGTGGTGAGAACAAATACCAATCGACGACCCAACACCAACACGATACTCATTGTGGCCCTGTGGCATACCCTCGTGCACCGGTGACTGACACCGCCAGCACACGTTGCCGTTCGCTATCCGTTTTTCGTCACGACCGTCAACCTGAGACGCCGTCCGACCGACACCGTCGATACCGTGTACAGACGTGTCCCGCTATCGGCCCGAAAAACCGTCAGGATCGACCGATACTGGATGGTTCCAACACGGCGTCTACTGGTGATCCTCGAGTTCCGGAACCACTGCAGCGTCGTTTTCGAAGAAGGCCAGGCCGTGGACGCGGCTATCCGGCGTCAACTCGGGGTGGAACGAGGTGGCGACGACTGGACCGTCGCGGACGGCGACCGGACGATCGTCCCACGCTGCTAGCACCTCGGCGTCGCCGACGTCGTCGATAACGGGCGCGCGGATGAACACCGCAGGATAGGGCGCTGCGAGCCCGTCGATCGCGAGCGGGGCCTCGAAGCTATCTTTCTGGCGACCGAAGGCGTTGCGCTGGACGGTCACGTCGACGAGTTCGAGTTCCTCGACGCGGTCGTCGTTGGCGTCGCTCGAGGCGACGATCAGGCCGGCACAGGTCGCGAGCAGGGGTTTCCCGGTGTCGACGTGGGCCCGAATTTCGGGCGCGATACCCTCGCTGTGGAGCAGCCTCGAGATGGTCGTCGACTCGCCGCCGGGCATCGCGAGCAGGTCACAGTCCGGAACGATTCCCGACTCGCGGATCTCGTGGACGGTGACTTCGTATCCGCGCTCGCGCGCGGCTCGATCGATGGCGGCTGCGTGCTCTTCGACATCGCCCTGGACGGCGACGACGCCCGCAGTCAGTGTCATACCAGCGGTAGGGATGGACGGCTCAAAAAGGACGCGCCACGGGGTGGCGATCCGGTAACGCTGGCCGTCCGCTCTCGAGGGCGCTACCGACGGAGCGTCGAGATACAGTGCCAGCAGTAGGTGTAGGTCTGATCCGCGGCGTTTCGGGCCCCACAGTGGGGACACCGAATCGTCTCCCCGTCGAACTCCCGGTCGTCGTCGGTCGGCCCTCGATCGCCGACCTCGTCGCCGGTCCGCGGATATCGATCGGGTTCCGGTGAGGAGTGTGACTGCGCGCGATTCGGATCGGCAAACGACGGCGTCCCTGCACTATCGCTTTCTTCTCCTCGAACGTAGACGTAGTATAGTACCAGATGGAGGAGGGCAAACAGCACCACGTAACCGATGAGCCAGCCCCAGAGCTCCATCGGCGTGGTATACGTTCTCAGTACACTTGGATATTCCCCGGTTCAGCGATCGTGACAGTTCGGGCCGGAGATACTACTGGGGTGGCGAGTGGTCACGACCGAACTCGTCGAAGACCTCGAGGTCGTCCGGCAAATCGTACTCGATCCGGCGCTGTTCCTGACGGTTGACGCCGGCGTCTTCCAGCGGCGTGGCGACGTCTTCCCAGCCGGGTTTGATCTTGACGCTCTTGGCGGGTGCACCGATAGCGATGTGGTGTGCTGGAACGTCGTGTTGGACGATGCCGCGTGCACCGACGATGGCGTTTTCGCCGATCTTGCAGCCGGCCCGAACCATCGAATCGTAGGTGAGTCGCACGTCGTCTTCGACGATCGTGTGGTAGTTCCGAACCGCGGTCTGGTCGACGACATCGTGATCGTGGCTGTAAATGTGGGCGCCGTCGGAGATCGAGACCCGGTCACCGATCGTGAGCGTCCCGCGGTCGTCCAGGTGGACGTCGTCGTGGACGACCACGTTGTCGCCGATCGTGATGTTGTGGCCGTAGGTAAACGAGATACCCTTGAAGAATCGGCAGTTGTCCCCGCACTCGGCAAAAAGGTGGTCCGCGAGCATCCGCCGGAAGCGAAGCGCGAACTCGACATTGTCGGCGATCGGTAGGCTGTCGAACTGCCGCCAGAGCCACTGGAGGTGCTTGGAGCGGCGAAATTTCTCCTCGTCTTTCTCGGCGTAGTACTCGCTCTCGAGGGTGGTGTTACAGGGATCGTAACTCTGTAGGCGGACGCGTTCGGCGGCCGACATCGACTCGCCGTTCTGCCAGCGGTCGTAGGCCTCCCGATCGCCCGAAAGATCGATCAGGACGTCCTCGACGACCGAACAGGTATCCTCCTCGCCGGCCAGCCGTCGATCGACCTCGTCGATGAACTCGCGCATGCCCGTCTCCGCCTCGTCGGGTAGCGAGACGTACCGCTTTGTCATACCTCGAGGCTTTGCCCGCCGCGTTCATAGGAGTTCGGTTGTGCGTCCGCTTCGCCGGCTCTCGAGCGGTGACACGGGTGTCACCGGCGCGCCTGGGCTCGCTGCCACCGCGAGAGCAAGAACGCGGGGAGCGCGATCGACACCACGAGCAACGCCGTGCCCACGACGACGGTGCCGCCGGCGAGCGTTCGTGGACCGACGGCTAACTGAGTCACGGCGACCGCAACGGCGACGATAGCAGCCAGCACGGCGCCCAGAAGGATGCGTTCCGAGACCGACCAGCCGACTCGAGCCATACGAGGCCTACTCGAGACTGACCCAAAAGCGGTTCGCCGTCGATCCGTGTGACTTATCGCGAACTGTCCGTGAACAACGACCATCACCGAAAGCGACGTGATTTCACGTGAGCAATCTTCAACTACTGGAACGGGTCGGACAGGTCACGAGCAAGTACTTCGTCGTCTGGGTGCTGATCGCCGCCGCGGTCGCGTTGTATGCGCCCGAGACGTTCGTCCCGATCGGCGACTACATCTCGATACTGCTTGGCATTATCATGCTCGGGATGGGCCTGACGCTGACGCCCGCGGACTTCCGACGGATTCTCGAGCGCCCTCGAGACGTGCTGATCGGCGCGTTGGCCCAGTGGATCGCGATGCCGGTGATCGCGTACGTCCTCGTCGTCGGCCTCGGACTGCCCTGGGAGATCGGCGTCGGTCTGATCCTCGTCGGTGCCGCGCCGGGCGGGACGGCCTCGAACGTGATGACCTACCTCGGCCGCGGGGACGTGGCGCTGTCGGTGACGATCACGTCGCTGACGACGATCGCCGCACCGCTGGTGATGCCCGCGTGGGTCGTCCTGCTGGCCGGCGAGCAGATCTCCGTCACGTTCGCCGAGATGGCCGAATCGATCGTGTTGATCGTCCTGATTCCGGTCGTGGCCGGCCTTCTCCTGCGTCTGGCACTCGATAAATACGCGCCGACGGCGGCGAAAGCCGGCCTCTCTATCTTCCCGGCGATCAGCGTCGTCGCCATCGTCGCCATCGTCGCGGCCGTCGTGGGGCTCAATGTCGAGGAGATCCTCACCGCGAGTGCGGTCGTCTTCCTCGCCGTTGTCCTCCACAACGGCCTCGGCCTCGGCGCCGGCTACGGCGTTGGCTACCTGACCGGGATGACCGAAGACCGAGCGCGGGCCTGCGCGTTCGAGGTCGGGCTACAGAACAGCGGCCTCGCGGTCGCGCTCGCGGTGGCCTTTTTCGATCCCGTCGCCGCCCTCATCCCAGCGCTGTTTAGCGTCTGGCACAACGTCTCCGGGCCGGCGCTCGCGACCGTCTTCACCCGGATCGACGGCGAGTCCGTCTCCGACTACGACGCCGGTATCGCCTCGGACTAACGACTCCGGACCCGCCCGTCGTCGTTTCGAACCGTCCGAAACGTTTTGGAAGATGGAACGGTTCTACCGCACTCCTTAGTTTCTTTTAATCCGTTATGGGGACAACCTTTTACGTCCGGTCACTGTGCTATACGCTATCATGAATGGCGTCACTTACGTCGAGAAGGCGTGTGCCTACATCACGCGAGCCTCGGGCGAACTCCTCGTCTTCGAGGGCCCCGGTCACGACGGCCTCCAGATTCCGAAAGGGACCCTCGAGCCCGGGGAAACCCCGCGGGAAGCGCTCTTTCGCGAAGTTCTCGAGGAGACCGGTCTCGGGACGCTGAACGCGGCCCAGCATCTGACGACCGATGTCTGGACGCGACGGCGCTCGCCGCCAAAGCGCTACGTTCGTCACTTCTTCCACGCGACGGTTCACGAACCTCGCGAGGCGTGGACCCACACCGTCACCGACGGCGGCGAGGAACACGGCGCGGCGTTCGACCTGTACTGGGTCTCGCCGGAAACCGCACGGGAGTTCGCGCTCGATCTGGACGATTACGTGCCGTTGTTGCCCTCGAGCGAGTCCGCGACCGATGGGATCCCTGCGGCCTCTGACTGAAATCGACCGCGACGAGTGACGACGCCGGCGAACCGACTAGGAGAGTGCGCGCTCGACAGCGTCGGCGACGCTTCGTGCCTTGTCGGCTAACTCGGCCGAGACGTGACCGTCGGCGACGGCAGCCTCGAGTTCGTCCGCGTCGACGGTCTCGACCGTGCCGTCGGGCGTCCGAATCACGTCAATGTACAGATCGACGTAGCGCACGGTGTCGGGAAAGAGTTCGACCGGGGTACAGACGTTGACGTAGGTGCCCTTGGACCCGCCGTCCGAACCCTTGTACGTCGTCGGATACCACCATCGGCCCTCGCGGAACTTCGTGACGGCGACGTCGCCCGACTCCTTGGGCGTCCCGAGCGCGTCGTAGGTTCCGCCGCCGCCCATCGACCGCTCGAGGGTGAGCGATCCATCCGAATCGAACTCGGTGACGTCGCCGTAGCCGAGCGAGATGAGCGTGCCGTCGGGTTTGCCGTGATCGATCTCGAGGCGGTCGCCGTCGGTCGGCCCGAACTGTCTGGCGACGGTCTCGAAGGGAAAGTCGTCGCTTTCCCCACCCGGCGACTCGGCGACGGCTTCGGCGAAGTCGACGGCCGCACTCGCCGCCCGATCGGCGGCTTTCGTCCGATGGTGGCCGGCCATCGTCGCCTCGACATCGCGACGCAGGGCGTCCAGTTCGAACCGCGACTCGCGGCCGAACCAGAGCCACGCCGTCCGCTTCGGTGTAGCTCGCTCGCCAGGATCGGCTGGCTCGTCGATCCCTCCCGGGGCGTCTGCGAGCGCCTCCTCGAGCCCCTCGGCTCGTTCGGCGGCGTCTTCGAGTGCGGTCGTCATCGCCTCGAGGTCGGCGTCGGCGGCCGGGCGCTGCCACCGAAGGCCCCAGCCGTCCGGGCGGTCGACCGAGAGCAAGTCGGTCATCCCGACGAGTTCCTCGGCTCGCTCGCCCGACAGCGCAGCCGAAACGCCGGTTCGATCCCGCGAGAGTCGACAGAGGCCGCCCCCGACCGCGAGCGTCGGGCGGACGAGCGGCCGGTCGTCGTCCCAGGGCGGGATCGGTTCGTCGACCTGTACCCGATAGCGGTTGCCGGCGTCGACGTAGCCGTCGACGGCGTCGTATTGCAAATAGCCGCGTCGACCGTCGCCGAGATCGACGACCGCGCCGCTGCCGCCGTCGGCATCGAGCACTTCGGCGTCGAAGACCGATCCCCGCGGGACGGCATCGCTCCAGTGGAAGGTATCGATTGCAACCGCCTCGAGCAGCGAGACGATCGTCTCGACGGCGTCGGGGTCGCCCGAAACCTCGAGGCCCTGTCTGTCGCGGGTCGTCCAGATGGTGACATCCGCCGGGGCGGCTTCGAACGATTCCTCGAAGCGCTCGCAGATGGGGTCGGAGGCCTGGACGACCTCGAAGCCGTCGTCGATCAGCAGTTGCGTGAGCGCCGTCGTGTATATGCCACGGATGCGGACGGTTGCTGGATGCTCAGTCATTGTAGTGTCTCGCGTGCGGGGGCGAACCGAACGCGGTCGTGGATCGTCGGCCCCAGGGTCAGTTCGATGTGTGCGTTTGCGGCCTCGAGATCGTCGCCACCGTCGAGAATGCGACCGTCCTCGACGTAAACGCCCCACGAGTCGAAGCGCAGCCAGCCGCGCATTTCGTCGGCGTGAGTCGTCAGATCGAGCCACTCGATGGCGTGTTCGGGGTAGTCGGCCGTTGAGTGGGCCAGTTCCATATCCGAGTAGACGGTGTCGTGTGCCGCGAAGAAGTCCTCGAGCGCCGCCGCGTCGGTCTCGACGGCATCGACGACCGCTTGCGAAGCCGCCCGGAGGTCGTCGGTCTCGAGGCCGACCTCGCGAAGCGCCCGCTGAGTTCGCTGGTCGAAGTGCATGGCCGTCGGTTGGGCCGGGATCCCTATGTCAATTCCGAGTCCGTACCAGGCGAGACCTATCCTGGGCGTCCCAACGCTTACCGGGTGAGCAGCCGTACGAATCCGTATGCAGCGCAGGCGTGACCCGGTCGAACGCGCGGACGAGGAGTCGCGGGACCTGTACGACGTTGCGACGTGGGAGCCCCGATCGGCGCTCGATCGCCTCGCGTACGCGATCTACATGGCGATCACGTACGGACTTCACGGCATCGTCTTGCTGGTCGCACTCGCGATCACGTTGGCACTACTGCTCCAGCCGGGGATTCTCGTCCTCGAGCAGCCCTGGATCGGGATTTTCTTCGCGTTGTCGGTCGTCCCCGCCGGCGCGCTGGCGGCCTTTATCTGGTACACCGACGTGACGACGAACGAACCGCTTGGGTTGCTGGTGGGGACATTCGTGCTGGCCGTGCTCTTTGCGACGTTCGCGGCCGTCGTCAACAGCGTGACACAGCCGTTCTTCCAAGCGATTCCGATCGTCGGCTGGGCGCTCTTTTTTTATCTGATCGTCGGTCCCGTCGAGGAGATCGTCAAACTGCTCGCGGTTCGGGTCTTCGCCTACCGCAGTGACACGTTCGACGCGGTGATCGACGGGGCGGTCTACGGCGCCATCGCCGGCCTGGGATTCGCGGCGATCGAGAACGCGATCTACATCAGCAGTACGCTGCTTGAGGCCGAAACTGGGCTGTTCACCGCGGCCACCGGCATTGCGACGGTTCGGGCGCTCGTCGGTCCGGGCCACGTCATCTACTCGGCGATCGCGGGCTACTACCTCGGGCTCGCGAAGTTCAACCCCAACGACGCGGGGCCACTCGTCGTCAAAGGGCTGCTGGTCGCCGCGTTCGTCCACGCCACCTACAACACCACGGTCGGTATCGTCCCGGATTTACTCGCGATGCTGTACCCGGCGTTGACCTTCGAAATCGCGTTCGTCGGCTACGTGATCGCCTTCAACCTCGCGATCGGTTACTACCTCTACCGGAAGATCGCCCGCTACCGCCGAACCTATCTCGCGGTCAGGGACGATATCGACGAGCCGTCGCCACCCGAACTGACCGAGTTCGATCCGCCGAAACGGTAACGGAGCGAGATCGGCCTCGAGCGTCCGAGACGCGACCGTTTGCGGGGCGCACGCTGGTGCAGGCACTACCGGCTTGGGTCCAAGCCGCCCAGTCCGGATCATGTGTGGAACCTTTACCGACGACGACCTCGAGAAGCGCGTCGAGAGTGCGACTGGCGACGAAATCGGCACGATCACCGCCGTCGACGACGAGACAGCCCAGCTCGAACCCCAACCGGGGATGATCGATTCGATCAAGGCGACGCTGGGCTGGACATCGAGTAGCGACACGATTTCGATCCACGACGACGACATCGACGAGATCACCACCGATACCGTCCGTCTCGAGGGCGGGGCACTCGAGGGGCCGATGATGGCTCACCAGCGCGCGCTCGACGCGATGGCATCGACGGCGACGAGCTATCTGAACGCCGTCACAGCGATGACGAGTCCGCAGGATCGACGGCGATCGACGGCGAGTACCGAACCGGGTGACGAGGAACTCTTTGAGGCGCTCGCGGACCACCGCGAACACGTCCGGGAACTCCGGGCGTCGATCGACGACCCGGCGAATCGGTCCGGCGACCGGGTCGACGACCACGCCGACCGGCACGTCGCCGTGCTCGAGCGCCAAGCGGACCTCCTCGAGCGGTGTCAGCAACAGCTCGAAGCCGGGTCGGAGTAAGACCGCCGGATCGTGGTGAGACCGCCAAACCGGTGCGAGAGACCGCCGGATCGAAGCGAGACACCTCGTGGCGCGCTCGAGCGACCCGATTCGTGATCGGAGCACAAAACGTATGGGTTCGTGACCGGTAGCCGATCGTATGATTCCGATCGTCGGCTCGCTCGTCGCGTTCGTCGTGGCACTGCTCGTCGGCGGACTGGCGATCTACGTCAGTGCGACCGTCGTCGCCGACGTCGACGACTACTCCCACGCCGTGTTCACCGCGATTTTCGGTGCGATCGCGTGGGCGCTGACCGCCTGGATTCCGCTCGCCGGCCCGCTGCTGGCGCTCGTCGCGTGGGTCTGGGTGATCAACTGGCGGTATCCCGGCGGCTGGACGACCGCCGCCGCGATCGGCGTCGTCGCCTGGCTCGTCGCGCTCGTCGTCCTGTTCGTCCTCGAGTCGCTGCTGGGACTGGGCGTCGGCGCGTTCGGGATTCCGGGCGTCTAACGCGCTCGATTGTCGCTATTCGTCGAAGCGGGCCTCCAGCAACCGTTCCACGTACTTCGCGAGCACGTCGATCTCGAGGTGGACCGGATCGCCGGGCTCCTTGCCCGAAAGCGTCGTCAGTTCGTAGGTCGTCGGGATGATGGCGACGGTGACGGTGCCAGCAGCTTCCGCGAGGTCGGCGACGGTCAGACTGATACCGTCGAGCGTGATCGACCCTTTTTCGACGACGTAGCGGTCGTACCCTGCGGGCAGCTCGAACTCGAAGAACCAGTCACCTCCCGGTTCGTCACCGGTCGGTTCATCCGAGGCCCGTAGCGCCTCGCTCTCGCCAGCTGACTCGACACCCGTGACTGTCGCGACTGCGTCGACGTGGCCTTGGACGACGTGGCCGTCGAAGCGCCCGTCGGCGGGCATCGCTCGCTCGAGGTTGACCGCCGCGCCGTCCTCGAGGGCGCCCAGGTACGTCCGGTCGACGGTCTCGCTGGCGAGAAAGACCTCGAACCACTCGCCCTCGTCGTAGCGCTCGACCGTGAGACAGGCGCCGCTGACGCTGATACTCTGGCCGTGCTCGAGTCCCGTCGCGACGTCCTCGGCGCCGATCCGCAGCCGAAGGCCGTCGTCGGTCCGCTCGCGGGCGACGATCTCGCCGGTCTCCTCGACGATGCCGGTGAACATACTCGGGGATGGTCGATGCGGGCAGAAAGCCGTTCCGGGTCCGCTCGCGGGCGTGGTTTAGGGCGGCGATCCGCAGAGAGCCGCCGGGCTTTTGACACTCGCCGCGCTACGGAGTGGCAATGGCCGGCATCATCGATACGATCAAACTCGCGAGCATCCTCGTGCTGGCGCTGCCCGCGGCCTTCGCCGGGTTCAATCTCTTCGTCGGCGGCGAGCGACTCGTCGGCGCGACGCTGCTCGTGCTGGCCGGCGTGCTCGTCATCGCCCAGCGACGCCTCTCGCCATCGACGAGTGCGAAAGGGTTCGTCGTCGATCGACTTACCGGTGCGGTATCGGCGGAGCCGACCGACGACGACGAGCAGTAGCGGCTACTCGAGCAGCGCCGCGGGCTCGAGCGCCCGCGAGGGAGCCTCGAGCCACTCGGGGCCGCCTTCGTCGATCGCGAGGACATCGGCTACACGAACCCACCGCTCGCCCTCGAGACGAGCGGCCGCCTCGAGCCGAACGATGTTTTCGGGGCCGACCACGTCACCGCCCGCGAGCGGCGGTTCGCGGGGCTCGAGGCCGAGTCCCGAGACGTCGGTGGCGACGTCGTCGGCCTCGCCGAAGCCGAAGGCTCTGACCTCGGCCTCGAGGTCGGCTTCGACGGCCGTGACGGACTCGCTGTCGGCGGTCAACATCGCCCGACTCGAGCGGAAGGCGTGGGTGACGCCGACGTGGGCGCGTCGGTCGCGGCCGCCCTCGCCCTCGACGACGAAGGTCCGCGCCAGTCCGCCGTAGTATCCCTCAGGGTCGTGAGGTGCGACGCTGACGACGATCGGCTCACCGGGTCGACACGCCTCGTCGTCGGTTCCGAACTCGATTCGCGTGTTGGCGTCGGGAAACCCGCCGGCGGCGACAATCGCCTCGTCGATTGCGCGCCGAAGCCGTGTGGTGGTCAACCGCTCGGTTCGTTCGTCGGCGTTGTCGCCGCCAGTAACGAGTGTCCCGTCCGAACCCGTCGCCGACGCGAGCACCGACGCGGCCCGGCGAATTCCGGCGCTCGCGGCCGCCTGCGCGCGCTCGATCCGATCTCGCTCGGCGGTCGTCTTCGTCGTTCGAGCGCGTTCGAGGACGGCCGTCGAGGCGAGGTCGAAGCCGGCGCTCTCGAGGTGGAGCGCAGCGTCGTGCGGAATGTCGGCCGGCGTCAGAATCGTCGCCGACTCGCGATGCGGGAGGCTCTCGGCGAGGGTGATCGCCGGATGTGATCCCGACTGTGGCGACGAGCGGACGGTCCACGCCGCGGCGTCGTAGGCGACGGCGTAGCGGCTCGGACCGTCGTCCTCGATTGGCACATCGGCGACGGACAGCAGGTACCGGACCGTCGGCTCGCGACCGGTGCCGACGTGGGCGACTGCAGCCGCGTCGCGAGCCTCGATTTCGGCCTCGAGACGGCCCTCGACGTGCGCTCGAGCGTCGTCGAACGAAGGGATGGTCACGGCTTAGGGCGCTTCGGCTTCGATCTCTTCGGCGCCGGCGTCGCCCCCGTCCTCGAGTGGCTCCTGGGCGGTTTCGATCAGCTCCTCTAAGGTCGCGTCGGTCGGCTCGTTGTTGAGCAGGACGTCGATCGGGAGCGTCGGCGCGCCATCGACCAAGTTCTCCAGCAGGACGAGTCGTTCCCGGGCGCGAGACATACCGACGTAGAAGACGCGGCGTTCGTTATCCGTCAGCACGGGCACGGGCGAGGTCGTCTTGAGGAACTCCTCGACACCGGGGACATCCGTCGGATCGTCGACGGTCGCGACCATCTGCTCGACGACCTTCTCGGTGAGATCGGTACCGACGACGACGTGGTCGGCCTCGCGGCCCTTCGCGGAGTGGATGGTACCGACGCGGACGCGGTCGGTCTCCATACCTTTGTACTCGCCGATCGAGAAGTAGGATTTGACGCTCTTTTTCTGGAAGTTGGTCACCTTCCGGAGCATGTCGGAGGCCGAGTCGGGAGTCGGCATGAACGGGACGTGATCCTCGACGACCGATGCGGGGATCATGAGCCGCTCTAAGTCGTCGATACCGGCTTCTTCCTGGCGCTCGTCGATGGTGTCGAAGAGGTCGTCGCGTTCTTCGGTACCGAAGGCCGACTCCTGGAGCATGTCTGCGAGGCGCCTGGCCTGTAGGCCGGTAACGTCTTCGCCCGCGTGGATCGCCTCGACGGCGCGGACGTACTGGGTGAGCCGATCGGTCCACATCCGCTGGTCGGTCAGCGAGGTGAAGGGGACCCCTTCGGTGATGAACTCGTCGATGAACTGGAACATCTGGTAGCGCGCCCGAAAGAGGATCATGATCGTTCCCTCACCCTCAACCAAGGTCCGTCGCACCAGTCGGACGACATCGAGCATCGAGGCGTTGCGCCGGGCTTCGACCGCGCCGCCTTCCTTGCGCGGGTTGAGGTCCTTGTCCTGTCGGTGCTCGATGTGGCGTATCTCCTTGTTGACCGCGTTCAAAACGTTCGAGGGGAGCCGATAGGAGTTGGGTAGAATAACGTCGTCGTCGACCGCCTCCTCGAGCAGGAGTGCGGGATCGGCACCTTGCCAGGAGTAGACGACCTGGTCGTCGTCGCCGGCGATCAGCACCTGGTCCATGTGTGGTTTCCACTCCTCGTAGACATCGTACTGCAGCGTCGTAATGTCCTGAAACTCGTCGATCACCAGGTAATCGACGCTCGGCAGCAGCGAGCGCTGTTTGACCCGCTCGAGCATATCGGCGAAGCCGATCATGCCCTGCTCACCCTTGTAAGAGCGCCAGCCCCGAATCGCTTCGGGGACGTCGATCCGGTCGTCGTCGCTGGGCCAGGTCGGGGTGTACTTGTTGCCCTCCTGGGCGTTGGGGTCAATCTCCGGTGGCAGACGGACCTCCTCTTCGTCCCATTGGAAGGGAACGTCGTACCAGTCGGCGACATCCCGGCTGGTTCGCTGGAGCCACTGGCTCGTCGCGATTACCTTGTTACCGATCGTCGTCGAACGGGCGGTTCGTCGGCCGGCACCCGAATACTCGTCTTCGAACTCGAGGCCGAACTCCTCGCAAAACTCTTCCTTTTCGGATTCGCCGATGACGTCGCTCCGAGAGAGATCGAGTAGATCGTAGGCTTTGGCGTGCATCGTACAGACGTTGCCCTGCAGTGCACGCGGACTTTCGTCGAGACGTTCTGCGAGGCGCTCGCGAACCTCTTGGGCGGCTGCACGCGTGTACGAAACGACGAGAATATCCCGAAACGTGACGCCGTCCTGTTCTAAGATTTCTTCGACGTGGTCGAGAAGCGCGGTCGTCTTCCCGCTTCCCGGGCCACCGAACAGCCGGGTCACCTTCGTCTCCGTGGTAGTCATTGTACCTGTTCAAGAGCGCAATACCCATAAGTGACGTGGGTTTCGGTGCCGGAACCGGGCAATACCAGAACGCGCAGATCCGCGCATCAAGGATCGGTGAAACACATCGATAGCGACGATGAGGCGGGTCCAAAACGAGTACGAATCAAGGATTTCGCGGTGATCGGGCTGACCGAACGTCGGCACCGTCGCGGATCTTGTCCTCACAGTCCGGACAGACGCGTGGATCGTCGATTTCACGAGGTGTAAAGACACGCGCGTACGCTTCCGTTACGAATGCACCGCAGTTCTGGCATTCCGGCATTGTGACTCCCAGTGAATGTGTCTCGAGTAAAACGTTATAATTGTATCGCATAACGAGCACGGAAAATAGTCGCTCGCGACGACCGACTCGTCACGAAGCGAGGGCAGTTACCGACAGCATCAGTTCTCTGTAGTGGCTTGGGCGAACCTACGGCGTCGGCTGCCACCCACAGACGGTGCAGGATCTGGCCGACTGGTCGTGGAGGCCGCCACAGTCGGGACACTGCTTTTTGTTATAGTCTCGTTCCCACCCCACTTGTTCTACCGTGTGACCGCGAGTCGAGAGAAATTGATCGATGACGTCGTCACCGGCATCGTTGGGTGAGGTTCCCATATCCATGTGAATGGACACCACACTACTAAACGGTTGGGGTGGGTGAAAGTGCTGCCCCGTTCTTGGGTGTTAATGTCTCACATTAATACGGGTTGAGGTCGCGTTTTTCCGGTGATCGCCGCACCTGCTCGAGCGACCGCCGGGACAGCACGGATGTGGCGCCCACTCGCGTGGACCCAACCCGCGGGTTTTTCTCGTTCTCGCCCCAACGCGAGGGTATGAGTGACCTGCGCCTCGATGCGACGCAACTCGATCGCTACTCGAGACACGTCATTATGGACGAAATCGGTCCCGAGGGCCAACAGCGGCTGCTCGAGGCCAGCGTCCTGGTCCTCGGCGCGGGCGGACTCGGATCGCCGGCGATCCAGTACCTCGCGGCCGCGGGGGTCGGCCGGCTGGGGATCGTCGACGACGACGTCGTCGAGCGCTCGAACTTGCAGCGCCAGATCGTCCACGGCGACGCCGACGTCGGCCGGTCGAAAGTCGAAAGCGCGGCCGACTACGTCGACGCGCTCAACCCCGATATCACGGTCGAGACCCACGAGACGCGACTGACGGCCGACAACGTCGCCGGTCTCGTCGACGAGTACGACATCGTCCTCGACGCCAGCGACAACTTCGCCACGCGATACCTACTCAACGACTACTGTGTGCTCTCGGGGACGCCGCTCTCTCACGGGGCGATCTACCGGTTCGAGGGCCAGGTGACGACGTTTACGAACGATCGGTCGGGAGAGAGATCGCCACCGTGCTACCGCTGTGTCTTCCCGGAGGCTCCCGAACCCGGTACCGTCCCCGATTGTGCGACGACCGGCGTCCTCGGCGTGCTCCCCGGCACCGTCGGCTGCATCCAGGCCACCGAGGTCGTCAAGTACCTGCTGGGGAAGGGAGAGCTTCTCGAGGGGCGACTCCTGTTGTACGACGCGATGGATATGAGCTTCGAGACGGTCGACGTGCTGGCGAACCCGGCCTGTCCGATCTGTGGCGAGGAGCCCGCGATCGAGTCCGTCGACGACGTCGCCTACGAGGGCACCTGTCAGATCTCCGCCGACTGATTTCACCGACGCCATCGGATCGTCCGCGAGACATCACCGGAGTCGTTCGATCGTCCCCTTGTAACACGCCAGCGCGCCGATTACGGCGATACAGGAGACGAACGCGATCGTTCCGAGTTTCCCGCCGGCCCCGGTCACCGCCGGCGTCACGGCGAGATAGACCAGCCCACTCACGCCGCCGGCAACGGCGACGTGGCCCACTGACAGACGCTTCGCACTCGACATCCCGACGAACGAGGCACAGAACGCGACTGCCGCAAGCGTCTCCCCGACTCCGGGCAAGAGGAGGGGAAAGCCAACCCCCGCGAGAACGCCAACCAGCCCGGAGCCGACGACGGCACCCAACTCGAGGCGCAGACTCAAAAACACCGTCGCGACCGCCCCCGCGACCGCGACCGGGACGACAACGCCGACCAGTTCCCACGCTGGCGGGCTCGGCGAGCCGTACTCGAGGCCGGTGAGCGCGACCGCGCCGAGACAGCCACAGAGCGCGATCGTCCCGAGCTTGCCGCCGACGCCGTCGAACGATTCCGCCGTCGCGACGAAGCCGAGCCCGGCAACCGTCCCGGCCAGGGCGACGCCCTCGAGCGAGAACACGGCCGGCGAGGCCATCCCGACGAACGAACCGCAGTAGGCGGGGACGGCGACTCGCGGGGCGACCAGGCCGACGGCGAGGCCGACGAGTGCCGAGGCCAGGACGGGTCCGAGGCCCGCGGCGACGCTGATCGCGTAGGTGACGACGCCGCCGGCCGCGACTGCGAGTGCGTCGACTGCGTCCCCCTCGTCGAATCCGAGTGTGAGGGCGACGGAGCCGGCAGTCGGCCCGTCGACGTGCCAGCCGTCGACAACCCGCTTGCGCTCGCGGACGACCGCAACTGCGGCGGCGAGTACGAGTACGGCCTGCAGCCCGATCGTCGTTCGGACGACGGCCGTGTCCAGCGATGGCTCGGGCAGGCTGAGGAGGGCGCTGCCGAGCAGGACCACGGGTGTCAGGACCAATGCGAGATAGCCCGCGAACTGGATCGGACCGTACACACGACTCGCTCACGAGAGTGTCACCGAGAACGTTCCGATTCGACTCGACGGTATCGGTTCGACGGTTCCCGAAACGGACTCGAGGACACGCGTGATATCTGTGTCCGGTCGGCACAACCGCGGAACTGCGGGACGATCGCCCTCAGCCACCTCCCTGCACTGGGTTGGCATATCCGTCTCGTACGGACCGCCATACGAGTCCCGGCACACCCGCAGCCGGGTCGCGATTTTTCGCCAGAGCTGACGGACGGCGGTCCAGGTCACCACGGTTAGCGACGACGAAGCCGCTCGAGGAGTCCAGCGCCGTTCGAATTGGCCCTGGACGCCGACTCCCCCTCGAAGTCGGCGTTCGAACCGCCGCTGGAGGGAGCACTGGCGTCGGTCGACGATTCGCCTCCGGAACGGCCCAGCCGACGGCGAATCCAGGTTCGTGGTCCGCCGATCCGCTGGATCAAGTACGTCGGCAGGTAGAGCGCAACCGCACCGATAGCGAAGAATCCGACGCCAATTGCCGTCTCTCCCGACCGGAAGAGGTCGAATCCGATGACGAACATCGGCCCGGCCATCGAAAGCCCCGCGGCGGTCTGGAACATCCAGAGCAGTCCTGGCCCCTTCATCGTCACGGATCGATCGTCACGGCGTTAGGACTCCTCGAACGGCAGGGTCGGTTCGTGGTCGATCGCGTCGACAGCGGCCTCGAGGACGGTGTCGACGTTCTCGCCGGTTTCGACGCTCATCCGGTAATCGGCCGCAAGCTCCTCGCGAAGGCTGTCGTCCCAGACGTCTTCGCGATCGACCTTGTTCGCGACGGTCAGGACCGGCACGTCCTCGAACTGGGCGGTGATCGAGTCCCGGAGCTCGAGTTGAGACTCGAGGGGGTAGCCACACTCGCCGCTCGGGTCGACCATCACGAGCATGCAGTCCGCGAGGTGTTCGACGGCGCTGACAGCCTGGGATTCGATCTCGTTTCGTTCCTGGGGAGGGCGATCGAGCAGCCCCGGCGTGTCGACGATCTGGTGGCGGATGTGACCGTTCAACGCGGACCGATCGGACCGCTCGGATCCGGCGGCTGTCGCCGCCCCCTCGAAGTGGCCGACGCCGATGCCTTTCGTCGTGAACGGATACGACGCCGTCTCGCCGCGGGCGTTGGTTACGTCGTTGACGAACGACGACTTGCCGACGTTTGGATAGCCGGCGACGACAATCGTCGGCGTCTCGGGATCGATCTCGGGCAGATCCCGCAGGTCGTTGCGCGCCTCGTTGATGAACAGGAGATCGTCGTCGACCTGTTCGACGATATCGGCCAGTCGGGCGAAGGCCTGTTTACGGTGCTTGCGAGCGGTGTCGGCGTCGGTCTTGCGCAGGCGCGGCTGGTACTCCTCGTGAATCTCGCGAGCCTTCCGGCTGGCCCACATCACCTCCGAGAGGCTCTGGCGAAGGTCGTCGACGCCCGCGGCCTCGTCGCCGGGTCGAGCAGTCGACTCGAGGACGGCGTCGGCGAGTTCGTAGTAGAACGGATGGGCGTCGTACTCGAAGTCCGGCCACGCCGTCACGACGTTCTCCAGATTGTCCGAGATGATGTTCGCCGCGGTCTGGAGCATCGACTGCTGGGCCTCGAGGCCGCCCTTGGCCCTGCCGGCCCGTGCCGCCCGCGAAAACGCCTTGTCGATCAGCTCTTCCGACGTGGGCGTCGTCGGAAGGTCTTCGAAAATCATAGCGCTAGCTAGAACGCGCGGTGGTAAAAGCTCGTTCGTTACGCGCCGTGGCGGTCACTGCCTCCCAAACGCATACGGTCGCTCGAGTCCTGCTGCAGGTATGACCGACTGGCGTGCCGTCCTAATTGGCTTTCTCGTGACGACGATTCTCGGGCTGATCGGCCTCTCGGTGCCGGTTCTCGGCCAGCTCACGGCGGGGTTGATCGGCGGCTTCGTCGCCGGCTACCTCGCAGGCGGCGGACTCGGCCGCGGCGCCTGGCACGGACTGCTCTCGGGAGCGCTCGGCGGCATCGTCGCCGGGTTCCTCATCGCGGTCGTCGTCGGCCTCGCGGGCTGGGCGGGCGGACCGGCCGGCGGGCTCGTCACCGGCGTCGCCGGCATCGGTATCTTCGGCGTTGCCGTCCTCGTCTCGTTCGTGCTAGCGATAGAGAGCGCGCTGGCCGGGGCACTCGGTGGCCTCTTGTATCCCTAAATACCGTGTTCAGCGCCTGACACTCTCGACCACAAGAGATTTAGTGTGAACGAACAGGGCTTCGATAGCTATGGGACTCACCCGTCGCCAGGCGCTGCAAGCCACTGCTGTGGGCGTCACGGCGGTGGTCGGCAGCCAGCCCGCGAGTGCCCTCGGTGACGACGAGCGGGTACTCATTCACCCCGACGGCCCGCTCACTGAGGCAATTGCCGGCCTCGAGGCCCTCGAGGGGGGCGTCCGCCTCGAGTACGACAACTTCGATTTCCTCGCCGCGACCGTTCCTGCAAGCGTTCGCGACGAACTCGAGGCCGACTCGCGAATCGCACTCGTCGAGGACGACCCGCGAGTCGACCTCCAGACTGGCGCTGGCGGCGGCCACCACCATCGTCGCATCGACCTGATCGACGACGTGACCGGACCGATCGACGACGGGCTCGTCGGCGACGACGGTCTCATCGGCGGCGGGGGCGGCGACTGTACCGTCCATCCGCCCGAGCGGCCGTCGTGGGGATGGGAGCGAATCGGGGCCGACGAAGTCGAAGAAACCGGCGACAGCGTCGACATTGCCATCCTCGATACCGGGATCGAGACGGCCCACTGCGACCTCGAGGTCGCCGGCGGCTACAACGCTACCGGCATGCCGGGCGATTACGAGGACCGACACGGCCACGGGACTCACTGTGCCGGCATCGCGGGGGCACTCGAGAACGACATCGGCGTCGTGGGCGTCGCCCCGGAAGCGAACTGTTACGCGGTGAAGGTGCTCGACGACGACGGCCAGGGCTACCACAGCTGGCTGGCGGCGGGGATCGACTGGTGTCTCTCGAACGACATCGAGATCGCCTCGCTGAGCGTCGGCGGGACCGAGAGCACGGACGCGATGGACACGGCTATCGAGGCGGCCGCCGCGGCGGGCCACCTCGTGATCGGTGCGGCCGGCAACGAGGGGAACTCGGGCGGCGAGAGCTGTGGCGCGGACAATGTCACCTATCCCGCAACTCACGACGACGTCCTTGCCGTCGCCGCGACGGACGACGACGACTCGCTCGCCGCCTACAGCAGCGTCGGCGAGGCGGTCGGTCTGGTCGCGCCCGGCTCGAGTATTTCCTCGACCGACATCGGCAACGACTACGCCACACGGAGCGGGACGAGTATGGCCTGTCCCCACGTTGCCGGCGTCGCAGGGCTGGTCTGGGCACAGTACGACGCCGACGGCCCTGGTCCGGGGGCCGACGTGCGCGCTATCCTCGAGGACAGCGCGGAGTCGATGACCGACGCCTGCTGGGACGGTCACGGGCTCGTCGACGCGACGGCAGCGATCGAGTCCGCCACCGAGCGCGACAGCGACGGGGCTCGAGACGATGCCAGCGACTCCGGCGCATCCACCGACGGCTCGGCGTCGCTTTGGTCCCGTGTCCGAACCGCCATCGCGCAACTACTCGAGTGGCTGTTCGGGTAGCGCGCCGAAAATATGTCAAGTTAAACTAAAAAATCAGGCAAAGCCAATAAACTAAAATAAATCGGGTTTGGATTTGTGGTGAGATGAACCGACGAACCGTCCTCGCCGGTGCTGGCACGATCGGACTCTCGAGTCTCGCAGGTTGTCTGGGCGTCGTTGGCCTGGACGAGCACCACGCCGGCCCGGCCGGCGTCACGCAGGCGACACGCGAGGAAACGGGATACGAGCTAACCGGCGTCGAGGAACTCGTCGTCGAGGAGCCGGTCGGAATGCTCGTCACCGAGGAACGCGTTTCCGTCGCCAACCGGCTGACCGAATACGACAAGGCGGTCGATATGGGGCTACTCGGCAGGCAACGCGGTGCCGTCTTCATGCTCCTGACCACGCCCCAGGTCAGCATCCTCGGGCGAGACTTCAATCCCGTCGGTGAGATGGGTTCACAGGAGCTCGTCGAGCTCGTCGAGGACAACTACGACGACATCAGCAACATCGCCCATCAGCGCGACGACGAGGTGACGATTCTCGAGCAAGAGACCGTTTCCTCGACGTTCGACGCCGACGCTCAGTTCGACGGGGTCGCCGTCGACGTCACGCTGCAGATCACCGAGGCCGTCGAGAGCGGCGAGGACCTGCTGGTCGCGATTGCCGTCTATCCCGATCAGGTCGCACTCCTCGAGCAAGACAACGTCGACACGCTGTTCGATGGCATTGTCGACGACCTCGAGGCCGCGACTAACGGCGAACCACCGGACGATGGCGACGGAACAGGCAATGACGATTCGACGGACGACGGTTCTGATGGCCACGACGATGTCTCCGACGGCGATGACGGTGCGACCGACGACGACAGCGACGAGCTGGGGGACGACGGGGATGGAGACGAATCGGGAGACGATGACGACGAGGGGCTGCTCGACGTCTAACGACCCGTTTTCTCGGCGGCCGAGGACCTGTTTTCGATTACGAGGGTGTCTCGAGACCCAGCTGCGTTTCTAACTCGTCGTACTCGGGAAACTCCGGCCACTCGCTTGCGACCCAACTGGCGGCGACGGTGCCGTCGGCCTCGAGGACGACGAACGCGGGTCGCGGTTCGCTGATCCCCGTCATGCCGTCGAGGTCGTGGGCGACGCCGTAACGGTCGGCGACGTCGTTCGCGGGATCCGCGAAGATCGAAAACGGGACGCCGGTCCCGTCGAGAAACGACGAGACGGCATACGGCGTCGCAGCCGTGATACCGACGACCCGATCGACGCCCTCGTCCCAGTTGCGCTCGGCGAGTTCCTCCCAGACGTAGGTTCCGGGGAACGAACCGATCATCGGCGTAAAGACGAGAATCGTCCGCCCCTCGCTTTCCGCGAGCAGCGACGACAGGGATCGGTCCTCCCAGAACTCGTCGGTGACGAGCGGTCGCGTGAAATCGGGCGCCTCCTCGCCGGTCGCGGGCGGCGTCGCCGCTGGCAGCTCGACGACGTCGAACTCGGGCATTAGTCCGCACCCCCAGCGTCGGCCTCGCTCGTCGCTCCGTCGCCGTAGGTCGACTCGAGGTAGTCGACGACGTTTGCGCTCTCGGCCATCGTCACGCCGGTGTTGTCGTCGACGATGACGGGGACGGTTCGAACGCCCGCGACGCGCTTGACGATGTCGCGTTTCGAGTGCAACGGCTCGACGAACCGCGACCGGTACTCGAGATCGAGGTCGTTCAGTGTGTGAGTAACGCGTTCGCAGTACGGACACGCCTGCAGCCGGTAGAACGTGATCGGCGGATCGGTCGACTCACCCATACCCGTCTGTACGGGAAACGGGCGGGTAAACGTGTCGTCGCCGGCGCCAGCCACCGGTAAATGGTAAACGGTTAACCGATCCAGCCGTAATCCCCACCATCGATGACGTTCTCGTTGCCCGTCGAACTCGTGCTCGCCGCCTACGAGGTCCCGGTAGTCGGCCTCGAGATCGAGGAGTCGACGGTTACGATTCTCGGCGTCTTTACGGTCGCGATACTTATCGCTCTCTCCGGATTTTTCTCGTCATCCGAGATCGCGATGTTCAACCTCCCGAAGCATCGCCTCGAGGGAATGGTCGAGGACGGGATCGACGGCGCGGAACTGGTGAAAACCCTCAAGGACGACCCACACCGGCTGCTCGTGACGATCCTCGTCGGGAACAACATCGTCAACATCGCGATGTCCTCGATCGCGACGGCCGTCCTCTCGCTGCACTTCGGCGGACTCGTCGGCGTACTGCTGGCGACGTTCGGGATCACCGCCCTCGTCCTATTGTTCGGCGAGAGCGTTCCAAAGTCCTACGCGGTCGAAAACACCGAGTCGTGGGCCGTTCGTATTTCGAAGCCCCTGAAGGCCACCGAGTACCTACTCTATCCGCTCATCATCCTCTTCGATTATCTCACGCGGCAGGTCAACCGCCTGACGGGGTCGACGGGCGCGATCGAATCGCCCTATGTCACGCGCGACGAGATCCAGGAGATGATCGAATCCGGCGAGCGCGAGGGCGTCTTAGAGGAGGAAGAACACGAGATGCTCACCCGTATCTTCCGCTTTAACAACACCATCGTCAAGGAGGTGATGACGCCTCGCCTAGACATGACCGCCGTCCCGAAAGACGCCGACATCGACGAGGCCATCCAGACCTGCATCCAGAGCGGCCACGCACGGGTTCCGGTCTACGAGGGCAGTCTCGACAACGTGCAGGGCGTCGTCCACATTCGTGACCTCGTGCGTGACCTGAACTACGGCGAGACCGACAACGACGAACTCGAGTTGGACGATCTCATTCAGCCGACGCTGCACGTTCCAGAGTCGAAGAATATCGACGAACTGCTGACCGAGATGCGGGAAAACCGGATGCATATGGCCATCGTCATCGACGAGTTCGGCACCACCGAGGGCCTCGTTACGGTCGAGGACATGATCGAGGAGATCGTCGGCGAGATCCTCAAATCCGGCGAGGAAGAGCCGATCGAGTTCCTCGACAAGCAGACCGTCCTCGTCCGAGGCGAGGTCAACATCGAGGACGTCAACGAAGCCCTCGAGATCGATCTCCCCGAAGGCGAGGAGTTCGAGACCATCGCCGGCTTCATCTTCAATCGTGCTGGCCGGCTGGTCGAGGAAGGCGAAGAGATCACCTACGATGGCGTCCGCATCACGGTCGAGAGCGTCGAGAACACGCGAATTCTAAAAGCCCGACTGCGAAAACTCGAGGAGCAAGCGCCTGAGCAAAACGAGGACGATAAGAACGACGCCACCGGTGAGGAAACCAACGGCTGAGACGGGTTGCTGTAACGATCAGTTCCGAAGGTAGATATTTAGGGGTGTGTTCACATGGACCTATATGCACCGCTATGAAACCGTGCCACAACTGTCAGTCGGTCATCGACGAGTACAATTTGGATAAACAACTCGAGCCCCTTCGCGACCTCACAGTTGACGACTTCAACATCTGCACGGACTGCGTGACGATCGTTGCAGATGCCTGCGTGGAGTGTGGCGGCGCGGTGTACGTCCCGCAAAGCGAATCCGTCACCCCCGACTATTGTCCAGCGTGTCGTTCTGATCGTATCGATCGCACTGGGCACGATCCCGGCTGGAATTGCACCTCGCTGTCCTCCTGAAGACGACCCTCGAGAGCGAACGCCGACACCTGCCGACGACACGGAGTGGGTCCCGACCTCGAGCCGGTCGAGGTCGATTACGGCCTCGAGTTGACGGTTCGTTCGATTTCGCTCGCGACGTCCGGGGGAACGACGATCCGTCGCGGGCCGGCGACGTACTGGTTGTCGGGCTGGGCGTAGGTGAGCCCGACGACGGCCGCGTCGCCGATCCGGCGCACGGAGACAGCCTGAATCAACTCGAGGTCGATAGCGTGGTCGGGATCGCCGAGATAGAGCGTGTCGTTCGTCCGATCGAGCGCGCCCCGCGAGCTGAAAAACGACGCGAGCACGAGGACGACCAGCGCGACCGGCAGCGTCAACGCCGCCACGCCGGTGAAGGGACCGGGACCGACGTTCTCGAGGACATCGAGTTCGACGACGAGCCGACCCGCGACCATGAACGAGCCGATAACCAGTGCCATGGCGACCGTGCCGAGTGTGGCGTCCATCGCGCGCTCGAGGGTTCGATCCGTGGGCTCGAGCGAGAGCCAGCCGGCGAGCGTTCGGAGGTGTCGGTTCGTGTCGCCGATAGCGAGTGCGAGGATGGTCACGACGGCCGCCGCGGTGAGCGCAAACACGACCGTTTCGACGCCGGTCTGGCTGGCCAGATCGTACAGCCGCCACCAGACGACGATCGAGATCGCGGCGAAGAAGGTGCCGACGCCCAAGGCCCATCCCCATCGCACAAACGTCGACGTCGAGGCGTCGTGTCGCCACTGGATCGCCTCGATGTCGTCCGCATCGACGACGTCTTCCATACCGGGACTCACGACCGATCGGGTAAAGACCGTTCGATGTTCAGCGGCTTGTTCGAGGGAAACCGAGTACAGCAAGACAGAACCGATGAAAGCTCGAGAGTCGAGTCCTCGTCTGAGGCGTGGACTGCCAGCCCGATCCTGGCAGGATGGAGCAGTCGAACGAAGCAGGTACCAAAACATTAAAGCAAATTCAGTGAATGAATGTTTAGTGAAATGGAGTATAATGTAGTCCATCCGTTTGACTTTGGCGACTTTGTATCAGAATTGTTAATTAGTTCATGACCACGAACGATCGTACCGTTGATGGCGCTGACGAGTCGCTATCCGTCCAATCGATCCTCGACCTCGTCGAGCGGCTTACCGAACTGGACGACAAACGCCAAACGACGTTCGCCAGGGAACTCGAGTCCGACGCCGATCAGTTTTCGGAAACTCGAGAGGTACTTAAGACGCAGCAGGCGTGTCTGAACCGTCTCGAAGAGGCGCTTGCAGCCGAGCGACGGAGCCTCGCGTGCCTTGAAGATGGGACGGCACACCTCTCGACGGCACAGGCCGTCCGTCATCGCGACCGATCAATCGAGAAGCTCCGCCAGCACAACGACACGATACGTCAATTTCGCGAGGAGATGGCGGCTCTGGTCGATGCAGTCGAAACGAACGTCGATCGCCTCGAGCGAGACGGTGACCAGGCGGTACTGCTCGACAGTCACGCACATCTCGAAGGCGCTATTGCAGCGCTGGAGACACACAACGACACGATCGACGACGTCGATCAGAACCTGCGGATCTTACAGGCATATCTTCGATGACAGATCGACCTGAATCGACGACACGACCACACTCACCCGGTTCGACTCTCGATCCCGAGTCCGGTCGAGTACCCATTCGGGAACAGCTGCGACGGTGGCTGGGCGTCTCGCGTCGCCAGTGGGAGTGGCTGGTTTCGGCCGTCATCGTTGGCCCGTACGTGCTTGCAGTCGCGTTACTGGCCGGCGGCCGTTTCGCGGAATCGTGGATACTGTTTGCTATTGGGATCCATTCGGGGATCGCACTGTACCTCTCTTATAAGTTCTGAGGTAGATTGCTCGCCGCCTACGTATCGCTGTCCGCATCGTCGAACTGCTGTTCGAGCCGCTCTCGATCAGCGGTGTCATAGTACGGATGACACGCGACGCTCTTGTCGGACTCGACCTCGAGCAACGGTGGGTCGACGTGGTCGCAGATGGCCTCCCGTTCGGGACAGCGATCTTTGAACCGACAGCCAGTCGGGAGGTCAATCGGATCTGGAATCGATCCCTGTAACTCCGTGTGATCCCGATCAGCGAACGGGTCGGGTTCGGGCGCAGCCGAGAGCAACGCCCTGGCGTAGGGATGTGTCGGTTCCTGGATGACCGATTCGGTATCGCCGAGTTCGACGACCCGCCCGAGGTACATGATCCCGATCCGATCGCATACCTGTCGCAACAGCGAGAGGTCGTGGCTGATGAACAGCATCGTGATCCCCAGTTCCTCGTTGAGCCGTTCGAGAAGGTTCAACACGCCGGCACGAATGCTCACGTCGAGCATCGAAACGGGTTCGTCGGCCAGGATGAACTCCGGTTCGAGCACCAGCGCTCGAGCGATCGCGACGCGTTGTTTCTGTCCGCCGCTCAACTGGTGTGGATACCGATCGAGAAACTCGGTCGCGGGTCGTAACTCCGCTCGCTCGAGCGCCTCGATGACCCGTGCACGGCGTTGCTCCCGATCGCCGATTCCATGGATGTCCAGTGGCTCCCGCACGGCGTCGCGTATCGTGAGTCGAGGGTTGAGGCTCTCGAACGGATCCTGAAAGATGATCTGGACGTTCCGGCGAAACTCCTGCAGTTCGCTGCCGGAGATGGTCGTTACGTCGTTACCGTTGAATCGAATCGAGCCGCCGGTCGGATCGAGAAGCCGGATGAGCGTCTTGCCGAACGTGGTCTTGCCACAGCCTGACTCGCCGGCGAGACCGACGATTTCGCCCGTTTCGATCTCGAGATCGACGCCATCGACGGCTTTGACGTACTCCCGTTCGGCCCCGGTGAGCGTGTCGACGAGTCCTTGCTCGACGGGAAAGTACTGCTCGAGTTTGGTACAGGACATGATGGGAGCGGACTCTCGATCGCTCGGCGGCGGTGATTCCGGACCCAAATTATGTGATTCAGACATGTTAGTGCTGTTCGATAGTCGGTTGGCTCCCGTCTCGGTGCCAACTCTCTCGCAGTTGTGCTTGCTCGCGCAACTGTTCGATGTCCTCGTGGCGATAACACGCCGAGTGGTGATCCGCACCCACGTTCTCGAGGGGCGGATGCGACGTGGTACACGTCTCGGTTGCGAACGGACAGCGCTCGACGAACCGACAGCCAGCGGGAACCTCCGAGAGGTCGGGCGGGCTACCAGGAATGCTGATCAGATCCTGCTGGTCGCCGGTCAGCGACGGGAACGCGTTTTTCAACCCGAGCGTGTATGGGTTGTACGGCGCGTCGAAGATCGACCGCAGATTGCCGTACTCCATCAGCTTGCCGGCGTACATCACGCCCATCCGATCGCACGTTTCGGCGACGACGCTGATGTCGTGTGTGATGAGCAAGATCGAGAGGTCGAACTCGTCTTGTAACTCCTTAAGCCGCTTCAGAATCTGATCTTGAACGATCACGTCGAGTGCCGTCGTCGGTTCGTCGGCGATGATCAGCGACGGATCGTGAACCAGCGCCATCGCGATGTAGGCCCGTTGTCGCATTCCACCGCTGAACTGATGGGGGTAGTCGTCCATCCGATCGGGATCCAGTCCGACGAGTTCGAACAGCTCCGCGACGCGCGCTCGAGCGTCTTCGTTCGAGACATCGTCGTGGTTCTGAATGGCCTCGATTATCTGATCGGAGATTCGATGAACAGGGTTGAGCGAGTTCATCGCTCCCTGGCTGATCAGCGAGACGTGTTGCCACCGCACTTGGTTGAGCTCGGTGGTGTCCAGTGTCGTCAGATCGACGCCGCGAAACTGGATCTCGCCGTCGACGACGTAGCCGTTTCGGGGCAAGAGACCGAGCACAGCCTTTGCGACGGTACTCTTTCCACAGCCGCTTTCCCCGATCAGGCCGAGAATTTCGTCGGTGTCGATCTCGAAGCTCAGATCGTCGATCGCCCGTAACCGGCCACCATCTCTCGTTTCGTACTCGATACTCACGCCGTCTACGGAAAGCAGCGGCGCATCGTCCGTGAATTCGATCGTACTCATAGGTCTTCGATTGGGTTGGTCTACTGCTGTAACTGCGGATTGACGATCTCGTCGTATCCTCGTCCCGCTAGATACGCGCCGAGCACGACCAGCGTGATCGAGATGCCCGGCGGTAGGAACCACCACCAGGCATCGAGTCCTTGCTGATTGAACACTCGTTGAAGCATGACGCCCCAGGAGGGAACCGTTGGATCGCTAAATCCGAGGAACGCGATACTTGCCTGTGCGGTGATCGAGTAGCCGACCGCGATGGCGGCGTACAGTGCCGATAGCGGGAGCACGTTCGGCACGATGTGAACGCGCATGATCCGGAGGTTGGATGCACCGGCCGCCTTCGCAGCTTCGATGTACGGGCGCTCTTTGATCGAGAGGACCTCGGAGCGAACCACTCTGGCAGTCGTCAGCCAGTACAAGAGCGCGATCCCGAAGATGACGTTCCAGACACTGGCGCCGAAGATCGTCGCGATGACGATGACGAAGGGGATAAACGGCAGTCCGTAGAGGATGTCGACGAACCGCATGACACCCTCGTCAACCAGCCCGCCGTAGTAGCCGGCGACCACCCCCGCACCAGTCCCGATCACGGCGACCATGAACGCCCCGAGATAGCCGACGAACATCGCAATCTGTGACCCCCAAATAAGCTGGGAGAGCACGTCGTAGCCATCGTCGGTCGTTCCAAGCGGATGCTCGGCCGACGGTGATTCCATCGTCTTCCAGGAGCCGTCGTCTGCGTACTGACGTTCGTTCGGTTCGTAGGGCGCGATAAACGGCGCTGTAACCGCCATCAGCGTAAACGCCAGAATCAGACAGATACCGAAGACAGCCATCTTCGACCGCCAGACGGTTTTCGCCTGACTGGCGAGCGTTTCGCCGAGTCGCCGAAGCCGCTGTCGGCGCCTGCTGCCGTCGGTAGTCGATTCGGTTGCAGTCGCGTTTGTATCACTCATCGTATCACTCGGATTCACCGTCGACGCTGACCCGCGGATCCAGGTACGTATACAGGATATCCGCAACGAAATTCATCGTAATGACGAGCGTTGCAAGCAACAGGAACGTCCCCTGGGCCATGGGATAGTCGTTTCTTGTCGCCGAATCGACCATCTCCCGACCGAGGCCAGGCCAAGAAAAGACCGTCTCGATGAGTACCTGTCCGCCGATCGAAAACCCGATAGCAACCGCGAAAGCGGTGACGACGGGCAAAATCGCGTTCCGTGCCGCGTGAACGAAGACGATTCGTCGCCGGGACAGTCCCTTCGCCTGTGCCGTTTCGATGTACTCCTCGGTGATGACCTCGAGCATGTTGTTTCGCATCAACAACAGTGGGAGCCCCGTGTAAAATAGCGACAACGAGACGACAGGTAAGACGAGGTGGTGGAAGAAATCGATCGAGAAAAACGTCTGAAACGCGCCATCAGCTGACGCGCCGACGCTACGCATCCCGCCGACGGGGAACCACCCCAACTGAAACGAGAAGATGTACAGCAAGAACAGGCCCATAAAAAACACCGGCGTCGAACGGGCGATCAGCACGATGACCATCTCGACGCGCTCGAGGGTAGTGCCGCGGATCCAGCCCAGGTGTGCACCGAGATAGATGCCCAGCGTGTAGGAGATCAGGATTGCGCTGATCATCAGTGCGAGAGTGTTGACGACACGACTCGCGATCATCGACGAGACTGGCTGGCCGTAGTAAAACGAGTAACCCAGATCCCCCTGGACCAGGTTGGTCATGAACAGTACGTACTGACGCCACAACGGCTCGTTGAGGCCGTGTTCTTCGATCACCTGTTGTCGAACGTCTTCCGGGAGCGCACCCGGAGCCATCATCGCGGTCGGTCCGCCTGGAATCTGTCGAAAAAGGAAAAACAAGAGTGTAACGACGATAAAGAGCGAAATCCCCATCAGCGCCAGCCGTTGCAACAGATATTTTCGGTTTAGCATAGGTATAGAGATATCGGTGCCGTTATTCGGGTGCGTAGAGGTTCCCGTCCTCGTCCCACACGTAGCCTGCATCGGCGAGGATCTCGATAGCGGTCTCCGGACCGCCCTCGAAGCCGGGAACGTCGGGATTGTGCCAGAACTCGATCATCGGGGTAATCGGCGAGTGACCCGTCTCGCCGTAGCCATCGTAGATCTCCTCGACGAATACCGGCTGAAGATCGGCTACGACGGCGTGATAGGCCTGGCGGAAGGGAACATCATCCAGCGGTGGCTCCTCGACGTTCATCCACGTCGCCTCGCGCATGTTGTCGAGCTCGGCCGACATACCGAGGTGAGGTTCGTCCTCAATTCGGTCGGCTAACTCCTCGTTGTTGCCGAACCAGTAGTCGAGGTAGCCGTACTCGCCCTGTTCCAGCGCCTCGAGTTCGGCTGCAGAGGAACTTAGTGGCCGCTGGACGCGGGTTTCGATGTTCGGCGGCGCAATCGGGTGGTCGTGGTTGGCCGTCTGGATAAACTGTTCGCCCTGATCCCAACTTTCGTACTCGAACGGACCGCTACCGACGATTGGTCTGTCGTCGCCGAACGACACTTCCCACGGCGTGTCGTGGTTGTCAGTCTCGTCGAGGATTTCTTCCCAGTAGTGAGCGGGAAGGATCGGCGTCTGCCAGAACGTGAGCGTCGTGAACGGCACGTAGGGCTCTTCGAGGTGGAACGTGACTTCGTTGTCACCGGTTTGCTCGATCGACTCGAGCGGGTCGGTAACTGACGTGAGGTAGGCGGCGGGTTCGGTCTCGAGGATCGTCTCGTACGTCCAGAGGACATCCTCGACCGTGAGGGGTTCGCCGTCGTGGAACTCGAACTCGTCGCTGATTTCGACGACAATCGTCGTATCGTCGACGGTCTCGATGTCCTCGGCGATCCAGTTGACCTGTTCGTACTCCTCGGTGTACCGGATGAAGGTATCGTGCATGAGGAGCGTCGGCGTGACGTTTCGGGCCGGGCCGATGGTCATCTGGTCGAACGGGTTGAGCTGGTTCGTCGCGTCCCAGTTGTTCGTCGCAACCATCCCGTCGTCGTTTTCCGGTCCCGGCTCGATCTCGGTCCAGGTAACCCAGGTTCCACGCAGGCGACCGTCGACGATGACGGAATCCTCGTCGACGACGTCCGTGTTGTAGCCGTATAGGCCCTCGTTGTAGAGGTACTGGCTCTCCCAGCGGAGTTCGCCGATGAGCTCCTGTGCTTCGTAGATGAGCTCTTGGCGTGCATCCTCGTCGTACTCCTGACGGGACTGCTCGGCGATTTCGTCGTACTCCTCGTTCGAGTACCCGCCGAAGTTTCGCTGGCCGTCGCTGTGGTACCGAAACGTGATCACGTTGTCCGGGTCCCCGCCCTGCTCCGATTCCCAAGTGTACGTAAAGAAGTCGAAGTCGCCTTCGGCCTCGCGGTCGTCGAGCACGGATGCCTCACCGATATCCATCTCGTAGTCGATGCCGAGCACGTCGCCGACGGTTTCGACCACGAGTTCGTTCGTCGCGTATCGGTTCGGACTGTACTCCTCCGTGTACGCCATGTGTTCGAACGTCCTCTCGATACGGCGCTCTTCGGGCAGGTCTTCCTCGACCGGTCGATCGTACTCCTCGGTCTCTTGTTCGCCGCCGAAACAGCCTGCTATCGATACCGTCCCCAGTGATACGCCCGTTGCACCCATCTTCTTCAGTATCGATCGCCTCGATTCTGTCATATTACAATATAGTAGTTAGAACATACATAGTTAACTCTTTCGTCTAGAATCGCATCTCAAATCAGATGAGACTAGAGATTAATAGGTGTAATAGGTGGTTGATTGTTTTCGATTAGCCGCTATTATGCGTGTATCTTCAAACTGAGTGGGATGGGGCAAGAAAATTTGATTACATAAATTTAGATATGGCTATACTAATAGATACGAAAGTTGTCATAGTGTCGGAGCTAACGGAGTCGAGTAAATCCTCCTGCTGCGATGGCACCGATTTGTCCTATCGGCCATCACCCCCAGCGCTTGCAAGTACCGTGTGGAGCAAGACGTTCGTGCCCGTGACGACATCGTCCCACTCGGTGAACTCGTCTTCCGTGTGGCTAATCCCGTCCTCGCTCGGAACGAAAATCATCGCCGTCGGACAGATCGTATTGAGATAATTCGCGTCGTGGCCCGCACCGCTTGTCATCCGCATATACTCGGCACCGACCGTCTGGGCCGCGTCCTCGATTCGCTCGAGACAGTCGTCGTCGAACGGGTCGGCATCGACGCGCATGATCTCCTCGAGTTCGTACTCGAGCCCTTCGCGTTCGGCTGCAGCCGCGATCTCGCGTTCGATCTGGGCGACCGCCTCGTCGACGACGGCGTTGTCGTAGGAGCGAAAGTCGACGGTACACTCGACTCGTTCGGGAATCACGTTGATCGAGTTCGGCGAAACCTCGACGGAGCCGACCGTCCCTACCAGATCCGGGCCACCGACCGCCGTTAGCCGACGGACCGCCTGAATCACGTCACTGGTCGCGACGAGTGCGTCGTTCCGGAGGTGCATCGGCGTCGGTCCGGCGTGATCTGCTTTGCCGTCGAACGCGACGTTCATCCAGGAAAAGCCGTAGACGCCCTCGACGACCCCGACACTACAGTCGTTCTCGAGGAGATAGGGGCCCTGCTCGACGTGCATCTCGTAGTAACTGTGGAGATCGTCGTGTTCACACGGCGTCTCGCCGCGATAGCCGATCCGCTCGAGTTCCTCTCGAAAGCTCAGATCGTCGTCGTCCGTTCGTTCGTAGGCGTACTCCAGATCGAACACGTCCGTGTAGACCCCGCTACCGAGCATATCCGGCTGGAATCGAACCCCTTCCTCGTTGCTCCAGGAAACGACTTCGAGCGGGCGGTCGGTTCGGATATCGGCGTCCTCGAGCGTCTCGATTACTTCCAGTGCGCCGAGGACGCCGATCACGCCATCGTACTGACCACCGTTGTACTGGCTGTCGACGTGAGAACCAAACAGGACCGGATCGGCATCGGGATCGGCTCCGTCACGTCGACCGAACAGATTCCCCATCTCGTCGATTCGAACGGTGAGTCCCGCCTCCTCGAACCATTCGACGAGCTGGTCGCGTGCACGTTCGTTCGCATCCGAGAGTGCAGGACGATTCACGCCGCCCCGTTCGGTCGCCCCGATCTGGTTGAATTCGTCGAATCGGCGTCTGAATCGATCGGCGTCGATCGCTACGGTCATGTGGTCTGATGGTTCGTCAGTTCGGTGTTTCAGTGCGGAGCCTCCCATGGGAGGGAGGCGGATCTTTTACCGACACGACGAAAGACGAGACATGGACGACCGAATCGAGTTTCAAAATGCAACGATCGTCGACGGAACGGGTCGAACCCCGCAGACGGGACACGTCCTCGTCGAGGGAGAAACGATCCGTCGCGTCGACGAGACTCCCACAGGCGCGACCCGCGAAATCGATCTCGACGGTGCGTATCTCACGCCGGGCTTTATCGACATGCACTCACACTCGGATCTCCGCCTGTTCGAGAAACCAACTGCCGCCGAAAACGTATCACAGGGGATAACGACCGAAGTTCTCGGTCAAGACGGCGTCAGCGTGGCACCCGTCCCCTCGGAACTGACCGATGAGTGGGAAAACCGCATTCGACCGCTCGACGGAACTATCGAGGACCCCTGGCAGTGGACGACCGTCGACGAGTACCTCGAGCAACTCGAGGCCGCCTCGCCCGGTGTCAACTGCGCGTACTACGCCCCGCATGGCAACTTGCGGTCGCTGCTGGCCGGCTTCGAGGATCGGCCACTCGAGCGGGACGAGGTAGAATCACTCCGGGCAGAACTAACGACGGCGATCGACGACGGTGCCTTCGGCCTCTCTACCGGCATGATCTACCCCCCGAGCTCCTACGCTCGCGACGACGAACTGGTGGCGCTTGCAGAGACACTCGCCGAGCGGAAGACGCTCATGGTCTCACACGTCTGGAACGAAACCGACCGGGTCGTCGAATCGATCGATCGCTACCTCGATATCTGTCACCGGGGTGGCTGTCACGCTCACGTCTCGCACCTGAAAGTCGGCGGTGAGGACAACTGGGGGACCTCCAAAGCCGTCCTCGCCCTCTTCGACGACGCCGCCGACCGCGGTCAGCACGTGACGTTCGATCAGTACCCCTACACGTCCGGATCGACGATGCTATCGGCACTGCTCCCGCCGTGGGCCAGAACCGGGGACGCCGCCGCTACGCTCGAGCGGCTCCGCGACGATGAGACTCGGACTGAGATCGCGGCAGATATCGACTCACCCGGGGACTGGGAGAACCTCGCCCGCGCAGCCGGCACCTGGGAAAACATCCTGATCACGCGGACGGCGAGCGGACGCAACCAGGGCCGGACGATCGCAGCGATCGCGGCCGACCGCGACTGTGAACCGATCGATGCGATGTTCGATCTCCTCCTCGAGGAAGCACTCGACGTGACGATGGTCGATTTCATCATGGCCGAGGAGGATATCGAGCGATTTCTGGCCGACCCGCGCGGGACGTTCTGCACCGACGGCATTTTCGGCGGGAAACCGCATCCGCGAGCTATCGGCGCGTTTCCTCGCATACTCGAGCGGTACGTCCGTGAGCGGGAGGTGCTTCCGATCGAAACCGCCGTGTACAAGGCCGCAGGACAGCCGGCTGCGATACTGGGGCTCTCCGATCGAGGTCGGATCGCGGCGGGGTACAAGGCCGATCTCGTCGCGTTCGATCTGGATCAGGTCCGCGAACGTGGTACCTACGAAGAACCGATGCAACTCGCCGACGGCATCGAATACGTCCTCGTCAACGGAACGGTTGCCGTCGACGGCGGCGAGTCGACAGCGTCACGTTCCGGACGGGTACTGCGGTCGACCGAGGAGTGGGGCAGGCAGTGTCGCCCGGCCGCTTCCGAGCGACGCCAGGGCCTATCCGTCGGGGAATAGCTCGACGACGGACGACAGCTCCGGCGGAATCGAGACGGGATCCCCGCTCGCCCGTAACGCGCTTTTCGTATCCTTGAGCCCGTTGCCGGTCACGACGATGACAACGGTCTCGTCCGGATCGATGATCCCCTCAGCGCGAGCCTTGCGGACGCCCGCGACCGGGGCCGCACCCGCAGGCTCGGCGTAGATTCCCTCGGTGTGACCGAGCAATCGCTCCCCCTCGAGTATTTGCTCGTCGCTGACGACGACGGACGTTCCGCCGCTTTGCTCGAGCGCTTTGCAGGCTTTGAGCGTGTTTCGCGGCCGACCGACGGCGATGCTGTCGGCCAGCGTGTCCGCGACGTCGTCAACGTCGTCGTGATCGTGAAAGGTATCGTGGATCGCACGGGCACCGTCTGCCTGTACGCCGAGCATCTTCGGTGTCTCCGAAACCAGATCGAGTTCGTGGAACTCCCTGAACCCCTTCCACCCACCGTAGATCGTACAGCCATCGCCCATCGAGAAGACGACCCAGTCCGGAACCGACTCGCGGGTCTGTTCGGCGAGTTCGTGGCCGACGGTTCGTTTCCCCTCGACCTGAAACGGATTGATCGCCGCGTTCCGGTTGTACCAGCCGAACTCGTCGGTGACCGCCATACTGAGATCGTAGGCTTCGTCGTAACTGCCCTCGACCGCGAGGACATCGGCGCCGTAGGTCAACGGCTGTGCAAGTTTTCCCTCGGGCGCGTCGCCGGGAACGAAGATCCGACACTCGAGGTCCGCACGCCCAGCGTACCCCGCAAGCGACGCAGCAGCGTTGCCGGTCGAGGCACAGGTGACAACGTCGACGCCGTCTTCGGTCGCTTTCGTCACCGAGACGCTCGTCGCTCGATCCTTCAGAACGCCGGTCGGATTTCGGCCGTCGTCTTTGACCAGTGTTTCGACGCCCAGTCGGTCGCTCAAGGTCTCTGCTGCCAATAGATCCGTTCCTCCCTCACCCAGCGTCACAGGCGTCGCGTCAGCCGATACCGGCAGGAACGGCTTGTACTTCCACTGACTCGGAATACTGCCATCGAGGTCGGCGTCGAATCGATCGAGAACGACATCGTAATCGTACTGCACCTCGAGAATTCCCGAAACGCCGTCGTGATTCGGGCAGGTGTAAATTTCCCGCTCGGGATCATACGTCTCCCCACAGAGCGTACACTGTAACGCAGGTACGTGGTCCATCGTACCCGTGGATAGTACCGTTCCGGAGTATAACCCAGTGCCTCCCATGGGAGGGTAAGCGGCGATGGAGAGAGATTACTCGTCGGTGCCCGGCCCCAGCAGCTTTGCTTCGGCCTTTCTGAGATGTTCGAGGAACGTCGTCTTCGAGATATCGAGTTTACTGGCCAGTTCTCGAGAGGTCGTCTCGCGCGGATACGAATAGTAGCCGTTCGAGCGAGCGAGTTTGAGTACTTCTTGTTGTCGTGCCGAGAGTACCTCCCGTTCGCTAATGGGATCTCTCGCGTGTTGGTACGGCGATATCTGTTGGACGTTGATCTCCGCGTTCATCTCCGATTGGATCGACGCGAGATCGTTGTCGATCAGGTCCCGCTCCTTGTGTGTAATAACGGTCCAGTATTCACGACCGCCATGGATGTGAACGGGACCATCGTAGATGAATCCTCGAGAGACGAACGAATGGTCGATACTGTTTTCAGACTGGAACTCAACGAAAACGTCCTTCGTCGCGTTTCCGGGTGTCGAAACACCCGTCTGTCCCGGGTTCGTATTGTAGTCGTGCTCGGCCACCGAGACCATCTCCGTCAGCGACGACGCTCTGGCTCGATCAATGAGCGTCTGTATGTCGGCGGTCGTCTTTCCGTACATCGTAAACCGTCCCATCGCCGTTCCTTCGTCCGTCGTATACGCACCGTGACCGTACATCCCTCCGTCTTGGTCGTCGGTCACTTCCAGCGTCCAACAGTTTGGATGCCAGAGATCCAACGACAGTTGTAGCATTTCCGCTCGCTCTTGAACTGCCATGGTTTACCTATGAATGGATTTTATTAGCCATACTAAAACCTTTTCCGGGAAGTGAGTGTCATATGTTGCCTGATACAGCGAATGCATAGACACTACGGGCATAATGACACGAAGCGCTTCCGAACGACACACTAGACGGACTATCTGAAGTCGTTGCCGGTGTGCCCACGATCGTCCTGCGGTCCCACCGGTAAATCGTTACAATAAGACCGCGGCGAAGCCGAGGTAGCCGACGTAGGAGATGACGATCGAACCGGCCAGCGAGAGTACCCACGCGAGTACCGTATACCCCATCTTACGGGCGCTGACGCCACCACCCGTGCTCGCGGCGTAACCGCTGCCGATGATCGAGCTGACGATGATCTCGTTGAACGAGACGGGGATCCCGAAGAGGACGGCCGTCTGGGCGATGATAAACGAGGGGATGAGCGCGGCGATCGAGCGTCGGGGGCCCAGCGAGGAGTAATCCTGCGAGATGGCCTTGATCATCCGCGGGGCGCCGGTCCAAGAGCCAAGCAAGAGGCCGAATCCGCCCCCGACCAGCAACGCGAGCAGCGGCAGACCGACATCGCCCGACAGCGGCAACAGCGGCCCGATCGCTAGCCCGACCTGACTCCCGCCGGCCGAAAACGCCACGAGCGCGCCCAGAATGAGGAGGAAGTGTCGCTCGCCGCGTTCGGTGCCCTTGTTGAGGTCGAGACCGATGGCGATCGCCCAGAGGACCGCAATCGATACCGTCACCGCGAGGATACCGAGTAGCTCCGACACCGGCAGCCAGGCGCCAACGGCCTGGGCGATCGACGCACCGGCGTCGGGCGGCCCGAGCACGGCGAACTCGATGTTGGCGATGATACCGCCCACCAAGGCGGCAAGCAGGATAATGAGCCACTCTTCGGCGATCGGCTCGAGACGAAGCGTTCGGGCGATTCCGTACGCGAGTCCGCCGCCGACGAACGGCGTCAAGATCCACAGAGTGGCGATCTCCGCGTACTTCGGCCAGGCCGGATCGCCACCCATCGCCAACCCGACACCGATAACCGCCCCCGTGACCGTAAACGCCGTCGCTATCGGATAGCCTTTGAACACGCCCGCCGCGACCAACCCGGCCGCGATCACCAGCGCGATCGTCGCCGCCATCGGCGAGAGAGTCACGCCCCCGATCAAGTCTTCGCCGACCGCCTCGGAGACGTTCGCCCCCTGTAAGACGGCGCCGGCAAAGCCGAGAATCCCGACCAGGAAGCCCGCTCGCATCACCGAAATCGCGTTGGCGCCGACCGCTGGCGCGAACGGCGTCGACCCACTCGAGCCGGCGCCGATCGCCCAGGCCATAAAGAGACTGGCGACTGCGGCGATCAGAAACGTCGCGATCGTCGCGATCTCGACCATCTACGGCCTCCTACTGGGGGGGTATACAAGTGTGTGCCGGGTTCCAGTGAGGACGGCGTCGCTAATGCGCACAAGAATGGAGAGCAACAGCTCGGCCTACCGGGCCGAGTATATCGGCGGGCGATAGCGAACCGAGACTACCTATCGTCCACCTCGAGCCAGAGATGAGCGTGATAGGGCGTGGTCTCCATCGACGGCTCCACTGGCGCATCGTCCGGATACAGGAACCAGACGATCCGCGTCCCACCGACCATCGTCGGCTCGATATCGTGGACGTGGTAGCTCGTCTCGCCGTGGGTCAGTTCGGCCTCGAAGCGCTCGAGTTCCCGCTGGTCGACGACGCCGACCCCCTCGCCCGTCTCCTCGAGTCGTTGCTCGGCGACGACGACGGTGTACTCGACGGTCCGGTGTTGCTCGTTGTCGATTCCGACGACGATTTCTCGACTGTCACCGAGTGCCACCCTCGATGGATAGTTACCGGCAACGAATTCGTCGTCGTCGTCGGTCAGCACGTAGACCGCGGAGTACCGTTCGCCGTCGGCTGGGACGAGGACCCCACCGGCGACGACGCCGACAGCGAGGACGACCGAGACGACCACGAGAACGGACAAAGCGGCGTCGAGCCGGGACTGGGACTGTCCGACCGCCAGGGTGGCGCCGATCCACGTGCGGTACGGAACCCGAAACCGATCCTCAGGCGGACGTTGCCACCGCCGAACGACCGCGACCGCCCACGAGACGAGAACAAACCCAGTAACGACGCCAAGCAGCGCCACGAGATCGAGGTCCCACGGCGAGACGTCGACGATCATGAAGAGCAACGGGGCGAAGACGATACTCAATCCGACCGACAGCCCGGCCCGTTCGACGCCGTCGATGTGGCCTGGCCCTGGCTCGAGTATATCGGTCGTAGCGACCGCTCGGTGACTGTCCGGGTCGGACCCGCTGTGGCCGTCGCCGGACTCGGGTGCCGGTCGCCCGGGAAACAGCGCCGCGACGAACGCATACCCCGGAACGACGAGCAAAAAGACGAGCCCAAACAGCGCACGAAGCGGTGTCTCACGGACGAACGGTACGACGATGACGACGTTGGTAACCGCCGTGAGGAGCAACACGGCACCGAGATCCGCAGGCACCTTCCGAAGCGGTGCCGGAAGTAGCAACCACCACCGACGGCCATCACTCATACGTGTCATTACCGAGTATCAGTGGTAAAATTAAACTGTTGTAATCCGATAGCATCGTCGGCTGTGAGCTAGCATCCCGTCCACGCAGGCACGTCTGTAGATACCGGACCGTCGTCCGCCAGTGGCGGTCCCGCCGCGACTCGCCTGCAAGTGGGCCGAACCACGGGACAGCGTTTCGCCTCATTCTTCGAGGACGATCCCGTCGAGATCGTGACTGCCGTCGTCGTCGCTCATTCCGTCGACGAGCAACCGGGCGGAGACGACGGCTTCCGAGGCGTCCTCGCGTGAGACGTGCTCGAGGCCGAACGCGGCACGTTCGTACTGTTCGGTGATTTCCCCCAGCGCGTCCGCGTGAGGCCCCGAGTACTGCTCGTGAAACTCCCAGTGGGTAAGCGTCTGCCCCTCGGGAACGAACGACTGGAGTTCCATCCTGGCGGCGACGTAGGCCGACTGAATCGCTTCGTTGGTTCGGCCGCTCGAGAGTTGCGTCGACGCCTGCTTGAGTAGTTCGTGACTGTGCGATGGCCCGATCGAGACCGGCAACTCGGCGTTTGTCGGCCGGCGGTCGGGCCCGGGAGTGGCGCTTGCGGTGACGGTCCCGTCCGGAGAATCGGCCGACGGTCGCGTCGAGGATGCCCTCGAGCGGTCGCCAAAGACGGACGCGAACCCACCGTCGTCGACGGGAGGGGATCTGTAGTACCGGACGAGTCGCCACACACCGACGAGAGCGCCGCCGACGAGGAGACTGCCGGCCAACACGTAGACGATGAGTCCCCAGTCGTCGATCCACGATGCCTGCGTCGTCGTCTCGGCGGTTGTTCGTTCGGCCCCAGACCCGACGTTGGTACCGTCGCCGTCGTAAGTTGCAGTAATCGTCGCGTTGTCCCCCGGTGGCTCGACGGTGATCGTCTCGTCGAACGAGCCGTCGTCAGCCGTCCTCACGTCGGCGACGTGGTCACCGTCGGCGTCGAGTCGAATCGGCTGTCCGCTGATTGCATCGCCGCCGACGGCCGTCAACGCCCCTTCGACGTAGAGCTGTCCCGTCGCCGTCTCGGTGACATACAGCGTCAATCGACTCTCGCGTTCGGTGACGGTGACCGGCTCCCGGGTCGAAACCGGCTCGAGCGCTCGGTCTGTGGCGTCGAAGCTGACGGCCAGCTCGCGCTCGCCGTCGGGTACCGTCGCTGGAATCGATACCGTCTCGCTGAACGATCCCTCGACCGTCTCGACGGTCTCGAGTGCCGTCTCACCGAGCGACACTGTCAAGAGTGCGTTTTCGACCGGGAGGTCGTCTGCAGTGAACTCGCCAGTGACGAGGACGGTATCGCCGTAGCCGACACGTTCCGGCCCATCGAGTGTCACCGTCGGTTCGACCGACTCGACGGCGACTGGTATCGTCGTCTCGGTCGACCGGTGGCCGATACCCGTCGCCGGAACGTACTCGACGTGAAGTTCGTCTGCCGTCGAGCCGAGCGGCTCCGGCCGATACTCGAGAACGAAGGTGCCGTCCTCGTCGATACCGGCTGTCGTCCCCTGCGGATCCTCGGTGACCTCGAGATCGTGGGCCTCGCCGTTGACCGCGATCGTCACGGTCTCCTGACCGGCGGGCCAGCCCTCGTCATCGGCGTCGATCGATCCCGTTAGTGTGACGGTCTCGGCCGGCGTGACGGTGTCGCCGTCTGCGTCTGCCGTCAGTGACGTATCCGTAAACCGTGCGGCCCTGATTTCGGCCTGTTGGGCCTGGATCTCCGTGTCGATCGCTCGTACCGTCTCGGGACTGTTCTGGAGATCGGCTCGTGAAACGGCTTCGATGATCGCAAACTGCTGATGGAGGCTTTCGTTTGCCGCTTCGATCTCCGCTGCCCGACGATCGAGTTCGAGTGCCAGTTCGACGGCCGCATCCTCGTCGTCGCGGGCGACGGCGCGGTCGTACTCCGTCGATCGTTCGTCGTAGGCCTCGAGTGCATCGGCAAGCGATATCGTCTCCGCTCGAGCGTGGACGAACGCCTCCGGCAGCGTTCCGTCCAGGTTCTCGTGTTCGTAGTCGCCCGAGTCGCGGACGATCGGCGCGTACTCGTCGTAGTGATCTCGATAAGTGTCGTCGAACTGAGCGCGTGCACTGTCGTATTTGTCACGTTCGAGTGCCGTCGTACTGGTGTAGAGTCGATCGGCAAGTTGCTGTGCCAGCCACGACTGAACCTCCGAGAGGTCACCGTCCTCGTCGTACTCGTCGGGGTCAACGTGTGGAGGCGTATCGTCGGTTCCGTCGACGTGTTCGTCCGCGGCCGTCGATGCACCCGATACAGTCGTCGACTGCGTTGCCCCCGAAACTGCGACGAACCCGACGCTACACAGCAGTATCACCACGACCACCAGCTCGGCGAGCAGTATTCGTCTCCGCCGCATCTGGTTCACATTTGTCGATTAGTCCCTAAAATCAAAAAGCTATTCAATCGAAGATGCCGTCTACCGAGATACCAACGCTATCGGAACGGCGTCTTCCATCAGGATGTACCCCACACCTCGTTTTCTGGCACGGTGTTCGCTCGCTGGCGTTCTCGTCGTCCTCGCGATCGTTTTCGACGACCCGATGCTGCTCGTCGGCGCAGCGACTATCGGCGGCTGGACCGTCGCTCGCCAACTCGCGTTTACGATGGCGCTCGAGCGAACGGTCGAGAACCTAACCGTCGACCAGACCGTCGATCGAACGACGGTCCGAACCGACGGCGCGAGTGCGATCACGCTCGGAGCGTCGCTTGCAGCGCCATCGTCGCTCCAGGTGACGATCGGCGGGTCGGTGCCGACGGTCGCAACGCTCGAGGACGATACCACCCCGCCGGCGACGACGCTGGATCCCGGCGATTGTGAGCGCGCGACGACCGAACCACTCCGCTGGCCCGTTTCCGGTCGCCACGAGTTCGAGCCGGCAACCGTAACAGCGACCGACGGCGGCCTCCGTGAAACGATAACCGCCGGAAGTCGGCCGGCCGTCACGGTCGAACCGCGAGGTGACGAGCCGATCCACGTCGGCGCCGGTGGTGATCGGATCGGAACGGCCTACGGACAACACGAAGGCGGACGTCTCGGCTCCGGGGACGACCCGGCCGAGCCACGCGAGTACGTCCCCGGCGATACCGCCGACAAGATCGACTGGAAGGCAACGGCTCGGCTCGGCACTACCTACGTCAGGGAGTTCGAGACCGAGACGGACCGACGAACGACGCTCGTCGTCGACCATCGCTCGACGCTGGCGACGGGCCCCGACTCGGGGACGAAATTTGATCACCTCCGGGAAGCCGCGCTGTCGGTAGCCGAACGCGCGTACCGGGCGGGCGACCCGGTCGGTCTCGTGACCGTCGACGACGGCGGCGTCAGTTCTCGCATCGAACAGACGACTGCTGGAGGCACGTATCGAACGATCAGACACCGACTCCTCGATCTCGAACCGACCGGGACGACACGCACCCACACGCGACGACTGACCGGTGACCAGGCCCGAACGCGACTCGCGTCGTTAGCCGGCGGCTCGAGCCATCCCGAAGGGGAACCGTTCGAAACGACGCTCCGACCGTTCTACGAAGCGCGTGCAAGCGGTACCGACCGCGTGACCGTCGACTCACTGACCAGCGCCATCAGAGCGACGACCAGTAGCCACAACCGAGGCCAAACCGTGATCGTTACCGACGACTCGCGGCCCGCCGAACTCCGCGAAACCGTCTCGCTGGCACACAGTCACGGCAACGACGTGCTCGTATTGCTCGCCCCCTCGGTACTCTACGAGACCGACCGTATCACTGCACTCGAGCAGTCGTTCGATCAGTACGTCGCGTTCGAAAACCTCCGACGCGATCTGACGCGCATCGAACGGGTCACCGCACTCGAGGTCGGCCCCGGTGACCGCCTCTCGGCGATCGTCGACGCCGGCCGATCTCGAGGTGACGTGGCGTGACCACGAGCGCCGAGACTTGCCAGACACCGATCGAGACGGCACGCTCGAACGCGGAGCCAGCGATGCTGGTGTTGCTTTGTCTGTCGCTGTGGGTCACGGTCGGTCCGCCGGCGATCGGCATCTGGCTCGGGACCGTCCTCGCGTGGTACGTCCTCGAGACGCCAGCCGCGCTGGCGGTCGGGTTCGTCGGACTGGCCGCCGTCCCGACGTACACGCTCGAGGGCGAAACGGCGCTGCTTGCACCCACAGCGTATGTGCTGGTTGCACTGGCGGCCGGATTCCGGACGCCACACCCCGTGGCGTTCGGCGTCGCCGTCGTCGTGACGACGAGCGGCCTCGTCGGTGTGGGCTGGCTCCTCATCGCGAGTGGCCCCGGGTCGGTATGGATAGCCGGACTCGCTCTCCTCGTCGTGTTGGTGTGGTGTGTACTCGGTCTCGATCGATACGAACGGGTCGCCCTCGGGCTCCTCGAGGGCTCGAGCGAGCGTGACGAGCCGACCGACGCCGACACGACGACACAAACGGACCGGACCGAGACCGACCGAACCGGATCGACCGAGTTATGAGTACGACAGATTACAACCGCGAGACGACCGACGGATCGAGACCGGCCGAAGAGAGCGACGTTCAGAGAACCACCGAGGATCGAGTCGAACTCGCCGCCCGGATCGAGCTTCTCGAAGCAGAGAACCGACGGCTTCGATCGACGTACGCACGCGTCAGGCACGCACAGTATCGCAAGCGGGCACTCGGACTGTTTGCCATCAGCATCGTCGCCGTTGGTGGCGGGCTGATCTTTCCGGCCCACCGTGACGTGCTGTTCGCACTCGGCGCGACGGGTGCGTTCGGTGCAGTCCTGACGTATTACCTCTCGCCGGGTGCGTTCGTCGCCGCCGACGTTGGCGAGCGGATCTACGCTGCGCTCGCGTCGAACCAGGCGGCACTCGCCGGCGAACTCGGCCTGAGCGAGACGCGACTCTACGTTCCAGCACACGCTATCGGCGACTGTCGACTGTTCGTCCCCCGATACCACGACTACGAACTCCCGACCCACGAGGGGCCGATCGTCACCGACGAGGACGCTCGCGGACTCGTCCTCGAGCCGACCGGGGGCCGACTCTTCGAGGCGTTCCAGCAGGCGTTGACCACCGACCTCTCGAGGACGCCGTCGCCGCTCGCGGCCCAACTTGCCGACGGGCTCGTCGAACAGTTCGAACTCGCCGATGGCGTCGATCCTCAAGTCGATCCGTCACAGGTGACGTTCGCGGTCACGGACAGCGCCGTACGCGACCTCGATCGGTTCGACCATCCCGTCGCCTCGTTTCTCGCCGTGGGGATGGCGACCGGCCTCGAACAGCCCGTCGATCTGACGGTCACGCGAGGCGACGGTCGTGCCGACTGGCTCGTCACCTGTCGCTGGGATATCGAAACGGCGCTCGAATCGCGAACGATCGGCCCGACAGACGCGACTGCAGCGGAAACCTAACGGCGAGAACTCACTCGCAAACGGATTATCGACGCCGTCGCCCGCCGTCGGGTTCAGCTGCTGGCGATTCCGAGTCGGGCTCGGCAGGATCCGTCTCGATCGCTTCGGCACCCGGTGGCTCGACCGACTCGACGACATCGGCGACGACATCGGCCGGCGTGACGCCACCGAGATCCGCATCGGTGCACAACACGAGTCGATGGGCCAGAATCGGTTCCCCAAACCGTTTGACGTCGTCGGGAATGACGTACGCTCGACCCTCGAGTGCGGCGTTGGCTTTCGCCGCGTCGACGAACGCAAGCGTCGCACGCGGCGAGGCGCCGTGGGCGACGTTGGGATGGTCCCGCGACGATCGAACGAGATCGAGCACGTACTCTTTGACCGCCGGCGCGACGTGGACGGCCGCGACCGCCCGTCGTGTCGCCAGCAGCTCCCGAGGCGAGACGACCGGTTCGACGTCGTCCGGACCCAGTTCCGGCTCCGAATCGAACCGATCCAGAAGCGTCCGTTCGGCCGCCCGGTCGGGAACGTCCATCTCGAGTTTGAACTGAAACCGGTCGCGCTGGGCCTCTGGAAGGTCGAAGACGCCGTCCATCTCGACCGGATTTTGCGTCGCGACGACGATAAACGGCGACGGCAGCTGGCAGGTCTCGTCTTCGATCGTGACCTGACGCTCGCTCATCGCCTCGAGCAGGGCCGACTGGGTCTTCGGCGTTGCACGGTTGATCTCGTCGGCGACGACGACGTTTGCGAAGATGGGGCCTCGCTGCAGTTCGAACTCGCCGACGGTCTCGCGATAGACGGTCGTTCCAGTGATATCGGCGGGGAGAACGTCGGGCGTCATCTGGATGCGACTGTACTCGAGACCGGTGGCCCGCGCAAACAACGTCGCGACCGTCGTCTTGGCGATACCGGGAACGCCCTCGAGCAAGATGTGTCCGCGAGTGAGCAACGCGATCGTCAACTGTCTGGTCGTCTCGTCGTTCCCGACGAGGACGCGTTTGATTTCGCTGTGGAGCGTGTCGTAGATGGCGACCGGGTCGCTACGGGGAGTCGACTGCCGACTGTCGCTACCGTCATCCGCTCGTCGATTCGATCCAGTCATTCGTCAGTAACCGTATATTCACCATCGTTGTGGTTGAATTTTCCTATTATCTCTTCGATCCTATCGTCGCTCCAGTCAGGATGGTGGCGTCTGAGATACCCCGCCTGTTCGGCCGCCGAGAGCCCGGCGTCGCTACGCTCGTGGCTTCGGTCGACCCCAGTGTCCGTGCTCACACCAGTGAGAACGCCGCTCCCGATCGCGAGCCGATCACGGACGGCGACGAGAGCCCGACGGACGCGGCGGCTGGGAGTCACACCCACAGCCACGATCGACCCGACACCGATCAACGCCTGCAACGTCGGGGATCGGCGGATCGTCTCGAGCGCGCTCGCAAGCGGCGGTAGATCGCCGGCGTGGGAACGGTCGAAAACCACCGTGTCGGTATCTGCGTGGAGGGCGTGCAAGAACGCCTCGTTGTCCGACCGATCGACCATCGCGTTGATCGTGATGCTCGGATCGGCGACGACGACGACCCGGCCATCGCCGACCGATTCGGTCGTCGCCACCCGATACGTGGCCGACGGCGCCGACGAGTTGTCGGCCTCGTTCTGATGCTCGGCCGACCGGGGCTCGAGCTGGGCGAACGCGCTCGTCGTTGCCAGGGTCGTCGGCTCCCCCCGATCGGCTGGCGCCTGCTCGAGTGCCAGTGGCTCCGTTCCGACGTCGATCACCGTCGCGTGGTTGAGAGTCAATCGCTCGGCGTCGTCGGCCAACTCGCGGTCGCTGACGGTCGTCGCCGTCGGCAGGAGCGGCCCCTGCTCGTGATGGCGCTCGTCTCGGACCACTCGCCCATCGAGTCTGGCCTGGGCACCGACAGCCTCGAGAAGCGCGTTGCTCTCGACACCGCGGTTGTCGAGAACGACGAGTGTCCCGCCGCGCTCGACGAACTGCGCGATCCGGTCGGCAGCCGCCGGATCGTACGTCGAGTCGGGAGCGATAACGAATGCCGTCGTTTCGTCGGGTGAATGGGCGTCGTACGCGGACGGATCTCGTACCACCGCACTATCCGTCGCGGGATCGTCCGCAACCGCCACACGGAACTCGGTGGCGCCGTCCCACGACGGGTTAAAGAGGCCAAAGGCCGCCGTCGACGTGGCTGCAGCGATCAACAGCGTCGCCACAACGGCGATCGCCAGCGCGTACGTGAGCGCTCGTGGCCAGTCCATCTCGAGGCGATCGCTCACCACGGGAGCACCTCCGGTGGGAAGATCAGAAGCAATCGGCGAACGACGAGCAATCCAAACCCGGCCAGTCCCAGAGCAATCAGCCACGGGAGTCGCCGTCGCCACGCCGGTGCGACGTTCAGCGGGACCGTCAGCTCCGAGAGAACGAGCACCCCGATCAGCGAGCAGCTAACGAACAACTCGAGCGAGACCGAGCCAAGCACGGTGAGCACGAGCACCGTCCCGAGCATCCAGGCGAGCTGTCCGTAGACGAACTGCATTCGGCGATGTGTCGTCATTGCCTCGTGTCGTCGATGGTGTCGATCCGGGAGCCCATAGCGAGGTGCCTCATTCGACGGTGACGCTTTTGGCCAGGTTCCGAGGTTTGTCGATCGATCGACCGAGTTCGTTCGCCACCCAGTAGGAAACGAGTTGCAACTGGACGTTCCCGAGGACGGGCGCAAGTGCAGAATGCGTCTCGGGAACCTCGAGAACGTGGTCCGCGTAGCGTGCGACGTCGTCGCAGCCATCGGTGACGGCGACGACCGGCCCACCCCGCGTCTCGACTTCCTTGACGTTCCCGATCGTCTTCGTCGGATTCGATCCCGCGGTTACCAGCGCGAACACGGGCGTCCGATCGGTGACCAGTGCGAGCGGGCCGTGTTTCAGTTCGCCCGCAGGGAACCCCTCGGCGTGTTTGTAGGTGATCTCTTTCATCTTCAGGGCACCCTCGAGCGCGACCGGTGCGTTGTAGCCACGACCGATGAAGAAGTAGGCATCGGCCTCGAGATACTCCCGAGCGATCTCGCGCCCGCTGGAGCTATCGAGGATCGATTGCAGTTTGTCGGGCAGATCACGCAGTGCCTCGACCAGGTCATCGTCGTACTCGTCGGTCAGTTCACACGCCAGCATCGCGAGGGCGATCTGCTGTGAGACGAACGTCTTGGTCGCAGCGACGCCGATTTCGGGCCCGGCCCGGACGTACATGACGTGATCGCACGTTCTGGCGGCCGAACTACCGACGACGTTTGTTACGGCGAGCGTCGTCGCACCGGCGCCGTTTGCACCCCGCAAGGCACCCATCGTATCCGCCGTCTCGCCACTTTGGGTAACGCCGACGACCAACGTCGACTCGTCGACCGGCAGTGTGGCAGTGTCGTACTCGCTGGCCAGAAACGCCGTCGCGGGGACGCCGCGTTCGCGAAGCAACCGTGCGCCGTACAACGCAGCGTGGTACGATGTCCCACAGGCGACGAACTGGACGCGCTCGGGCACCGACAGCGCCGACAGCGAGTCGACGTCGATCGTCCGCTCGAGTTCGGAGACGCGCTCGCCACAACACTGCCGGACGGCGGTCGGCTGCTCGTTGATCTCTTTGAGCATGTAGTGGTCGTAGCCGCTCTTGCCGGCGTCTTCGGCGTCCCACTCGACCGTTTCGATCGAGGTGTCGACGACGGTCCCGTCCGTATCCGTCACGACGACGGTCGACTCGTCGATGCGTGCGAACTCGCCGTCGTCGAGATAGATTATCCGGTCGGTGTACTCGATAAACGCCGGGACGTCGCTGGCGAGATAGTGCCCATCGTCGCCGACGCCCAGTACCAACGGCGATTCGTTGCGAGCGGCATACACCGTCTCGCTCCCCGAAAAGACCACGGCGATGGCGTAACTACCCTCGAGTCGGCCGATCGCACGACGGAACGCACTCTCGCGGTCGGCACCGTCGTCGCGTGCCGCCGCGATCAGATGGGGGACGACCTCGGTGTCGGTGTCGCTGTCGAAGCTGTGACCCGCAGCTTCGAGGTCGTCGCGCAGTTGCTGGTAGTTTTCGATGATGCCGTTGTGAACGACCGCGACGCGGCCGCTCTCGTCGGTGTGGGGATGGGCGTTGGCGTCCGAAGGCGGTCCGTGGGTGCTCCACCGGGTGTGGCCGATACCGGCGGTCGCCTCGACGCTGCCGTCGGGCAGCGCCTCCTCGAGCGCCGAAATGTCGCCCTGGCGCTTGTGTACCGAGATCGACGACTCGGCCATCGCGATGCCAGCGGAGTCGTAGCCCCGATACTCGAGCCCGGAGAGGCCGTCCATGAGGACCTCGAGGACGCCGTCGTCGCCGACGTAGCCGACGATGCCACACATCAGGACCGCACCTCCGTCTGGGCCGGGACGGTACCGCGGACGGTTGCGCCGGCGCTGACCTCGGCAGCGGTGCCGACGATGGTGCCGGGAACGTAGGTGACGTCGCCGCCGTCGGAGACGCGGTCGGCCAACAACGCACCAAGATCCTCGTCTTCGAAGACCCGGTCGCCGACGCGAACGTCGCCGGGACCACCACCGATCGTCGTGCCAGCGCCGATCTCGACGCCCTGGCCGGTGACACACTCGAGGACCGTCGCGTTCGGCCGAACGCGCGTCTGGGAGTCGAGGACGCTGCGTTCGATGACGGCGTTGGTGCCGACGGTCACGTTCTCGCCGAGACAGGTGTAGGGCCCCACGACCGCACCGGGGCCGATTTCGCAGTTGTCCCCGACCACCACCGGCTCGCGAACGACGGCCGTCTCGTGGACCGACGCGAGATCGTCGGCCGTCGTCGTCCGATCGGGAACGTCGCGGTCGAACAGTTCGGACGCGACCCGAAGCAGGTCCCACGGGTACGTCGCGTCGACCCACAAGCCGTCGGATTCGACCCCCTGTACGGGCCCGGCGGCGTCGTCCTCCTCGACGAGATGAGAGATCGCGTCGGTCAACGAGTGCTCGCCCGCTCGGGGGATCGTTTCGTCGATCGTCTCGAAGATCGTCGGCTCGAACGCGTAGACGCCCGCATTGAGTCGATAGTTTCGGTCGTCGCGCGGGCGCTCGACCAGTTCGACGATACGCCCGTCCGCAGGGAGCCCCGCATCCGGCTCGAGGAGCACGCCACCGTAGCCGCTGACAGTCTCGCGGCGGAGCAACCCGAGCGTCGCGGGAGCCGTCGCCGATTCGTGAGCCCGAACGACGTCGTCGATGATCTCTCGGTCGACGATCTGGTCACCGTTGACCACGAGTAGCGGCCCATCGACGGCCGACTGGGCGGCGGCCAGCGCGTGGCCAGACCCGAGCTGTTTGTCCTGCCCGACGTAGGTCAGGGCCACGTTTCGGTAGGTCGGCCCGAAGTGCGACTGGACCCGATCGCGACAATAGCCGACGACGACCGTGATATCCGTGATTCCCGCATCGATGAGCTCGTCGAAGACTCGTTCGATAATCGGACGCGTCGCGGCGGGTAGCATCGGTTTCGGTCGGTTTCGCGTCAGTGGCCGGAGCCGCTTTCCTTCGCCGGCCGCAAGCACGACGGCAGAGAGAGATTCCATAGTTTGACGTGCTAATTTTAGTACTACGAAGCCATATATAATTATCCGTGCAGTGTTGTAGTATGCACAGGGCGGGGAAAGAAACGAGGGGTGTTCGGAGCAAAAACTCGTCAGCGGACCGTATCGTCGACGAGCGAACGAGCGTCCTCGAGGAGGGCGTCGGCCCGGTCGGCGTCGCGAGCTTCGGCGGTGACGCGAACGACGGGTTCGGTACCGCTGGGACGGACGAGCACCCAGCCGTCGTCGTACTCGATGCGAACGCCATCCATCGCGTCGAATGCCGCCCCGCGTTCGCGAACCGCCGTCTCGACGGCGTCCATCACCGCCGCCTTCCGTTCCACCGGAATCGATTCCCGGTGGATCGGATACGTCTCGAGGGCATCGACGAGCTCGCCCAGCGCGCCGCGGCGGGCGACCAGTGCGGCGAGCTTGCAGGCCGCGAGCGGACCGTCGGGACACAGCGTCTCCGCGGGCCAGATCCAGGCACCGCTCGGTTCGCCGCCGAAGACGACATCCGATTCGGTGGCTCGCTCGGCCACATAAACGTCACCGACCGGCGTCCGGGTAAGCGACGCGCCGACCTGCGCGAGCGCGTCGTCGACCGCCAGACTCGTGTTCAGCGGCGCGGCGACCCGGTCGCCCTCGCCGGCGGCCTCGCGAGCGAACAGGGCCAGCAAGCAATCGAGCACCACGAACTCACCGCGTTCGTCGACGGCGACCATGCGATCCGCGTCGCCGTCGTGGGCGACCCCGAGGTCGGCGTCGGTCGCCCCGACCGTCTGTTGCAGCGTCTCGAGGGTGTCGGCGTTTGGCTCGCTGGGCCGCGCCGGGAACCGCCCGTCCGGCTGCGCGTTCAGAGTTCGCACCGTACACCCCAGTTCGTAGAGCGCGTCCGCCGTAATAGCGCCGGTGCCGTTGCCGACGTCGACGACGACCGAGAGCGACGAGAGTGCGGTGTCGGCGGCGTCGATCGACGTACGGAGGGCGTCCTTGTGACGGGCGTAGAGGACGCCGTCGCTCCGGTCCGTTCGATCGCCGAGTTCGTCCCACGGGACGAGCGCCTCGTCGTCGGCACGCACGTACTCGCTGATTTCGTTCCGTCGCGTCTCGTCGAAGGCCTGTCCGGATGGCGTCCAGAATTTGAACCCGTTATCCGTCGCCGGATTGTGCGAGGCCGTCACGACGACGCCCGCATCGGCCTCGAGGGTCCCCACACCACGAGCGACCGTCGGCGTCGTTGCGACCCCGACGTCGATCACGTCGCTGCCACCTTCGCGAACGCCGGCGGTGAGCGCATCGACCAACAGCCGGCCGCTCGCTCGAGCGTCGCGACCGACGACGACGCGATCGTAGTTTGCACTCGCCAGCGCACGGCCCAGTGACACCGCGAGTTCGGCGGTTATCGTTTCGCCAACTGTCCCTCGAATGCCACTCGTTCCGAACATTGATCCAGCGTTCAACGACCGGACATAAATAGTCGAGTGGAAGCTATCCGTATCTGCAGTCGACCCCCGCCGCCAGCTCGTTCTTATACGAATAGTAGCGTATAAATCATACGAGCGAGTGAGACGAGATAATGTACGCAGTTCTGCTCGCGGCTGGTGAGGGCACTCGAATCAGACCGCTCTCGAGTGACGTTCCCAAACCGATGCTCCCGGTCGCCGACCGCCCGATCGTCGCCCACACCGCCGACACCGCCGTCGAGGCCGGGGTGGACAAACTCGTCGTCGTCGTCGGCTACGAGGGTGACGCCGTTCGCGACTACTTCGGCGACAGCTATCGCGGGGTCCCGGTCGATTACGCCGTCCAGCGCGAACGGGCTGGCACCGCCGACGCCGTCGCCGCCGCGCGCGACCACCTCACGGCCGAGCCGTTTGCCGTCCTCAACGGCGACAACCTCTACGACCCCGATGCGATCGCTCACCTGTTCGAGGTCGGCCCCGCCGTCGGCGCCGTCCGCGTCGACGATCCGACGAACTACGGCGTCCTCGAGACCGCCGACGAGACCGTCACCGGCATCGTCGAAAAACCCGACGAGCCGCCCTCGACGCTCGCCAACGCCGGCGTCTACGTCTTCCCCGCCCAGGCTCGCAACTGGCTCGAGGTGCCGGCGAGCGAACGCGGCGAACGCGAGATCACCGACGTTCTCGCACGCGTGATCGAGGCCGACACCGTTCGGCCGGTCGTCCTCGATCGCTGGCTGGATGTCGGCCGCCCCTGGGAACTGCTCGCAGCCAACGAGTGGAAACTCGACGAGCTCGAGCCCCGTCTCGAGGGAACGGTCAGCGACGACGCCGTCGTTCGGGGGCCCGTCGTCGTCGAGTCCGGTGCGAGCGTCGACGCCGGGGTCGTCCTCGAGGGGCCCGTGTTGATCCGATCGGGAGCCTCGGTCGGGCCGAATGCCTACGTCCGCGGCGCCACCCTGGTCGGCGAGGACGCACACGTCGGCCACGCCGTCGAAGTCAAAAACAGCGTGCTCATGCAGGGCGCGACCGTCGGCCACCTCTCGTACGTCGGCGACAGCGTACTCGGCCGGGACGTCAACTTCGGCGCCGGCACGACCGTCGCGAACCTCCGCCACGATGACGAGCCCGTCGAACACACCGTCAAAGGCGAGCGCGTCTCGACCGGCCGTCGAAAGTTCGGCGTCGTCGCCGGCCCCGAGGTCAAAACGGGGATCGACTCGAGTCTCGCACCCGGCCTGGCGCTCTCGGCGAACGCGACGACCGACCCCGGCGAGGTCGTCGACCGGGATCGGTGAGGATGCGCTGTGTGCGGTATAATCTCGACCCAACCAGCGAGACTGCTCACTTCGATTCGTCGCCGAGACGGACGCCGCCGTAAGCACCAGCGCCGTACGTCCCGGCGCCGTAGACCCGCTCGTCCGCCGACACCGTCGGGGACGTGGACGTGCTCGAGGGCCTCGAGGAAGACAGCGGGACCGACATCGCGCCGACCGTTACCAACAGCGCTCGACGAGTTTCGTTCACGTGACTCACCAGAGACGGTCGGCGACGCCAGACGGTGTCGTCATGCTGTCGGTCCCTTCCGCTCGAGGAAGCGTCGTCGACCCGACGTAGACGTTGTCCCTGAAATGACGCGGGTGACCGGAGTCCTCGTGGAGGACGGTATCGCAGTCCTCGAACGTACAGCCGTGGACTGCGAGGGCGTTGTCGGGCTCGACTAGCAGTCCGCTCACGGCACCCCCAAACGCACAGTTTTTGATCGTGAACCGACCGTCGATGGCTGCGTTCGGCCGGTGTCGGAGAATCCAGCCGGTCGTCGTCGTCTGGAAGTCGTGGACGAGACAGCCGTCGACGGTGAACCCATCGGTGTGGATGTCGTCCCGATACCGGATGAACCACGAGCGTTCGTCCTCGTCGGCCGGATCGGTGTGAGAGAGGCGAGCAATCTCTGCGTCACGGACGACGACGTTTTCGATCGAAATATCGTCGGTCGCAGTTCCGCCCGCACCGATCGACAGAAACTGCGTCGCCTGCTCGACGGACACGTCGCTGATGGTGACGTTTTTCGCGGCGAGATCCGGTTCCAAGTTGATCACGTGCAGGATGTTCGCGTCGGTTCCGGACACGTCGACGCCGCGTATCGAGACGTTTTCCGGGGCTTGCGTGAGGTGGATCACGTCGGAATCCGGCCCGATCGGTCGCGTCACTCTCGCCTGTCCCCCGATCAGTTGCTGGTCTCTGCCCCGAAGCTTACACAGTTCCGCGTTGTCCGCGACGACGTTTCGAAAGCGGACGAACTCCGCACCGTGGTGAGCCTCACAGACGAACTGGGAGTTTCGCCCGCGAATATTCGCTGCAGTCACGTCGTAGACGGGGTTTGGATACCGTCTGCTCCAGCCGGCGGCGACGACGTAGCTGCTGACGTTTTCGGCGTCGACATCCGTAATCGTCGTGTGAAACGAGCCCCTGTTGGCACCGATCCCGTAGCCGTCGACGTTTCTGAGCCTGATATCGCTCGCGACGGAATCGTAACACGCGTTGAACTCGATCGCACGCGATTCGCAGTTCGTGAACGTACAATCCGTCACGCGGGCGTTTTTTAGATAGTACAGCGACACCGCCCAGCCGTGATTCTCGAACCGAAACCCCTCGATTCGAAGCCCGTCTATCGGATGGTCGACCCGCTCTAACACGAGGTTGCCGCCACTGTTTGCATACTCGAACCGAACGGCGGGTTCGATCCCGACGGCGTCGCCATCGACTCCTCGAACGGTGAGCAATTCGCCCTGTGGAATCCCCGCACCCGTCCCCATCTGGCCCGCCTCAATATCCCGATACGTCTCGTCGGGATCCCACAGGCGAACCGTATCGCCTTCGGCGAATAAACGCGGGTCCGCCACCCGGATTTCGCGATCGAGTGTCGAGGGCGTGTCGGTCACTCGAGACGGCGTAAAGACATCCCCTGTCCACTCGCTGTAAGTATGTGGATCCTCGAACGCCCGGTCGTCGCCGGGGCCAGGTCGCCAGACGGCACCGTTGCTGACGATCGCGATATCGTCGGTCGGCGGGAGCGTCGGCGTCTCCTCGTAGGGGCCGCTCGATTTCGGGACGAACAGGACGTCACCGGCATTCAGTTCGTCGAGCGCCGACTGCAAATCGGCGTAGCGGTCGGCCCAGACGACGGCGTTCGTCCGATCCGCGGCGACCGACTCGAGGTGGGTCCTCCCGGGGACCGGATCGGCCGCTGTTCCGGTGTTTAGCGGCTGCCACGCCGCGTCGTCCTCGTCCCAGGCGAATACCGTGTTGATATCCGTCGCGTGGTACTTCGCCCCGTCGAACGGCGCCGCCTCGGGTCGCTGCTCGTAGGTCCCCTCCTCGAGGATTTTGCGTTGGAGTTCGCGCCAGTTCTCCCGGTCCTGGACGACGCCCCACACGCCTTCATAAGCCCTCGGATCGTCCGCCTCGCTCACCAGTGCCAGATCGCCCCACGCAGTTCGTGGCGGCTCCGGATAGCCGTCGGTCATGCGGATTCAGCCTCCGTCACCGACACGCCCGACGGAGGGCGATAGACCAGATGCATACCACTATTCGTCGCTCGCAGTATATAATATTTAGATGTGTAGCGTAGTATTTTTTCGGAGATCCGGCAGACGATACCGGCCACCGAATCGTATATCTCCCTCCATTCCCACACAGTTTGCGTGACCAGGACGTTCGCGTGGATGCTCTGTCTCGGGATCACTGGAATCCTGGTCGTGGCGGTCGCCGCCCCGGCACTCCCAACTGCCATCTCCGTCGTCGACGACGACCAAACGCTCGATCCCGCCGACCTGGACGACGAGGAGGCACAACTCCTCGAGGAGGCAGTCGGTGAACAGCCCGAAGGCGACGAGAGTGGCTCATTGCCGGCGGAGTGGCTCCTGCTCGGCGTCGCCATCGTCGGTCTGGTGATCCTCGTCCGGATCGCCCGCTCGAATCCCGAGACGAGTGCGCTGGTACTCGCGCTCGGAATCGGCGGCGTCGCTGCCGTCCTTGGCTGGCTGGTACTCGCCGGCTGGGGCGGCGAGACGAGTTTGACCGCCACCATCGCCGATAGCGTGGCACTCGTCGTCGCAGCACTGGCACTCGTTCTCGCCGTCGCCGGCACTGCCGTCATCCTGGCTCGAGACGCCACCGAGACGCCGCCCCTCGAGGCGACGGCGACGACTGTCGAACGACACCAACAGCCACCGGCCGACAACGCGTCGCCCGCCGCCACGCTCGAGACCCCGAGCGATCGGCCGGCCGACAACGACATCTACCAGGCGTGGCAGACCGTGACCGAATCGGTCGGGAAAGGTGACGACGACACAGCGACGGCCGACGACGTCCGAGCGGCAGCGATCGACCACGGGTTCGACGCCGAAACCGTCGGCGAACTCCAACGACTGTTCGAAGACAGCCGGTACGGCGACCGAAACCCGACTGCCAAGCGAGAGCAGCGGGCGCGGGAGTTGGGCCGCGGACTCCACGCGACGGAGGACGATTCCGATGCGTGAATCCGTCCTCCGTGGGGCGGTTCTGGCCGTTGCAGTCCTCTCGCTGATCGTCGGTAGCAGCGTCCTCGTGGCGACCGACTGGGTTCTCGAGATGTTGCCCCCCGATCTCGTCGTCGGGCTCGAGGCGTTCGGGCAACTGGCGCTATATCTCCTGCTGGCGCTCGTCCTGGCCCAGAGCTATCGCATCGCTCGCCAGCGACTTCTGACCCCGCCAGCCGAGACAACATTCCCCCGGCGAGAGACGGCGACGCCGGTTCCGGTCCCCGGCGACGACCTCGCAGCGACCGTCGAATCCGTCCGCGACCGGTCCGACGAGACGTTCGAGACGGTCCGTCGGCGACTCCAGGAGCTGGCACGAGGCCTCCTCGAGGATCGCGACCGAACCGGAGACGCAGCAACCGACGCGATCGCTGCCGGCACCTGGACCGACGACACCCTCGCGGCGGGACTGCTCGACGACAGCGAGGGCCCCCCGTCGCGACCGCTCCGAGAACGAATACGACTCGCACTCGATCTCCCGAGCCGACAGGCACCGCGCGAACTGCGACGAACGATGAGCGCGATCGCAGCGACCGCGACCGTTCCAGTCGAATCCGCCGAGTTCGCGTCGCAGCCTCGAGTACACACCGCGGGTGCGGAGGACGAGCCGACGAGCGAACCCGAGATTCCCGACGGCGATCGACTTCCAACCGGTCACTGGCACGGCGTGACCGTCGTCGCCTTCGTCGGCCTCGTGGGTGGCATCCTCTACCAGCAACCGCCGATCGTCGTCGCCGCGGCGGTCGGCATCGGCTTCGCCGCGTACGCGAATATCGAACTCGACCGCGACCTCGAGGTGACCGTCGAGCGGGCCGTCAGCGACGCGACACCCGAACCGGGCGCGGACGTCGACGTCGTCCTCAGCGTCCGTAACGAGGGTGATCGACGACTCGCCGACCTCCGGCTGGTCGACGGCGTTCCCCCAGACGTGGCCGTCGTCGACGGCTCGCCGCGACTCGGCACCTCGCTTGCCCCGGGCGAGTCGACCGCGATCACGTACACGATCACGGCTCGTCGCGGCACACACGAGTTCGAACCGGTCGTACTCGTCGACCGACCCGTCACGGGCGCGGCCGAACGACTCGAGTCTGTCTCCCCCGAGACGGCACCGTCGATCACGTGCCAACCGACAGCTCCGCCACTGGCCTCGAGCGACGAGCTTCCGCTCCGAACCCAGGGCGGGCGTCGAGCCGGTTCGCTCGCGACGACGGATTCGGGCCCAGGACTCGAGTTCCACAGCGTCCGGGCGTACCAGCCCGGGGACGCGGTCGGACGAATCGACTGGAATCGCTACGCACGCACGAACGAACTATCGACCGTCTCCTTTCACGACGAACGGTCGGCCGTGGTGATCCCCGCCATCGACGCGCGAAGGGACGCCTATTACACGCCGGAGTTTTTCGCGGGCGAACACGCCGTCGACCGCTCGGTTACCGGCGCCGCGAGCGCGGTGGATACGTTGCTGACAGAGCGCCACAGCGTCGGCCTCGCCTCGATCGGCCCGGAACCGCTCTGGCTGTCCCCCGGGACCGGCGACGCCCACCGCGAGCGCGCTCGAGCGCTGCTGACCAGCCACGATTCGATCGATCCACGACCTCCAGCGTCGGCCGGTTACGATCTCGGCCAGTTCGAACGACTCCCGAGCGACGCACAGCTCCTCCTGTTCAGCCCGCTCTGTGACGACACCATCCTCGAGATCGTGCGAACGCTTCGAGCGCGGGGACCATCAGTGGCCATCGTCTCACCGGATCCGACGACGACAGACGATCCGGCGCGGGCGGTTGCCCACCTCGAGCGATCGCGACGGATCGACGAAGTTCGCGGGCTGGGCGTCCCGGTCGTCGACTGGGCGTGGGACCGGTCGTTCGAAGACGCACTCCGGAGGGCACGATGAACGCCGCGAACCCACCCGACGGCTCACCAGCGATACTCAGCGCCTGGCTTGCCGTCTGTCTCGCCGCCATTGGATGGGCCAGTACCGTACCCTGGTCGATACACGGAGTGGCGACCGCATCGATCGGCTGGTTCCTGCTCGCTCTCGCGTTGCTGGTCGGCGACCGGACGGTACTGACGGTCGGTGCAGCGGGACTCGTCCTCGCGGTGTTCGTCAGCGCCGGCGACGGAGCAGGCGTCGCCACCGTCCTCACCGGCACTACTGCGTCGATCCTCGCGTGGGATATCGGCCACAACGCGATCAGCGTCGGCCGCCAACTCGGGCGCGAGGCACCCACCGTCCGCGCCGAGCTCGCACACGCGCTTGCGAGTCTCACCGCCGGCTGTGCAATCGTCGTCCTCGGTACCGCTGGCTCGCTGCTGGTGGCCGGCACGCAACCCCTGCTCGCGGTCGCACTACTCTTGCTCGCCGGCGCCCTCATCGCCGTCGCGCTCGCCCCGCGCGAGACGCTCTCGTTCGAGTGGCCATCGTGACAATCGAGCAAAACTGATTTATCGCGTCGAACGGTGGCGATTCCCATGGACGTTGCCCGCGCGAGCGAGTTGAGCGACACGATCTGTGAGGCGATCGGCGAGGCGGTGATCTGCGACCGGGACGTCCTCGAGACAATACTCGTCGGCGTCGTCGGTCGCGGTCACGTCCTGCTCGAGGACGTGCCGGGAACCGGGAAGACCCTCACCGCTCGCAGCCTCGCCGACGTGCTCGGCCTCTCGTTTTCACGGATCCAGTTCACGCCGGATCTGCTCCCCGCCGACGTCACCGGGACGCACGTATTCAACGAGCGCGAACGACACTTCGAGTTCAACGAAGGCCCCATCTTCGCAAACGTCGTGCTGGCCGACGAGATCAACCGCGCCCCACCCAAGACCCAGGCCGCGCTGCTCGAGGCCATGGAAGAAGGGCAAGTCACGACCGACGGCGAGACCCGACAGCTTCCAGCGCCGTTTTTCGTCATCGCGACCCAGAACCCGATCGACCAGGACGGCACCTTCCCGCTCCCGGAGGCCCAACTCGATCGCTTCCTCGTCAAAACCTCGCTCGGCTACCCCGACGAAGACGGCGAAACCGATCTTCTCCGGCGACGTGCCTCGCGCGCCCAGACCACACCCTCCGTCGAGACCGTCCTCGAAAACGAGCAGGTCACCAACCTCCGAGCCGTCCCCGAACGAATCCACGTCGACGACGACGTTCTCGAGTACGCCGTCGCCATCGCCAGCGCGACCCGAACCGCCGCTCACGTCGACACCGGCGTCTCCCCACGCGGCACCCAGCGACTGTTCGAAGCCGCCCGCGTCGCCGCCATGATCGCCGGCCGCAAATACGTCACTCCCGACGATGTCCGACGGGTCGCCCAGCCAGTGCTGGCCCACCGCCTCGTCCTCACGCCCGAGGCAACCGTCAACGATATCGATAGCACGCAGGTACTCGAGTCCGTCCTCGAATCCGTCCCCGTCCCGACCGTCGAAAGCCAGCCACACTAACACTCCCTCGAACGTAATCCGTGCATATCGCCACCCAGCTCGCCCCGAAAACGCCCAATCAGTTGTTACTGGCTACGATCTCGTTTCGCGCGAGAGGGTCCGGGATCGGTACGGTCGAGAGCGTCTCGCGACGGTGTGCGAGGAGCCGATCGATACGACACACCCTCGTCACCGACACCGCTCAAAAGACGTGATCGGCCTCGAGAACCATACGGAACTCCTCGGTTCGGAAGCGTATCGAAAAATCTGTGCTTTTCGAATACGATCTGATACGGATCCGATCCGTCGTCACCGGCAACCGACAGATCGCCCGCGGGTTTCCCGAAGGCCGTACCACAGACCGTACAACAACCACAGGCCGACCGTGACTCCGAGACGAGCGAGACGAAGTCCGATATCCAAATTGGTCGTCCCGCCGGTCACGAAAGTGTTTGCAACAGTAAGCCAAGGGCCGGATTTGAACCGGCGGTAGGCGGCTCTGCAGGCCGCTGCGTTCGGCCGGACTCTGCCACCTTGGCGCAACTGCCAGTAGACGAGTGGCGCGCATAACGGTTACGGTCCCCGCCGGCGGGGAAATCGCACGCTCGAGCGACGCAGCCGCTACAGGGATGTTCCGGAACCGAGCGATTGCTCCTGATCGCTCTCGCGCTCGTTGGAAATGAAAAAAGCCCCACAGCGGATGCTGTGAGGCTTAGAAATGAAGTATGAGTGGATGGCGGCGAACCAGGTTTCCCAGAGGGTCTCCCACTCCAGT
>NZ_RBZW01000020.1 GCF_006543045.1 Salinadaptatus halalkaliphilus | reverse complement strand
ATATCGCCAGACGGCGTCCATTTCCCAGTTAATCTGACGGAAGATAACCGTGAGAGCGTCTGAGACTGTCGTCATTCGGCGGCAAAACAAGGCATCCTCTGATACGGATTGCTGTAACGATTTACCGGCGCAACCGCCGCCCGGGTCGCGGTTGCGCCGGCAATGACTTACAGTAAACCGTATGAATCCAGTAGGCAACTTCTGACAGATTATTCATAACTCGGTAGACGCTCCGGTAATTGCACCGCCTACACTGACTGCGGGCATTTACAACTCGTCCTGAATACCGAAATCGTAATGCCAGCTACAGGTAGTAGCGCCCATTACTCGAGGTGGCCGCCGACGGTCACGTCGCTGTCGTCGTAGCCGGCCACGACCGTCGAGCCCGACGGTCGGTCGTTCAACACCGCTTCGACGACGGTTTCCTCGAGGTCGACGGTCGACTCGAGGGGGACCCAGTCGTCCTCGGTTTCGACGGCGACCGCGACGTCGGTCGGGCTCGCGCCGGGCGGGAGCTGTGAGGGGTCGTACGTGAGTCTGATTCGGATGGCTTCGATCGCTTTCAGTTCCTCGAGGGCTTCGAGGGTGACGGGGCTCGAGAGCGCGTCGACCGGGGGGTCTCGAGACGCGCGGGTGAGTTCGAACGAGTCGGGGACGACGCCTGCGACGATAGCCACGCGGGCACCGGCGGCGTCGAGTGCGTACTCCGCGACGCTGTTTGCATCGTAACCGGGGATGGCCATACTGTGGCCTTGGACTCGAGACGGAAGGCGATAGACCCCGCGATAGCCGGCTATGATATGTGGGAACACACGCCGCCCCTGGACAGTGTCGCGCTCGAGTAGCTGTCGACGGACGCGGGTAGAGAGAATCTCTACGGAGCGATCTCGGCAACAGCGACTACACTCGGCAATAGCGACTACACTCGGCAACTGCGACTACAGCGAAAGCCCCGTTTACGCTCGACTCCCGGGACTCGCTGCGCGCCGCAGTCGCTCGCCGCGCTCGCTCCCTCCCGGGCGCAGCAAGGACCGCAGCGAAGCGAGGACCGCAGCAAGCCCCGGGGGGTCGAGCGAGCCAGGGGCTTTCGAGGTGTTTGCATCGACTGTCCCGACAGCAATGTCACACTCCACGATGGACTCGGTTAGGGACGAACGCTTTTATCGGAGCGGAAACCAATCGTCTATCGTGTCCGAGACGAGCGGCTACGAGCGGTTCTTTCCCTACGACCAGCCCTACGAGAACCAGCGGGACGCGATGGATCGGATCTACAACTCGCTGGTTCGCGGCCAGACCGTCCTCTTCGAGGGGGCCTGCGGGACGGGGAAGACGCTGTCGTCGCTCGTGCCGGCCCTCGAGGTCGCTCGCGAGCAGGACAAGACGGTCGTCATCACGACGAACGTCCACCAGCAGATGCGCCAGTTCATCGCCGAGGCCCGCGCGATTACCCAGGAAGAGGACATCCGCGCCGTCGTCTTCAAGGGCAAGGGATCGATGTGCCATATCGATGTCGGCTACGAGGAGTGTCAGGCCCTCCGGGACAACACCCGCGCGCTGGTCGACGCCGAACGCGACCGCGACCAACTCGAGCGCCGCCAGCGCGAACTCTTAGCGGAGAGCCAGGACGGCGACGGCGGCGCGGCCGACGCTCGCTCTGCCGTGATGGACGAACTCGAGTCGATCGAAGACGAACTCGAGGAGCTCGAGGAGACGAACGTCTGTGACTACTACCGGAACAACCTCACCGAGAACACGGACGACTTTTTTGCGTGGCTCTTCGAGGACGTCCGCACGCCCGACGAGATCTACGAGTACGCCGAGCGCCAGGAGCTGTGTGGCTACGAACTCCTGAAAGAGGGGATCGAGGGCGTCGATCTGGTCGTCTGTAACTACCATCACCTGCTCGATTCCACGATCCGCGAGCAGTTCTTCCGCTGGCTCGGCTGCGATCCCGAGGATGTCATCGCCGTCTTCGACGAGGCTCACAACGTCGAGGACGCCGCCCGCGAGCACGCCACCCGGACCTGCTCCGAGCGAACCCTCGAGTCCGCGATCGACGAACTCGCAGAGACCGAAGACCCGCGCGCCGAGGACGCCACGAACGTCCTCTCGGCGTTTCATCGCGCGCTCGTCGAAACCTACGAGGACGCCTTCGGCTTTGGCGATCGGGAATCGGTCGGCGAGAACTGGGACGATGTCCCGATCGCCAACGACGATCGCCGGGACGATCTCACCCTCGAGTTCCTCCAGCGCTACTCGGGACAGGGGATCGGTGACGACCTCGAGACAGCGATGCAGTTGGGCCAGGACTTAGACGAGGAGTACGAGGAAGCCTACCGCGAGGGCGAGACGGCGACGCGAACGGAGTGTCAGACCCTGCAGGCGGCAGCGTTCGTCAGCGCGTGGATGAACGAAGGGACCGCCGAGGGGCTGTTCCCGGTCGTCTCGGTGACTCGCGACGCCGGCACCGACGAAATCTACGGCCGCGCGGAACTGTACAGCTGTCTGCCCCGGCAGGTCACCGGCCAGCTGTTCGAGGAGGTGTCGGCGGCGGTCCTGATGAGCGCGACCCTCCAGCCGTTCGAGGTCACCAAGGAGGTGCTCGGTCTCGAGCAGCCGGTGACGATGGCATACGGGTTGCAGTTCCCCGAGGATCGGCGTCGCACCTACGCGGTCGAGACGCCGCCGCTGTTTTCCTCGGACCGGGACGATCCCGCGGTCCAGCAGGAAGTCGCCGAGACGATCCACGACGCGGTTCGGATGACGCCGGGCAACACGCTCGTGTTCTTCCCGAACTACGGCGAAGCGGATCGGTACGCCGAGCGCCTCGAGACTCGCTGTGAAACCGAAACGGCGGTCTACCTGGACGAACCGGGCGTCGCCGTCGAGGAGGTTCGCGAGCAGTTCGTCGCCGAGGAACGAGCGGTGCTTTGTACCTCGCTGTGGGGCACCCTCGCGGAGGGGGTGAGCTTCGACGGTGACGACGCGACGACGGTGCTCGTCGTCGGCGTTCCCTACCCGCACTTAGACGACCGCGCCGAAGCGGTCCAGGAGGCCTACGACGCGGCCTTCGAGGGGACCGACACCGGCTGGCGCTACGCCGTCGAGTTTCCGACGATTCGCAAGACGAGACAGGCGCTTGGCCGGGTTATCCGCTCGCCGGAAGACGTGGGCGTACGCGCGCTGCTCGACCGGCGCTACTCCCGATCGGCGAAGTCCGATCTTGGCAAGTACAGCGTCAACGGCAACTTTCCACACGAGGAACGCGAGGAACTACTCGACATCCAACCGGACAAGCTCAAGTTCTCGATGCTGAACTTCTACGGCGACCTCGACCGGTACGACGGCGACCCGCCGGCCCCGTGAGACAGTTTCGCTCTCGGAAACGGAGACAGTCTAGACCTCGAGAACCGAACGGTTCGTCTCGGACGGCTCACTCGATCGTGACGTCTGCCACCCCACCGGAGACGATCACCGCGTGTGTCCCGCCACTATCGACTGTTATCTCGAACGTCTCCGATCCCTCGATCGTCCAGGTATCGACGATCCCGTTCTCGACGTGATCGATTCGGAGCATAATTCCTTCGCGCTCTACGTCCACCTCGCTCGGCTGGAAGATCTCCTGGACCTCGACCGAGACCGTCAACTCGGCGCCGTCGTCGGCGGTGAACTCGACCCGTTGATCGTCCTCGAGGGTTTCGTCGACGCCGCCACCGAGAAGACTACTGCAGCCAGCGAGTGGCACGACTGCCGCGAGTGCGACGAACGAACGTCGGTGCATGAAACGACCTTCCGATACGGGCCAATAATAGCTTCTGGCCGACGGCGGGCTCCACCGACGCGCTCGACTCGGGTAGAGACGGAGCGGGTGGTACTCGTACGGATTCCTGTCGGTCACTTTCGGGACACTCGCGACCCGTCGTGGATTCGTGGCGGAATTGCGTTTCAACCGGCCGTATCAGGCCGGCAACGACACCCGACTCACCGGCAGCTTGTCGGTGCCGTCCCAGAACTCGAGTTCGCTGACCGTCCACGTGATCGGCTCGATGTCGCGATCGGCCAGCCGTCGTGCCGTCTCGTGGTCGCCGCCGCGGGCGAGGGTCACGTGGGGGACGTAGTCGGCCCCCTCGAGGCCCGCAACCGTCTCGAAGCTCTCGGTGAGGTCGTCGTGAATCTGCCCGAGGCCGGGGCTGTCGACGGCCAGATAGACGACCGGAGCCGAACCGAGGGGCGGGTCCGCAAAGTAGTCGATGCCCGTTATCCGGGCTTCGACGGCCGGCGTTCCCTCGAGTGCGCGGTGGGCTCGGTGTTGGAGTTGGGTAACGTGGTCGGCGTCGCCGAGGCGTTTGAGCAGACAGGAGTGGTCCTCGCGGACGGTCTCGAAGGCGATCAGCTCGGGAAAGAGCTCGTTTGCGAGAGTGCGAACGCGGCCGGGGACCGGGACGTTGACGCTATACACTGCAAGTCACTTCGTACACTGGGGTTCGAGCGAGTCCGAAAAGAGTCTGGCGTTTGGCCGATCGGTCTGGGCTCGAGGGCCGTCTGCGTTTTTACGACTCGAGTCTCGAGGATGACGAGTCACAGTCCGTCCAGGAGCCAGAGGATGATGACGATGGCGGCCAGCAACAGGAGGATCGGCGTGAGCAGCTGGGCGATCCAGCTGACGACGATGCCGACGATCTGGAGGACGAGCAAGACGGCGATCAGTCCGAGGACGATCTTGAGCAGGGCGTCGACGGGGAGTTTGGCGCGCGAGTCTACCATAGGGCTACGTACGGACGACCATCCCAAAAAACGCTCCCTCGTCGGCGTCGGAAAGACCTATTTAGTCGGCTCCGACATGTCCACGTAATGGACGTGAGGGGGCGACGGGCCCTTGTCTGCGTGCTCGTGGTGGTCGGGTGCTTGCTCATGCTCGGTCCGTCCGCTGTGGCTGCTGTGGTGGCAGACGCTGGCGCGGAGAGCGCTGTGGCCCAGGAAACGCCCGACGAGAGCGATCAGTCCGACGATGTTGACGAGAGCGATCAGCCCAATGGTGCTGACGAGAGCGATCAGCAGGATACACCGGCCGAGAGCGATCAGCTCGACGACGCCGACGAGGTGCATATCGAGGTATTCATTCACGAAAACGGGACGGCCACGTTCACCGTCGATTATCGCTTCGAGAACACCTCGGACGACGAGTGGGAAACCCTTCGCGAGGATGTCGAGAACAACCCTGATGCCTACGCAGCCCAAGAGCACGCCGGCTGGAACGAGACGCTCGTGAACGGACAAAATCAAACGGGCCGTGATATGGAACTCTCGGACGTCTCGGTGACGACGGATACCAGCTCTGCACCGCGTGATCTGGGTCACGTCGAGTTTACGTTCGAGTGGTCGTCGTTCGCCCACGTCGAACTGAACCGCGTCGAAGCCGGCGATGCGCTGGCCGGGTTCACGCTCGTCGACGACACGACGCTGCAGCTGTTCTGGCCCGACAGCTACACCGTCCGCGAAGTCGATCCCGAACCCGACAGTCCACCGGACGGATCGGTCATGTGGGACGGCGACGGCACGGAATTTGCCGACGATCAGCCGTGGCTCGTCCTGATAGAAAACGGCGACTCGTCCATCGATCCACCCGACTCGACGGAGGATCCGGCGATGCCGTGGCTCGTCGTCACCGTCGCACTCGCCGTCCTCGCCGCGCTCGGTCTCGTCGGCTGGTGGGCCGGCCGTCGCCAGTCTCGAGAGTCGATGGCCGCTCAGGCGGGCCAACAGGCCCCGCCCGAAAGGGCTACAGACGATCCAAACGGGACCCAGTCCGGCCCGCCACCGGAGCTGTTGAGCAACGAAGAGCGCGTCCTGCGGCTCGTCGAGCAACGCGGCGGCCGCGTCAAACAACAGGAGATCGTCTCGGAACTCGAGTGGACCGAGGCCAAAACGAGCCAAGTCGTCGGAGGCCTTCGCGAAGACGACGAAATCGAGGTCTTCCGGATCGGACGCGAGAACGTGATCGCGCTCCCCGAGGAAGAGTAGGTAACGATGTCCGCTCTGAGCCGAACGGACGGTGGGCGACGCCCCGCGGATTCAGCAGATTTTAATACCGGGACCGATACCATTTCAGCAATGGTTCACTCCGTCGGTACCGCGTCGACGCTCGGCGATACCGACGGGTCCGTCCGCTTCCGGCGACCGCGGCGACCGCGGCGGGCCCTCGTGCCCGTACGCTATTCACTCGCACGTCGCCGGTTCGTTCCACTACGCTCGAAACGCCAATTTTCCCAGTAGCAGTGCCTCTGTGTACAATTTTCGCGTATTAAATCAACGGGCTTAAGTCCGTCCTCCCGTTTCCCTCGAGTACGATATGACCCGCGTGGCACTTGCGTTCTCCGGCGGCCTGGACACGACTGTCTGTGTCCCGCTGCTCGAGGAGGAGTATGGATACGACGAGGTAATCGGCGTTACCGTCGACGTCGGCCAGCCGGCCGCAGAGTTCGACGAAGCCGAGGAAACGGCCGAGGCCCTCGATCTCGAACACTACGTCGTCGACGCGAAAGACGAGTTTGCGGATCTCTGTTTCGACAGCGTTCGCGCGAACGCGACCTACCAGGGCTACCCGCTCGGGACGGCACTCGCCCGCCCCGTCATCGCCAAGGCGATCCTCGAGGTCGCCGAGGAACAGGACTGTACCGGCATCGCCCACGGCTGTACCGGAAAGGGCAACGACCAGCTCCGGTTCGAGGCCGTCTGGCGCGACTCGGATCTGGAAGTCATCGCACCCGTGCGCGAACTCGGCCTGACCCGCGAGTGGGAACAGGAGTACGCCGAGGAGAAGGAACTGCCCGTCGAGGGCGGCAGCGGCGGCGACTGGTCGATCGACACCAACCTCTGGAGTCGCTCGGTCGAGGGCGACGAACTCGAGGACCCGAGCTACGTCCCGCCGACGGACATCTATGACTGGACTGACGAGCCCTCCGGCGAGACCGAGGAAATCGAGATCAGCTTCGAGGAGGGGTACCCTGTCGCCGTCGACGACACGGCGTACGAACCGGTCGAACTCATCGAGTACCTGAACGAACTCGCCGGCTCCTACGGCGTCGGCCGCACCGACTCGATGGAAGACCGCATGCTCGGGCTGAAGGTCCGCGAGAACTACGAGCACCCCGCCGCGACGACGCTATTGAACGCCCACGAGGCGCTCGAGGGCCTCGTTCTGACCCAGGAGGAACGCGAGTTCAAACAGCTGATCGACCAGCGCTGGGCGAAGAAGGGGTACGAGGGCCTCGTCGACGCGCCGCTCGTCAAGGCACTCGAGGGCTTCATCGCCGAGACCCAAAAGCGCGTCACCGGCACCGTCACGATCCGCTTCGAGGGCGGCAAGGCCCGTCCGGTCGCGCGTGACAGCGAGTACGCCGCCTACTCGGCCGAACACGCCTCCTTCGACACCGAGACGGTCGGCAAGATCACGCAAGAAGACGCGACAGGCGTCGCGAAGTACCACGGCTTCCAGCGCCGTCTCGCAAACAGCGTCATAGAGGACGACGAGTAACCATGACCGAGGAGAGCGCTCCCGACGACGAGTTCGACGCTGACGCTGCCGACGGCGTCGCCGGCAACGCTGCTGGCGGTTCCGCCGCCACGGGCGACGATGCCGGCGTCATTCGGCGGGACCGCTTCAGCGGCGGCCCCGCCCGGAGCTTCCTCTCCTCGCTCGGAGCGGACGAACGGATCTTCGAAGCCGACCTCGAGGTGGATCGTGCACACACGGTGATGCTCGCCGAGCAGGATATCGTCGGCGACGATGTCGCGGGCGAAATTCTGACTGCGCTGGACGCTATCGAGGTCGACGGCCACGACTCTCTGCCCGACGGTGAGGACGTCCACGAGGCCATCGAGACGGCCGTCATCGAGCGTATCGGCGCCGAGGGCGGCAAGATGCACACCGCCAGATCGCGCAACGACGAGGTTGCGGCCTGTATCCGCTATCGCCTGCGCGAGGACATCCTCGAGGCGATCGAGACGACACTCGTATTGCGGGAATCGCTGCTCGAGGCCGCCGAGGTCAACCGGGAGACGATCATGCCCGGCTACACCCACCTCCAGCCCGCCCAGCCGACGACGGTCGCCCACTGGGCGCTATCCTACGAGAGCGCGGTCCGTCGCGACACCGAGCGCCTGCTCGAAGCGTACGACCGGATCAACGAGTCGCCACTGGGCGCTGCGGCGTTTGCGGGGACGACGTTCGATATCGACCGCGAGCGCACCGCCGAGTTGCTTGGCTTCGAGAGCGTCGTTACAAATTCGATGGACGCATCCTCGAGTCGGGACTTCTTGCTCGAGACGACCCAGGCGTTATCGACCCACGCGACCACGCTGTCGGGACTTGCCGAAGACGTGATTATCTTCGCGAATCGCGGCTTCGTGGAGCTATCGGACGACTACTCCTCGACGTCGTCGATCATGCCACAAAAGAAGAATCCGGACACCCTCGAGCTCGTCCGCGCGGTCGCGGGCGACGCGTCGGGTGCGGTTCAGGGGCTGACGACGACGCTCAAGGGACTGCCCCGCGCGTACAACCGTGACCTACAGCGGGCGACGGCCCACGCCTGGGAAACCGTCGACGCGGTGACGGAGGCCAGCGAGGTCGCCGCCGGTGCGGTCGCGACCGCGACGTGGAACGCGGACACCCTCGAGGCGGAAGCCGGCGCGGGGTTCTCGACGGCGACCGGTGTCGCCGACCTGTTGGCCGCGAACGGACTGCCGTTTCGCACTGCCCACGAACTCGTCGCGCTCGCTGCGGAGCGTGGCGCGGGATACGACGCCATCGAGTCAGCCGCCGCAGACGTCCTCGAGGAGCCCCTCGAGGACGTCGTCGACCCCGAGGCAGTCGAGACCGCACTCGATCCCGCAGCGAGCGTCGCGAGTCGCGACTCACAGGGTGGGCCCGCCCCCGAGACCGTCGCCGACCAACTCGAGGCCGCGCGTGCGTCGGTGTCGGACCACGAGCGGACGCTCACGACGACGGCCGAGGGCCTCGAGACGGCCCACGAGACGCTTCGTTCCGAGGTGAACGAGTATGTCTGAGACCGCCGGTTGCCAGGCGCTGCGTGTGGGTTCGGGACTGCGACCGCGGTCCCCGCGAGGGGACAAAATACCTATTTCATGATATGTCGGCATAAACTTGCGGTTGCGTGGGTCCGACGGTCCGTTAGAGGACGGTGTAGATAATATAATTTTGCTGTTAAGTTCGAAGGCTTTAAGGGAACCGGGCTCCCAGTTGCAGGTACAATGACCGAATGCGTCGAGTGTGGGGCCGAGGTGTCCCTGCACGACGATCTAGAAGCTGGAGAGATCGTTGACTGTACGACCTGTGGCGCCGAACTGGAAGTCGTCGACACCGAGCCACCAGTCCTCGAGCGGGCCCCCGAGCTCGAAGAGGACTGGGGTGAGTGACCTTGCAGACGGCCACGACAACACCGGGCGCCGTTGACGCCCACTGCCGTCGGACGAGTCCCACGAGCGTCGCCTCGGCGGACTCACCAGATCACGGGTGGTTCACGTGCACGTAGGTATACTCTACTCCCGAATTCGCAAAGACGAGAAGCTCCTTCTGAACGAGCTTCGCGAGCGCGACCACACGATCGAGAAGATCGACGTCCGCAAACAGACTTTCGACATCGGCGAGGTGCCCGAGGCGTTTACCGACCTCGACATCGTCGTCGATCGCTGTCTCGCCACGAGCCGGAGTCTGTACGCCACGCAGTTTTTCGAGGCGTACGACGTGCCCGTGGTCAACAGCCACGAGACGGCCGACATCTGTGCGGACAAGGTCAAGAACAGCCTCGCGCTCGAGCAGGCCGGCGTGCCGACGCCGAACACCAAAGTGGCGTTTACCAAAGAGACCGCGATGGAGGCCATCGAGGAGTTTGGCTACCCTTGCGTCCTCAAACCCGTTGTGGGCTCGTGGGGTCGCCTAATGGCGAAGATCGACTCGCCCGACGCCGCGGAGGCCATCTTAGAGCACAAGGCCACGCTCGGCCACTACGAGCACAAGGTGTTCTACGTCCAGGAGTTCGTTGACAAACCCGGCCGCGACATCCGCGTCGTCGCGACCGACGGCGAACCGATCGCCGGCATGGTTCGATCGTCGGACCACTGGATCACCAACGCTGCGAAGGGCGCGGAGACGGATGTCTTCGAACCCGACGAGGAGGCAAAAGCACTCGTCCGGCAGGCCAGCGACGCCGTCGGTGGCGGGTTGCTCGGTATCGACCTGATGGAAACCGAGGATGGGTACACCGTCCACGAGGTCAACCACACGGTCGAGTTCAAAGCGCTCGACGGCGCCGTCGAGACCGATGTCGCCGGCACCGTCGTCGACTGGCTCGAGGAGAGAGCGGCCGCCGCGGCCGACGAGGAACTCGAGGTGAGCGCCTGATGGCGGTCGGCACCGACGCGACCGACGCGACCGCCGAGACGGTCACCGCGAGTATTATCGGCGGCTCCGGGTTTACGGGCGGCGAACTGCTGCGACTGCTCGCTGGCCACCCGAACGTCGAGATCGCGGAGGTCACCAGCCGGTCGAAAGCCGGCAAGAGCGTCGGCTCCGTCCACCCGCCGCTTCGCGGGACCGACCTTCGCTTTACCGAACCGGACGATCTCGAGAGCGTCGACGTGCTGTTTGCCGCGACACCCCACGGCGTCTCGATGGGACAGATCGACGAGTTCTTCGAGATCGCCGATACCGTCGTCGACCTCTCGGCCGACTTCCGCCTCGAGACGGCGGAGCAGTACGAGGAGTGGTACGACGGCCACAGCGCACCCGAGTACCTCGAGACGGCCGAGTACGCACTCCCCGAGATCAACCGCGACAATCTCGAGGGTGCAGAACTCATCGCCGGTGGCGGCTGTAACGCCACCGCGACGATTCTCGGACTCTACCCGCTGTTCGAACACGACATTTTGGAGGGGGGAGAACAGGTCGTCGTCGATGTCAAAGTCGGCTCCTCCGAAGGCGGCGCCGGCGGCGGGGAGGCCTCGAGCCATCCCGAGCGCTCGGGCGTCGTCCGTCCCTACGCGCCGACGGGTCACCGTCACGAGGCCGAAATCCAGCAGTTTCTGGGCACTTCGGTTGCCTTCACCTGCCACGCCGTGGACATGATCCGCGGCGCGAGCGCGACGAGTCACGTCTTCCCGTCGGGACCGGTCTCGAAGGGTGACCTCTGGCAAGCCTATCGTGGCTGCTACGAGGATGAGCCGTTCGTCCGGATGGCCGCGGGCGGCTCCGGCGTCTATCGCTATCCCGAGCCGAAATCGGTCGCCGGGACGAACCTCGCCGAGGTCGGCTTCGAACTCGATCCCTCGAACAAGCGCATCGTCGTCTTCTCGGCCATCGACAACATGATGAAAGGCTCTGCGGGACAGGCAGTCCACGCCGCAAACGTCGCGCTGGGCCTCGAGGAGACGGCCGGACTCGAGTTTACGGGACTGCACCCCGTGGGGGCACCGTAAATGACGACCGTCGTCAAAATCGGCGGCGCGCGAGCCGTCGATCCCGAAGGTGCACTTTCCGATGTCGCAGCGCTCGTCGACGAGGGCGAGGACGTGGTCCTCACGCACGGCGGCTCGACGGCCGTCGACGAGACCTTAGAGGAGCTCGGGCAGGACCCGACCTACGTCGAGACACCCGGCGGCGTCGTCGGTCGATTCACCGACGAAAACACCATGGACGTCTTCAAGATGGTGATGCCGGGCAAGCTCAATACGGACCTCGTCGAGAGCCTGCAGAATCTCGACGTGAACGCGGTCGGGCTCTCGGGCACGGACGGCAAGTTACTCGAAGGGAAACGCAAGTCCGCCGTTCGCGTGAAAGAAGACGGCAAGAAGAAGATCAAACGCGGCGACCATTCGGGGACGATCGAGTCGGTCAACGCCGACTTGCTCGAGACCGTTCTCGCGGGCGGCTACACGCCCGTCGTCTCCGTACCCGTGCTAGGCAAGGAGAAAGAGGGCGGCTACACCGCCGTCAACGCTGATGCCGATCGCGCTGGGGCCGCCATCGCGGGCGCGCTCGAGGCCGATCTCGTCGTGCTGACGGATGTCTCGGGCATCTACGAGGACCCCGACGACGAGTCGACGAAGATCGACTCGGCGTCGACGCCCGAGGCGTTCGAGGCCGTCAAATCGGCGGCTGAGGGGTTCATGACGAAGAAGGTCATGGCCGCCGAGGAGGCCCTCGAGGGCGGCGCAGCGTCGGTCACCGTCGCGAGCGCGAACGCCGAGACACCGATCTCGAGTGCCCTCGACGGCGAGGGGACGACGCTCGAGCCCGGCGTACTCGAGGACGCCACGGAGGTCGAACGATGAGCGACCACGATTTCATCTCCGGCAGCAAGCCGATCGGTATCGAGCGCGGCGAGGGCGTCTCCCTGTACACTGCGGATGGAACGGAGTACCTCGATGCGGGCGCGAGTTACGCGTGTACGCCGCTCGGGCACTCCCACCCCGTCGTTGTCGACGCAGTCCAAAAACAGGTTGCGAACCTGACATTCGTCGACTCTTCGTTCCCCGTCGAGTCCCGCGAAGACGCCTATGCGGCACTCGTCGCGGCGACGCCGGACGGACTCGACTCGGCCTGGTTCTGTAACTCCGGGACCGAATCCAACGAAGCCGCACTCAAGTTCGCACGATCCGCGACGGGCAACTCGAAGATCATCGCGGCAACCCGCTCGTTCCACGGCCGAACGATGGGGTCGCTGGCTGCGACGTGGAAGGACAAGTACAAAGCGCCCTACGAGCCGCTGGCCGGCGACGTCGAGTTCGTCCCCTACGGCGATAGCGACGAACTCGCCGACGCCGTCGACGACGAGACCGCCGCCGTCATCTTGGAGCCGATTCAGGGGGAAGGCGGGATCAACGTCCCGCCGGCGGGCTACCTCGAGACGGCCCGCGAACTGACCGACGAGGCCGGCGTGGCGCTCGTCTTCGATGAGGTCCAGACCGGCATGGGTCGGACGGGCTCGATGTGGGCCTGCCAGAACGCCGGCGTCACCCCCGACGTGCTCACGACGGCGAAGGGGCTGGGTAACGGCCTCCCGATCGGCGCCGTTGCGGTCCGGGACTGGATCGCCGACGGCGCGGCGTCCCACAACGCGACGTTCAGCGGCGGCCCCGTCGTCACAGCGGCGGTCCACGCGACGATCACGACGCTGGTCGAGGAGGGCTACCCCGCCCACGCCGCCGCGATGGGCGACTATCTTACGACCGAACTCGAGGCGGCTCTTGGCGACGAAGTACGCGAGATTCGTGGGGAGGGCCTGCTGATCGGCATCGAGTTGAAACGTGGGGCGAACCGCGTCGCCCGGGATCTGGCGATGAACGAACAGGTGCTCGCGCTGCCGGCGGGTCGGACCGTCCTGCGTCTGCTGTCGCCGCTGGTGATCGACGAGTCCGAGGCGGACCGTCTCGTGGACGCACTGCATGCGGTCATCGCACCCGACACGGACGCCGAATCATGAGCGCGACGTCGAACGAGCGCGTCCCGCTCGAGGACGCCCGGACGCTGTTGATCGACCTCGTCTCGATTCCCTCGCCTACCCGCGAGGAACGCGAGGCGGCCGAACGGCTCGTCGAGTTCTTCGAGGCCCACGATCGCGAGGTCTGGATCGACGCCGTCGGCAACGTCCGCGCGCCGGCGGACGATTCGGTCCTGTTGACCTCCCACATTGACACCGTGCCGGGGGATATCCCCGTCGAGGTCGAGGAGCGCGAGGTCCAACGGACCTCGGATGCGAGCGGGAAGCGCCCGCGAGCCGAGACCGACGAGGTTCTCTGGGGACGCGGCAGCGTCGACGCGACGGGACCACTCGCCGCGATGGCCGCGGCCGCCGTCCGAACGGGCGTCTCGTTCGTCGGCGTCGTCGGCGAAGAAGTCGACTCGAAGGGCTCACGCTACCTGGTCGACGATCGCGACGCGGTGCCCGAGGCCGTCGTCAACGGCGAGCCGTCCGGAACCGACGGGATCACGCTCGGCTATCGTGGCTTACTCGCCGGGACCTACGTCGCGACCAGCGAGTCCGGACACACCTCCCGCCCGGATCCGAACGCGATTCAACACGCCGTCCGCTGGTGGTCGGCCGTCGAAGAACGTTTCGAAGGCGGCGAGTACGAACCCGTCTTCGAGCAGGTGACGACCAAACCGGTCGACATCGACGGCGGCGTCAGTGAGGACGGGCTCTCCGTCGAGGCAACGATGGACATCCAGCTTCGGGTGCCGCCAGCCCTCGACGTCGAGACCGTCCGCGAGGCCGCAGAGGCCGAACTCGAGGTCGGGACCGTCACCTGGAAGGACACGGTCCCGCCCGTGATGACGAGCCCGCGAACGGAAGTCGCACGAGCGTTCCGCGTCGCCATCCGCGACGTGGGCGAGGAACCGCGCCTGGTCCGGAAGACCGGCACCAGCGACATGAACATCTTCGCCGGTGCGTGGGACTGCCCGATCGCCACCTACGGTCCGGGCAACTCCGACCTCGATCACGCGCCAGACGAACGCCTCTCGCTTTCGGAGTTCGACCAGTCGGTCGAGATCTTACAGCGCGTGGCGACGACGCTCAGCGGTGAACACTGATGACGAACACGAACCACTTCCTCGAGATCGACGACCTCACTGCGACCGAACTGCAGACGGTCCTCGACCGTGCCGAGACGTACAAGGACGCCCAACAAAACGGCGACGACCACGCGGATCTCGCCGGCCAGACGCTCGGGATGATCTTCCAGAAACCGAGCACCCGGACCCGGGTTTCCTTCGAAACTGGGATGACCCAACTGGGCGGCCACGCCGTCTTCCTCGGCGAGGACGACATCCAGCTCGGGCGGGGCGAACCGCTGAAAGACACCTCGAGAACGCTCTCGCGGTACGTCGACGCAGTGATGGCTCGGGTGTTCAAACACGACAACATCGAGGTGCTCGCGGAGTACGCCTCGGTACCGATCGTCAACGGGCTGACCGACGACGCCCACCCCTGCCAGACGCTCGCGGACCTCCAGACGATCCGCGAGCAGGAAGGCGGCTTCGAGGACGTTTCGGCGGCCTGGATCGGCGACGGCAACAACGTTGCACAGTCCTTTACCGTCGGGGCAGCACTGACAGATATCGACCTCACCGTCGCGACGCCGGCTGGCTACGGTATCGACGACGCGGTCGTCGAGCGCGCCCGCGATCTCGGCGGCGATCCGACGATCACGACGGACCCGATCGAGGCGGTCACCGACGCCGATATCATCTACACCGATGTCTGGATCAGCATGGGTCAAGAGGACGAACGCGACGTTCGCATGACCGACTTCGAGGGCTTTCAGGTCTGTTCGGATCTCCTCGAGCACGCCCCCGAGGCGTCGGTCATGCACTGTCTGCCCGCCCACCGCGGCGAGGAGATCACCGACGATGTCATCGAGAGCGACCACTCGGTCGTCTTCGACCAGGCGGAGAACCGACTACACGCCCAGAAAGCGCTGTTGAGTTGGCTGCTCGAGGCGTAGCTACTCCGTCTTCCGTCTCTGATTCCGGTATTAGCGACCTCTAACCGTTCATTAACTCCCAGTAGACGTTCATTATACCGCAAACGATAGGGAATTATTATAGTGTGGGTGGTCGTGATCAAAACCGATGTCGTTCAGAGTACTGCTCGCGACAGTCATCATGCTGCTCGGTCCGGCGGCACTGATCGCACTGTATTTGGCGTGAGCGACAGGGGATTGGGGTATCGACCACCGACTATCGCGTCCGTTTTTATCGACTGCCGGTGAGCGACTTCGAGCACCGCGGGTGCAACCAAGCGGGAGCGGTCGCCCCGCCGACCGCCGAATCACGTCCTTTTTCTCCCTCCCACTCGTTTCGAGCGACAATGAGTCTCAGTCTTTCGGCCGACCGACCCGCGATACCGGCGGTTGCGGACGACGGCGTCTGGCTCGAGTGTATCGAGTGTGGCGAGACGTTCGCCCCCTTCGACGCCGTCCGCTACACCTGCGACGAGTGTGGCGGCTTGCTCGAGGTTCGCTACGCCGACCTCCCCACGTTCGACGACTTCGAGGGCCAGGGCGTCTGGCGGTACGCCGACGCCTTGCCCCTCGCCGATGGCGTCACCACCCAGGAAGGGGCGACGCCGCTATACGAAGTCCCCCGCCTCGAGGCCGATATCGGTGTCGAAGCCCTGCGGATCAAACACGAGGGGATGAACCCGACGGGGTCGTTCAAGGATCGCGGTATGACCGTCGGCGTCGGCGTCGCCAAGGAACTCGGCGTCGGCCGACTGGCCTGTGCCTCGACGGGCAACACAAGCGCCGCGCTGGCGGCCTACGGCTCCCGCGGCGGGATGGAGACCCTCGTGCTCCTGCCGGCGGGGAAGGTCGCGGCAGGGAAAATCGCCCAAGCCAGTTTGCATGGCGCGCGCATCCTCGAGGTCGACGGCAACTTCGACGCCTGTCTCGACATCGTCCAAGAACTCGCCGAAGCCGGCGAAGCCTACCTGCTGAACTCGCTCAACCCGTTCCGCCTCGAAGGCCAGAAGACGATCGGCCTCGAGATTCTCGAGGGCTTTCTGGCGGACTACGATGCGGTGCCGGATCGGATCGTGCTCCCCGTGGGCAACGCCGGCAACACCGCGGCGCTATACAAGGCCTTCCGCGAACTCGTCCAGGCCGGTGAACTCGACGAGGACGACGTTCCCAAGCTAACCGGCGTGCAGGCCGAGGGCGCAGCGCCGATGGTCGAAGCGGTCGAGAACGGGGCCGACGAGGTTCGTCGCTGGGACGATGTCGAGACGCGGGCGACCGCGATCCGCATCGGCAACCCCGTCAACGCACCGAAGGCGCTACCCGGGATTCGCGAGACCGGCGGCACGGCCGTCGCCGTCTCCGACGAGGCGATCACCGACGCCCAGCGCGACCTCGCGGGCGAGGGGATAGGCGTCGAACCGGCCTCGGCCGCCTCCGTCGCCGGCCTGCGAAAACTGCGCGCCGAAGGGACCGTCGACGACGACGAGCGCGTCGCCTGCCTGACGACCGGCCACCTGCTCAAAGATCCCGACGCGGCGGCCGCAGCCGGTAACGACCCGGAGCCGGTCCCCGCAGACACCGAGGGGGTTCTTGCGACCCTCGCGAGTGAGAGCTCGCCGGATCGGTAGATCCGCCGGCGTACTCGAGCACCGACAGCGTAACCGACGCCGAGTTCTTGCGGGGTAGCTGACGCGCGCAAGCCCCGTGTCAGACTGTCTGACGCCCGACTGACTGAGGCTTTTGGACGCGGATCACATACTGTGTGTCGGCCCATGTCCGCCGACCACCAAGCCGTCGACAGATCACCCTCCAGTAACGACCCCATTCGACCGACACGCACCGATGCGGTCCAGCACTCGAGAGCGGCCGTCGAACTCGAGTTCCAGTCGCCGGCCGGATCGACACGGTCCACTGACGCCGACTCGACAGGGCGGCCTCCGTCGCTCTCGCACTACCGTATCGAGCGCCTCGCGCTCTTGATGCGAATCGCCGCCCTCGAGCGGGAGCTCGAGGCCAGCCAGCAGCGACGCCAGTCGATTATCGACCAGTACGAACAACTTCTCGCAGATCAAGACGGCTCGACCCGCAGCGACTCGAGCGCGAGCGCGGAAAGTTCGCTCGAGCGACTGCTGACGAGAGTGCGGTAGGCGATAGACAACGGGGAGAGGGAAGCGGGCCGTGGTGGACGCCGGGTTCAGTCGGAACAGCCGGCTTCCGGAGTTGCGTTCGCGTCGGTCCCGGCCGGCGTGGCGACCTCGGTCGCCGTTGCCTCACGGGCGAACGCGAGGAAGTTGTCGAAGACCAGTTTTGCCTCGCAGGCGTTCCGGTAGTTCTCCTCGGTAATCTCCGAAAGGATCGACTCGAGGCGTTCGTCGGAGAGTTCCTTGCGGTGGACGAGTTCGCGGGCGGTCTTGGTGTCGTACTCGGGGTGAAACTGCACGCCGAAGACCCGCCCCTTTCGAAAGCCGTGATTCGAGTACTCGTTTGCCGCGAGCGGGGTCGCACCCGGCGGGAGTTCGGTGACTTCGTCGGAATGGCTGGTAAAGGCAGTGAAGCTCTCGTCGATACCGTCGAACAGTCGCGAGTCGGCCGTCTGTTCGATCTCGCTGTAGCCGACCTCGTAGGCGCCCATATCCTCGACGGTTCCGCCGAGGACATCCGCTAACAGCTGATGGCCCCAACAAACCCCGAGGAAGGGAATGCCGCGATCGATCGCTTCGTCGACCCACTCGCGAGTCGGCTGCATCCAGTCGTCGTCCCAGTAGACTGACGACCGGGAGCCGGTGACGACCGCAGCGTCGTAGTCGAAGTGGTCGGGCGCCTCACCCTCGGTCGCGTCGAACTCCGAGATCGAGCCCTCGAGTTCTCGTCGAAAGTTCCGCGTCGTGTTCGCGTCCCGATGGGCCGCGTTCAGGACGGCGATACGAAGCTCTCTCATCGAGCACTAGTGATGAGCCTGGACTGATAGACCTTGTCCACTATGCGGACGTTGCCGCAATCGGAACGATTGCAGTCGAGACTGGGTCGATAGATCGGTCACTCGAGCGGTCTCGCGGCGGAGCCGCGATCGTTCGCGACACTGGTAACCCCTGTTTGCGGTGCCAGCGGCGAGTATTTATCCGCCGGCCGACAACCAACGAACGAGCATGGACGATTGGTCGAACGATGCCCCGTTGCTCGATGGGGCAGCCGCGATCGACCGCCCGGTCGACGAGCTCCTGCAGTTGCTCGCCGATCGGTGCGCTCGTTCGACGATCGTCTACCTGTTCTCCGAGCCGGAGACGACGCTCGAGCAGCTCGCTGCGATCGTTGCCGCGGATCACGCGAGCGAAACCGAAACGATCGCGACGGAAATCGACTACGAGCTCGCGCGGACCCAGCTGTATCACTCGACGCTGCCGCGTCTGGACGATCTCGGGCTCCTCGCGTTTCACCCGTCGGACGGCACCATCAGCGAGACCGATATCCCCCTCGCTATTTATGCCGTTCTCGGCGTAGACTGTGGCGATGAATAGCCTCGCCGACGCCCTCGAGCGGGTCGAAAAACGGCGCAAGCACCTTGAGATCTGCACCGCTGACGCCGCGGTCGCGACCGAACTACAGCGACAGTTCGCCACTCGAAATGTCGACGTGGAACACACTCCGGTGGCTGGATTCGACGAGCCGGGCTTCGCTATCGTTCGCGGTGCCGACGGGGGGTTTGCTGGCGCGCTGGGACTGGATCAGTTCGGTGCGGTCCTCTCGCCCGAGAGACACCCACCGTGGGAACTGGGCACGACCGACGTCGACACGAGCAGTCTGTTCGATTTCCTCGAGCAGACGCTATTTGCATCGTACGATCGACGGCAGATGATAGCTGCCACCCGCGAAATCGAAGAACGAGCCTGGCGTCTCGGCGACGGAACGCTGTACGTCGGCTTTCAGCGCGAGTCGGCGCTGCTCGAGCAGGCCGATGTCTACGAGCGATTCGACGACCGCGACGATCTCGCGGTCGCCGTGTTCATCGCGGACGAGTGGTCCGGACAGATTGGGGATATCAGCGTCGTCGAGTCCCAAGCCGCGGAAATCGGTCAGTTCTGGTTCGTGCTCTTCGACGGCGCGGAGAACCGCGACCAGTCGTGTGGCCTGCTCGCGGCCGAACGGCGACCGGGAGAGTACTACGGGTTCTGGACGTACGACTCCGAGTTCGTGTCCGAGCTGATCGCGTATCTCGAGTCGACGTACGATCCGAATCCGTAGTTCGGTGGTTTCGACGTGCGTCCGTCTCGCCGTTCTCTGTGGGTCGGCTAGCCTCCCCGCTCCGGCTCGAGGCCTCGATCAGTCGTCTGCCTCGCCTGTTCCGCGGGTCGGCTTCCCTCCCCGCTCCACTACGAGACGGAGTTTGCTTCGCTCACTCCGCCTCGCCCTTCTCTATCGGTGCGTTGACCAAATTCCCCCACTCGGTCCAGGAGCCGTCGTAGTTGACGGTGTCCTCGTAGCCAAGCAGTTCGTGCAGGGCGAACCAGGCGACCGACGAGCGCTCGCCGATGCGGCAGTAGGCGACGGTGGTCTCATCGCCGTCGATGTCCTCCTCGGCGTAGAGCTCCTCGAGTTCGTCGCGGTCCTTGAAGGTGCCGTCGTCGTTCGTGACGGCGGCCCAGGAGATGTTCTTCGCGCCGGGGATGTGACCGCCGCGCTGGGCGGTTTCCTGGAGCCCTGGCGGGGCGAGGATCTCGCCGCTGAACTCCTCGGGCGAGCGCACGTCGACGAGGGGAACGCCGCGGTCGATCGCGTTCTCGACGTCCTCGCGGTAGGCGCGGATGCTCTCGCGCGGGCCCGCGGCGTCGTACTCGACGGCCGAGAAGTCGGGCTTCTCGTCCGTGGTCGGATACTCGTTTTCGAGCCAGTACTCGCGGCCGCCGTCCAGCAGAGACACGTCCTCGTGGCCGTAGTACTTGAACTGCCAGTAGGTGTAGGCGGCGAACCAGTTGGAGTTGTCGCCGTACAGCACGACGGTCGAATCCTCGCTGATGCCGTGTTCACCCAGCAGCTCTTGGAAGTCCTCCTTCGAGAGGATGTCCCGCGTCGTCTGGTCCTGAAGCTGGGTCTCCCAGTTGAACCCGATCGCACCGGGCGCGTGTTCGTCCTCGTAGGCCTCCGTATCGACGTCGACCTCCACGAGTCGCAGGTCGGCATCGTCGTCCTGGAACTCCTCGAGTCGGTCTTCGACCCAGTCAGCCGTGACGAGTACGTCGTTGGCGTAATCTGTTGCCATACCCGATCCAAGGACCGCCAATAACATAGTGGCGACCGTACCGGACAATTCGGACGCTGGTCGACTCTCTCGGAGAGGGTTGCCGCTACCACGGACGGACGACTGTCGCTATTTTCGAGACGACGGGCTGTTGTCGGCGAATTGTCGACTCGACCGTCGTATGACGGGACAGAGTGGGGCGCAGTTGCCGCCTAGTTGCAGAAAATTTTGCCCCGACCCCGACCTCGAGGGGAGACGTGCCGGGACCGGTGTCTTCTGAACGATCCAGCGGTATCCTCGAACTAATGGACGAATCCATCGTCGTCTCTCCAGATTGGCTCGCAGCGCACCTCGAGGACCCCCAGGTACGCGTCGTCGATGTCCGCGACTCCTGGGAGTTCGACGGCATCGGTCACGTCCCCGGTGCCGTCAACATTCCCTTCGACAGCTACCGCGACGAGACCGACGTCGACCGGGGTACCTTACCCGGTGCCGAGGCGTTCGCGGACCTGCTCTCGAAAGCCGGAATCAGCCCGGACGACACCATCGTCGCTTACGACGACACCCACGGCGTCTTCGCCGCGCGGTTCGTCCTCACCGCCCTCGAGTACGGCCACGACGACGTGCGACTGCTCGATGGCGACTACAGCGCCTGGAACCGCGAGTACGACACGACGAGCGAGGAGCCCGCCCTCGAGCCGACCGACTACGAACCCGCCCCGCTCACCCGCGAGGAGAGCCCGCTGATCGATTTCGAGGACGTCGAATCAGCCCTCGAGCGCGACGCCTGTTTCGTCGATACGCGGGCGAGTGACGAGTTCGAGGAGGCTCGCCTGCCCGGTGCCGTTCGTTTCGACTGGCGCGAGGTCGTCGACGACGAGCGCCGGCGACTGAAACCCGAGGCCGAACTCGAGGACGTGCTCGCCGAGTACGGCATCACGCGCGATCGGGAGATCGTGCTCTACTGCAACACTGCGCGCCGGATCAGCCACACCTACGTCGTTCTCCGGGCACTCGGCTACGAGACCGTCGCCTTTTACGAGGGCAGCCTGACGGAGTGGCTGGCACACGATGGCGATGTCGAGACGGGGCCAGTCTGAGACGGATCGATAACTGACCGGGCACTGAACGTTGGGTATATCGTCCTCGAGTGTCCTGCGTTCGTATGGCGCGCATTCGATACGCCGATCCATCGGAGTTACCGCCGGAGAAACGAGACTTGCTCGATACGTTGTCCGACGCCGATCCCGAGGCGCGCGACCACTCCCTCGAGGGCGGGACGCTGAACGTCTACCGGACGCTGGGGCGCAACGTCGACGTGCTCGAGGGCTTTCGAGAGTACGGCGGCGTCGTCTGGGAGGCGGGCGGGTTGTCGGCCCACGAACGGGAGACGGTCATTCTGTCGACGGCCTACTACGCGGAGACGGCCTACGAGTGGCATCAACACGTCCGCGTCGCGTTAGACGAAGGGATGGATCCCGAGGCGATCCTGGCGATTTCGCGCGAGGAGACGGATCGGCTCCCGGCCGACCGGGCGACGTTGGTTGCATACGTCGAGCGATTCGTCGAGGGCGATGTCGACGACGACCTCCACGAGCAGGTGGCTGCCCACTACGACGAGGAGACGATTCTCGGCGTCAACGCGCTGGCTGGCTGTTATCTCGGGCTCGCACGCTTGCTTCAGGCGCTTGATGTCGACCTCGAGCAGGAGTTCGTCGGTTGGGATCTCGAAAACCTGTAGCGGTCGTCGTGACCGTGCCGGTAACTCGGTACAGTAATCCGTATCAGTCCTGATTCGCGGGGACGTGTTGGGCCTCGCTGACGGGTTCGGCGGCGGGGTCGGCTGGCGGAGTGGGCGTAGATTTGGGGTCGGCGCCGAGCAGTCGCGGCAGTGCGGTGTCGGCGAAGGTCAGGCCGAGAACGAGGATGATCGGGGCCAGAAAGAGCCCGTAGAAGCCGAAGACGACCGGACCGAAGATGTACGCGAGCATCAGGAGGCCGACGTGGGTTCGCTTGCCGCTCAAATACGGACGGAGGACGAGGTCGGGAATGGTATCGACGATGACGACTGCCAGGGCGAGAAAGCCGACGATGTAGACGAGCATGGCGAAATCACCGCTGAAGTAGATCGGGACCGATGCCGCAATCGCGACGGGGACGTAGACGATTTTCATGCCGACGACGGGGATCAAACTCGCGATACCGGTAAGCGCACCGGCGAGGGCGGGATACGGAACTTCGACGGCGCTTGGCACCGCGAGATTGTAGCTCATGAACGTCACGACGGCGATCAGCGAGATGAGGATCACGTTCAACAGGTTGCCAAAGAGGACCGCCTCGAGTTCTTCGTCGGCGGCCTCTAAGTACTCGCGGACGATAGCATCGTCGTCGAATCGAAGCAGCCACTCGTGAAGTTTCGAGCCGTCGATCAGCAGGTAGTAGGTGATGACGACGGTGATCAACAGATTCAAGACGAAACTCGTCGCCGCACTGGTCAACACGGCGGCGTGGTCGATGCCAAAGTCGATGATCGGATCGAAAGTGCCGGATTCGTACGCACCGTACAAGCCTTGTAACGTGAGCTCGGGCGGATTTTCGAGCGCTTCGAACCAGGTAATTTCCTCGGGAATCATCTCGGCGACTGGATACTCCACGAGGAAGTTTCGCGATTCGACGACGAGCAAGACGACGGTGTAGCTAAGCAGTGCGAGCAACGGCAACGCGAGAAAGGAGATGACGAGTGCCGCCCGCACTTTGTCGGGAAGGTGTAATCGCTCGAGACTCTTGTAGAAGCGACGCGTCGAGTAGTAAAGAAAGATGGCGACGGTCAGTGCTGCGATGAACCGATAAGCGATGTACGTCGTGACGGCGGCTACCGCAACACCGAACAACGTCACGACGGTGCGTTTTTCGTTCATTTGTTGTTACAGTGCCATCTCTCAGAATTTCAAATAAATGAACCGGTCGGATCGGCGCCAACCGTCGACGATCGTCTCGATGGGACGATACTCGCGACATCTGGCCCACACCGACCACAATACATTTAGAAGGTGGGTGTCTGTCTCCGGTGACGACGACTTCCAGATCATGCGACCGATCCGTCCCGACTCGAACGCCGCATCTGCATCCACCAGACGCAGTCTGTTGCACCGCGTTGGAACTGTCGCCGCCGCGGGAGCACTGACCAGCCTCGCCGGTTGTCTCGAGGGTCGCCCCATCGGCAGCGAGACGTCGTGCAACGGCCATACAATCGAACCGGGTGTCGATCTTGCCGGCGCTGACCTGTCGGGGTGTGACCTCTCTGGAGCCGATCTGACAGACGCCGACCTCTCGGGAGCCGACCTCTCAGAGACGGACCTTTTTCTGGCCGATTTCGAGGGCGCCGACCTCACGGAGGCGAACCTCGAGGGCGCTGCGGTGGTCGCCAGCACGCTCTTCGATGCGGACGTCCAGGGCGCAACGTTCTCGGGTGCCTCGTTCGCCGGGGTCGATTTCAGCGGTGAGTCGTTCCCGGACGTTGACCTCTCGGGGGCGGATCTGTCGGATACGGACGTTTCGAACGCCGACCTCTCGGGGGCCGACCTCACGGATGCCGATCTCACGAACGTGACGTTCGACGGAACGGACCTCTCGGGGGCCACTCTCGCGGGAACCGATCTGACCGAAGCGGACCTCTCGAGTGCGACGCTTACCGGCGCAACCGTCGGCAGTCTCGACCTCTCCGATGAAGACCTCGCGGGGGCGGACCTGGTCGAGACGGATCTGACCGAAGCGGACCTCTCGAGTGCCGACCTCTCGGGTGCGGATCTCACGGACGCGATCCTCCACGACGCGGATCTCGCCGCGGCGGATCTGTCGGATGCGACGCTTCGTGGGACGGACTTCGAGGGTGCGGATCTTCGGAACGTGAACCTTTCGGGTGCGGATCTCACGGGGGCAACCTGGCACGACGGTCGCCACTGTGAGACTGAAGGCTGTTTCTGAACCGAGGCGGGTGGTTCCGACGTGATCGAGGTGTGTTGGCAAGCGCTCGAGCGTGGGTGACAGTTATGGTCGTGGGGATAGTTATCAGTACCCATGCAGCTCAGCGATCCGATCGCGATCGACGGGACCGAGCGGGCACAGATCTACGAGTACGTCGAAGCCCACGGCGCAGTCGATCGAGACCGGGCTCGAGCGGAGCTGTTTCCGGCCGATCCGCCGGGCGAGCCCCAGCACTCGCGAGCGTTTCGCCACAACGTCGCGATCCTCAAACGTGACGGCTATCTCGAGGAGGACGACGACGGCACGCTGCGCATCGCCATCGAGCGCGCGGACGACCACGAGGAGTTGACGGCCGACGATGTCACGGTGACGATCAGAGCGGCCCGCCAGGAGGATCTCGCCGGGATCGTCGGCGCGATGCGACGCGTCGTCGAGGAACTGACCTACATCGAAGCCGAAACCGTCGCCGACGAACTCGACCACGACGACGTCTTGCTTCGGCACAACGCGTTCGAATCCCGGATGTTCTTCGTCGCCACCGTCGAGGACGAGGTGGTCGGCTGGGCGCACCTCCACGTGCCCACCCTCGAGAAGTTGAACCACACCGCCGAACTCACCGTCGGCGTGCTCGAGGGCTATCGCGGCATGGGTATCGGTAGCCGCCTCCTCGATCGCGCGCTCGAGTGGACCGAGTCCAACGGCCTCGAGAAGGTGTATCAGAGCGTTCCTGCGACCAACGAGGAAGCGATCGCGTTCTTCGAGTCCCGCGGCTGGCGAACCGAGGCGACTCGCGAGCGCCACTACAAACTCGGCAACGAGTACATCGACGAGGTGATGATGGCGATCGACTGTTAGCGCCAGGAGACCCAGCACTTTACCCGTCTGCCCGACTACGTGTGTGTAGATGGAACAGGGACCGGAGTACGGGCTGGTCGACGAGTCGGAGGTCGAGACGCCGGGCGACGAGTGGGAGGAGATCGACGTCAGCGACACGGAGGCCGACCGCATCGCCCGCAAGCGTGATCGCAAGTTCGAGCAGTTCCAAGAACGGATCAAGGACGCGGACCAGTTCAAAGTCGAGCAGTCGGTGTTCGACGACGCGACATTCGCCGCGCTGTACAAACTCGTCCAGGACGGCTACGTCGAGGCCTTTGGCGGGCCGCTCTCGACGGGCAAGGAGGCGAACGTCTATCACGCGCTCGGCGACGACCGCGATGTCGCGGTCAAGGTCTACCGGATCAACGCCTCCAACTTCCGGCAGATGCGCGACTACCTCGAGGGCGACCCGCGATTCGAGGGGCTGGGCGGCAAGAAGAAAGACGTCGTCCTCGCGTGGACCAAAAAGGAGTTCGCGAACCTGCGCCGTGCGAAACAGGCCGGCGTCCGCGTTCCCGAACCGATCGCCGCGGAGCGCAACGTCCTCGTCATGGAGTACATCGGTGACGACGACGGCCGCGCCAAGCGACTCGGCGAGGTTCACATCGAGAACCCCCAGACCGCCTACGAGGTCATGCGCGAGTACATGCACCGGCTCTACTCGGCCGGCATCGTCCACGGTGACCTGAGCGAGTACAACGTCGTCTTCGACGAGGGCCAACTCGTCATCATCGACGTCGGCCAATCCGTCACCGTCCACCACCCCAACAGCCGCGACTTCCTCGAGCGAGACTGCGAGAACGTCGCGAGTTTCTTCTCGAGACAAGGCCTCGAGACCGATCCCGACGAACTGCTCGCGTTCGTGACCGATCCGGAGCCGGATCCGTCTCGAGACTGATCGGACGGTTGTAGTCACGGACTCCGCGCCCGCTGATCCGACGGTCGACACGTTACTCCGCCCGCGGCAGTTCGATGCACACTCGCGTCCCGCCGAGTTCGGGATCGTCGTCGATCCGTACCGAACCGCCGGATTTGCGGACGACGAGTTCGACCATCCAGAGCCCGATTCCGGAGCCGTGCTGGAGGTCGGTTTCTTCGCCAGCGTCGAGGGTCTCGATCTCGTGAGGGTCGATCCCCGGGCCGTCGTCCGCGACGACGAGTTCGATGGTGTCGTGTGCCGTCCGCGCTCGAACGACGATGTGGGCCGAACCGGCTCCGTCGTAGTGGACGATAGCGTTCTGGATGAGTTCCTCGAGCGCCCGTCCGACGCTCGGGTGTGCCGAGACGGTCACGCCGGCGGCCACGTCGGTGTCGATCTCGACGCTCGGGTGCTCGCTCGCATAGGTTCGAGCGTAGCGCGTGACGACGGGCTCGAGCCGGACCGACTCGTCGCCCGTCTCGACGTCGATGATCGTCTCGAGGGCTTTCGCGTTCTCGCTGTGGCGCAGGATCCGGTCGGTGTTGGCCAATATTTCGTCGATGTGGTCGTCGAACCGCCCGTGGTCAGTCTGCTCCTGGACGATCTCTGCGTGCCCGCGGAGGATCGTCAACTCGTTTCTGATGTTGTGTCTAAACACGCGAGAGAGCACCTGTTTGAGCAAGTCGAGCTCCTGCTCTCGCTCTTTGAGCGCCGTGATATCGCGCAGAAGCAACAACGTGCCGGTCGCTCTGGTTCCCTGCTCGATCGGCCGAACGTCCATCGAGAAATGCCGTCGCTCTCCGTCGGCCTCGAGGCTGATTTCGGTTCCGGTCGTTTCTCCGCGTTCGTACTGCTCGAGGACGGCAGGATGATCGCCACAGATCGACTCGAGGTCGTTTCCGATGCAGTTGCCCTCGATGTCGAACAGTGTCCGCGCAGCCGGGTTGACATCGACGATGGTGCCGTCGGTATCGACCGAGACTAACGCGTCGGCCATCGTCTCGACGGCTTTTCGCCGGCTGACCGGTGCGAGGGCAAACAGTTGGTACCGAAAGAGCGCGAGCCCCCAGAGCACGGCCGTGACGAGGAACAGCACCGGCGTCAGGTCGACGAACGGCGGTACGGCGTCGACGTTCCTGAAGAGATACGTATTGAGCGCACCGGGAAAGCCGATGGCCCAGCCCGCGATGAGCAACAGCAACTGCCGCCGGTGGTCGCCTACTGCCGATCGCAGATCCTGCGCGAGGAGGCCGGCGGGAACCATGACGAGCGTCACCGCGAACCCGATGTGGACGATATACCACGGCCCGAGCACGAACTCGGCGATTCCGGCCGGATTCGACGGCGTCTCCGGTGCCAACACGAGATAGTGCCACGGGTTCGTGGCGGTGAGTACGACCGTTACCACCGGAACGACACAGAGTATGGCAAGCCACGACCGCGGTATCCGCACCCGTTCCCGCCGCGTATACTCGACGACGAGCAGCGGCCAGCCGAGGATAACGAGTATCTGAAAGACGTGTCGAATCGTCGTGTTGACGAACACCGGTGCGATCTGGACGGGCCAGGTGAGCAAGGCGAGTTGGACGGACCAACCGGCCATCCCGAGTTCACAGAGAAAAAAGCCTCGAGCGCCCGGCTCGTCACGCTTTCGAAACGCGTAGGCAGCCAGGCCGCCGATCGGGACGGCACAGATCAACATGAGAAACGTCACCGATTGTTCTGCGCTCGTCATTCCCAATCCCAACCGGACCAGTGTGTTCAGAACAATTATAGGTAGTGGGCGTTCGGCGCTGGACTCGCTCGAGCGGCCCGTATCGCGGACTCCTCGATCAGAACCGATCCCGTCTTTCGATTCATACTGTTGGACAGAACTATTCAACGATCGATCGCAGTACTGCGGCCGTCACCGTAAGGACGGCCGCGAATTCGCGACCGACGTTTCACTGACTTCTGTCCGACAGTATCAGGACGGGACACCCAGTTCCCTCGGATCGGGAGTGCGGCGAGAAACTCGAGTCGAGACAGCCCACAGGCGATACCGACGAGCGCCGGCACCGGCCCCCGAACGCCTTAGTGGATCGCCCGCACGCGAGTACGTATGAATATCGGTATCATCTCCGATACGCACGACAACGTCGAGGCGATCGAACGAGCGACCGAAATCTTCGCCGAGGAAGGCGTCGAGATCGTTGTCCACTGCGGCGACTTCATCGCGCCGCTGATGGTCCCGTACTTCGGCGAATTCGAACTCCACGGCGTGCTCGGCAACAACGACGGCGACGTCGCGAACCTCGGGGCGGCCTTCGACTCCCTGGGCAACGAAAGCGAACTCCACGGCCGGTTCGCGAGCCTCGAGTTCGACGGGCTCTCGATGGCGGTCCTCCACGGCGAGCAGAAAGACGAGGTCGAGGCCATCGCCGCCGGGGAGACGTACGATTTCGTCTGCTATGGCCATCATCACGAGCGCGAACGCGCCGAGGAGGGTCGGACGACGGTGATCAATCCCGGCGCGCACGTGCTCCCGAAGTCCGAGGAGGATCGAACGGTCGCGATTCTGGACACCCTCTCGGAGTCCGTCCGGTTCCGGTCGGTTCGGGAGTAGGGGTCGGCCTCGAGTCTCCTACGCCCGTCGAGTGGCTCGGTGGCGAAAGACGAGGTAGACGACGGCGACGACCCAGAGGGCGGCGACGAAGCCGTACGTACCGTCGCCCGATGGGCTGACCGACTCCCGACGGAGGGCGTCGACGTAGACGAGCGCGTAGACGGCAAGCGGCGTGCCGACGTAGGCCCACACGTTCGGTACCCAGTCGGCTCGTCCAGGCCGAGGCGTCGTCGTCTCGACGAAGAGACACACGAGCGTCACGATCGCCAGCGGGACCAGCACGAACAGTCCGAGGAGCATGCCGCCGAGCACGATGCCACTCTCTGGTCGCACCACGAACACCACACCCAGTACGACGGGTACCACGACAGCGTAGCTGACGACGGGGAGCCACCATCGCGAGGACTCGAGTCGCGACGCCCCGTGCTGTTCGTCGGCGAACTCGGCGTCATTACGACCGCGACCTCTCCGAGCGAGTCGCGTCCGGACCCACCCACTGAGCGCCGCACTCGCCGTCGTCACCAGTATCGCGAACCCGGCACCGAGTCCGATCGTGAGCGGGGTCGCGACGACGGTGAGGGCCGTCATCTCGAGCGAGGCAGATTGCACCGCGACGATCGAGTTCGCGAGGAAGATGACGAGGACGGCCACCGAACCGGCGATACCGGTCCACAGCCCCGCGCGAGAGCTCGCCGTCGGTCGATCGCTGTACAGATAGCCGACGAGGAGGCCGGCCACGAGCAGCGGCTCGCCCGCAATCGATCCGCCGACGACGGTGTCGCTCGAGACGGGCTCGAGGGAGAGCGCGACCGTGAACGGAACGGTTGCCAGCCCGATGAGGAGCGCGAGTCGTACCGACTCGCCGGGCAGCTGCTCGTGGAGGGAACGAAGCGGGGACATACCGTCCACTCGCTTGCGACCGATGATAAAGCTATTGGGTATGTGTCATGATTGCGGTGGTCGACACGACGATTGGCGCCGTATCGACCTCGAGCCAGCGGCGAGTCGCGGCTGTCGTCCGATCGGTTCGGGTGTCGCCGTCACCGATCGAGCAGGACACCCCCTCACCGATCGGGCAGTACGCCCCGTTCGATCAGTTTCTCGATCCGCTCTTGCTCGTAGCCTAGGTCGACGAGGATGTCGGCCGTCTGTTCACCGACCGCGGGCGGCTCGTCGTCGAACGTCGGCCGGCCGTCGGTCGTGCGGTAGGGGAGCGTCGCCGTCTGAATCGTCGTCTCGGCGATCGGGTTGTCGGTCTCGGTGAGCATCTCGCGGTCGCGGACGTGTGGATCGTGATCGACGACCTCGCCAATGTCTCGGACCGGTCCAGCCGGGATATCGTGGGAGTGGAGCCGCGCTAAGAGTTCGTCTCGATCGTCGGTTTCGAACGTCGCCTCGAGTTCCTCCCGGAGTGCCTCGCGGTGCTCCCAGCGGTCGTCGATCGTCTCGAAGCGATCGTCGTCGGCGAGGTCCTCGCGGTCGATCGCCCGGCAGAATCGCTCGAACATGAGCCCGCCGTGGAGTTGGACCGGCTGGCCGTCGCCCGCGTAGTAGAGTTCGTTCGGTGCGGTTCCCTCGTACCCCGAGCCGGCCCGCTGGGGAACGGTGTCCTGTTGGCTGTACTGGGCGACGAACGGCGACATCCACGAGAACGCGACGTCGAACAACGAGACGTCGATATACTCTCCCGCCCCCGTTCGATCGCGCTGTCGTAGCGCGGCTAGAATTAGCGAGGCGGCGTAGATGCCAGTTCCGCGGTCGATCACCGATGTTCCGACCCGGACGGGGGGTCGATCCGGGTAGCCGGTACAGTGCATGATCCCGCTCATCGCCTGGACGATCGGATCGTAGGCCGGTCGATCACTGTAGGGCCCCGACTGTCCGAATCCGGAAATAGAACAGTAGACGACGTCCTCGTTCGTCTCGCGGACGCTCTCGTCGTCGAGATCGAACCGCTCGCTGACGCCCGGCCGAAAGCTCTCGAGGACGACGTCGGCTTTCGAGGCCAGTTCTCGAGCGATCTCGGCTCCCTCCTCGGTTTTCAGGTCGAGGCTTACCGACTGTTTGCCGGCGTTGAACGCGGCGTACATCGTCCCGTCGGCGATCGATCGCACGGGGTCACCGCCCGGCGGTTCGACCTTTACCACGGTCGCGCCGAGCGAACTGAGAAACTGCGTACAGGCCGGACCAGCGATTACCTGACTGAAATCGAGAATGTCGACATCGTCGAGTGCGTTCATGGGTTTGTGTTCACACACAACCAAAAGACCGTTTCCACAGCGGCGATCCGTGAACCGGTCGTGTGAGCGGTCTGTTTTCGGTTTGCTGCCACGCTCGAGTCTGCCAACGATGCTCGAATCCCGCGGACCAAGCGCTTAACCTCACGCAGCAACTACCGGGGAGCATGCAGCACGTGAAGATTCCGCAGGACCGCATCGGCGTTCTCATCGGCGAAGGTGGCGAGACGATGCGCGAGATCGAGTCCGAAGCCGAGGTCCGACTCGACATCGACTCGGAGAACGGCTCCGTCGCCGTCGAAACCGTCGGCGACCCCGTCCGCGGGCTCAAAGCCCCCGATATCGTTCGAGCGATCGGCCGTGGCTTTCCACCCGAGGCAGCGCTTCGACTGCTCGAGAACGACATGATATTGTTCGATACGGTCGACATCGACGCTGCCGCGCGTAACACGAACGATATGAAACGCAAGAAAGGTCGACTGATCGGCGAAGGCGGCCGAACGCGGGAACTCATGGAGGAACTGACGGGTGCCGACGTCGTCATCTACGGCTCGACGCTCGGCATCATCGGCGGCCCCGAGCAGGTCGACGCCGTCCGAACCGCTGCGGAGATGTTGTTGGACGGTGCGCCCCACGGTGCCGTCTACTCGTTCTTAGAGGAGCGACACAACGAGATGAAACATCAGGGCCTGGAGTACCACCGGTTCCCCGGCGGGCAGTCCTGACGCTCACTCGCGACCGCTGTTTTGATCCGCGGATTTCTCTCCCGAGATGTCGACGCTTCGAGCCTCGAGGGTTCACCTTCCGGCGTTGTACGGTGCTCGTCACCTGATGCAGTTCGCCCAAACCCGTCCGTGGAGCCTCGAAACCGGTATCGTGCTCACGTCTGGTGATTCGCTCGGCCTGCGTAGCAAAAGATTTATATAGAATCACAAACAATCATTCGTCTGACTATGGCACAACAGCAGATGGGCAACCAGCCCCTTATCGTTCTCTCCGAAGACAGTCAGCGCACATCCGGGAAAGACGCACAGTCGATGAACGTCCAGGCCGGCAAGGCCGTCGCCGAGTCTGTCCGTACCACGCTCGGTCCCAAGGGTATGGACAAAATGCTCGTCGACTCCTCGGGTAACGTCATCGTAACCAACGACGGCGTCACCCTGCTTTCCGAGATGGAGATCGATCACCCCGCCGCCGACATGATCGTCGAAGTCGCCGAAACCCAGGAAGACGAAGTTGGCGATGGGACCACGAGTGCCGTCGTCGTCGCCGGCGAACTGCTGAGCCAGGCCGAGGATCTTCTGGAGCAGGACATCCACGCCACCACCCTCGCTCAGGGATACCGTCAGGCCGCCGAAGAAGCCACAGAAGTCCTCGAGGAGATCGCCGTCGACGTCGATGCCGACGACGACGAGGTTCTCCACCAGATCGCCGCGACGGCGATGACCGGCAAAGGCGCTGAAAGCGCTCGTGACCTGCTTTCGGACCTCGTCGTCCAGGCCGTCCAGACCGTCGCCGGCGACGATGGCGTCGACACCGACAACATCAAAGTCGAGAAGGTCGTCGGCGGCTCGATCGAGAACTCCGAGCTCGTCGAAGGCGTCATCGTCGACAAAGAGCGCGTCTCCGACAACATGCCGTACTTCGCCGAGGACGCATCGGTCGCCATCGTCGACGGCGACTTAGAGATCAAAGAAACCGAGATCGACGCCGAGGTCAACGTTACCGACCCCGATCAGTTAGAGCAGTTCTTAGAGCAGGAAGAACAACAGCTCAAGGAGATGGCCGAAGCGGTCGCCGACGCCGGCGCCGACGTCGTCTTCGTCGACGGCGGCATCGACGACATGGCCCAACACTACCTCGCACAGGAAGGCATCATCGCCGTCCGCCGCGTCAAGGACAGCGATCAGAGCCAGCTGGCCCGCGCAACCGGCGCCACGCCCGTCTCGACGGTCGACGATCTCACCGCCGACGATCTCGGCGAGGCCGGCAGCGTCGCCCAGAAAGAGATCGCCGGCGACCAGCGCATCTTCGTCGAGGATGTCGACGACGCCCAGGCCGTCACCCTCATCCTCCGCGGTGGCACCGAACACGTCATCGACGAAGTCGACCGCGCCATCGAGGACTCGCTGGGCGTCGTCCGCACCACTATCGAGGACGGCAAAGTCCTCGCCGGCGGCGGCGCACCCGAAGTCGAGCTCAGTCTCGCACTGCGTGACTACGCTGACTCCGTCGGCGGCCGCGAACAGCTCGCCGTCGAAGCCTTCGCCGACGCCCTCGAGATCATCCCACGCACCCTCGCCGAGAACGCCGGTCTCGATCCCATCGACTCGCTGGTCGAACTGCGTGCCGACCACGACGGTGGTAACGAGGCCGCCGGCCTCGACGCCTTCACCGGCGACACCATCGACATGGGTGAGGAAGGCGTCTACGAGCCCCTCCGCGTGAAGACCCAGGCCATCGAATCCGCCACTGAAGCGGCCGTCATGCTGCTTCGCATCGACGATGTCATCGCAGCCGGCGACCTCGCCGTCGCCGACGACGACGATGACGAAGAGATGCCCGGCGGCCCAGGCGGCGGCATGGGCGGCATGGGCGGCGGTATGGGCGGTGGCATGGGCGGCATGATGTAAAACGAAGTTTTGCTCTCCGGGCGCGGCAAGCCGCGCCCTCGGCAAAAATTCGATTAAAAGCACTCCTCCCTCCGTTCCGGCCCGAAGGGCCGTCACATCGGTCGTCGGCCCGCTCGGGCCTACGGCCCTCACGGTGGGAAACGGCACACTACCACTCGAGTCGCCGTTTATCGACTCGAGTCGGCCCATATCGATTCCACTTTGCTCGATCTTGCTCCGAGGGATTCGTCGTCGTTCGACAGCCGCTCCTGTCGACGGAGCACTGTTTCGTCCGTCGATACAGGCGAGTTAAGTGTCTTCCCGCAAAATTCGCCAGTATGAACACGCTGCTTCTGGACAGCGACGACGTCGACGAGTACGCCGCCCTCGGCGATGTCATCGATGCGGTCGAACAGGCCTTCGGGGCGTTCGAGCGCGGAGACACACAGATGCCCGCGAAGTCCTACATCGAGTTACCCCAGTACAACGGTGACTTCCGGTCGATGCCAGCGTACCTGGATACGGGCGCGTGGGATGCGGCGGGGCTGAAGTGGGTCAACGTCCATCCCGACAATCCTGTCGATCACGACCTGCCGACCGTGCTCGGGACGATGATCTACTCCGATCCGGAGACCGCCTTTCCGCTGGCGATCATGGACGGGACGACGCTCACGATGAAACGCACCGGCGCCGCCTCGGCCGTCGCCACCGACTACCTCGCGATCGAGGACGCCTCGAGTCTCGGTATCGTCGGCGCGGGCGTCCAATCCTACACGCAACTCGAGGCCATCAGCGAGATTCGCCCGATCGAAGACATCGTCGTTTCGGATCTCGACGAGGAACGAGTCCAGCGCTTCGTCGATGCGTACGACGACCGCTTCGACGTTCGAGCCGGCTCGATTGCCGACGCCGGCCACTGCGATATTCTCACGACCGTCACGCCGAGTTCGGAGCCGATCGTCGGGGCGGACGATGTCGCCGGTCACACCCACATCAACGCCATCGGTGCCGACGCCGCAGGCAAACACGAACTCGCAGACGCCCTCCTCGAGACGGCGACCATCGTCATCGACGATCACGAACAGTGTACCCACTCCGGTGAGATCAACGTCCCATACGGCGAGGGCGTGCTCACCGACGCCGACATCGACGCCGAGATCGGCGAACTGGTCACCGGCTCGAAACCCGCTCGCACGACCGACACCGGCGTCACCGTCTTCGACTCGACTGGGCTCGCGATTCAGGACATCGCCGCGGCTCACGTCGTCTACGAGCGTGCCCTCGAGGCGGGAGAGGGCCACCCGTTTGACCTCGTCGGTGCCGGCGATTCGACCTAACACGACGGTCGATCTGTTAGATACGACGCGGTATCGACCCCGTCATTGACAACTCGTCGGCGTAGTGGACGATTGGATCGTCTGTCGGCGTCGGTAAGCCGTTAGCTTCGAACATCGTATTCTCGTGGATCGTCGCGGTCGCCGGCTGGAGCGGCCAGGGATCGTGTGCGATTTCGCCAGTGAGGACGTTTTTCCCACTCGGTGCGTAGAATCGTCGCCGTTCGGTGAGCCAGTACTCGAGCGTGCCCGGGTCGGGCGCGAACTCCTCACCGGCCGGCCCGTACGTCGCCGAAAACCTGGCAGCCGGATCGAACGTCGGATCGATAGCCGAGCGCGTACTCGAGAACACGACCTGTCTCTCGTCGGCACCGACGCGCATACGGGCGTTCCTGACGGGCAGGCGCGTGCCCCGCCCGACGAGCGCCGACAGCAACGAATTTCCCAGATCGATACTCAAAAAGAACAGTCCCGGATCACCGCGATGACGGACGTACGTTCGAACGTTGAGTTCTGCGAGGGCCGTCCGAAGGATCGACGGCGTGCCACGAATACCCACGTTCGTAAGGACGAACGGCAATACACTGATCCACGCCGAGCCGTCTTTTGTCTCGATAGACAGCTGATCGGGGACGTGTGGCCGTACCTCCTCCGGATCGACCGGCCAGTGTGCGAACAGTCCGTGACGCCACGTCATCGACGCGATATGGGGTGTACTCGGTGTGGATCCGCCCCCAAATCGCCACCTGGCGGGCTCCGTGCGCTGGCGACTCATCTTGGTATCACGCGTCACTGCTACCCGGTATACCTCGAGCAGCGACATAAAAGGAATAGCCGACTGTCAGCTTCGGTGGTGGTTTCGCCCGATTTTGGCGTCCCGCTCTCGAACCACAGCTTGTGCTTAATTTCATCACCAATAGTTTAAATACAATTGGGGGGATACACTGTTTTGGGTGATAATTACCGATGGCAGAATTGGATTCGTCTGCGATCTGCCCCGAGTGTGATGGACGCTTGCGGGAGCAGGGTTCTGAAACAATCTGCGAAGACTGTGGATTCGTCGCCACTGAGCGCGCGCTTGACCGCGGGCCCGAGTGGCGCTCGTTCGATGGCGAGGAAACGGATCGGCGACGAACCGGTGCCCCACTGACCCGCTCGAGACACGATCGCGGCCTTTCGACCGAAATCGGGTACGGAACCGGTACCGACTCGAGTTACGACACTCGCCTGACCGGCAGAAAGCGCCGACAGATCGCACGGCTCCGGCGTGAACACAACCGGGCACGAATCTCCTCGAAGGCCGAACGGAACCAGGTCTATGGCTTCGCCGAAATCAGACGAATTACCGCGTTGTTCTCCCTTCCGGACTCGATTCGAGAGCAGGCCTGTTCGCTGTTCGACTCCGCACAGGCCGAAAATTTGTTGCAAGGACGGTCGCTCGAGGGGTTTGCGGCTGCCGTCGTCTATGCAACCTGTCGGACCCACTCGATCGCACGTACCGTCGACGAAATAACTGCCGTCGCACGTGCAGACGAGCCCGAACTGCGAGCCGCCTACGACGCGTTGAACCGTGAACTCGGCCTCCCAACGGGACCGATCGATCCGACCCAGTATCTCCCCCGCTACGCCTCGAAACTCGAGGTCTGTGCCGCCGTCGAACGCCGCGCCCGCGAACACGCAACTCGACTACTCGAGGATGGTATCGTCGGCGGCCGCAATCCCAGCGGCGTCGCCGCGGCCTGTCTCTATCAGGCGGCAAGCGAACGCGAAGAGTGGGCGACACTTACGCAGGCGACCGTCGCCGACGTCGCTGGCGTCGCGCCGGTGACCATCCGGTCGACGGTCACCGATCTCAGGGAGCGTTCATAACACGACGGGACGACGAAACGGCGACTCGAAACGATCGAAGCGACCGCGACGATCCCGTTCGGAGGTCCGCGATCGCTACGTCGTTCGCAGGCTATCCGTACTCGGCTCGTAGACCTCGCCTTTCTGTTTCAACTTCTCGATCTCGTGTTCGGCCTTCGAGTGGTCCATGCCGATCTCTTCGGCCCGATCGAGGACGATGTCGACCGGTGCGCCGTCGTCGTACTCTTCCTCGATGTCGGCGATGAGGCCCTTGATGTTCTTGATCCGATCGCGCTGGGATTTCGAGGTTCCCGCTTCGACGATATCCGCGTCGAACTCGCCGGTTTCGGGATCGACACCGATGTCTTGCAGACAGGAGCGGACGATCTCGATAACCTGCTCGGCGTCGGATCGATCGACCGTATCCGACAGTCGCACGCGGGCACTGGCCTCCGAGAGTCGTACCAGCGCCTCGAGTTTCCGGGCGGTGACGGGAACGGCGGCGTCCTCGTCGGTCCCTTTCGAACGCAGATCGACGTAGAAGTCCCGAATCGCCTCGCGCGCTTCTTCGGTCATGCGCGGGTGGCAGTTCTGCTTGGCGTAGGCGATGTACTTGCGCAGCAGTTCAGCGTCGATCTCGGGATCGACCTGGTCGGTCATCTCTGCGATCTCTTCGGCGCTGACCTCGAGCGAGGACATCTCCTCGCGCTGTGTGGTCAACTCGCCGGCGTAGTTGGTCGTGATAATGTGTTCGGCGAGGTTCTTGTCTTTCTCCTCGTCGGGTTCGTCCGTCACTGTAAAAATCAGGTCGAATCGGGAGATCAGCGCCGGCTCCAAGTCGATCTGCTCGCTGATCGGTTCGTAGTGATCGAACCGGCCGTACTTGGGGTTTGCTGCACCAAGCAAGGAGCACCGAGACTTGAGGGTGGCGTTGATGCCGGCCTTCGAGACGGAGATTTTCTGTTGCTCTAAGGCCTCGTGCATGGCAGAGCGGTCCTCGGAGTTGTGGACGATCATCCCATTGGCGATGAAGTTGTGTGTTCCTTCGACGGTGAGGTCGTAGACGTACTCCCGGCCGTCGCCGTCGATCCGCCGAACCTCGACGATTTCGGTCGGTTCGACGTCTCGGCGACTCGAGTCTGACGGCTGTTCGACGGTCACTACACCACCGTCTGCAGCGACCGAGGGCCGGTCAGATGGGGCCAGCGTTCGGTCGCCGACCTCGAGATCGCCCGCGCTCCGTTCGGCGATCGATCCGTTCTGCGAGACGAAGAACGGGTGGTCCGATGTCGACCGGAGTTTCTGCCCGTCCTCGGTGGTGATTTCAACAAGTTCCGAGGGGGCTTCGTACTGGTGAACGGCAGTGACTGGTCGTGTGACGATCGTTCCGGCGTTGGTCATCGTCCGGACGGAAAGATCGACATCTCGGATCGTTCGGCCGTTCTCGAGTTCTTCGACCGAACCATCCGCCACTGCGTCACGAGCTATGTCCCATATCTGTCTGTTCCCATTCTGTGTTTGAACTACTGTTTCACCAGTGACACACCGCATCTTGTCGAGCTCGTCGACTGCAGCGATCCCCTGATCGGCGAGCACGAGCGCACCGGCCTCGAGCGTCCACTGTTGTCCGTCCCCGAAGTCGTCCCTCACAGCTGCCGCGGTAAGTCCGGCCGAACTGCTACCTTTACCAGAGGTATACACAGAGCGAGGTGCAATATTTTGTATATATCCTAACATTTGGGACTTGCCAGTACCAGGATCCCCTATAAGGAGCATGTGCAGGTCCCCCCGAATGCGCGAGCCGTCCGGCAACTGCTTCGTGACGCCGGAAAACAGTTGCAGAATCATCGCGAGTTTCTCCTCTTCGTAGCCGTAGATCGAGGGCGCGATGGAGGCGACCATTCGCTCGTAGACGTCGTCCTGGTTCGAGATCTCGTAGATGCGTTTTTTGTCCTCTTCGGTGATGTCCATGTCCTCGAACTGCTCTTCGTCGATGTCGACGGACATTCCCTCCATGTAGAAGTCGAAGACGGGGGATTTGTCCTGGCCGTCGCCCTGTTGCTCGAGGCGGAGGACGCCGGTCGCGGAGACGTGGTCCCCAGGGGTAACCTCGCCGGTGATGTCGTCTTCGACGTGGATGTCGAGTGCCTGGGGGGTCTCTCCGCCGCGCAGACCTTCGGGGCTTTCCTGAATGCGAAGCTTCTGCGAGTCGACGAACTCGGATTGGTCGAAGTTTACCCGGAAGGGGCCCTGGCGCTCACACCCCTGGCACTCGTGGGGTTCCTGGAAGTCGCCGCTGGATTGGGGGACTCGCGTGAGGGTCCCACAGAGTTGGCACTCGAAGGCGGCTTCCTCGATTTTCGGTCGCACGTCGGTGGCCTTCCGGACGATGCCGTGTACCTGGACGAGCGAGTTCATGTCGCGCGCGCGAATCTCCCGAATTTCCGGCGTTTCGGTTTCGGGGAGGTTTCGCAGGCGGACGTGGGCCTGGCCGAGGCTGACATCGATCGGCAGATCGTACAGTCGCAGCGCCTCCTCGGCGTAGCGCTGGAGCTGTTCGGGCTGGTTCAGGAAGTCGTCCGCGAGGTCGGGATCGAATCGATAGAGGTCCTGCCAGTCGACCCGCAGCGACCGCTGTTCGTTCGGATATCGCTGCGCAAGCTGTTTGATCTCGTTGTCGTAGTAATCACGGAAGAACTGCTCGAACGCGTCGACGAGTTCAGCATTGTCCGCTTGCGCCATTGCCATGACGTAGGGCCGTCACAGGGTATAAATGGTCGCAAAGCGCGGCGAAACTGGAGCGAACGCATCTGTTCTAGTTTAGTGGCGGAGTGAAGTAGCATCTCAGCGGAGACTGTACCTAATTGGGAAGCTATTGGCTAAGAGACTGGGTTTGCTGGA
>NZ_RBZW01000019.1 GCF_006543045.1 Salinadaptatus halalkaliphilus | reverse complement strand
CTCCTCACTCAGATGACGAACGAGATCGCCTCGCCGGTCTCCTCCCATTACTCGCCCATCTCAGCCCATGCCCATAACTTCCGTCACTCATTAGGTCGACGTGGTGAACGCGGACCAGGACGACCGCGAGCGGGCTGCCCGCGATCCCTACGGCGAGGAGCGGATCGAGGTCGACGAGGGCCAGCTCCGGACCGTCTCGCCGGGGGCCTGGCTCTCGCGAGTCAGCGACCGGCTCGGCTCGAGCATCGATCGGCTCGTCTGGAATCGATAGGACCGAACCAGCCACGATCGTCGGCCGGTCATACGGATTCCTGTCCCGATGTCCCGGCGGTGAGTCGAACGGTGTGCGACGAGCCTCGGTCGAGGAGCGACGCGAGTCGACCGGCCCAGCCGCCGCCCGGGTCGCGGCTGGGCCGGAACTGACGGACAGGAAACCGTATCAGTTCGTCGTGATGATCTCGAGGACGTCCCGGGACTCGACGACGTAATCGGCCCCGAGCTGTCGGTTGGTCCGGCAGTCGATGGCGTGGAGGAAGCCGTCGCCGATGTCGGAGTGGAGGCTGTAGGCGAAGTCCTCGGCGGTCGAGTTCGGCGGGATGAGATAGCAGTCGGGGAGCACCTCGCCGCGTTCGTTGCCGAGTCCGTTCGCGCCGCCGGGGAAGACGGGCGTGACTCCGAGGACATCGAACAGCGCCGTTTCGAGGGCGGCCTGGACGCCCGTCGCACCGTAGGCCGAGAGAAAGTTCCGGATCTGCTCGAGGCCCTGTTTCTGTTCGCCCGAGGCGTCGCCCGTGATTTCGAAGTCGTCGTCACCTGGCCGGTAGTCGACGACGTCGGCCTGATCGGCCGATTTCAGGGCTTTCTCGGCGTGGGCGCTGCAGGGGACGATCGTCAGGTGCTCGTAGTCGGGATCGCTCGTGATCTCGTCGTAGTTCGTCTGTGCCTCGGGCGTGTCCATCTTGTTCGCTGCGATGACCATCGGCTTGGTCTCCTGGCGGATTTCCCGGGCCAACTCGAGTCTCTCTTCGTCGTCCCACGCCTCGGGGTCGAAGCCGACGTCGACGCGGCGAATGAGCCGTTTGATCTCGTCTTCGCTCGTCTTGAAGGCGCTCATCTGCTCGGCGAGTTCCTCTTCGATAGCGTCGTCTTCGGTGGTATACCCCGTCTCGTAGCGTTCGATCCCCTTCTCTAAGATGTCGAGATACCACTGGTCGAGTTCCGTCTCCAAGAAGTCGATGTCCTCACGAGGGTCGTGGCCCTCGGTCGCCTCGCCCTCGGCGTCGGTCTGGCCGGAGAAGTCGACGACGTGGACGAGCACGTCGGTCTCGTTCAGGTCGGAGAGAAACTGGTTGCCGAGGCCGGCCCCTTCGTGAGCGCCCGGGATCAGTCCGGCGACGTCGACGAGTTTCGTGGGGACGAACCGAGTGCCGTCGTCGCAGTAGCCCACGTTGGGCGTACACGTTTCGTTGAACTCCGGCGCTGCACAGTCGACGCGGACGTAGGCCTCGCCCACGCTCGGGTCGATCGTCGTGAACGGGTAAGCTCCCTCGGGCACGTCGTTCATCGTCGCGGCGTTGAAGAAGGAGGACTTGCCGACGGAGGGTTTGCCGACGAGTCCAATTCGGTAGCTCGTACTCATTATCTGACCCTCGAGTAGCCAGACTAAACGGGTTTTGTTCCGCCGGTGGTGTGGTATGGGGAGTCGCGACAGACCTGGTGCAGTCAGGGTGGAAACGCTGGTGGTTATTCGTGATTCAAATTATTACTGGTATGTTAGTGCTCGCGATAATGGCCATTATATCAGAATATATGGGGAAGTCTGGAAAACTGCCGCACTGCCTTGATTACATAACTGCCAAGTCTACTACCATAATAGCATACTCAGAATGACTAACTAACTACCCTGCATTGGACGGGTTGAAATGATGGTGGCAACGAACTCGAGCGGCGAGCGGCTGTGCGAGCGGTGGCGACACGAAATCGCTGACCCTGTCTTTGGTCGAGGGCGAGGGGAGACTGGTGGCTATGCGAGCAGTTACTCCACTGCAACTGCCGCACCTACATGCAACTCAGATAACAGTTATCGGTGTGATCGTCGTTGGTCGGGTATGGATCGAAGACTGATGACCGAGCAAGCCCAACTAACACACTCGATCGAGACCTGTGAAAGCGTACCGACGACGGGTGGACGGTCGTCGACAGCGGCGTAAGTTTCGGAGGGGGTGGTAGTATGAGTCTCACAAAACAGCGTCCACAACAGTTGATCGGGGGTACCGATGGCGAATCGAACAGTACGGAGATCGACCGAGAAGTGGCGTATCAGGCGTTGAGTAATCGACGGCGGCGGTTTACGATCCATTACTTGATGCAGGTTGGAGAGCCAGTGACGTTGCGCCGGCTTTCCGAACAGGTGGCCGCCTGGGAAAACGGTGTTTCGCGCTCGCAGATCACCTCGAAACAACGAAAACGAGTCTATACGGCGCTCCACCAGGCACACCTGCCGAAACTCGACAAGATGGATATCGTCGAGTACGACACGCACGACACAGCAATCTATCCGACCGAGAATCTCACGACGCTTCGGGTCTATATGGAGGTGGTCCCCGAAAACGAAATTCCCTGGAGCGTCTTCTATACGGGCATCGCGTTGCTGTTCGGGACCGGTGCCGTTCTCGGCTGGGCCAGCGTGACGCCGTTTGACGCCCTTTCGGGAACAGTGTGGGGACTGCTGACTGTAATGACAATCGCTGTCGTCGGCGTGATCAACATCTATTGCGATCAGCAAAACCGACTCGGCGTAGACGGACCGCCACCGGAAGTCTCGTACATGGAATAGCGTTGGTAGTCCGTTACACTCGAGGCGGAGTAACTCACGGAGACGTACATTACGAGTCGGTCGCGCAGTACTGACCGATCGAAACGAGCAGAAAGAGCGTCGACACGATAAACGCGATTACGTATCCGGTGGCCCCATCAGCGGAACCGACTCCGAAACTGGCAGCCGACACGAACACGATGCTCAGCACCGATCCAACCAGCCCGACCGTCCCCCAGTTTCGCGACGGTGTGGCCGGTGTCAGCTCGAGGTACGCCCGGAGCGTCGAGACCTCGGCGGTCGATCTGACGATCCCAGCGTGGCGATCGTAGTCGATAACGCCCGCTCGGTCCATCTTCGGTAGGTGCGTCTGATACAAGGACGTGTAGACTCGTTTTCGCTGCTTGTAGGTTATCTCCTGGCGCGAGATGTCGTTTTCCCACGCTGCGATCTGCTCTGCCAGATCCCGGAGTCGAACCGCATCCTCGCTCGAGCTCGCCAAGAACTCGATTACGTGGCGACGACGGGGACTCGAGAGGATCTCGAACGGTCCGTCGCTCGAGGGATCCGCGAGACGGTTCTCTGCGTGCGCATTCGAGTGTGAATCCGATACTGATTGGTCGCTCGCTGTCGGTTGTAAACGCCCCATCTGTCCCAATCTTCCCGACCATATCGGGATAAGAATAAACTCACTTCGATCCGCTAATAGGGGAATAGTACGGCCGTGACGGTGCGGGCGTACTCACCTGCTGTCGGCAGCCGATTGGGCGTCTAGACGATGGTGTTCGAAATTCGGCCGGTTCGGTGGGCCTACCGCAGCGATTACGCCGTCAGCTCGATCGAATACGCCGTTAGAACGGCGTATACACAGTGTAACTACCGACCAGTGTGCCGACGACACCCTATGGACAGTCTCTCTCGAGCGATAAGGGGTATCGAACAGGTGAAAAACCCGGCCTACACCGGCGAAAACCGATGTCCTCCCTGTACAGTCGTCAACGTACTCCTTGCGGGTGTGCTGGCGGCGGTTGCTGGAATCGTCGCTACTAGCAGTCCCGCACCCGGCGGTCTCGTCGCGACTACCGTCTTCGGTGGCGAACTCGCGGTGATCTACGTTCGTGGCTATCTCGTCCCCGGCACGCCACAGCTGACGAAACGATATCTTCCCGATCGAGTGCTTGCGATTTTCGACAAGGACGACGCGATGTCAGGGACCGTCGACCCCGAAGCGGAACTGCGGCGTATCGGCGTCATCGAAGCCGATCCAGCGGCAGGCGACGTCGTGCTTACACCCTCGTTCGATCGGGCGTGGCTCGAGGCAATCGCCGAGCATACGGGAACCGAGACCGGACTTCGGATGGGGCTTGCGGACGTGCTCGACCTCGGTCCGGGCCGCCTCGAGGTCATCGACCGCCAGACGGCGGTCGTCGCCGCGTGTGACGACGCGGTGATCGCCAGGTGGGAATCCAGCGCCGCCTGTCGAGCGGATGTCGGCGCTGCCGTGGTCCTCTCTCGAGTCGACCCCGACTGGTATCGCCGCCCCGTCGCCCAGCGGTTGGATCTGCTCGCAGCGTTGCGATTCTTTCTCGAGCGGTGTCCGACCTGTGCCGGGACGGTCGGGCTCGCACACGAGACCATCGAGTCGTGCTGTCGGACACGAGACGTAGCCGTGGTCGTTTGTACCGACTGTGGCGCAGAAATTGCCGAGGTGCCGTTCGATGTCGACGCCGCGACATCGGTCGACGCTTCGATGGCGCGAAACGAGTAGTGCGGGTGGCTGTGCGACGACGAAATCAGCGCGCGATCTGTAGCGCTCGAGCGATCTGCCAGCGGTTCGACCACAGGTGGGCGGCGATCGCGACGGTAAACGTCGCCAGGAAGAACGCCGACCACAACAGCGGGTCGACGTGCCCGATCACGGGCGTCTCGAGCAGTGCGGCAAGCAGGACGGTCAGCGAGAGGACCCCGAGCGTCCGATACAGTTCGCTCCAGGTGACGCCGTAGCCGGCTTCGACCGCCATGTAGCGGTCGACATCGCGTGCTCGTGTGTGTAACTGGACGGTTCGGTCGTCGCGGTCGTAGTGGACGATACCGAGTTCGTGCAGTTTCGGTAGGTGTGTCTGGTGTAACGAGTTGTACACGCTCTCTCGGATCCCCGACGGCGGCGGTGCCTGTCCGGTTTCTCGCGTTGCAACCTCCGTGGAGAGTTGGTGCAACGAGATCGGATCGGCGTCGCTCGAGTGCATGAGCTCTCGGATCGTTTCGCGACGCCGGCGGTTAGCGAGTACTTCGTAAATCTCTGCTTCCGGAATGGTGTTCGTACTGAACATTGTCGCCTACTGAACGGCGTGGGCGTTCTGGCCCACGCTCATCCCCCAGCGGTGACATGGGTACCCGTTATCATATGTACACACGACCTACCGTCACAGTAGGGTTTGTTTCCTGGTGTCGGTCGCTATTCCAACTGAAGACGATGGTTGGAAATGACGGGTTGGCCGGTGGATGGCGCCGCTTGAACGACCGGTTGGGTGAGCTTGCGCCGCTCGAACACCGCATTCGAGAGCGCCAAATGTCCAGTTCGGCGACTCGAGCACGCAGCTATTCGATCGTTCGATCGTGACGTGGCTGGCCATAACTACACGGGGAGCGAGACTGGGAGAAAGTAACCCAACCGCCGACGACACGGCGCCGTTGGGGGAGATAAACCATGTCCGACGAAAGCAAACTTCGACTGACGCGGCGACGCGCCCTCGGCGGCCTCGCCGGTATCGGTATCGCATCCGCAGGCGCAGGCATCGGAACGAGCGCGTACTTCAGTGATCAGGAATCGTTCGAGAACAACTCGATTACGGCGGGCGAGTTCGGTCTGACCGTCGTTCCGAAGGTCGAGGACATCGACCAGGACGGGATCGGTCCGGACGAAGACCTGGAACTCACACAGACAGAAGGCGAAGGCGAAGGCGATCACGAGGCAATCGTCGCGATCAACCCGATCGAGATCACCGACGCAAAACCCGGCGACTCCTACGAATTCTGCTGGGAGATCACCGTCGACGAGAACCCCGGCTACGTCGCACTCGCTGCAGACAGCGAGGATAAAGACGGCTATGAGGAAGGTAACATCGATGTCGAGGACCTCTGGGATGTCGACAACGCGGAGGAGCTGACGACCATCGCCGACGCGACGGAGGTCGACGACGTCACGCTCGAGGGCGAGACGATCGCGTCCTACGAGTCGCTGGCGGACCTGCTCGAGGACCTCGAAGACGGCGAGTTACTCGTCGACGGGGATGGCAACGCGGCTGAATTCGAGATCGAAATCCCACAGGAGCTCTGCATCGAACTGAGCATCCCGACGGATGTCGGCAACGAGCTCCAGGGTGCCGTCCTCGAGTGGGATCTGGCGTTCTACGCCGAGCAGCAGCGTCACAACGACGACTTAGACGAGTTCGTCGACCGCGCGGCTGCCTCCCTGGGCGGAGACTAACCCGTCGCCGATATACACATCCTGATTCCATATGAGCAAGAAAATAGAATTAACGCGACGGAAGGCCCTCGCCGGAATCGGTGCCATCGGGGCTGCGTCGGCGGGGGCCGGGCTGGGGACGAGCGCGTTCTTCAGCGATCAGACGGCGTTCGAGGGGAACGAATTGGCCGCGGGCGAACTGGACCTGCGAATCGACTGGCAGCAGCTGTACTTCGGTCCGGAGGAAAACCAGGACCACTATACGCCCTACGGCGAGGCGGGTCCACCGTTCGTCAACGCTCACCCGGATCACAACACGAACGGCATGCAGTCGCTCGATCTCGGTGCCATCGACGAGGGTGAATTCGCCACCGAGCGTGGAACCGTTTCCTACATGGACGAGGTCGAGAACCCCGAAAGCGGCGCCAACATCCAGGAGTACCTGACCTGTGAGACGCTCGCGAATTTCGAGGAGCCGGCCGACTTCGCAAACGGCATCGAGCCAGAACAGGAGCACCTCATCGAACTCGACGACGTCAAGCCCGGCGACTGCGGTGAAGTCACGTTTAGCCTTCACCTCTGTGATAACCCGGGATACATCTGGATGCTGGCCGAGACCGGCGAGTACGACGCGGATCTGGCGGAAGCGATCCAGGTCCAGGCGTGGTACGATCTCGGCTGTACCAACACGCTGCTCGAGGACGACGGCGACACCGTCCTCATCGAGACGACCGATCTGAAGACCTTCCTCGACGATCGTCTCTCTCCGGACGGCCGGCTGCTGAACCCGGACGTGTACGGGGAAGGCGTCGAATCGGGTGGCGATCCTGGTGACCCGCAGGACCTCGATCCGATCACGCTCGAGGAAAACGGTGCAGCCGTCGAATACGGCGAGGTCCTCGAGATTCGGGACGAAAACGACGACGGCGTCGACGAGGTGGAGATCGAACTCCGTCTCGTCCCGGAGGACGAATCGGTCTGGTTCGACGTGGTGCTGTCCGATCTTCAGATTCCAACGCCGGACGGGCAGGAACGGACCGCGGTCGATGCAGACGCAGACGATCTGTCGAACATCAGGCAGTTCGACTGGGACATCGTCGATGCGAGCGACGACTTCGGATTCGGCGAGATCCTGATCAACGAGGATGGCGACACCCTCGTGACGTTTGACGGCTGTACGACCGGCCAGACCAACGTCCGAATCCCGGAGAGCGAAGGCGAAGGCGAAGACGAAGACGAAATCAACGTCATCGAGTTCCGGTACTGTCCCGATGGCGACTTCGTCCCGCCGTGTTTCCCGCCGAACGAGACGTTCTGCGTCGCGTTCGAGTGGTGTCTCCCGACGACGACGCCGTCCCACCTCGAAGACATCAACGAGCTGCAGGGACGCTCGCTGCGTTTCGACCTCGGGTTCTACACCGAGCAGTGTCGCCACAACGACATCCCATCGGGGCCATCGGGATTCTAGCACACGCACCACCACCATCATCCCACTACTCCCCCGTTTCGACCCGCGCTGGCAGTTCGACGGTTCGATTCCGTCGGCGGGCATCCGTCCCGTATCACGGGTACGCACACGAATAGCCATGATCGATCGAATGCCGCGAAGACAACTGCTTGCTGGACTGGTCGGTGCCACGTCGGTCGCGACGGCCGGACTGGTGCTGACGACCGACCGGAGCCGTGCGTTTACCGACACGGCACCGATTCAGACCGAGAGCGTCGACGGACTCGTCGTCGATTGGCGGGAAACGTACAACGGCGCCACGCTGGTCGACGCGTCTGACGGCGCCGCCAGTCGTTCCCCGACCGGTCCAGCGATTTCGTTGGGGAACGTCCTCCCGGGCGATTCGGGCACGCTGAGCGTTCGGCTCCGCCTCGAGGGCGAGGATGACCTCGCGGTCGAACCGTCGGTCACCGTCGATCTGCGAGGGGAACTGAACTCGCCCGGTCTGCAGGAGTTCATCGAGGCTGCCGTCTGGTACGACGTTGGGCTTCTGGGGGTCGATCCCCTGGGCGCGAACAACGGCGTGCGCGATTTCGGCGAGGCACTCGTCGATCCCGCCGCCGAAGGCACCGTCGCTGATGTCGCAGCGGCCCTCGACGACGGTGTCTCACTCCACTCGTCCCCGAATCCGCTGGGCTCGAACTGCCTCGAAGTGGACGACGATGATGATGTCACGATCACCTTCGGCTGGTCGTTCCCGCCGAACCAGCCAAACATCAACGCGGTCCAGGGCGACTCACTCGAGTTCGATCTGACGTTCGATGCCACGCAGTGTTAATTTCCACGACCAATGACCGACCACGGATCACCGATCGACGTGTCCGACCAACCCTGCCAGGGGCGAGGACCATTCCGTCCGCAGATCGAGGCCGGCAGGGCGGGCTTGAACGCCAGTAAGCAATGCTTACACACTGGTGACACTCCAGTATACAAGTTATTCTTATGATGTGTCACTCGCTGATCCGCAACCAGGTTCGGGCGCGAAACGGCCGGGGGTGGACGACCGTCGGCTATCCGCCGGAACCTGCACTGGCGACCGCCGTGTTCGATAGAGCGGCGAACGCGGGCGACCCGTCGGTATCCGTCAGGGGGTGGCACCCGACCGGTCGTCGCGTCGCCGACCAGACCCAATCGATGGCAGGACCCGCACCGACAGCAGTGACGGTGAGACCACACGGCAGTGACTCGAGTGCGGACGGCTGCCGACGCTGCGAAACCCAATCCAGAGAAGATTCATGACAGATAGATCGTTCGAACCGACCCGACGCCAGCTGCTGGGGGCAGTCGCTGGTGCGGGAGCGATCGGGGCAAGTGCTGGGGTGACCGCCGCCCGTTTTGGTACTACCGAGCGTGGATCGGTACGCATCCAGGCGGGGACCGTATCGACCCACGTGGAGTGTTCGGACTGCCGGGCGGAGAACGGATCGATCACGGCCACGTTCGAGACACTCGAGCCGGGCGTTGGGGGAGAGGAGACGTTCGATATCACGATCGAGGATAATCCGTCCCGGCTCTGGCTCACGACCGCGTGTCCGCCCGCCGTCGATCCGCTCGGCGAGGCGATGCAGGTTCGACTCTCGTTCGTTCGCGACGGGGCGGACGAACAGCTGTTCCCCGACAGTGGTGATACCGGTTCGCTCGACGAACTCGGCGCCGCGTTCAGCGACGGCATCCGTCTGGACGATCGACTCGGAGAACCCTGTCTGTCCCCGGGGGACGACCTCTCCTTGCAACTCGAGTACGAGCTGCCGTCGACGGCCGACTGGACCGCGAACCTGACGACGGCGCTTTCGCTGCAGCTATTCGCCGAGCAGTGCAGAGGCGTTTCCGACGCCGACCGCTCGAGTCCGCCTGCGACGGCAACTGACTGTCCGGACCTCGAGTGTCCCGATTGTACGAAACTGGGGAAAGTCGATGTCGTCGGCGATCGACTTGAGCCACGGTCGTACGCGTTCGACGAACTGTACGGGGCGTTCGAGAATACCAGCGATGAGTACCGACTCGAGGTGCTGAGAGTGACGAATAAACGCGACGACAGCGAGACGGAAACCGTGTGTGCAAGTGTTCGAATACTGGAAAACGGCGCGGAGCGAGACGCGCCACCGATCTGTCGGGTTACCGTCGGTGGTGGACGACCAATGCGGCCGCCGAATGATCCCGACTCCCGTGTCGCCGCATACGATGTCGATCCGCCGCTGACCCGGACGCGGCGAGAGGTCTGTGCGGCCCACGGCGAAGCGAAAACTGATCCGGACTCGGTCGAGGACGGCGAACGGCCGGGGATCAGCAACATTACCGTATACGTCTGTGCCGACGAGGAGGGGGGTGACTCGTCGTGAATCTCCGCAGAATCACACACATCGTCGGCCTCGTGGTGTTGATCGCGCTGGTCGCACCGTTTTTCGTCTACGCCGTGCCGGGCGCGATCGGCGCCGATCACAGTTTCGTCGTCCTCTCGGGAAGCATGGAACCGGATATCTCCCCAGGAGATGTCGTCATCGTCGAAGAGGCGGATCCGGCGTTGATCGAGGAGGGCGATGTCATCACGTACGCCCGATCCGACGCCGAAATTCCGGTTACGCATCGCGTGATCGACGTTCGGGAGCAAGGCGGTGAGGTGGCGTTTCAAACGCAAGGCGACGCGAACCCCGAACCGGATACGCAACTCGTGCCCGGGGAGAACGTCCTCGGATCGGTCGCGGTGACGCTCCCGCTGATCGGCTACGTCATCCAGTTCGGGGGGACCACGCCCGGCCTCCTGTTGCTGGTCGGCGTTCCGGTCGGGCTCTTGGTCCTCTCGGAGGTCTGGACGATGCTCCGGGCGGTCGACGACGACCCGGAACCCCTCGAGGAGACCGAAACTGACGCGAGTGCCGACCGCGAGTTGCCGGCCTCCGACGGTGGATCGATGGCGACACCCGGTTCGACAGCCTCGACACAGGCGACCGATCCCGTCGGCGTGCACGTAACGGATCTGACAATTACACTCGGCGTATTAGCACTTGTCACACCGTACACGATCTACGTGGCGGTACAGCTCTCGACGGTAATGACGATTACCGCTGCGTTTGCGACGACGTTCTCGACGCTCGCGCTCGGGAGCGTCTGGCTGCTGGCGAAATTCAACGACAGGTCCAGAGACACGTCCGCTGGCTCGAGTGAACCGGCAGACGGATCGGGTAGCGAAGCGGACGCCAATGGAACCGACGGACCGTTCGTGTGGGAGCGTTCGACTGGCGACGAGCAACGCCTGGACCCCGACGCTCTTCCCGAAGCCGATCCGGTAGACTGGCCTGCATCGACTGCGTCCGAGACCGATGATGATCTCGACCGTGAAAAGCCGGTTCCGACGGCCGCCGGCGCTCCGGACGAGGCTGATGTCGATGGGGCAGACAGCCCCGACTCGAGTGGGGTGAGCGAATGACGCGAGTGCTTGTCGTCCTCTCGCTGCTCGTCGTCGTGGGTGCCGTCGTTGGGGGTGGCGGGACGCTCGCGGTGTTTACCGACTCCGAGTGGACGGCGGGTGAGTTTTCGACGGCCGAAACGTACGATGATGCGGTCACGACGGTCGAGTCCACCTCGGCAGACGACCAGCCGGTCCGCGAGGAAACCGAGAACGGAACCGACGAGGACGGCAATACTGCCGACGGAACACAGGATGTCTCCAACGGATCGTCGTCCGGGTCCGGTCCGGACGAGAGCGTCGACGACAACGAGTCAGACCAGCGTGTCGACGACGGCAAAGCAGGCGATGGCGCTGCAGACGAGGAACCGACCGACGAGGAAGATGATGAGCGTGACGACGGCACCGGCGACGACCCAGACTCGGAGGACGACCAGTCGGACGACGGGACCGACGGTGATGACGACCAGTCGGACGACGAGAGCGAAGATGGAGAATCAGACGACGAGACACCTGCCGATGAACCAGACGATGGCGACACGGCTGGTGGCGACGACAGTGGGGAGAGCGACGACGAACGCGACGAGACGGCCACGGATGACGACAGTGACGAGGACTCGAGCGACGACACTTCGGACGACGGGGGTGACGACACTTCGGACGACGGGGGTGACGGTTCGAGCACCGAGAGCGACGAGACGGGCACAGATGACGACAGTGACGAGGACTCGAGCGACCAATCGTCGACGAGTGACAGCGACGATGGCACCGCTGGTGGGGACGGCGAAGCGTCGTCCGGTGACGATTCCGCCGACGAAACTGACGACTCGAGTGGCGAGGCCGACAGCGACACGGACGAGGCCACCAGCGGACAGAGTGACGACGAGTCCGCAGCCGACTGATCGACCGGTGTCACCCCTTATCGTGACCGCCAGAACCCAAATCGTCTACTAGTTAATAAAATAAACAGTACAGAGCGTTTATAGTATTGCAGAGATAGAATCGGTCGAGGCGGCTCGAGAATGCAAACACACACTGATTCTGAGGGCGAGATTCGACTTCGAACGGCGACGCCAGCCGACGGGGAGGCGATTGGGACGCTGTTTACCAACAGTCCGGACGAGGGAGCGGTCAGTTTCGCACCGCGATTCGAGTACGATCCCTACGAGGTCTACGCGGGGTTGCGTCCGGAAACGACAGGGTTCGTCGCGGAAACTGACGACGGTCGGCTCGTCGGGGTGGGCTTCGTCTCGAATACGAAGGCGCGATTCGACGGCGAGGTTCGGCCGAGCGCGTTGCTAAACGCGCTCGCGGTCCACCCCGACTTTCGGAACCGCGGGCTCGCAAAACGCATCGTCGAGCGACGAATCGCGCATGCACGAGAGCAACTCGGCGAGGACTGTGTCGTCTTCGCCAACATCCAGCACGGCAACGACCCGTCGGAAGCGGTCGCGGCGTGGTGGGCCGACTCGCTCGCGGCCGAGTTCGTCATGTACCCTGCACCACCGATTCCGGCGGCACCCTCGACCGATGTCGATGTCCACGACGCCAGCGCCGAAGAGCGGGTCGCCGCGGTCGATCGATCGAACAACTTCTACGCGGAGACCGATGTCTACCGACCGTACACGGTCGACGGGCTGACGAGTCGGCTCGCCGATTCGCCGATCGACGAGCCGCTGCATCGATACGTCGTCGCGACGGTCGACGACGAGGTCGTCGCCGGCGTCTTCGCCTCCGAAATGCACAACGTAATGTCGCTGGTGGTCGACTCGCTCCCGCCCGAACTCGAGGACGCGGACGCGTTACCCCCGGCGATTCCCGAGAGCAAGGAACTTCGGATGACGATGCTGTCGGATTATTGGTACGCACCCGGCCACGAAGCGGCCGCTCGAGCGCTGTGGAACCACCTTCGTGCGAACCCTGGCGGCGCGAATCGCATCATGTTGAACTACGATCCGCGAGGGCGAGTGGGCGAGGTTCTCGACCTCGAGGACGGGGTCGGCGAGATGACGCTTTCCGTTGGCGTTACCGGCGGATCGATTCGGGACGAGCCGATCGCGCCGCTGTTCTAACGGCTCGGTCGTCGTGTCCGGAACTCGTGGCCCGCCGGCAGACTCATACGGTTTACTGTACGTCGTTTCCGGTGCAACCGCGTCCCCTCCTGCGGTTGCACCGGTAAACCGTTACAGCAATCCGTATCACGGATTGCAGACGGTGACCGAAAGCGATTCCTCGAGTCGGACGCGGATGTCCTCGCCCGCCGGAACGGGGATCGTATACTCGAGGACGACCGGGTCGCGCTGGGCGTATCGACAGGGCCAGTCGGGCGGCCGCGAGAGGGCACTCCAGGTCTGGTCGGTCACGTCGCGGCCGCGTTCGTACATCACGGCGACGACGTGGGGATCGGTGGCGACGACGATCGCCGGAAACGTCATCAGCGACCGGTTGCAGATGTCACACGAGACGGCCAGGAATTCGTCGGTCGTCCGGCCGCAGTGCTCACACAGCTGCTCGGCGTTCAGTTCGTGCTCGAGACAGGTCTCGAGGGTTTCCGTGGTCGTCGTTGCGCCACACTCCGGGCAGATGCCGGCGGCGAACGAGCGGTGAACCTGTAAGCCGAGTTGGAACGCGACCGCGAATATCTCGAGGGGGTCGCGGTCTCGAACGCTGGCCGGCGAGACCTCGAACCCGGCCAGCGTTCCGTTGGGAAGCGTATCGTCCTGGACGAACGCACCCGGACACTCGAGACAGCGGATAAACAGCCAGTCGTCCTGCAACGAGATCGCGGACGACCCGCCACAGTACGGGCAGGGCTCGTCGATCGGCAGCGTCTCGAACTGCGTCTCGTCGGCGATGTTACCCGTTCTGATCGCCCGAACGATCCGGACGCCCGCTTGACTGATTCGATAGCCGCCGTCGACGCGCTCGATAAACGACGCATCGCGCAGCGTTCGGAGGTGGTAGTTGAAATTTCCCGAGTCTCGAGTGAAGTCGCCGTCGAGTCGTTCACCGACTTGGCCCGCCAATTCGGCGTAGGCCAGGGGGTCGGCGGCGAACGAACCTGCGTCCTGTGCGCTCTCGAGGACGTCGAGAACGGCGAGTCGAAGATCGTGACTGAGGACACGAAAGGCATCGTCCGGCAAGTTGCTGCCGGAATCACCGGTCATAGGCGTGCCTCTCGCCGAAGGATGGTAACGTTTTGTCATTGAGCTAGATTTGTGGGGTAGTTTGCTGTCCTCCGTTGGCGAGAGTTTATCGCGGTCCAGACAGTCATCAGAAATTGACGGTCAGGGCGGCTTATTTATCGGTCCTCGTGGTGGATCGCGTATGGGAGATCCGAACACCGAATCGGGATCGGTGGCAGCCCCGCTCCGGCCTGGCGACCGCGACGGCGCGGACGACAGCGGCGGTTCGGACGCCGATCTCGACGCCGGGAGCGTTCGCTGTGACACCTGTGAGACGACGATCGGCCCGCAAGAATTCCGACTGACGCGACTCCTCGAGGACGGTTACACGACCCACGAGCGCCACTACTGTAGCGAGATGTGCTTCCCCGACGGTCAGGCACGCTCGAGTGGGGCCTCGGACGGCGTTCGCGACTGGTCGTACTGCCGATAGGCCGGTCGACCACAGTCGGTGAACACACGAGGCTACCCGACGAACGAACTCCAGCTCCAGCCGGCGATGGCGACGACGATCAGTGCGAGGACGCCGACGGCGGCCCACTGCTGAGTCTCGGTCGTCGCGATCGGTGCAAAGACGTCGACGACGCCGGTCGCTTGCAGTAACCCGACCGCGAGCAACAGCAACGCCAGAATCGAGACGACGGCGATCCCGACCCAGTTGCGGGCCATCTGCTTTCCATCGTGTTCGGCTTGGACCTTGTCCTCAGTCGGTCCCTCCGGTGGTTCTCGATCGGGTTCGGACATGTCGATACCTCCGTCTGTGAGACGGGAAACGGTTCCACCTGCAGACTCCGGCCGAAACCGGCTCACCGTCGGTTGCTCGAGCCGACTCCTGCTCCCGTCATACGGATTGTTGTAGCGTTTTACCGGTGATCACCGACCCCGTTCCGGGTGATCACCGGTAAAGAACTACAACGGTCCGTATCAGAGTACCGCCTCGAAGCGTCCGCCACGAGAGCGACGCATCGTTCCGCGGAAGATTGGATCGACCGGAAAGACGCCGAGATCGAGCCGTTCGACTTCCTCGACGGTCAGTGCGTCGTGGGCGACGAACCGATCGATCGTCTCGCGGTCGAGCTGGCAGCCGCCGGCGGATCGCGCCCACAGCGGCGTCAGTAGCTCCTGGACGGTCGCCCGCCAGCCGGTCGAACGGACGTGCTCGAGAAACCGAAACTCGCCGCCGGGTTTCAACACGCGCACGACCTCCTCGAGCGCCGCGTCGGGATCCTGTATCGTACAGAAGACGACGCCGGCGACGACGGTATCGAACGACGCGTCGGGATAGGGTAACGATTCGGCCCGCCCGCTCCGGAGGTCGACGGGAAAGTCGAGTTTGCGAGCGGTTCGGACAGCTCGCTTTCGCATGTGTGGGTCCGGTTCGATCGCGTGGTACTCGAGCTCCTGGCCGCTTTCGGCGACGACGAACCGAAACTGGTCGCCGGTGCCACAGCCGAGCTCGAGGACGCGACCGGAGAGCCCGCGAGCGAGGTAGCGTCGGTGGGGGTCGACCAGCGGTGACTGGGGCAACAGATCGTACAACCTCGCGAAAACCGGGTGAGCGATGTCGTGTTCGCGGCCGCACTCGGACGTGGTCGTGGCGTTGGGCATACCCTGCCTACGACGACGGCTGCTAAAGATTTCGGGCCCGGAACTGGTCTGTCCCGGAAACTGCTTGGACGGCCGCAGCTACGGCGGGCCGGTGGCTCCCGCTACCGGATCGTATCCGGAATCCGCTCGATCACGTCGGTCGCGACCATCCCGGGGCCGTACTCCGCAGTGGCCAGTTCGCCGCTCTTGCCGAGGATCCACGCGCCGAGTTCGGCAGCATCCGCGCGCTCGAGCCCCTGTCCGAGCAGTGAGCCGACGATGCCGGCGATCGTATCGCCGGTTCCGGCGACGGTAAGTGCCGACGTGCCCGTCTCGTTCCGGTTGCGATCGCCGTCGGCGACGATCTCGTCGACCTCCCCGGTGAGCGCGACGACGGCGTCGGTTTCGACCGTACAGGACTCGAGCGATCCGTACGCATCGCGAATCGGATCGTCCTCGGAGCCACTCGGGGTGAGCACTGCATTCGAGAGGTCGGCCTCGAGTGCGGGCTCGATCGCGAGGGCGTCGACGACGACCGGCACGTCGATGGCGTCGACGGCATCGCGGAGAGCGCCCGGGTCGGCGTCGACGAGGCCGGGACCGATGATCACCGCGTCGGCCCACTCGCTCAGTTCGCGCGTGCGGTCGACGGCGTCATCGTCGAACTGCTCACCTGCGTAGCGATCGACCAGCAGGTTCGGCGAGTGACTCGCGACGATCTCGTAGATCGGCTCCGCGACGAGCGCGCGGACGTGGTCTGAGCCGGTTCGCAGCGCTGCTTGTCCGACGAGAGCCGGTTGATTCGGATACGCGACGGCCCCGCCGACGATCCCGATGCAACCGTTGTCGTTTCCGCCTTCGGAGACGTTCGAGAGCGTCCGTTGGAGACGAGTCATAGCGCGTCTATCGGATGCGTGCGGGTAGCCGTTTGGCACGCGTGTTCCGGTGTCGTCGGTACTAGTACCCTCCCAACCGTCGACTGCTGGGTCGAACCGACACCCGCCAACTGGTTCGACCCAGCAGTGCAGGCTTGGGAAGCCACTAGCGGGCTCGCGGCGGTCGTCGAGAAATCGAGTCAGCGGTAGAGCGTCAGCGAGACGAGTCCAGCGATCAGCAGACAGCCGACAAAAAAGATCAGTCCGGGTTCGCCGGCCTCGAAGACGAGCCACGCGAGCAGCCCCTGCGTTCCCTCGAGTTCGGTCGCACGACTCGCCGTCTCGATCCCAGCCGCATTCGTTCCCTGGCGGGCGAGCAACTCGTAAATACCCCATTGGACGAACAGCGACCCTGCGGCGATAATTCCCAGCCCGGTGACGACCTCCGAGAGTGAGCGGTCGACCTGCGGCCGGATCTCTTCCCGGCCGACGAATACGAGGGGATCGCTCGCTGGTCCGTAGACGACCATCTCGTTGCCTTTCTCGGAATACCGTTTCCCGACCGGTTCGACGAGTGTCGCCTCCTCGAGCATCGAGACGTGATGAGAGACGTTCTGGACCGAGGTATCAAGTCGCGTCGCTAGCTCCGACGCCGTTGCCGGCTCGTCGAACAGACATCGGTAGGCGTTACGACGCGTCTCGCTCGAGAGCACGTCGAAGAGTTCGTCAGCCTCGTCGTGATCGACGTCGACGACCCGGAGGCTGGCCTCGGGCGTCTGTGACTCCGACGGGAGAATATCCGTAAGCGTCGACATTACGCCGCGATTAGTCGTAGAGGGAAACATAGTTTTCCATACGTTAAACGACGATTTGAGCGGTATCCGAACGGCGTTCCACAGGGTGGACGGAGTTGGCACACCCTCGTACTGGCCCAGGCAGCTCGGAGTCCGTATGACTCCATCGGTCTGAAAGATTACCTCGAGTCCGCAGACTCGGCTTCCGGAGGCGGTTCTCGGTCGGAATCGGCGGCCTGGACAGCAGCCAGTGGATCGATCACCCCATGTCCGCTCTCGGCATCGACGCCGTCGATCGGTTCGGCGCTCGAGGCGATGGTCCAACGGACGTCCCGTGGCTCGAGGTCGGGTGCTGTTTCACAGACGAGCGCGACGACGCCGCCAACGTACGCTGCCGAGGCCGACGTTCCCTCGAAGGATTCGGTTCCGGGACCGTGGTTCCCGCTCGGAGCGACGACGTAGACCCCGAGTCGACCGTCCGTCGTCGGACCGCGGGAACTGAACGGTGCTACCGACTCCGACGACGGATCGTATGCACCGACGGCGATTGCCTCGGGGGCTGTTGCGGGTGCGGTAACGCTTCGTTCGGAACGGGCTTCGTCAAGTGAATGTGTCGGTGACGCGATCCGAACCGTGGTGTTGGTGCCATCCCCGGCTCCTGGCCCACGGACAACGAGCGCGTATCGATCGTCCTCCAGTCTGACAGTCAGACGCTCGGCGGATTCGGGACGGTGTTCCCGGGGAAGCGACCTGGCCACGAGATCGGTCGTTCCGTCGTCGCCGAGCCGGTGGAGTTCGAGGTGATAGGATTCGTCCGGATCGTTCCAGGCGAGGTGAAACTCCGCGTGCCCGGTTTGGCCGTCGATCCCGTTGAGCGGTCCGTGATCGAACGAGTGAACTCCGTCCTCGTCCGGGTCGTACGTACCGATCCAGTGTCCATCACCGATATTGCCGACAGGAGCAACGACGATGACGCCCTGATCGATTGCGGCAGTCGTCGATCGAGCGATATCAGCGGTCCCGTCACCGACCGTCCCGGCGTCGACCACGGGTGTGACGACCACGTCGACGTCCTCCTCGACCAGCCACTCGAGTCCTGCCGCGTAGTCCGCGGGCGTCTCGACCGTCCCAAGGTATAGCTCCGCATCCGGCGCGGTCCGGGCGACTGTGATCGCTGCCGCGGTACCGTGGTTGTCGGTCGGGTCGTCGACGGCAACGCCGTCACCGAACCCACGGGACGTGACGACCCGATCCTCGAGCAGCGGCTGTTCAGCATCGAAGCCAGTCACGTCGAGGATACCGACGGAGACGTTTTCGCCGGTGATTCCCGTTTCGTGTACCGCCTCGGTCTGGACGGTCGGTTCGCCGAGTTCGGCGTCGGCGGCTGTCGACTCGAGCGAGATCGCGAGCCCAGCGAGGCCGCCGGCAAGCGAGCTAACGACGAGCACGATAGCGACCAGCACGGCGACCTGTTTCGTTCGTCCCATCGATGCTACCCGTCACTGGGAATTCGGCTGGACTGCTCGTATCGGTTTACCGATCGATTCGCCGCTGGTTACTACCATGGCGATTCGGCCCACATGAGTGTTGGGCCGTTCTGGATCGATCGGGAGCAGCGTTGACGGTCGTGACATCGTCAGGACGAACCGAGTCCGGGCAAGCCATCCCGACGAACACCGACTATGACGGCGATACCGACGCTTGCAAGCACTGTGCCGAACGCGATTGCGCCGAGTCCTCGGAGGCCTGAAGCCGTGCCGAGGAGGGATGCGTTGTCATCGAGATCGGCCGACTGTTCGGTGGCCGGTGTGTGACTCCCGCCGTCGACCGGCTCGAGCACTATTCCCGGTGCTGTGCCGTTCACACGCGGCTCACCACGGGCGCTGGCAATTACCTCGAACTCAGTTCCTGGCTCGACGATGTCGAGGTCGATATTCGCTTCGAACGTCCCACGGTCGTCGACTGTCGCCGTCTCGCTGACCAGAAACGGCGTACCGTCAGTCGACTCGAGTCGGACGTCTACCGTTTCGCCCGCCTCGAGAGCGGCTTCTCCGGTGATCGCCTGACCGGGGGCTGCCTCGAGTTCGAGCATCTCGTCTTCGTAGACGATCACGATGCCGTGGCTCTCCTGTTTGCGTTCGTCTTCGCCAGTTACGTCATCTTCGACGATGACCGGGACCTCTGCTTTGACCGTCCCGTCGTGTTCGGCTACGAGGGAAAGCCAGGCATCCTCGGGAACGTGGCTCAGGTCGAGCGCTACCTCGAACGCACCGTCGTCGTCGACTACCGTCTCGGTCTCGAACAGCGGGGAACCGTCGTCTCTCGATTCGAGGCGTACCTCGAGTGGCTCACCGGACTCGAGCCCGGTCGTGCCTTCGAACGTCTCCACCGGATCGTGTTCGCTGTCGGAATCAGAGATGGTCCCGCTCGTCTCGAATCGAACCGTCGGTTCAGCGAGGAGGGTGCCTGCGTGATATCCGTCGCCGTCGTCGACGGAGACGCCGTAGGATCCACCCGGCAGCTCGCCGTCGATGTCGTTCTCGTGGACAGTAACGTTTCGCACCTCGGCATCGGCGGCCGACAGCGATTCGGTCGGGTCCTCACCGACGGTACCAGTCGCTAGTTCGATCGTCACGTTCTCGGCAGTAGGCTCGAGTTCGACCTCGAGGTGGAGGTCGTCGCCGACGTGGTCGAGTTCGAAGACGAACATGTCTCCACCCGTGTTCGTGACGTCGATCTCGACTGTCTCACCAGGGTCGACTTCGATCGACAGCTGTCCGTCCGCGAAGCCGAATCGATCGGCCTCGTGGTCGTGCTCGGCGTCGGGACCGTCGGCCACCACCGGAACCGCGAGAACGGTCGCCCCGACCGCGAGGACGAGTACTGCAAGCAGTAGTCGATGGGACTCGAGTACGGCGTTCGTTCGTTGGAGGGCCGTCGTTGGCATCATCCGATCGGTACGCGCCAGTGGATAGTCAAACTCGGCATAACTCAAATGCCGCGTTTAGTCGTCCCATCGGGGAAGCTCGGGTGATCACCCGCAACACATGACGACAATCCGTATCACTGCCCGCTGACTGGTATCTTACTCGATAGGCAAGCAACCCATATCCCTCGTTCTCGTAGTGTGATCCATGTCCACGTTCGACGATAGAACCGACGCCGGCGAACGACTGGCCAACGATCTCGAGCGACGGGGACTCGAGGCAGATATCGTGCTGGGCATTCCCCGCGGCGCGTTACCCGTCGCGCGTCCGGTCGCCGACGCGCTCGAGGCCGACCTGGATGTCGTCGTCGCGCGGAAGTTGGGCGCGCCGGAGAATCCGGAACTCGCCCTCGGCGCGGTCGCGAGCGACGGCACCGTCTGGTACAACGACGGCCTCGTCGACCGAGTGGGCGCGTCGGCGGGCTATCTCGAGGACGTTCGCGAGGCGGAGGCCGAAAACGCACGCCAGAAGGCCGACCGCTACCGCGAGACGCCGGGGCTTGCGCCGCTCGAGGGCAAGCGCGTGGTCGTCGTCGACGACGGCGTCGCGACCGGCGCGACTGCGAGGGCCTGTCTCCGCCAGGTGCGGGCGGCTGGCGCGGGATCGGTCGTGCTCGCGGTTCCCGTCGGCTCGCCGCGGTCGGTCGAGGAACTCGAGGGCGACGCCGACGACGTGGTCGCGCTGGAAACCCCGGCGGACTTTCGAGCGGTCGGCCAGTACTATCGGGACTTCGGGCAGGTGACGGACGAAGATGCGATCGCGTACCTCGAGCGGTGATCCGTCGCTCGTCCGGAAACCCGTCGCTCGCCGTCCGAAACGCCCTGGAAAACAGGTAGCCGTTGGGCAACGCGCCACCGTCCAGGGTCTGGTCTCTCTTGGTTCCGAAGCCACAGAAACAGTCGCTGAACAGTTTCCGGGGTATGCACACGCTGGCCGACGGCTTTTTTCGAGGCTGGTGATAGCGCGGTACATGAGTCAGGACGGCCGCGACCGCGACCGTGTGCAGGACCGCGCCGAACAGCGCACATCGAGTCGCGCCGAGACCACCGAATCGATCCTCGAAGACGTCGAGCGCGACTTGGGCGACCTCGAGTATCCGACCACGAGTGAGGAACTCGCGACGGTGTACGCCACCGAGCCGATCGATCTGCCCAACGAGACGGAGTCGCTGGGCAGCATCTTCGATCTCTTGGGCGGCGAACAGTTCGAGGACCCGCAGGCGGTCCGGGAAGCCGTCCACGGCGAGCTTACCGGCCAGGCTGGCAGTCCGGACGAGGCCAATCCCGAGCGCGATCTCACTCGCCTCGAGGACGACAAACAGGGGGCCCCGAGCGAGGAAGCGACTCGCTGTGACTGACCGGAAACGGATTGGCGACCCAACCGATCGCCGGGAACGACGGTCGCCGGTATAGCAGAACGGATTTACGTCAGCGTCGTCTGCTCTCGTGTATGGATTACGAATCGAGTCTCGACCGTGCGATGGAGGACGTTCCGGACATCGGTGGCGACGAGGAACGGCTTCAGATCCCGGACGCCGAGGCCCAGAAAGACGGCGCCTTTACGCGGTTTACGAACCTCGGAGATATCGCCGATACGCTCTCGCGCGAGGCCGAGCACCTGCACCGGTTCATCCAGCGAGAGATGGGGACGAGTGGCAAGTTCGAGGACGGGCGTGGCCGGTACAACGGCACGTTCACCGACCAGGACTTCGACGCGGCCGTCGACGCCTACGTCGACGAGTACGTCCTCTGTTCGGAGTGTGGCCTACCGGACACCCGCCTCGTCCGCGAGGATCGGACGCCGATGCTTCGCTGTGACGCCTGTGGTGCATTCCGTCCGGTGACCAAGCGCTCGACGAGCAGCCAACAACAACAGCAAACCGAGGCCGTCGAAGAGGGCAAGACCTACACCGTCGAAATCACCGGCACCGGCCGCAAGGGAGACGGTGTCGCGGAAAAAGGAAAGTACACGATCTTCGTCCCGGGCGCGGACGAGGGCGATGTCGTCGACATCTACATCAAGAACATCTCGGGCAACCTCGCGTTCGCTCGACGCGACTGATCACCCCCTGCCGATCCGGTCGCTGTCGACTCTCCTCTCGTCGAACGATTTCCGACGATTCACCCACCGAAGATCGCCGCTCGGCGATCGGTTGTGCTGTGAGTCGACCGCGAAATTAAAGTCCACTTGGGCTAGTCACACGGACGTGGGAATCTCGTTCGATCTCTTCGGTACCCTCATCGCTGTCGACCAGCCGACCGACCCCGCGACAGCCGTCGCGACCGAACTCGAGGCCAGAAACATTCCGGTGCCCGACGACTGGGGGGATGCCTACACCGAGGTCCACGTCGATTCGCCCGCGGGTGCCGAAGTGCCGCTGCCAGCTCACGTCGCTCGAGCGCTCGACAGCCGCGGGATCGACGCCGACCACAACGCCGCCAGACGGGCGGTCGTCGCGGCGTTCGATCCGACCGTCGAGACCAGAGACGGCGCCCTCGAGGCCATCGAGACCGCCCGCGCGTACGGGCCGGTCGCGATCTGTTCGAACTGCTCGGTGCCGGAACTGGTCGGGCGGACCCTCGTCAGGGCCGCGTTCGGGCGCGACGATGTCGACGCCGTCGTCTCCAGCGTCGGCTGTGGCTGGCGCAAGCCGGCACCCGAAATCTTCGAGCGGACGGCAGCCGCACTCGATGTCGCACCCGAGGCGTTGATCCACGTCGGCGACGACCGCCGGACCGACGGCGGCGTCGAGTCCGTCGGCGGCCAAGTCGTGTTGCTCGAAGAGACGCCGCTCACTGCGGTTCCCGCTCGGCTCGAGACGCTCCTGGAGGCTCGAGAGTAACAATGAAACGGGTCGGCGCGAAACGGCTCCTGGAGGCCGGATCGTGACGGGGACGACGCTCGCGCTGCTCGGACTCGCGTTCAGCCTCGACCTGTTGGTCGGCGAACCGCCGAACGCCGCCCACCCGGTCGCGTGGTTCGGCCGGCTCGTCGACGCGCTCGATCGACGGTGGCTCGAGACCGACCGCGGGCAGCGACTCGTCGGGGTAGCTATCGCGGCGTTCGCGCCGCTCGTGCCGGCCGTTGCGGCGGGCGGGGCCGTCGTTCTCGTCGGCGGCGTCAGTACGCTGGCGGCCGCAGTCGTCGCGGGGTTGGTACTGTTTCTGTCGATCAGTCTCCGATCGCTGCTCGAACTCACCAAGACGGTGATCGAAGCGACCGAGGACGACCTCGAGACGGCTCGCGAACAGATTCGTGGGCTCGTCGGCCGGGAGACGGCGACGCTCTCGCCCGGTGAGTTACGGAGCGCAGCGATCGAAAGCGCGGCCGAGAACCTCGCGGACGGGCTGGTCGCGACGCTGGTGCCCTTCGCGCTGGTCGCCCCGATTTCGCTGCCGGCCGCCGCGGCGGTCGCCGCCTGGGTCAAGGGTGTCAACACGCTTGATTCGATGCTGGGGTATCCCGACAAACCGATCGGAACGGCGAGCGCCCGTCTCGACGATCTCGTGATGTGGCTGCCGGCCCGGCTTACCGCTGGCACGATCGCGATCGCGGCTGGCGATCCGGCTGCACTCGGACGGGCCCGCAGGTGGGCTCGTGACCCACCCTCGCCGAATTCGGGCTGGCCGATGGCCACGCTGGCCTGCGTCCTCGAGCGTCGATTGACCAAGCCGGGCGTCTACGATCTCAACCCCGACGCCGCGTTGCCGACGCTCGCAGACGGCGAACGCGCGATCACGCTCGTCGGTTTCGCGGCCGTCGTGGCAGTGATCGTCGCCGTCGTCGTCGCAGCGGTGACGACAGCGGTCGGGATAGCGCTCGAGCCGGGGGTGGTGCCGTGACCAACAGTACCCTCTCGCCGGGAGCCGTAGCCGGGCGCTGGCTCGGCGCGATCCGCGGCGGTGTCGGATTTCTGACGCGGCTTCCGGTGTCGTTTCGGGACGGCGACTGGGAGGCCCTTCGGGAGACGCCGGCAGCGTTTCCCGTCGTCGGCTATCTCGCGGGTGCGATCGCCGCGATTCCGTTGTTGGCAGTCGGGACGCTCTCGAGCGGGCCGGTCGCGTTTGCCTACCTGCTTGCGGTCTACGCCGTCGTCGGCATCCATCACCTGGACGGGGTCGCGGATCTGGGCGACGCGCTGGTCGTCCACGGCGACACGGAGCGCCGCCGCGAGGTGCTGAAGGATACGACCACGGGTGTCGGCGCGATTCTAGCCGTCGCCGTCGTCGTCGCCGGGCTCGCACTGGGCGGACTCGGGGTAGCCGGACTCACCGTCGCTGGGGCCGTCGGCGTCGTTATCGCCGCCGAGGTCGGGGCAAAACTCGGGATGGCCGCGATGGCCTGTCTCGGTCACGCGAGCTACGAGGGAATGGGAAAGTCGTTCACCGAGGCCTCGAGTCCCGCTTCGGTGCTCGGACCGATCGCCGTCGCCGTGCCCGCCGTTGGCCTGACCTGGCCACATCCGGCCGCCGCCGTCGCGGTCTGTGGGGCGGTCGCCGCCATCGCGTTACCGTGGTACTGGGCGACCCACCACCTCGGGGGGATCAACGGCGACATCTTCGGCGCGGCGAACGAAATCGGGCGCGTGGCCGGCGTCCACGCGGGGGTGATCGCGTGGACGCTGTTGTGATGTGTGGCGGCGAGGGAACTCGTCTCGAGAGCCACCACGAGAAGCCACTCCACCCAATCGACGGCGTCCCGATGGTCGATTGCGTACTCGCGGCCCTCGCGGACAGCCGTGTCGAGACGATCTACGCGGCCGTCTCGCCGAACGCACCGGAGACGAGAGCCTATCTCGAGGGAAGCGACGACGGGATAGACGACTCGCTACCGGGGTCCCCAACGCCCGTCGAAACCGCCGGCGAGGGCTACGTGGCCGACCTGCTGGCGCTGCTCGAGCGCCCCGCCCTCTCGGCGCCAATAGTTACCGTCGCCGCCGATCTCCCACTGCTCGAGCCGGCCGTCATCGACCGGCTGCTCGCGGCCCACGGCGACAGCGCGGCATCTCGAACCGTTTGCGTACCGGTATCGTTGAAACGCCGACTCGCGGTCAGCGTCGATTCGACGCTCGAGTCACACGACTACCTCGCGCCGACCGGGGTCAACGTCGTCGGCAACTCCGCACAATCTATGCACCACGTCAGTTACGACCCGCGACTCGCGGTCAACGTGAATCGACGTACAGACGCCCGGACAGCGGCGAACCACCTTCGACGAACCGACCAGGGGGTGGCTCGTCGAGACGGGACCAGTGGCGAGGCACACGGCCAGCGACGGGGAGGTGACGATCCGTGCGCGTAATCCTCCCGGCCGGAACGACCGAGACAGCGCTCATCGAGGGTATCAGCGCGGCTGGCGCGGCTCCCGCGCTGATGGCACACACTCCCTCAGCCGATGTCGAAATCCTCGAGTACGGCCGACCGACCCAGTCGCCGGTGACGCCGGTTTCACCCTCGGGCTGTCCGACGCCCGCAGCGATCACGCGCGCGGTTCGGGAGGTCGTCGGTTTCGATGTCTCAGTCGTCGACGCCGGACTCAGCGAGCCGACGGCTGCACCGACGGTCGACGTCGGCGCCACGCCGGGACGGGACATCCGCGACCCCGTCGCGGTTCCCGACGCCTCGTCGATCTACGATCGCGCACGTGAGTTCGGGGCGAGCCTGCCGGACGAGGCGCTTCTGATCGGCGAGACGGTCCCCGGCGGGACGACGACCGCGCTCGCCCTCTTGACGGCCCTCGACGAACCCGCTGACGTCTCCTCGTCGCTGCCCGCGAACCCCCTCGAGCAAAAGCGCGTCGTCGTCGAGGACGCCCTCGACGAAAGTGGCCTCGAGGCGGGCGCCTGCGTGGGTGATCCCCTCGAGGCGATCCGCGCGGTCGGCGATCCGGTCCAGCCGACGGTCGCCGGCATCGCTGCGGGCGCGCTCGAGGCGGGTATCGAGGTCACACTCGCGGGCGGCACGCAGATGGTCGCCGTCGCGGCCGCACTTCGCCACGCCGGCCTCGAGGCGCCGCTGTCGATCGCGACGACCTCGTTCGTCGCCGACGAACGCGACGGCGGACTGCAGGCGGCCTGTGACCGACTCGACTGTGATCTCGTCGTGACCGATCCCGGGTTCGATGCCCGCGATCACGTCGCGATGAACCGCTACTGCGCCGGCGAGGCCAAAGAAGGCGTCGCGATGGGGGGTGCGTTGTCGCTGGTTCCCGACGGCGAGATGGCCACCGTCCGCGACCAGTTCGAAACGATCTACGCGCGTCTCGGGATGGGGGACGGCGAGTCCGTCGACGGGGGACTCCCGGATCGATCACCCGCCGACGATGCGGGCGACCCCGACGCGCCCGCCACGGAGGGCGGTCGTGGATCCTGAGGCCGTTCGAGCCGGGGAGCGTGTCCCCCACGGCGGCGAGACCGATCCGGCCGTACTCGACTTCTCGGCCAACACGAACCCTCACACGCCGGACGGTGTCGCCGACATCTACGCCGACGCTCTCGAGGCGTCCCGTCGCTATCCGGACGACGCGTATCCGGACTTTCGAGCGGCGGCGGCCGCGTTCGTCGGGTGCGAGCCCGAGGCGGTGGTCCCGACGCCCGGGGGGCTGGCGGCGATCCGGCTCGCGATCGAGACGTCCCTCGCGGCCGGCGACGAGGTGCTCGTTCCCGCACCGAGTTTCGGCGAGTACGCCCGTGAAGTCGAGCTACAGGGCGCGAAACCGCGGTTCGTCGCTCACGACGAACTGCTCGCGATCGAGGACGCTGCCCTCGAGTCCGCGGCGCTGGCGATCGTCTGCACGCCGAACAATCCGACGGGCGAGGCGATCGCGTTCGAATCCCTTGAGGCGTTCGCGAATCGCTGTCGAACGGCCGAGACGACGCTGCTGATCGACGAGGCCTTTCTGGGCTTTACCGACCGGCGATCTGCGGCGACGCTCGCGGCGGATCACGTCGTCGTCGCGCGTTCGCTGACCAAGCTGTTCGGCTTGCCGGGGCTGCGAGCCGGATTCACGGTTGCGAGCGGAACGAAACGGGACACCCTCGAGACGGCCCGTCGCGCCTGGTCGCTCGGGACGCCAGCGGCCCGCGTCGGCGCGTACTGTCTCCGCCAGCCCGCGTTCGTCGAGCGGACGCGTCGACGGGTCGAGCGCGAGCGCGAGCGTCTTCGCGAGGCCCTCGAGGGGCGGTTCGATGTCGCTCCCTCCGACGCCCCGTTCCTTCTGTGTGACGTCGGTAGCCGCGACGTCGATTCGATCCTCGAGTCGGCGCGAGCTGACGGCGTCGCGGTCCGGGATGCGCGCACCTTCCGCGGGCTGGACTCGCACGTCCGCGTCGCGATCAAGGACCCGGCGGCAAACGACGCGATGCTCGGCGCCCTCGGCGTCGACAGAACCGGTTCCGACGGCGACGCGGACGATTTCGAATAGTTCTTTTCGGCGTCGGCCGGAACCGGTAGACGAATGACCGACGAGTCGCCGGGCTACGAGGGCCGTCGCCGCGACGGCGTGCTTCGAGTCGACAGACCGGGGACCGAGTGGCTTTCGAGCGGACCGGCAGGGGGGCGAGTCCGGGCCGACTGCGCGTACAACGTTTCGGTTCCCGACGGCTGGACTCGCACCGACCTCGAGACCTACGTCGACGAGCGCCTCGAGCGCGCGGGATTCGCCGAGCCGATCGGTGGGCAGCCGGGGACGGTCAGCGAGCGGCCACCGTCGCTACTCACGGGCGTCGATATCGCCGACGCTCGCGGCGCCCGGTGTGGATCGGTGACGGCTTACGCGACCGCTGGCATCTCGAATCCCGCCGCGTTGCCGATGGCGCCGACGGGCGGGTCGCTTCCGAGTAGCGTTTCCGACGCGGCGACCGGTGAGGGAATCTCGAGCGATTGTCCGGGGTCTGGCACGGTCAACGTGATCGTCGGGACGACCCGCGCGCTGGGCGACGGCGCGCTGGCGAACCTGCTCGCGGTCGCGGCCGAAGCCAAGGCTGCGACGCTGCTCTCGATAACCGGCGTTCCGGGGACGACGACCGACGCGGTCGTCGCCGGTCACGATCCCGCGGGCCGCCCGGCGGCGTTTACCGGCAGCGCGACGCCCGTCGGGGCGGCGACTCGAGCCTGCGTTCGCGAGGCCATCCGGGCATCGCTCGAGGCCCATTACGAGGGCTGTGACGCGACCGTTCCGGCCTCGGTCGAGGACGCCGAGTACGGCGTGTCGACGGACGTACGAGCGGACGTGTTTCTCCCCGATCGGTGCTGAGACGGATTCCTCTACCGATGTCCCGGCGCACCCGCGACGGGGCGGCGGGTGGGCCGGCAACGACGTACAGGAATCCGTATGACACTGTCGGCCAACTGCCGATGAAGAGAAGTTGCCGGACAGGGAAGACGACTGTTTACGACAGTTTCGTCCGACAGTATTAGTCACCGCGAGCCAAATGGACGGTCGATGACCGAGACCGATCCGAGTTCGATCCGGTCGCTCGCGATATCGCCGGCGGACGCCACCAACGCTTACGCCTACACACAAGAGAACCCCGGCGACGCCGTATTGCGGGTGACGCCACCGTTTCACGGTCGGATGCGCGCTCGCTTACACGTCTACCAGATCGACGATACGCCGGTTACCGGCGCAGTTCACGTCGATCCTGCAGCCGTGATCGACGACGACGTCCTCGCGGCGTATCCACACCTCCAGGACGAGGGTCACACGAACGCCGAGGACGAGGGTCACACGAACGCCGAGGACGAGGGTCACACGAACGCCGATGGCGACGATGGCACGATCCACGCAGACGAATCCGACGACGTGACCGCCGATACGTCGACGTCAACCGAACGTCGTCGAAAGCGCCGCGCCGAGGCGGTCGATCGCTGGCGGACGCGAGCCCAGGACGCGATCGTCGAGACAGTCGCCCTCGAGACCGACACGGAAACACACCGCGTCGATGTCAAACTGATCGGCTGATCGGCGGAGCCGATCGACGGCACGAACCTCGCGGTGACTCACTGCGCCAGTCGACGCCTCGAGGCGTCGACCCCGACGTATGCCGGCACTTTCACTTTCACTTCGGACGGATCGGTTTGACGTTGACTCACACCAATTGACTGGCATGACGTTGATCGTCGATCGAACGACAGCCCACGATCACACCGCCACGGAACGAACGTCTCCGACCCGCAATTCGAGCGAGCAACGGTACATCGACGTCTCCGACCTCGACCTCGAGGGGATCGAAGCGTTCGTCGCCTCGAGTCTCGAAACCGACCACGTCGCGCTCGAGCAACGGGGAACACGAACGTATCTTTGCGTCGAGTCATGAACCGCCAATCCCCGCGGCGCTATCTGGCCGGGACCGCCGTCGAGAGCGGTGTGTGCTCGACCGTCGTATTCACTGACCGGTTTGCCGGTGGAATTTTGGGACATATTCTTTACCGGTGCACGCAACAAAACCGAATATGGATGCGCAGCCGTGGTCGACAACAGTGGCAATGACTGACGAGCAACGACCGAGTATGGCGGTTATCGATCTCGTCTCCCGAGCCACTGGTGTCGATCCGCTCGAGCTCGAGCCGCTGTACGACGTGATCGATCCGGACGTACTCGATACGATATGTCGCGCCGACGGATTTTCGTCGTTGGAATTTACGTACGCCGGCCGAACGGTCGCGCTCCAGGCTATCAGTGAGGGCGTCGAAATTACGCTCGACGGTGGGACACAGCAAGGCACCGAAACGCTCGGGTTCGCCGAGACGGAATCCTCGGACTAGTTTTCGTCGACGACAGCACGATCCATACTGTCATACAGAGCGGTAGCTGTCAGTGCCGGCACGGCCGTGATTCAAGCTGTCGTTGTGCCAGTGTTCGGGACCCCCTCCCAGTGACGAGCGTCTCTCGATCGGTAGTACTGACTCTTTCGGCGAATTTATTATCTCTCTCCAGAGAGTTAACATACTTACGCGGATGTCGATGTCCGGATGATACGACCATGACCGATACTATCGAGCGGTGGTTCGTTCCGCCATGAAACATCTTTGGCTGGGGAACGGCACAGACGACCGGCAGGCAGGTACAACACCTCGAGTGCTCGAGGCCCCTCCTCGTGACCGACGACGGCGTCCGCGAGGCTGGTGTTCTCGAGCCGGTTACGGAATCGCTCGAGGCGGCCGATATCGAGTACGAAATCTTCGACGAGACGGTTCCGGACCCGACCAGTGCCGTCGTCGACGCGGCTGCCGAGCGATTCAAGGTGGTCGATGCCGACGGAATCGTCGGCGTCGGCGGCGGCTCGTCGATCGATACGGCCAAAGCTGCGGCTGCGATCGCGACCACCGGCGACGATGTCCTCGAGTACGCCGGCGTGGGTAACGTTCCCGCCGAGACGCCGCCCCTGGCCGTGCTGCCGACGACTGCCGGCACTGGCAGCGAGGTCACGAATTGGTGTGTGATCCGCGACGAGGACGCGGGTATCAAACGGTCGATTGGCAACGGAAAACTGGTTCCCGACGTTGCCGTCGTCGATCCCGAACTCACTGCGAGCGTCCCTGAAGCGATTACGGCTGCAACCGGGATGGACGCACTTACTCACGCGATCGAGGCGTACGTCTCGATCCATCGACAAAGCCGTACCTCCGCGCTCGCGCTGGATGCGATCGAGAAGATCGGTACCTACCTGCCACGAGCCGTCGATCGACGAGATACCGATCGCGAGGCGTTGACGGCGATGGCGACCGCGAGCAACTAGGCCGGCATGGCGTTCAACGGGGCCGGCCTCGGCGCCGTTCACGCGCTCTCACATCAGGTCGGCGCGGCGTTTCACGTCCCACACGGGCTCGCCAACGCGATCTTGCTCCCCTACGTCATGGCGTACAACCGCCCACAGGTCCCCGAGCGATTGACGACCGTCGCCGCGGCGCTCGGCGAACCCATCGACGACAGCCAGCTGCCGCGACGTGAGGCCGCCAAGGGCGTCCGTGCCGTCCGAACGCTCTGTGCCGACATCGACATTCCAGCGACGCTCGAGGGCGTCGACGCCGACCGCGAGGCCATCCCGGAACTCGCCCAGCAGGCACTCGCCGACGGCTCCCTGGTCAGCAATCCGCGGACGACCGACGCCGACGATCTCGAGGCGATACTCGAGCGCGCGTTCGACGGCGCGTTCGAATACGAGTCGACGCTCCACGCGTAGCGGATCGTCCTCGAGTCGGGCAGCCCGGAAACGAGTTACACCGGATGTCGAAGCGCCCACACGTCCTCGCGTGGCTCGAGGCGATGGGGCTCGGTTCCGCGGTCGGTCAGGATCCCGACGTGGTACAGCATGGTCTTTAGCTGGAACACCGTCGGCGAGTGATAGATCCCGCCGTCCTCGAGTGCGTCGGCCTGGAGGGCACCGTCCGCAGTCAGCACGCGGCGGCGCACCCCCTCGTCGTTGCGGACGAACAACTCGATCGCAACGGAGGGATGGAGTTCGTGGAGGTGTTCGACGAACTCGACGAGCGACGGCTCCGTGACCCAGTCGTCGTACAGCGTCTGTAGTTCCCCCACGAGCAACTCCGTGGCGGGATAGGCAAACAGGATGCGACGCGCGAGTCGCCCCCACGCCGGGGCGTCGTCGATGAATCGAGTTCGAGAACGATACCACGATTCGAACGCGCCTAGGGCTGCCTCGAGCGATCCGCACTCTGACATCCCAAAGCGGACGACTTCTCGGCCCAACGCCGTCAGCTCGGTCGTCGGGCCGGTCTCGATCAAGCCCAGAAACGCGGCGCCGCGTCTGGCGTCTTCGGCCGCACCGACGATATCGTGGGTCGATAGCAACCGCTCGGTCTCGCCGTCGGCCGCGAGTGCTAGCGGGTACCCCAAATAGTTCTTCGGATGGTTGAGGCCGAACGACTGCTCGGCGACGCCCTGGGCACTCGCCTGAAAGCGAACGGCCGTCGCCTCACCAGTCGTACGATTGCCGACGACTCGCGGGACTTCGATCGGGCGAACGGCACCGTCGGCGTCGACGCCGAGGACACCCACGTTCAGCTCCCGGGCGAGGGTGCGGTCGGTCGCCGAAATAGCGTCGGCCGGCGCGGCAACGTAGGCCGCGTTGGCCTCGTGGAGCCGATCGTACGCCTGGACGATTCCCTGGTGAGTGTCGACGCCGCGACTTGCGTACCCCTTGGCTTCGACGGCGATCAACGGCGGCTCGTCGCCGAGGCGATCGACCGCAAGCAGTTCCGACTCGAGACAGCCAACGCCGACGAGATCGGGATAGCCGCTCCCGACCTGAACGTGATTGAACGGCGCGAGTCGCTCCCGAACGGCCGGCGCGATCCGATGGCCGGGCCGCCACTCGTCCTGGGCGAACTGCGTATCGGCGACAGCGTAGGACCGCGTCGCTTCGGTCCGATCGTCGGGAAAGAGCCGCCGCTTGGTGTGAGCGAGCACTTGCGGCTCCGACAGTGACCGAACGTCGCTGCCCATGGGCTCGAATGCGCGAGGTATCCAAAGATCCTTTCGGCGATACCGGGACGACGGCCACACGAGCTGTCGACGAGACAGCGTGGAACGACACGCTCGAGCGAACCGCTCTACAGAAATTGGTAGGCGATACCTGCAAGCAGCGTTCCGCCGCCGAAGGCGGCCAGGGCCGCGCCCAGCATCCAGATCGCCGCGTGGGGGTCGTAGAAGTACGTCGTCCAGAGGCCGATCACGACGCCGATCGCACCGGTCGCAAGTAACGATGTAGCCCGTTCCATACCGGCCCATCTCACCCCTGGCTCAAGTAGACTGTCGATTCCGTGTCGGTGTGGTCGCGTTTCGTGTCGGTGTGGTCGCGTCGATCCGGCGGCCAAACTATCGGCTCGCGATCACTCGGTGTCGAACTCGGCTCGAAGTTCCTCGAGTTCGGCTTCCTCACCCATGATGCTGAACGAGCCGTCCCAGTTGTCGTCTTCCATCGACGCGGCAAAGTCCGGACCGAGCGCGTAGGAGCCGATCACCTCGCCGTCGACGTGGACCTGCAGTTCCTGGGCCATCGGATCGCTGAACCCGTCGACGGCCTCGAGTTCAGCGACGAAGTTGTCGACGGTCTCGTCGGCAAAGCGGATCGGGACGTGGTAGATCTCCCGGGTGTCGTCGTATTCGACGGTGCCGATGTCGTCGACGCCGCCGTACGTTGCGAGGACGATATCCTCGGTATCTTCGTCGTTGTCGTCCGCCGTTCGTCGGTCGACCGTCGTCACGAGCGGGGCATCGGGATCGGACACGGTAACGGCAGTGTCGTCGTCATCGGACTCGTCGTCAGCCGGTTCGGGGTCTTCCGGATCGTCATCATCGCCGAGGCAGCCGGCGGTAGCGGCGACCGCGAGGCTGCCGGCAACGAGAAGCTGCCGTCGTGAGGGCATAGCGGACGATTCGCCTGAAGACGCTTAAATTCCGGTGGGATTGCCGTCAACGATATCGACCGTCCGATATATTAGCTGCGAGCCGCCAGCCACAGGCCAGTCATCCCCATCAGGGGCCCCGGTAGCATCGCAATCAGTGCTACCGCAAATGGCCGGGAGATTTATAGGTCGAGGTGGTAGCCCGAGAGAGACCCACGGACCACCTGTATGAAACGCGTGCGACTCACGATCCGACCGCGAGGGTCCGACCTGCCGCTGACGTTCGAACGGACGACCGGCGCCGACGAGCCGTTCGCTCGCGTCGAGGTCGTCAACTGGAACGTCGGCGGGCCGACGGCCGCGTTCTTGCTCCGCGTTCGGGGTGATCGCTGCCGATTCGAAACCGCACTCGAGGACGATCCGGGGGTCGAGACATACGAGTTCCTACCGGTCGACGACGGCACGTGGTACTGCTTCGTCGCTGGCAGTGGCACGGCACGCGCGAGCCCTCTGGGAGACCTTCAAGCGTGGGAGCCTGCTAACGATCCCGCCGGCGACGTGGAACGGCGACGGCAGCTACACGTTCACGATCGTAGGTCGAGACGCCGATGTCCAGTCGGCCATAGAGTGCGTTCCGGACGACGTTCTGGTCGATATCGAGTCGGTCGGCGGGACACAGATCGACGCGGACAGCGTGCTCGATGACCTCTCGGATCGACAGCGGGCGGCCGTCGAGGCAGGCCTCGAGCTCGGTTACTACGACGAGCCTCGCGACGCGACAACCGAGGACATCGCCGCCGAACTCGGCTGTGCGCCGTCGACTGCAGCCGAACATCTCCGGAAAGCCGAGTCGACGGTCCTTCGTGGCCTCTTCGACGGTCGCCGATAGCGTTGCAGTCGCATCGTTGCCTCCAGCGATCGTAGTCAGTTGGCATACGAGTTCGAACCACACAGCGTGGCTCGTCCGTTAGTCGCGGGCCAACGCGTTGAGAAGGTATGTAAAGAGTCCGAGGCCGGCGATCGCGCCACCGATTCCAAATCCTGGGATCTCGAGTAGTACGTCCGGCTCGTCGGATTCACTGCCAGTTTCCGCTCCTGTCTCGTCGTCTTCGTCGCTATCGCCTTCGGAATCGTCGTCAGCCGCTTCGTCGCTGCCGTCGTCGTCAGCCCCGTCACCATCCTGGCGGTCGGTTTCGGAGACGACCACCGGAGCCGCTCGGACAGGTTCGTCGAACGTCGCTTCCCACAGTTCGCTCCCATCGTCGGCGTCGATCGCGAACGTCGACTCGATATCCGAGCCGACGTAGACGACGCCGTCGGTCGCGGTCGGCGAGGATCGAATCTGGCCGGCGGTTTGATACTCCCACCGTCGTTGCCCGTCTTCGGTGGCTACTGCAAACAGATTCCCACTATCCGAGCCGACGAAGACGGTATCGCCAACGACGACGGGGTTCGACCGAACCTCGTCGATCGTCGAAAACTCCCAGTTCTGTGAGCCGGTGGCGGGATTGAGCGCATAGAGCGTCGCGTCGTCGGAGCCGACGAACACGCTCGAGTCACCGACCGCCGGTGACGACCGAACCTGTCCCTCGGTGTCGAATCGCCACCGCTGGCGCCCGCTCGAGGAGATCGCGTACAGATAGCCGTCGTCGGAGCCCGCATAGACCGTCGTTCCGTCGACGGCCGGCGTCGTCCGTACGGCGTCGGACGTTCTGAACGTCCACTCGCCGGATCCCGAGTCGGCGTCGACGGCGTACACTCGCCCATCGTCGGACCCCACGTAGACGGTCCCGTTGGCGACCCGCGGCGACGACCGAATGTCGTTGCCCGTCTCGAACGTCCACAGCTCCGTGCCGTCGGTTGCGTCGAACGCGTACAGTGTCCCCTCGTAATCGCCGACGTAGACGACGCCGTCGTCGACGGCCGGTGGCGATCGAACGCGGCCATCGGTCTCGGCTGCCCACCGCTGGGAGCCATCTTCGGGCTCGAGCGCGTACACGCCCTCGTCCGAGGAATCGATGCCCGCGTACAGCGTTCCGTTACTGGCGGCGAGCTGTGGCGACGCGACGCGCGATCCCATGTCGACCGCCCACTGCTCGCGCCCCCGTTCGAGCTCGAGTCCACGAACGTGATTGTCTTCCGTGCCGACGTACACCAGTGGCTCGAACTCGTCTGCCACCGCGCTGTTCGAACTGCCCAATACTGCCCCGCCGAGTGTTCCGGCCCCGATACCTGCCAGAACCAACCGACGACTGTAGTTCCTCCCCATCGTTCTGTGTTGTTGAATTCGCTCGTGTCTGCGTCGCTGTGCTACTGTCCTCGTCGTGGCCTGGAATTACGCTTCGTCCGCCCCCTCGTCGTCTGTCGTCTCCTCGTCCGGATCCGAGTCTTCGTCGGCCGCTTGTTCCTCACCTGACGATTCGTCGTCAGTCGCTTCATCTGCTTGATCCGCCTCTTCATCGCCGCTGTCTGCCTCTTCATCGCCGCTGTCTGCCTCTTCATCGCCGTTGTCTGCCTCTTCATCGCCGCTGTCTGCCTCTTCATCGCCGCTGTCTGCCTCTTCGTCACCTGTTTCTTCGGCACCCGAATCACCGTCGTCCGGCGCGTCTTCAGCCGGCGAGTCGACGGCTACCTCGATAGCGTCGTATTCGGAGTCGAACGAACCGCCCGAGTTGTTACCAGCCTGAATGGTTAGATTACCGCTGTTCTGGATGTCTAAGGGTTCGGAATCGAACTCTCCATCGTCGACGGATATGTGTTCGGACCACTCGTCATCAGCATCCGAATCGAAATCGACCTGTACATCATCCTGATCTGTCTCACCATTTATCCAAATCGCGCCATCATTTGGGACCACAATCACTGACTCGTTTTCGAGTGGGTAGTGTTCGTCTTCGCCTTGGATAACGAGTTCGTCGAACCCTGTCTCTCCATCGTCGCCAATTATTCCCAACGGACCAAGCGCCGTCGGCACTGCCCCGCCGAGCCCAACCGCTATCAACACGTTGACGAGCAACAACAAGATGACTACGACCGCAGCGGCAGCGCCGACGCCTGTGACAGCAGCTCGAGTGGGCTTGCTCAACCCCGACAGCAATCCGCCCGAACTCGAGGAGCTGCCCGCGTTCATCGCGGGCGACTCGAAGATCGAGAGCTCCCGTTTGAGACGGTTGCGGATCTCGGCGTCACTTTTGTCGGTTTGCATCCGGAGGTCGCTGACATCTTGCTTGATCGAGGCGAGCATCGTCTGCGTGAACTGGCGTTCCATCTGGGAGCGCGCGTTGTCCATCTTCGCTTTCGTGTCCCCAATCGGTGTGAGCCCGCTGTGGTTGCCGACCTCGATCACCAGATTGGTGTCCGGGAGATCTGACGTATCGGCATTGTCAGCGATCGCGATGCGCTGGGCCGGATTGTTGCTGTATTTCTGGAACAGGCTCAACGCGGACTCGGTATCGCGAACCCCGAAACTGAGTCGCTGGCCGGAACTGAGGAGATTCTCGACTAGGTCGTGCTCGAAATCCGAGCCGGGAACCCGCGTCTGACTCTGCTCGAGTTTCCTGAACACCTCGACATCGTTCCCGGATGTCTGTAAGACCATCCCGTACTCCTGCTCGACGAGTTGGCGCAGATCGGATTTGAACTGCCGGAAGACGTTCTGTTGCTGGCGGGTCTGATACACCGCGTAATACTGCTCGGAGCGACTCGCGTTCGAATCGCTCGCTCGGAAGAACGCGGCGATCTTGATCTCCGAACCGAACTCGGCGTACACCTTGACCCCACTGAAAAAGAGGTCTTTGATCAGTTCGCTTTGCTGTCCACCACCGCTTGGGTCGTACGGTTTGCCTTGTGAATCGTAGATCGTTAAGTCAGTCATTCGTGGTCACCGCCCGAGTTCCTCGAGCAATTGGTCGAAGCCGATCGTCATCACGGATCCCGTCTCGTCACGCATGGGGACGCGGTCGCCGTCGTCGTTGACTCGCGTCTGGTAGTAGACCGGATGAATCTCGGTGCTGGTCGTCTGCCGGATAAGCGACTCCACCTGCTCGCTCTGGCGCAACTCCCTGCTGACGTACGATTTGAACTCGTCGAAGGCGAGATGGGCCTCGATCCCCTCTTCCTCCCGGAATCGGTCGGCGAGGATGTCGGCCTTCGTCGCGACCACGAAGACGCTGGTATCGTCGACGGATTGCAGGATGCTGAAGTACTCCTTGATGTCGAGCCCTTCGCCGTTGACGTGGCGCTCGGTGTCGACCAACAGGATGAGCGTGTCCGCGCTCTCGACACCTCCTGCGAGCCGAAGCAACGTGTTGTCCGTATCCTCCTCCGTAACCGCCCCTGCGAGAACGTCGGGCAACCGACTCAGATACTCGCCGGCGTAGTCGATACTGGCGATTTTCACGTTCTTCGGAAACGTCGATCCGTGGACGTACTGGAACTCGAGGTCTTTGATCTCGCCTTGCCCCGTCGCATCGACGATCCACCCCGAGGAGCGTCGGTCGAGGTTTTCGACCATCTCCATCAGATCCTGGCTCGGCTGCAGCGGCGTGTTATTCGTCGCTTCGTCGTTTGGATTCCGATTCAGGGCCGCGAGATACGACCCGATCAGGAACAGACTCTTGCCGGAAGCCGGTGGCCCCAGAACGAAGAAGTCCTCCTTGGCATCGTACTGGATGAACTGTCGTACCGTGACCAACACGACGGCTGCGACGCCGAGGTTGAACAGCAATCCATCAGTTTCGACGCCGACGTCCGGGTTATCGACGGCAAAGACGACCAGTCCCTCCGAGGAAATCTCGATGAACTCCGGATACAGCACGTGATACTCGACCAGCGAGCCGAGGATGAGCACGACGACCATGACGTAGATGCCGAACGACGCTCGCCTGAACTCCCTGGCTCTGGCGGTTTCGGCCTGTAACAGTTGCCGTCCGCCCCCGGCGAGAAAGCCGAGCACGACGCCGACGCCGAGCCAGCCGAGATTCGCCGTATCGGTAAATTCGATATTTGGAATGAACAGCCCCATCGACTGGAGCCCGAGCATCGCGATCGCGAGCCCGATCCACAACAGGTATCCCTGCCACCGTTTCTTGGGGTCGATCGTCATCAGGACGAGCAGTCCCAGAAAGATGCCCAAGAAAAAGACGCTCACGCCCTCGAGGTCGATGATATCCACGAGATGCCGGAGATCGAGAAAGGCTCTCGAGACGTGGCCGTTCTCGTATGCGGCCCCGAACAGCCGTCCCAGCGACGGCATCAATACGAGCATGAGAATAAAGTAGCTCAGGAGCCGGACTTTCTCGCGGTGCTGATGGAGTGTATCAACGACGTCGCCGATCATTCCATTTCACCGCTGTATTCGAACGACTGCGCGGCGGTGCCGTCGTCCGACGCTGCCGACTCGTCTCCGGACGAGTCGTCCCCGCTTGAGGCCACTTCGACGCGTTCGACGTACTCCTCGAGCAGTCCGTCGACGATCTCGGGTTCCTCCTGGAGATAGAAGCCAACGCCGTCGTCGTCTTCTAAGTTGAGTGTGTCCTGGCGTCGAACGTAGAATCCGTCGTCGAGGCCGTAGTTGTGGTGGATGAGGATGTCCTCGCCCAACTCGGTCGCTCGCTTCTCGTATCCGGATCGGTAGCCGTCGGGCTGGACCATCTTCCGGAGGTTGTCCAGGAAGATCCCATCGATAAAGACGCTCAGGCCGATGTCCCAGGTGTCGCCGATGGTGTGTTGCCAGCTCGTGTAGGGGTTCTCGACGCGGTTGCCGCTCGCGCCGAGGTCGAAGGCGTTGTTGAACCTGTTCTCGAAGTCGATCGCGTCGGGATCGATCTGATCGACGGCCTGGCTCAGTACGCCGACGCGGATTTTGATGTCGGTGTAGCGCTGCCGATCCTTGCTGAATCGCCGCTTTTTGATCCCCGAATACTGTTCGTTGAAGACGTTCTCGACGAGATCCTCGAGCGCGCCGTGGATGCGCTGGTTCTCCTCCCGACTCGAGAAGAGATCGCTCTCGCCGATATCTTCGTCGCCGGTCACCCGGAAGATATCGTTTGGCTTGGTGTTGGTGACGTAGGCCGACTCGTCGCGTTCCGTCGACACCGACCGCGTCGACTCGGTCTCGTACTCGCTGCGCCGTTGGTTGAACTCGGCGATCTGACTCGAGTAGGTCTCTCGTTGCTGGCTGAGCTCCTCGAAGACGTCGATCGTCGCCTCGTAGATCGCTTCTTCGTCGCCGAGTTCGTCGAGTTCGGTTTCGATCTCGTCTTTTCTGGTTTTGATTTCGTCGGTTCCTTCGATCTCCGCTTCGAACGCCTGACGTGCGATATCGCGCAACGCTTCGAGATCCGGGCCTCGGTCGAGCTCCGACTGGAATTCCCGACGGAGATCGTCGGATAGCTCCTCGATCTGTCCCCGGAGTCCCTCGAGAATCTCCTCTTCGAGCCTTTGCGTTCGGTCCTGCAGATCCGCGACGATCGACTGGCCGTCGAAGATGACTTCTGCGGTAAAGGTCTCGCCCGGCGGGCCGACGCTGAACACCCCTCGATCGTCGATCTTGTTCTTTTGAACCCGGAAGTTCCGATGGGCCTCCTCTTTGGCTTGCTCGGTCTTGCCGGACCACGGGGTGATCTTTTCGATCGTCCCTTCCTCCATGTTCATCGTCAGGAACGCCTTTCGAACCTCCTTGAGCGCCGTCGTCGAGGTCTCGATGTCGTCGCGCGTCTCGTGGAACGTCACGCCGACCTGGTCGAGTGTCGACTCGAGGTCGTCGAGGTGCTGACTGATGTCCTGGCTGGATACTTGGTTGACCCGCTCTTCGCTATCGGCGTTGACGATCTCCGATCTGAACTGCTCGAGCGAGCGGCTCAATGCCGTGAGATCGCCCTCGATTCCGTCGATGTCGATCGACTGCAACTGCTCGACCGACGACCGCGTCTCACGAACCCACGTCTGGAGGTTGCGATTGATCTCGTCTTCCTGTTCGGCCTGCAGGCTCTCGAGTTCCTCGACGGTCTCTTCCAGATCGGACTCGAGGCGCTCCCGACGGTCGGTCACGTCCTCGAGTTGGGCCTCCAGTCGATTGAGTTTCACACCGGGGTTGCCACTGCCGTCGTCGCTGCCGATCAAGAACTCGATGGTATCGCGCACTCGGTTGTCGTCGATCGATTGCTTCTGGACCAGCAGCCGGTGGCGCTGGATGATCGCCTGGAGGTCGGCTTCGATGACCTCCGCGAGATGTTCGTCGATCGTGTCGACGAACCGTCCGGCCTCTTTGCCAGTCGTATCCACTGCTCGAAGCGAGCCCGAAATAATGTCGATCTGATCGGAGATGTCGTCGCCTTCGTTTTCGGCGTCGGCGATTATATCGGTGAATATCGATACCGACTCGTACTCGAGTTCGTTGAACAGGTCGAACTCCAGCAACGACTGGACCTCCTCGAGTCGGCCGTTCAGATCCGCTCGATCGAGGTCGCGCAGGCCGTCGCCGCTCGGCCCGCCGTAGTGGGTATCGAGGAAGCGCTCGAGGGTCGTATAGATCTCCCGTTCGGCCTGAACCGCTTCCTGTTTGAGGTTGAGTATCTCACGAAGTGCCGTCCGACCCTCGTTTACCGCCTCGACGTTGTACCGCAGGATCTGCGGGATACCGATGGTAAACGGCGCGTAGTCCGGCGAGTCCGCGAACGGATCTTCCGTACCGACGGTGTTGTAGTACGCCGCCAGCAGGTAGATGATCCCCTCGTCGAACTCCTGGAGCAACTGGCTGTTCTGGATTTTGTTGCCGCCTTTGCCGTCGAAATCGGTCGGATCGATCGGCATCAGCACCCGGTCTTTGAACGCCGGTTCGTCGATCAGGTTCAGATACTCGAGTTCAGAGAGGACGGCGTAGGCGTTTGCGTTTTCGCGAACTCCTTCGGTGTGGTTGGGCAGCACGCCAAACAGCGTGATCTCGGCCGTTCGCTGTTTCTGCTGGAGGTGGCGTGCGAGGTCGATGACGACGCCCGAACCGGTACCCCCGCCGAGGCCGGCCAGGACGGCGACTTTCCCCTTGTCGGGGAGATCGATGTAGGTCGATAGCTCGTCGTCTTCGGCGTAGGCCTTGTAGTACATCGCCTTCCCCAGGCCGCGTTTTCGGACGACGCCGGTGGCGAAATCGAGGTTCTCGTTGATGTGTTGGCTTTCGACCCACCAGTCGTCTTCGTCCATCCCGTTGCCGGCCGTGATGCGGGGCACGGCCTTCTCGCCGATCAGGTCGTTCTGATCGTTGAGTTGAATATTTCGCGTGATGAGTTTGTACTCGACGTCGATATCGCCGGGTCGCCCGCGTTCGCTGTCCCGGAGTTCGGACTTGATCGAGGAGATGGTGTCACGAATGTCTGCGATTCGCTGGCGATCCGCATTCTCTTCTTCCTCCGCCGTATCCAGGATCGTGACTCGAACCGAATGTGGGTTCGGACGCGGCTCTAACACGTCACGAAGCACCCACTCCGATTCTAACAGTTCGAACGCTATTTCCTTCCCAGCTCCCCCAACTGAAAATATCCGCTCTGGTAAATTCATTTGCTGAATAGTTCTAAAATACTGATTGTTCTATCTCCACTTATTTCTTGTTGCCAGACGAGTTTGGGGTGTAAGCTGCCCGCAGCGCGTCGAATCGAACAGTCATACGTTGCCGCATATGTTCCATACCCTATAACGTTAAATTAACAAATCATTGGAATTCCCACATGCCGGAGCCCGGACCTTTTATCAAGCGGTATAGGAGAATACTCCGAGGCGATTCACACTGCGCTTTCGCGCCGTCGCAAGAGCGCCCCTGAGACCGCGACGACGAGACCGGACGCTGCAAGCAACGCGAATCCCGGGAGGAACGAGCCTGTCACGTCGTGGAGGACGCCGATCAACATCGGTCCGAGAAAGCCGCCGATTTCGCCGACGGCAAAGATGAAGCCAACCGCCGTCCCGGTCAGGCGCGCGCCGATCCCCTCGAGGGCCGGCGGGATCGCCCGAACCAGCGGCGAGATGCCGCCGGTCCCGAGCCCGGTGACGACGATGGCCAGTGCCATCAGGAGGCCGGTCCCGCCGACCAGCAGGCCCGTGCCACCGAGGAACGTAACGGACCCACAGCCGACCAGTGCGAGCCGGCGGATGCCAAAGCGATCGGCCAGTTCCGGGACCACGAGCACGCCGCCGACGTACGCGAGGACGAACAGACTCGTGGCCTGTCCGGCGAGGCCGGCGGCGAGCCCGCGGCTCTCGAGGACGGTCGGGAGCCAGCCCTGGACGCCGTGGTTGAGAAAGAGGTACATCGTCCCGATGACGACGACGAGTTGGAGATCACGGTGGGAAAGCACCAGCCGGAGGTCGGACAGCATGCCGGTGACCGAGAACTCGTCGTTGTCGGCGACGGCCGTCGCGTCGATGCGCGAGGCGAGTGCGATCAGGAGCCAGCCCACGCCGTAGCCGACCGAGACGACGCCGCTCCAGAAAAACAGCGCTCGCCAGCCGCCGAGGGCAGGGCCGAGGATCGGCCGGCCGATTGCAAAGACGAGCGCCGAGCCAGCCGACGCGCCGACGAGGTAGATGGCGGAGGGGCGACCGGTCTCGTCGGCCGGAAAGAGCACGGAGACGAGTTTTGGCAGGCCGAAGGTGATCGTCGTCGCGCCGACGCCGATCAGCAACGTCGTCGCGAGCAAGGAGAGGAAGTCGGGCGCGAGGCTGCGCCCGATCTGGGCGAGGCCGTAGATCACGACGCCGACGCCGACGACGCGGCCTGGCCCGACGCGGTCGACGAACAGCCCCGTTGCCAGCGCGAGCGGAATGTACGTCGCCGGAATTGCGCCCGCCAGAATTCCCGCCTGCGTACTCGAGAGGCCGACCTCCTCGATGATCGTCGGCAGATACGCCGGCAGCGAGAACCAGACGAACATCAGACAGGTGTAGCTGAGCGTCGCAGCGACGACCAGCCCGTAGGCGCGACGGGTGTCGGTCACGGTTCTACTCGGATCGAGCCGCGAGAGCTACATAAGGGCGGTCAAAGCGGCAGTTTCAGCGGACGGCTCACGGGGACAACAGGGGCGGAGAGTGTCGTCCGGTGTCGGCAGCTACCGGTGGAACGGATCGCGGACGGCTCGACGCCGCGAGCGCTCCGCCCCGACCGTCACCGTGAGCACGCCGTTGTTGAACCACGCCTGCCGGTCGTCGGTGAAGACGTGGGCTCGAGACGGTGGCGAGATGTATCCGTCGGAGACGCCGTCTGCTCGGGAAATGGCGATCTCGATGCACCGCCGGCCGACGGCGACCGAAACGTCTTCGATGCTTGCGGGGAAGGCGTCGACGACGACGGTGAACTCGTCGGCGGTGGCGTCGTAGGACGTTCGAGCGTGAACCGACTCCGTGTCGGGCGACGACGTGCGGGACACGTCCCGGCGTTGTACCGATAGTCGGAAGTCAGCTACCGTGTCAGTATTCGCGCTTGATATGCCATGACGGTCGTGGCGACCGGTATGCCGACTCGAGGCGGCCGTCGCGATGTCGTCGCACACGTCCCAGTAGCTCGACGCGTCGAGCGCCGACCGCCGCCACAGGAGCGACACGTCTTTTTGACAGCGCGGGGCAGGCTATTGTATGGATCCAAAGCGGGAGCTTACGAGCGTCGACCTCGCGGCCCTCGTCGGGGAACTCGGCGCCTACGAGGGCGCGAAGGTCGACAAGGCCTACCTCTACGGCGACGACCTGCTCCGATTGAAGATGCGCGACTTCGATCGTGGCCGGGTCGAGCTCATTCTCGAGGTCGGCGAGGTCAAGCGGGCCCACACGGTCGCCCAGGAGCGAGTGCCAGACGCCCCCGGCCGGCCGCCCCAGTTCGCGATGATGCTTCGCAATCGGCTCTCGGGCGCCGACTTCGCCGGTGTTTCCCAGTACGAGTTCGATCGCATCCTCGAGTTCGTCTTCGAACGCGAGGACGGGACGACCCGGATCATCGTCGAACTGTTCGGGCAGGGCAACGTCGCGGTCACGGACGGCGAGTACGAGGTGATCGACTCACTCGAGACGGTGCGGCTCAAATCGAGGACGGTCGTTCCGGGCTCGCGCTACGAGTTTCCCGACACGCGGACGAATCCGCTGACGATCTCGCGGGAGGCGTTCGGCCACGAGATGGAAGAGTCCGATACGGACGTCGTCCGCACGCTGGCGACCCAGCTCAACTTCGGCGGGCTCTACGGCGAGGAGATCTGTTCCCGCGCCGGCGTCGAGAAGGGGATGGACATCGGCGAGGCCGACGAGGACGTTTACGACCGTCTCTACGAGGCCATCGAACGCCTCGCGCTGGACATCCGCAACGCCAACTTCGAGCCGCGACTCTACCTCGAGCGCGAGAACGAGGATGGCGAGGACAGTAGCGACGATGGAGGGGCCGGCGAGGACGGTGACGACGATGCCAACGGCGACGACTCGAGTCCCGCCCGTGAGCGCGTCCTCGACGCGACGCCGTTCCCGCTCGAGGAACGCGCCGAGTACGCGGCCGAACCGTACGACACCTTCCTCTCGGCGCTCGACGACTACTTCTTCCGGCTCGAACTTGAGGACGAGGAAGAGCCCGACCCGACCGACCAGCGTCCTGATTTCGAGGAGGAGATCGCCAAGTACGAGCGGATCATCGAACAGCAACGGGGCGCGATCGAGGGCTTCGAGCAGGAAGCCGATGCGATGCGTGAGAACGCGGAGTTACTGTACGCCGAGTACGGGCTAGTCGACGACATCCTCTCGACTATCCAGGACGCTCGCGACCAGGATCGCCCGTGGGACGAGATCGAGGAGCGGTTCGAAGAAGGAAAAGAGCGCGGCATCGCGGCCGCCGAGGCGGTGATCGACGTCGACGGCAGCGAGGGGACGGTCACGGTCGACGTCGACGGCGAGTACATCGATCTCGTCGCCCACGACGGCGTCGAACAGAATGCCGATCGGCTCTACACCGAGGCCAAGCGCATCGCAGAGAAAAAAGAGGGCGCACTCGCGGCCATCGAGGACACTCGCGAGGACTTAGAAGACGCCAAACGCCGCCGCGACGAGTGGAAGGCCGACGACGGCGAGGACGACGACGAAGACGACGCGGACGACGAGAGCGCGGACCGCGACTGGTTGGCCGAGCCGTCCGTGCCGATCCGGGAGAACGAACCCTGGTACGACCGCTTTCGCTGGTTTCACACGAGCGACGGCTACCTCGTCATCGGCGGGCGTGACGCCGACCAGAACGAGGAACTGGTCAAGAAGTACCTCGAGCCGGGTGACAAGGTCCTACACACCCAGGCCCACGGCGGCCCCGTCACCGTGTTGAAAGCGACCGATCCCAGCGAGGCGTCCTCGTCGGACATCGAACTGCCGGACTCGAGCATCGCGGAGGCCGCCCAGTTCGCGGTTTCATACTCGTCGGTCTGGAAGGACGGGCGTTACGCGGGCGATGTCTATGCCGTCGACGCCGATCAGGTGACGAAGACGCCCGAGAGCGGGGAGTACTTGGAGAAGGGCGGCTTCGCCATTCGCGGCGACCGAACCTACTACCGCGACACGGCCGTCGGCGCGGTGGTCGGCATCCAGTGTGAACCCTATACCCGCGTGATTGGCGGGCCAGCCCCAGCTATCGAGGGCCAGGCGGAGACGACGATCGAACTCGAGCCCGGTCGCTACGCCCAGGCCGACGCGGCCAAACGCCTCTACAGACGATTCCGCGAGCGGTTCGCCGACGAGTCGTTCGTCCGGAAGATCGCCAGCCCCGACCGTATCCAGCACTTCATGCCGCCGGGGGGCAGTCGGATCGCGGACGACTAGTCGGCTTCGTAACCGCGAGCGTGATCGGTCGGTTCGCGACCCGAATCGGAATCGCGAGTCGGGCCCGTGATGGGGTCGCGAGTGGGCCTCGATGGGAGGCGCGAGCGCAGGTCGATCGACTCGCTGCCAAGCACCGCAAAGCCCGCGAAGATCGTCAGGAAGCCGACGACCGCCAGCGGCGCGATTGATTCGCCAAGCAGCGCCCAGCCCCCGACCGTCGAGACGGCCGGGACGACGTAGAACACCAGGTTTGCACGGATCGCACCGGTTTCGTCGAGCAGGGCGAAGTAGGCGACGTAGGCGAGCACGCCGGCGACGAGACTGACGTAGGCCAGGGAGACGACCGCGGCCGGCGTCCACTCGATCGCCGTCGCCGATTCGCCGGTGAGCCAGGAGAGGCCGTGGGAAAGCGCCGCCGCCAGCGGGAGCCCCCACGCGATGCGAACCGTACTCGAGAGCGTCGCGTCGACGCGGCGGATGAGCACGGCACCGAGGGCGGCACATGCCGCACCGGCGAAGAGGATCGCTCTGCCGAGGGCGTCGCCCCCGAGCAGTGTCGCGGGGTCGGGACTCACCACGAGGCCGACGCCAACGAGACCGAGCCCCATGCCGACGGCGCCGCGGGGAGAGAGTCGTTCCGAGGAAAGCAAAACCGCTGCGAAGACCGGCGTCAGAATCGGATTGAGGCTGAAGATGATCGCGCCGACCGCGCTGGTGGCGTACTGCTGGCCGATGAACAGCAAGGCGTTGGCCAGCCCGATCACGAGCACGCCCGTCGCGACGATTCCCAGCGCGTCACCAGCCGTCGAGGGACGGAGCTCCTCGCGGCACCGGGTCACCAACACGTATCCGATCAGGATGACGGCCGCGATATCGAAGCGCAACGCGACGAACAACAGGGGCGGAAAGTACTCGAGGCCGGCTTTCGCGGCGACGAACGTCCCGCCGAAGAACAGACTCGAGAGCCCGAAGAGCGCGATACTGCGACGCCCCATCATAGAGAAACACCACGAACAGCAAGCTGGAGGTCAGAATCCAAAATGTTTGGGCACTCGGTTCCGGAAATCATCGTAGTATCTAGTAGCGGATGCTCACCCATAGTTTCGTTCAGAAATTATTTCACGGTGAGAAACTCGAGTGGCGCAATCCACGTACGTAGCGGGGAGCGAAACGGCACACACTGTGAAATTATTTCAGGGGTCGAAAGCGGTATACGGCGGCGGGTGCTGTACAGCGTATGGAGTCGGCACTCGAGGAGATCGAGTTTCTCGCGCTCTCGGCGAACCGAGTGGAGGTGCTCAGGCTGCTGTCGGCGGATCGATACACACGCTCGGAGCTGGCCCACGAGACGGGGGCCTCACAGGCGACGCTCGGTCGTATTCTGGGTGATTTTGCCGATCGGGCCTGGATCAGGAGAGATGGCAGCCAGTACACGGCGACGGCGACGGGCGAACTCGTCGCGGCGGGGTTTACCGACCTCTTAGAGATCGTCGAAACCGAGGCGACGCTGCGAGGGATCGTCGACTATCTCCCGACGGAGACGCTGACGTTCGATCTTCGACGGCTCGCCGACGCGACGATCACGACGCCGACGCGGACCCGACCGAACGCACCGTTGGGTCGCCTGCTCGAGTTGCTCGGCGACGCCGAGGCGGTCCAGACGCTGTCACACGCGTTCAACGAGCAGACGCTTTCGGTCGTCCAGGAGCGGACGACCGATGGCCAGCAAACGTTTCGGGGCGTCTTCTCGCGGCCGGCCGTCGACGCCCTCGCCGAGGACCCCGAGCTTCGGGACCGGTTCGAGACGGTACTGGAGTCTGCGGATGCGACCGTCGGCGTCGTCGATTCGGTGCCGCTCGCGGTGATGGTCCTCGACGAGACGGTCTATCTCCTCTTGCGCGACGAGCAGGGCATCCTGCGAGCCTCGGTCGACACCGACGATCCCGCGGTTCGCTCGTGGGCGATCGAGACCATCGACGACTACTGGGCCGACGCCGACGCGCTCGCGGCCGCCGATGTTCGGTCGAACTAAGCCATCGTCGATCTAGTACCCTCCCAAGCGTCGACTGCTGGGTCGAACCGACACCCGCCAACTGGTTCGACCCAGCAGTGCAGGCTTGGGAAGCCACTAGGCGTGCTCAAAACGGCGGCGACGCGACGGTCGTCGGCTCGCTGTCGTCACAGCTGTACCAGTGGAAATAGGTGCTCTCCCGGTCGCGGTCTGCCGGCGCGTCGATCGTCTCGAGGGTCACAGACTCGTCGACGCGGTACATGTTGACGGTGACGAGGTCGTCGTCGTTGGCTTCGTTCCACTCGGTACAGAGTCGTTCGGCCAGGCGGTCGGCCGTTCCCGGCGGCTCGTCGGCGCTGACGCTGTTCATGTAGAATCGCTCGCGATAGGTGTCGTACTGTTTCTCGAGGCTGCCCTCGGGGCGCTCGAAGCTGAGTTCCCGGTCGTTGTAGACGTCGATCACCTCGCCGGATTCGGTCTCTGCGGGAAAGACGTAGTAGCGGTCGGTCGTCCGGGGTTGTGGGGCGAAGATTCGCCACTGGGTCTGGTGGGTGACGAACGCGTCCGCGCCGTCGGTTGTCGTCTCGACCGGGCCGGCGTCCGTCTCGACGATGCCGCCGGCCGACAGCGCCGACAGGATCGTGAGGGTAGCGAGCGTGACGACCCCCACCGCGAGCAGTATCTTGTAGGGGTTGGTGACGAGCCACGACCCGATTCCGAGCCACCGTTTCGGTCGTGGAATCACCTCGGCGACGCGCTCGAGGCCGGCCAGTCGCGACTCGAGGGCGGCAACTGGAACGCCTCCCCACCTCGCGACGGCCTCGAGGTCGGTCCAGAACGACGACTGGAGAAAGAGTAGCAGGCCGGCGATGGCGACGAAGGCGAACGCGCCGATCCGGACGGTGACCGCGAAAGCGAGGTGACCGGCCAGAAAGAGCCCGACGAACGCCGTTCGTGCCCGCCCGCGCAACAGGATCAAGAGCCACGCCCCGAGTAGCATGACAAACCACGTGAGCCCGCCGACCTGGAGCACGGTCGGGACCGAGCGTACGAGGTCGGCGAGCAGGAACGTCATATCGTCGAGCCCGAGCACCAGCACTGCTGCCTCCCCCGTCTGCCAGAGTTCAGACGTCGTCTTGTGGTAGCCGTTGACGACGTACATCGTCACCATCTGACCGAGGATCGCTGCCGACCCGAGCGTCGCGACGCTCGCCCTGGGCGGCCTGTCGCGGTGGACCGCATCGACCGACCAGCGCTCGCCGAGCGGGAGGAATATCGCCCAGAACAGCAGCCAGGCAAACAGCACGTCGGCGTAGCTCACCACGAGCGGATTCCGGAGGTCGAGCGAGACGACAAACACGACCGACACCACCGTCGCGATGCGGGTCCGGTAGCCGACGAGTAACGCCACCGCAACGAGTGCCTGCACCGCAAACAGCGCTGCGGTCACCGCCGGCTCCGTCGAGAGAAAGTAGACCGATACCCCGTTGACGTGCTCCATCCCGGTAGCTAGCGACTGGGGGACGAGGCCGTCTTCGGTGTAGAACTGCGAGAAGTTGCGCGACCGTAATCCGAGGTCGGCCAGTATCAACAGCGCGACGAGGATCCGAAAGAGTGCCAGCGACCGCGTCTCGACTCGCACGCACTCGCGAAGAACCGACCAGCCACTGCGGACGGCCGCGTTCGCACGCTCCCGGCTGGTCGACTGCATCTATCGGTGGCGGACACGGCTGGATGATAGGTGTTACTATCCGCACTATTCGGATCGCCCGGTGTCGCCCATTCGGTCGGCAAAATTCCAGCCGTAGACGGTCGACGGCGAGATCGTGATCGTCACCTCCGTTCGATCCTCTTTAAGGAGATTCGTCGCCAGTTCCGAATCAGTCCCTCCGAGATAGCGCTCGAGCAGCGCCCGGAGGACGGTCTTGTCGGGATCGGGGTCGATCGTCGCCGTTCCCCGGCCCCGGACGCCCCGATACGGCGGCCGGTTCGTCGACACTTCGAACGCGACATCGGGACTCTCGCGAAGGTAGGTTACGACCTTCGCATCCGCGTTGGTCGCACATTCGAGTACCCACTCGTCGTCGGTGTCGTCGGACTCGCGGTGGCGATACCACATCGAGAGCATCCACAACTCGCCCGCGGGCGTTCGACAGCCGAGCCGTATCGGGATCGGATCGTCGGTCAGAAAGTCCGCGATCTGTGCTCGAGACAGGGAGCCACTGACGTGCATACCACGACGTACGACTCCGGAGCGAATATATTGTTGCCCAACGATGCCCCCGGTCGCGACGCGAAGAGAACGAAGAGGTTCGAGGCTGGCGAATCGACTAGCAGTCGACGGACGGATCGCTCGTCGCCGAGGCGATCGCTTCGTCTTCGTAGTAGATCGTCGTCGTCACTTCGCCATCCGGCGCCTCGACCCAGAACGTCTCGGAACTGGTCATATCGTCGGGTACCGTCACCGCACTGAGTTCGCCGGTTTCGGCGACGTGATAGAAGAACGTCAGGTCGGTGTCGGTACCGTTGTGGATGTAGAACTTCGCCGCTCCTTCCAGCCGTTCGACGCACTCGGCGTTGAACGGAATCTGCCCGCGTGGCAGACACTCGACGTCAGTTCGGCTGTCTCGAGTAGCGATCACCTTGCCGTCGGCGATCAGCGAGACCGTCGCGTCACCGTCCGGCGCGGCGACGTGGATGTACGTCGCGCTCTCGGGCTCGACGAAGACCGAGCCCGCCCGATCCGTCCCCTCGACTGCGTACGCCGCTGCGACGGGCTTCTCGTTCGCGTTTCGGACCCGGAACCGCGCCATGTTCGTTTCCGAGTCGACACAGACGGGAGACAGCGAGAGTTTCTCGAGGTCGAGGTAGCCTGCCGAGTCGTAGCCGACCTGATACTCTGTCGCGCAGTCGTTGGGGTTCTGGACGGTCGCCTCGCCGATCGAGACCGAGAGGATCTTGTCGCCGGTGTTGTAAACGTGATCGTAGAACTGGAAGACGGTAAACGTCCAGGTGTACTGACTGCCGTAGACATCCGACCCGTACCGTCCGGATGGAGTGAGATCGTCCGCGGTGATCGTCCGCTGGACGTTCTCGATGCGTCCCTTCCGGCCGTTGTACGTTCGGATCCGAAGGTTCGCCAACGGTGCGTCGCCAACCTGGACGACCGGCGTCACGAGCGCCCCGCCGTCGTCGTCGTGTACCGGGAACGTCGCGTACCCGTTCTCGAGAGCGATTACGAGCGCGTCCTTTTCCTTGCCGCCGGCAGGCAGGGGGATGTGGCCGCCGCCGATCAGCGGCAGCTTATAATAGCCGTCGTACGGTCCCTCGGCCGGGAGCGTAATCGAACCGTCCTCGAGTTTTCCGAGTGGGACCCGAACGTAGCGGCTGCTGTCGACGATTTCGGTGTCGTTCTGGACGAGAATCTCGACGTAGTCGTCGGTCACCTCGCCGATCGGAATCTGGAGGAACGTGTTCGCGCCCGCGGTGGGGATCGTGATCGCGTCGTCGACGTCGCCGACCGTCGGCAGCGTCATGAACCCGTCTTTGGTCGTGATCGGGATCGCCACGGAGCCATCGGCTGTCGGATCGGCGTAACTGCCATCGAAGTGGACGGCCATCGTGTGACACGCGTCGAAGTCGATGCCGGCGACGCCGGGGATGCCGTCGCCGTTCGTGCCGTCCTTGTCGTCGCCGTGCTTCCCTTTCTTGTGCTTGCCGTCGTGTTTGTCGCCGTGGTGTTTCTTCTCACCGGCGCTGGCGCTGTTGATGCCGAGACCGGCACCACCGAGGAGCGCACCGGTCGCTGCGATACCTTTGAGACTCGTCCGCCTGGAAATGGGGTCGTCGTCTGTCATGGTCACCTCCGGCCAACGGCGCCGTGCCGTCGGGCCGGCGAGTATCGATCACTCCACCGAACGGACGTTTTGTAATCAGTGAGCTACCGGCGGACACGACAGTTCTAACGCGGTGAGCCTCGCGCGGCGATCACAGTCACGAGAAACGACCAGCACGGGGCATCTGTAGCGGGAGCGAAACCAGCGGCTAGGGTCTCGAGTGAGAGGCTTCTCCCCCAGAACGGCCGGGAAGCCTGGGCCTATGTCGGCGAGACCACACGCCCTCATGGACGTGTCGGGCGGACAACTGGATCGGGGTGTGTCGCCGATCGAGGAGGGCCGCAATCGACTGCCGATCGCTATACCGCTTTCGAGCGAACCGATAGGGATCCCGTACCGTCGGTACGAGCACCGTACTCGGCATCGAAACCGCGGTAACGGTCACCCACACGTGACTGTTGGCGGTCGTCGCTCTCGTGTGCGTGCCGAGGAACGCGTCGAAACGATTCTTGGACGCCCTCCAAACCGTCCGTGGTCGGTCTGATCCGGACCGCTGTCCGTCTCATACGGTTTACTGTAAGTCGTTACCGCCGAAACCGCGACCCGTCTGCGGTTTCGCCGGTAAATCGTTACAGCAATCCGTATCAGGCTGGCGCGTCGATCTCGACGTTCGGCCTGTTCCGGTGCTCGAGCGTCACCAGGTTGTACACCGGGGACCGCTGTGGATACTCCCGGACCATGGATCGCTCCTCGGCGGTGAGATCGCCGGTCACCGCGACGTCGATCTCGAGTTTTCGATGTCGATCCCCTCGCGAATCGCGTTGTAGACGATCGTCCCGTTGAGACACGCCGTGAGCCCCGCGAGCGCTCCTTCGATCGCCTCGTAGCGATCGGTCGGTTCGACGTACCCCATCGCCGCCTCGAGCTCCGGCGGAAGGCCGAACTCGAGCGTGTGGTTGCGCTCGGCGCCCATCTCCTCGCCGCCCAGCGCCCAGTCGCCGATCGTCGCCGTCGTGCGGTTGGCGACCGCTTCGGTGTCGCCGGTGGCGCGAAACTCGACCCTCGCCGCGTCCGGATTCGCGTCGACCCACTCGATGAACTCGTGGTGGTCGCCGGCGTCGACGCCGTGCTCGATGTCGCCCGTTCGGTGCGTTTCTGTGTGTTCCAGTTCGTCTGTCGTCATCATCGATCCCTCGAGTAGAGAGAGGTCGCTCGAGGTCTTAGGATCGTATTGCGTATTTCGGTACAGTCGTGAAAGCGGACGCAGCGTACGCCATCTCTGGACGAACGTCTACGGTTTACGGCGATAGTTGTCGTAGCCTCTCGTCGTGTTGAACTGCCGGCCAGAACCAGTACGAGAATTCGCTGCCCTCATCCGGCGAATGCTCTCCGGTGACTGTTACCCGCCAGTAGACGTATCGATCACGCGTTCAGGCCCCAGTCGACATCTTCCTCGACGATTTTACGCTTTCGCTCCGCTCGCTCGACCTTCGTCCGACCGACACGCTCGATGGCTTCCTTGCCGTCGAGTTCGCCGTCGAGGTACTGTGCGAGCACGAGGTCCTCCCACAGATCTTCGAGACCACGTTCGAGTGCCTGTTCGAACACTTCTGACTCTGGAAGGCCGCGAGCCTCCGCGATTTCTCGTACCCGGTCGGAAATTTCGGCGGCCATACCGTATGATTGCTCGGCAACGTTCTTCAATCCGAGTCTACCTGATCGGCGAGAGCCTGATTGAGGCCGATGTCTACTGTGGTCACAACCAGATCCCCAGAGACCTGTTCTCCCGTCAAAAATAGCGGCTTCGGCACTCAAATCTGGACGACTTACCAGTACGCCACTAAAACCACATAATATTACTTATTATTCTTCCCTTTCATCCCTGCGTCGGTCAGCAGTCGTCGCACCGTATTCCCGCCCACAAACCGTGGGATCTGCTCGGCATATTGTTCGTACTCGTGTCCGAACTGGTCACGCAACCACGGCTCTTCGGCAAACGGAAGCACGAACCACCAAACCAGCCAGACAGCACAGATCGGCACGACAAACGGCGCATCGGTGAATAGCACGTAGCCGATCGTAACCGGAATGTACCCGACGTACTGTGGATTCCGAGAATACCGATATAACCTATCCGTCCGCAGACCGTCCGTTATTCCCTGCGTCTGGGAAACGCCGAGGTCGGACGTCGCAACGATCACGATCGCGAACCCACCGACGAACAGTACCAGTCCGACCGGAAACGCCCACCAGGGAAGTCCGAGTTCTCCGAACTGGATGTAGGCCAGTCCGAGCAGCGCACCGTTGCTCACGTGTGCCAGTCCCCAGAACACGGTGAAGCGCCAGTCTTTCTCGCCGAGGGGATAGTATGATGTCCATCCACGGATGCTCGAGACGACGCCCGCGAGGTTCGCGAGCATCGCACCCAGTCCGGCTCCCAACAGCACCCACTCGAGTGTTTCTGTCATTGCTGGCCGTGTGTCGGTCCGGCGTTACCGAGGAGATTGCTTCTAGCTCGCTAGATTATTTATATAGCCACAACACAGTCACAATTGTGAAGTATCTCAGATTCTCCTTGCGACAGCCCGACTGGATGCTCCACCCAATGCAGCAGTTCATCCGCGAGCGCGATGTCGTCCAGTACGAAGAGCTGCTCTCGTGGAACATCGAGACGGGAAATGAAACGGAGTACGAACTCTTTTACGTCGAAGCGGACCGGGAACCCTACGAGGAGGCGATTGCATCGGTCGCGTCGATCCGGTGGTATCGGATCACCGAAATCGACGACGAGTCGTTTTATGTCTATCTTTGCCAGGAGACCCGACCCGAGGACAAAACCTGGCGTGAGGCCTACACGACACTCGATCTCGTCGTCCTGCCACCCATTATCTACGACAGCGACGCATCCTTCGAGATGACGCTCGTCGGGGCAGGTGACGATCTCCGGACGCTACTAGAAACACTACCCGACGATCTCGAGGTGACGGTCGATGCAATTGGCGAATTCGACCGCCGTCACAAGACAATCGCAACTGATTGCACAGAACGACAGTTCGAGGCACTCCAGGTCGCCGTCGAAACCGGCTACTACGACGTTCCACGGAACGGGACACTCGCGGATGTCGCCTACGAGCTCGACTGCGCCGAAGGGACGGCGTCACACTTACTCCGTCAGGGAGAAGCTGCTGTAATCAAAAGGTTGACACAGCGGTATCGGGCCACAAGTCGTTGCGGTGGATGATTCTACGGTAGGATTTGTACTGGTGAATCGAGCCCCTCGGCACTCACGACTCATAATCTCTCTACAGTTCAGTATGACTCGACCCGAACCCGAGCCTGCAGAAGTGCTCGATTTTCGCTGTGAGGACCGTTCTTCGTAGGTGTCTGACGTTCCTGCGTTCGTCTTCATCGCCGAACTCAGCACCGTAGTGGTTGCTGACCCCTGACCGGGGGCGATCTGTTGTCTCCTGCCCTACTCCACACACAAAACATACGATTTAATAAATGATTTAATATATATTTATATACTTATAGCCCCCTCCCTTCACTGAAACGTGATGAGTCAGAGTCGCCGTTCTTCGAAACTAATGAAGGATCGGACTGAGAGCAATACTGGAACGACGAGACGGCGGTTTCTCGCAGCGGGCGCTGGGGCGGCGCTCGCTGGGATGGCCGGTTGTCTCGGCCAGGTCGCCGGTCGGATGACCGATACCTCGGCCTCGCCTGCCGCGATGATTCCCGCAACGCTCACGGGCGGCGGTGTCGAGCAGTTGCAATCCGGCTTTCGCTCGCCCGGCAGCCGCGTGTTCGACGTGACCGACTTGCGGGCCCAGTCGGTGCCCGCCAGCATCAAAAGCAGCGGCGTGCTCTCGGCCAGCCTGGAACTCGACGGCTGGTCGGTCGATACCATACAGCCGGCAAATGACTACAACTCTGTCCGCTCGAACAAGCGTCGCAGTGCGGTCGGCATCGTTCCCGACGAGATCAACGGGGACGACCCGGACGAGGACGACGACGGGTTCGACGAACTCCGGGAGGCGCTGTACGCATATCTCGAGATCGAATCGGTCGCCGGCGAGAGCGTGGCCGTCTCGCTTCCGGATGCGGATATTCCGCGCGGGCCGGCTATCGCCGACGAAATTACACCCGAACGGATCTTCCAGTACATGACCAGCGACCAGCTGTGCGTCGAGCGCGAGGGGAGGGTGTACTGCTGGGGGAACAACTCCTTCAAAAGTGTACGCGACGGCGATATCGACGTGATGGCGTGGTCGTGGGGCGCGAACCGCGCTGAGTTACTCGTGCCCGAACGGAGCGACCGCTCGATTGTGGCCCGGACGCGTGGTTCGAGCGTCGTCGTCACCGTCCAGAACGACCCGCCAGAAGCCGGTCGCGAGAGCGGGTCCGGGATGGTCTCCAATGGTGGCTTTACTCCCGACTACGAGTGGGAGGACTCGACAGCGTCCGACGGGTGGGGCGAGGAGAGCGAATCGGGCGGTGTCACCGCGACGCCGGTGATCGTCGCGCCGGCGCTTGCGCTTCCCGAGGGTGCACCCATGCCGATTCCGGCGGTGGCATACGTCCGCCGTTGCAAGCACGAGGGCGAGTACATCTACACCGGCGGGTGGGTCATCGACGACGGCGCGCTCTACGAGGACTCGTGTACGCTGCTGACGCTTCAGGGGCCGAACGAGGTCGTTTCGTTCACCCCCGAGGACGTGGCCAGCACCGATGGCCAGCAGGCACTACTCCAGCGAATTCGCCGCGACACCCGCCACCGCCGCCGCGGGGCGTCACTCCACCGCGGCAACATCGACGAGGACTTGCTCGGTGCGCTCCCCGAGGAATTTCATTCGGATCAGGGCCGGCGTGAACTCTTCTCGCTCGTCGAGGAGACGTTACAGCAGAAAAATCGTGGCCGCAACCCCCAGACCGGCAAGGAAATCATGATTCCACTCCGTGATGGGCCGGCCAGCGACGACCACGACGTGATGAGCGGTGTGACGGTGGCGCTCGACTGTCCGCTCGTTCATCTCGTCGACGCCGACGACGATCAAAAGGCCGAAGCAACCGATATGTACCTCAAAATCGTCATGGTTGGGGAGGAGGACACGCGACGCGAATGACATCCTCTGGCCGTGAACAGAGCGGAGCAAAGCTCCGCAAGCTCTCGGGCTTCGCCCGACGACGCCGGGATTCTCTCGCTGTGTCAAGATAGAGTAGACATTTTCGACTGAACGGGGCCTCTGTCTACTGTGGCCACACCCAGATCCCCTCAGAGACGCGTTCTACCGTAAAAATGGCGGCCTCGGCACTCATAGGGCTCGTCACGACCGGATGCCGAGTCCGGCTCGGAAGGAGTGAATCGTCATTGGCCAGTGCCCCGTAGGGCCGTGGCTACAAAGACGGTTTTGACTCGAGATCACTGCAAAAACGACCGAATTACGACGATTGAGTGACCGAGATTGCGGCGTTGTACTTGTCGATGAGGTTCTGAAGTTTGTCGCTGCGGCGGTGCGAAAACGTCTGTGGCGCCCGCGAACTTGGCGGCTGTGTGACGGCCGACGTGGCTGTCGTTCGGGTCGGGGGTTGGCTGGGTGTCGATTCGGTCTCGGTCTGGGGCTGGAAGTGTCGTGTGCTCATGTCGGTCGGGTGTGGTCGCGTTGTCGGCAATCGGTACTCGTCGTCGGGGCGGCGTTAGGCTCGTACGTGTACGACCGACATCTGTGATTCCTGCTACTGGCTCCACATACATAAACGTTCATGATACATAATCCGAGCAACGCTCGAGGGTCGAAAATTATGTGATCGAGTAGCATAGTCCTGGACGGCAGAACGGCGGTGGACGGTCACGTGCACGCGATATTACTCCAAACTTGCCTGCAGATCCGCGACGGCGGCCTCGTAGGCCTCGTGGGCCGGCTCGAGGTCGATCGGCTTGGCGATCATGCCGAAGAAGCCGTGGATCATGTCGTCGTAGTGGTGGTGGCTGGTCGGGACGCCGGCGTCTGTCAAGCGCTCGGCGTAGGCCCCACCGTCGTCGCGAAGCGGATCGAAGCCCGCGGTGATGACGGTCGCGGGCGGCAGATCAGAGAGGTCGTCGGCGAGTCGGGGCATCGCGTAGATGTTGCCCTGGTCGATCTCGCGCTCGAAGTAGTGGCCGCGAAACCAGGCCATGTCCTCGGCGGTGAGGAAGTAGCCCTCGCCGTTTTCCTCGTAGGCGTCGGTCTGGGTAACGTCGCCGGTGCCGGGATAGACTAACAGCTGGTGGGCTACCGTCGGCCCGTCGCGGTCTCGAGCCAGTAGTGCGGTCGCCGCCGCGAGATTGCCGCCGGCGCTGTCACCGGCCAGCGCGATGCGGTCGGGGTCGGCCTCGAGGTCGGGTGCCGTCTCGCTGGCCCACTCGAGAGCGGCGTAACACTCGAGGAGCCCTTCGGGAAACGGCTGTTCGGGGGCGAGCCCGTAGTCGACGCTGACGACGGGGTAGCCGGTCTCGTCGGCCAGTTTTCGACAGGTGTTGTCGTGGGTCTCGATGCTGCCGATCACCCAGCCGCCGCCGTGGAAGTACACCAGAAGCGGCCGGTCCTCTCCGGCAGTGCCGGGGTCGTAGATTCTGATCGGGATCTCCCCGTAGGGGCCGTCGATCGTCCGATCCTCGACGGACTCGAGGTCGACGATCGGGTCGCCGCCGACGCGCATCTGTTCGAACATCTCGCGAGCGCGCGTCGGAGATACCTCGGTGAACTCGGGCGCGTCGAGTGATTCGTAGAGCTCGAGAAACGACTGTACGTCGGGATGGGGTTGGGGTGCCCTGTCAGGTGTCATCGGTAAATATTGTCTATCGATCGTGATAAAAACCTTCGCGATCCACCGGTCGCTGCAGTGGCGGCGGCCGGCTCGAGTCGTTTCACACCGCTTAATTTGGTGGGGCACGCCCGTACCGCCAATGGCAAATCAGCAGCTCATCGATGCCCTTCGGGCGGCCGATGCCGTTCGATTCGGGGAGTTCGAACTCTCACACGGGGGGACGAGTGAATACTACGTCGACAAGTACCTCTTCGAAACCGATCCCGCCTGTCTGGAGGCCGTCGCCGAGGCGTTCGCCCAGCGCGTCGGGCCGGACGACAAACTCGCGGGCGTCGCGCTGGGTGCCGTGCCGCTTGCGGCTGCGACCAGCGTCGCGGCCGAGGTTCCCTACGTCATCGCCCGGAAGCAACGCAAGGAGTACGGCACCGGGAACCTGATCGAAGGACGACTCGAGGAGGGCGAGGAAGTGATCGTGCTCGAAGATATCGTCACGACGGGGACGAGTTTAGTGGATGCGATCGAGGCGCTGCGGGAAGCGGGTGCGACGGTCGATCGGACGCTGGTCGTCGTCGACCGCGAGGAAGGCGGCCGCGAGAACGTCGAAGCCGCCGATGTCGAGATGGAAGCGTTAGTCACCGCAAGCGAGCTACTCGACGCTGCCGATCGATAGCGACCCACGGACGAGACAGTGGTTTCGCTCGTTCTCACTGTCCGAACAGCGTTCTCACTGTCCGGACAGTCACGAGTTGTTATACGTCAGTTCGTGGTTGCCGGCGATAGATGCCAGACTCGAGACTCACGCGTCGATCCATGCTCGCAGTCACGATGGCCGCAATCGCCGGCTGTACGAGCGGTGGCGACGATCCCGAGGAACTGCCACCGGACGCCGAAACTGGTGGTGACGAGAGCGAGCGGGACGCCGACGAACGCGAGATCCCCGACCGCGATATCGACGCCGACTGGGACGCCGCCGCGCCGTTTCGAACGTGGCTACTCGACAGCGATCCGGTCAGCGGCGGCAACCGACGCTTCGATTACACGGCCGTCTTTCCCGAAGGCGTCGACTTAGAACCCGTCCTGCCCGGCTTTTCGGACGTGACGATCGACGACGTCGACGGCCACCTGGTACAGGCGTTTACCCAGGTGTTTTTCGGGACGTTCGATGTCGACGCGATTACCGCCGACGCAGACCGTGACGACGATACCGAGATCACGGGGACGTACGGCGGCTATACTGTCGTCACCGAATCGCTTCCCGACGGTGAGCGGACGCTCGCGATCGGCCCGGAGGCCATCGTCATCGGCGACGACTACGAGGCACGAATCGACGCCCACCAAGGCGAACGCGACCGCCTCGAGGATGTCGACCCCGAGTTCACCCACCTGTTCCAACAGTTACCCCACACGGAGACCGTCACCGGAGAGTACGACGCACCCGCCGGCAGCAACGTCGACATCGACGAGATCTACCTCTGGGGCGTCTCGAGCGAGTCCCCGATGGCCGAGGAGATGACCTGGGTCTTCGTCTTCGAGAGCGCAGACGCACTGACTGACGACGCCCTCGAGACGCTCGAGGCCGTCTCGAGTGACGTGGCCAGCGCCGAGCGTGACGGACGGACGGCGACGATCGTCGGCACGCCGCCGGCGATGCCGGAGGACGCTCCAGGTGCTACCGACGGGACTTAGCCGTCCAGTAGCTATCGTTTCAGCAATCGATCGTGGGTCGATCTCGGTCGTCCGACGAGCGAGACCGACCGAAAACGGTCGGGACGATTTTGCTTGGTCGCCGCCGGCGACGGTGGCGACGGGACGACGATCACTCCTCGCCGTCGTCGACGATCACTTCGACCGGTTCGTCCGTCGTCTCCTCGTCGGTACCGGTCCCGGATCGTTCTTGCTGCCAGAGGAGCGCACCGGCGACGGCGACGACGACCCAGGAGCGCCAGTTGGCGAGATTCAGCGTATAGCCCACGCCGAACGGTTTCTCGACGAGCATCCCCTCACCGGGTTGCCAGTACGACGAGAGCATGCGGCTCAGCTGCGGGCGTTCGAAGTTGTACGGTACGCCGAGTATCTCACCGGATGTCGGTTTGTCTGCCATGGCCGGTGATACGTCCTCCCCTCCTAAGAGTATTGTGTGCTCGCTTCGCCCCTCGAAAAATCGTCCGTCGTCTGTTGTGGATCCGGCCGACGAGCGACGGTTAGGCCGGTGGTTCGGCTCGCACTCGAGGCAGATAGTCGTCGACCAAGTACACCTAACAATATGATATATTCACATACAAGTGAATGGTGTGGTATCCGGTTATACGGTTCATGTGTTCTATAGGGCTCATTTAGATCTATATCTGGAGAACACTTTCAATGTATGATATATTACTTAATTACAGAAGGCTTATACCGGGGTGCTCGGAAGCGGGGGGTACCTCACACCGGTCGTCGACCATCGGCGATTCGGTTGCGCTGGCGGCGGCGGACGCCGCTGTATCACACTCCGTCCACACGAACGACCACAGCACCTAGGATCAATGACACCAAACCGAACCTACCGCGAGTCGGGGCGTGCGCTCGTCCTGGCTACGATCGTAATTCTCTCCGTCGTCGCGACCGCGACGGCGTTTGCGGGCGCAGCGACGACGACCAACGACGTCACCTACACCGTCGACGGCGAGGAATCCTCCCTGCTCTATCAGGGACAGACAGTAGTCGTATCGGGCGACTTTCGAGACACTGCAGCGTACGACCTTCGCCAGGTGACCGCCAGCAGCGGTGGCACGGTCCAATCCAGCACCTACGTCGAAACGGTGACGACCGATGGCACCGGCCAGATCGAACTCGAGACGTCCGACCTCGCGGTCGGGCAGTACTACCTCGCCGAACCCGGCGATACGAGCCCCGTCACCGTCGGCGACACGTTCGAGGTTACGATCCAAACCATCCGCACGGCGCTCGAGGCCGATGCCGTCGCCAACGCCGGGCCGGACGCCACGACAGCCCTCGACATCGTCTCGAATCGCGGCTCGTACTCGCTGAACGTCAGCGCCGACGGCGACATCGATGCCGAGGAGCTGTTGGCTATCTTTGGCGACGAAGGCGAGTACGGCGACCTGCAGCCCCACACCGCCGCCGACCTCGACGGCGACACCGTCGGCGCGTTCGACGCGGGCGTCTACGACGAGAGCGAAGCCGATGCCGACGAGAAAATCGTCCTCGTCGATGTCGACGATCGTAAGGCGGAACTGGACTTCACTGGCGTCGACGACGACGCGTACGACCTCGCGTTCGAGGTCGTCGATTCCACGGCCGTCGACACCACCGCCGTCGACGTCGGCGAGATCGATCTCGATGCGTCGTTCGACCAGCACCACTACACGCAGTCGGCTGGCGACATCGTCGAGTTCACCGTCGACCTCGAGGACACCGACGACGCCTACGTCCAGTTCGGTGACGAGAACGCCGGCTACGTCGACGTCCTCTATCTCGCTGACGACACCGGCTCCGGCGACGTGACCGTCCAGGTCAACACCCGCACGGCAGGCGCTCCCGGCACGTCGACTGCGGACGCCTTCTACGCCGGGGACGATGTCGTTCAGAGCCTCGTCCACGACGGCGGCGACGAAGTCGAACAAGCCGCCTTCTACGACAGGGAGAGCGACTCGAGCGCCGAACTCGAGGGCGGGTTCAGCGAATACCTCGAGGAACTGGACCTCCTGAGCGACGGCGACGAGCCGGACGACCAACTCACGCGACCGCTCCAGCCGACGGCGTACGATCTGACCGTCTCCGCGACCGGCACCTTCGTCGTCGACGACGGCGAGTCCGACACCGACGACGAACTCGACCGGGCCACGCTCGATCTGACGCCGCCGAGCGTCGATGCCGTAACGACGTCCGTCGCGTCGTCCGACCGTGCCGACCGCCACGACCGGGACGAACTGCACGAATTCGCCATCGAACGTACCGAGATCGCCGAGGGTGATCGGCTGATCGTCGACGTCGACGCCAGCGGTCTCGTCGGTGCCGTACTCGCCGCGGGGGGTGACTGGGACGCCCTCGAGGACGGCTTCGCGGCCGACTCGCTGTCCGAACTGACCGCAAACGACGGCGAGGGTGTCTCTTTCCAGGTCGACGCCGCGGATCCGATCGGCAACCAGGGGCCCACCTCGCTCGTGCTCGAGGACGCCGATACCGAAGCTGTGTCGGTCTTCGCGGATACCGAGACGGGTGTGCTCTCGGTGGTCGTCGACACCAGCTCCAGTAGCGCCTTCGACGGCAGCCTCGAGGACGGCATGGAGTTCACCGCCACCCTCGCGTACGAGACCGACGACGACGAGCGTTACGCGTTCGGCGACGAGGCCTTCGACGGCGGCGCTGCTGGTGAAGCCGAGCCAGCATACCCGTACGCCGACGCCGACTCGGACGAGGCCGTCAGCACCGAATTCAGTCTCGTCGAACCCACCGTGAGCTTCGACGACCGCGACGCGAACGACGCCGTGGCACTCGAGGCCAGCGAGACCGTCGTGACTGGGGAGACCACCATCGCACCCGGCACGGTCGCCGAGGTCCGTCTCGAACACACCGACGGAAGCGACGAGGTCTTCCTGCAGACGGCAGCCACCACGGTCGGCGCCGACGGCGACTTCGAAACCGAACCCGTCGATCTGCGCGACCGCGAGGTCGACGGCGATGGCACACTCGCGTTCCGCGTCGACGGCGACACGATCGACGAGGCAGACGGCGTCTTCGTCGAGGCGATGGCCGACGGTGGCGAGCGGCTCGCCGAGCCTGACGACGGACTCCTCGTGGCCGACGACGAACCGGTCGAATCGGGCGACGATTAAGACGGTCTGTTCGGCTCCCAGGACGTGACCGTCGATCCCTCGAGTTGGAGCACCACAGCCTGGTGGCTCGAGCGCTCCCTCAGTGAGCGGTCAAATGCTTTCTGATTTGTTATTGAAAATAGACAAATTATTCCCGCAGTGAATATTCTGGAGGCCGAATATGGTGGATAGGAGATCTAGTTATGCCATCCTTACTCGTGCTATATCTGAACATTCATTGTAAGAAGAATGACTAAAACACAGAAGGCTTATGCCGAGGAGGGGGAAAGCGAGGGGTACCCCTACCCGGACGATCGACGCCGGCTGGCGCGGAGCCAGTCGGGCGTAACCGGGACTTACCCCCGTAGTACAGTCCGCCAACCAATCGAAACACGACACTAACACCATACAATGACACACGAACGAACGTATCGCGAGACGGGACGTGCACTCGTCCTGGCCGCGATGATGGTCTGTTCCGTCGTTGCCATGTCCGCAGCGTTTGCGGGTGGGGCGACAGCGAGCGACGAGGTCTCCTACACGGTCGACGGCGAGGACAGAACCCTGGTCTTTCAGGGCCAGACGGTAGTTGCATCGGGCGGCAGTGATGGCGGTATCGACGACGACGAAGTCTACGACCTCCGCGAGGTCACCGACACGAGCGGTGGCGAGGTCGATGGGACGAGTTTCGTCAGCGAACTGAACCCGGAGAACGGCGACATCGAAATCGAAACGGCGGATCTCGAGGACGGTAACTACTTCCTCGAGGGGCCCGGTATCGATACCAGTACCGTCGCCACGAGCGACACCTTCGAGGTCGTCACACAGGATCTCACCGTCGAACTCGAAGATGAGGCCGTCACCGACGGCGGTCAGGACGCCTTCACGGACCTCGATATCGACTCCAACCGCGGCACGTACTCGCTGAACGTCAGCGCCGACGGCGATCTCGACGACGAGGAGCTGTTTGGCATCTTCAGCGACGACGGCGAGTACGACGAGATCACCACCCAAGACGCCGACGAACTTGACGTCGGCGCGACCTACGGCGAGTTCAACGCGGGCGTCTACGACGAGGACGAAGACGACGCCGACGAGACGATCGTCCTCGTCGACCTCGACGACCGCGAACACGCGCTGAACTTCACCGACATCGACGACGGCGAGTACGACCTCGAGTTCGAGGTCGTCGACAGTGATGCCGCCGACAGCGTCTCCGTCGAGGTCGGTGCCGAAGATCTCGACGCCGAGTTCGACCAGAGCGTCTACACGCAGTCCGCCGGTGATGTCGTCGAGTTCACCATCGACCTCGAGGACACCGACGACGCCTACGTCCAGTTCGGCGACGAGGACGCCGGCTACGTCGACATCCTCTACGTCGAGGACGACAGCGACTCCGGCGACGTGACCGTCCAGGTCAACACCCGGACCGCAGGCGCGCCCAACACGGCCACCGAGGACGTCTTCCACAGCGAGGACGACATCGTCCAGAGCCTCGTCCACGACGGCGGCGACGAAGTCGAACAGGCCGCCTTCTACGACGATGCGGTCGACTCGAGTAACGCACTCGAGGGCGGGTTCAGCGAATACCTCGAGGAACTGGACCTCCTGAGCGACGGCGACGAGCCGGACGAACAGCTCACGCGACCGCTTCAGGCCGCTGACTACAACGTCGCCGTCAACGGCAACGAGAACTTCATCGTCGACGCCGACGGCGACTCCGAGCTCGACGACGAGCTCGCACTGGCCACGCTCGATCTGACGACGCCGACGATCGAGTCCGTGACCACCTCCACCGCACCGTCCGACGACGCCGACGAACACGAACTCGACGAACTCCGCGAGATCGCTACCGAACGCACCGAGATCGCCGCAGACGATCAGCTGATCGTCGCAGCCGAAACCGGCGGTCTCACCGGCGCCCTGCTCGCCCAGGAGGGTGACTGGGACGCTCTCGAGGACGGCTTCGCGGCCGACTCGCTGTACGAACTGACCGAAAACGACGGCGAAGGCATCTCCTTCGAGGTCGAGGCCGACGACGCGACGGGCAACCAGGATCCGACCACGCTGGTGCTCGAGAATGCCGATGACGACGACGTCTACGTGTTCGTCGACACCGACACCGGCGCTCTCTACGTCGTCGCCGACACCAGCTCCAGTAGCGCCTTCGACGGCAGCCTCGAGGACGGCATGGAGTTCACCGCCACCCTCGAGTACGAGACCGACGACGACGAGCGCTACGCCTTCGGCGACGGTGCCTTCGACGGCGGTGCCGACGGCGACGCCGAGGCGGCCTACCCGTACTTCGACGCCGACTCCGACGAGGCCGTCAGCACCGACGTCACCATCGTCGACCCCGCCGTGAGCTTCGACAACCTCGACGCGGACGAGACCGTCCAGCTCGAGGCCGGCGAGATCGTCGTCACGGGCGAAACCAACGTCGCACCCGGCACGACCGCCGACGTCCGCATCGGCCACGTCTCGGGCGCCGACAACACCTTCCTGCACACCGCAGACGCAGCGATCGACGCCGACGGCGTCTTCGAATCCAACGAGATCGATCTGAGCGACCGCGAGGTCGACGAGAACGCCACCCTCGAGTTCCGTGCTGGAGGCAGCACGATCGGCGATGCCGACGGCATCTTCGTCGACGCACTCGAGGACGACGACGCGGACGAGACAGATGACGAGCCCGAAGAGACCGACGACGAACCCGAGGAGACCGACGACGAGCCAGTCGAGACCGACGACGGCACGGACGACCCAGCCACGGGCGACGACAGCGTGCCCGGTTTCGGCGTCGCCGTCGCAGTCGTCGCACTGCTTGCCGCCGCGATGATTGCGCTCCGACGACAGTAGGAAGCGACCTCTCTCTCCGAGCCGGCATTCGGCTCACCCGATCGCGGTCGTTCTGTAACGGATAGGCGACCGTATGGAATTTCAAACTTAGAATATAAAGACAGTATTTCCACAATACATTTCAAAATATTGGCTATGCACGTTTATGATTGAACAAGTTAATAAGTACTCATTACCAACGCCGAAGCGGCGGGGACGGATGGGGTACCGCCCTGCTCTCCCGCGTTTCGCCTTCCCCGCCGTAGTGGGTAGGGGTACCAGGGCGACGTACCGTTAACCATCCGCCTTTCGACCACGCGTCTCTTGTCATTCCGTTCGCCGTCTTTGGGTTCCGGCTTCCGAGCAGGGGTTTACAGAATCGCAAGGCGAATGCCACGGGCCGTGATCTCGAGAGGGTTCACGTACGCGCGAGACAACTCCATAGTAGTTATCTCACCTACGATTATCTACTCCCGATCAACGCCACATCTAGGTCGTCGACGCGCTCGAAATGCTCGTCTCGCGTGACGACAGTCCCACCGGCCTCACGAACAACTCCCGCGATGAGCGTGTCGAGCGGTCCGATCGGTTCACCGGCGCTGTGAAGTTCGCTGTCGATTCGGGCGGCTTCTGCAGCGCCGTCGACGGTCAACGAAACGGGTTCGACCCAACCAAGATCGGACCGTGCTTGCTCGAGTCCGTCGTCGCCACGAGTTCGAACCGCACCGATAACCGTCTCGTGCAACGCCGGGGTCGGTGCGAACAGTGGCTCGCTCGCGTGCGATTGGATAAACTCGCCGACGTACGCTTTTCCCTCTAAGTAGTCAATCAAAATATTCGTATCAAGACCGTTCAGTCAGCCGTTTCTCGAGGTCGCGGTCGTACTCGTCACGGTAGTCGTCGACGGCGTTCCGTAGGTCGACATCAGCCCACGAGCCGAACCACTTCATCTTGTCCTCGTGCGCACCCGAGAGGCGCTGTACGACGTCGCTGAAGCTCTCGTCCTCCCGCTTGAGTGCTTTCAGGCTCTCGTAGGCCTTTTCGGTGAGACTAATCGTCGTCGCCATACATGCATGTACGTGCATTACTCACTTGAGCGTCGCGGTTCCTCGAGTCGATCTCGTGACGCTCTGGAGCGTACCCTGGCATCGGTTCGAACGGTTGCCCACCCATTCGCCGGCTGGCCTCGGATACCGGGTGCACGCTCGAGGACCTCATACGGTTTACTGTACGTCATTGCCGGCGCAACCGCCGCCCGGGTCGCGGTTGGCCGGTACATCGGTACAGCAATCCGTATCAGTCGTCGGTTCGCTCGAGGTCACTCGCGTCTATCTCTCCCTCGAGATACGCGAGTCCGCGATCGGTAATCCGGTAGTAGCCACGTTTGTCACTCGTTTTTTCGAGTAGAGACGCATCTGAAAGCACGTTCATCCGGCGAGAAATCGTATTCTGACTTCGATCGAGTACACCGAGCTCCTCGACAAGGTTGTACCAGACAGCAGTTGGTGGAAGCGATATTCGATGGCCCGTCTCGGTCTCGAGTTCCTGTAAGTACTCGAGGATAGCGTCGTCAGCCTCGTTCATCCAAGAGACACGGGCCCGCATACCCCGCACGTCGGCGGATTCGTGATTAACTGCACCGGATCGACCGCTTCTTAAGGTATATATCTCAAAAATGGAGTATATAAACTAATATTTAAGTGTCTGTAGAGGGCCTCTATTTTCAGGGACGCTATACGCCGATTTGGCTCTCCGAGACCAGAAATTGCGGCTCGGTGCTGGAAACACCAACTCCGCGGGAAACTCCCGTACCCACACGACGGAAGCCATGCCAACCGATGAGTTACGGGATCACGAACCTCCCGACAGCGCAGACGAGGCGTCTCGAGGCGACGACCACACTGCGATGGAGATGCAGCCGGACGGTGGCCTGGGGTATGCAGCGCGACTCGAGGCGATCGACCGGATCGCGGCGGCGTCGGTGACGGATCTCAAAACGACGGGCGCGATCGAGGGCGAGCACAGCGAACTCGTGGTTCATCTCGAGGCAATTCGGACGGCGGTCGAGGCCGCCAAGCAGACGGTGCCCGACGCGGCGAGCGACGACGAGATTCGAGCGGTACTCCGTCGGGGACTCGGCACGACGACGTGTCTCGGTCCCGAGCCGGCGGCGTTCGATCGAGTGCGTGGCGACGACGCGGTGGACGACGAGTGACGGGACGTGTCTCCGTGGGGAACTCGAGGCTCTTGTAACCAGACTGTCGAACTCGCCGATCGTGTTCGGGAGACAGTTGGAAGCCAAACGAACCAATTTTGTGAGTTCTACAAAGTGAACGATTCGCGTACGTCGAGGCCGTACAGAGACTGGGCTATGTTGGGTATTCCACCAACACGTATGCTGTTGGGCGCAATACCAACAAATAGGGATCGCCGGATACACAGTCATCTATGAACACCGATACCTCGAACAAGGTCTCATCGAGAAAGTCAACGTCGGCTACGCAACCGACGTCGAGACCTATCCGTCCGGTGTCCGGTACTCGATGCATATCGGCACGCTCGAGGGACTGACACTGCTCCGGTACGATAACGCTCACGAAGCGACGAACGGGCACGAGAAGCACACTGCTACCGGCGAGACGACCATCGACTTCCCCGGCGTCGGGCCATTGTTGGTGGAGTTCGACGCCGAAGCGGATGTCTACTGGGGCGAACTCGAGAACGCTGACGGGCCAGAACGCCCGTCTGAACCGTCGCTGGCCATCCACACAACCCACACACCCATGCCATCCACACTCCACATCACCGTCGGCGACCGCGAATCGGCTCGCGAGGACGCACTCGAGGTCGCTCGGGCGATCGACAGTGCTGACTCGCCGGACGATATCGGCGAGTCGATGCCCGACCACCTCGACGGGCGATCCGTCTTGCAGTTTGGCAGTTACGACGACCTCCACGAGCACCTCTCACCGCTGCGGCTCGAACTCATCCAGGCGATCGTCGAGACGGAACCGTCGAGCATCCGCGAGGCAGCTCGTCTCGTCGATCGGGACGTCTCCGACGTCCACGCGGATCTCCAGCGACTCGAGATGCTCGAGGTCGTTGCGTTCGAAGACGGCGGCCGTGGCGGCGCGACGATCCCGATCGTCCCTTACGAGCGCATCGAGATGCACATCGAGTATCCACTCGTGGACGACGACGTCGATACCGACGCTGCTGCCAGTGCCGATTGACGAGTCCGTCGAGTCGGTCGGGTGCGTCGTGATCTGCACTCGGGCGACTCTCGATGGGCCACACCATTGGTCCAGTTGTACTCGCTCGGCGACGACTCTCTTCGTGGCGACAGCAGGTGATCGGAGACGATTTCGCCACCATCCGACCCAGTGTTTATAGGCTGAACAGGCGCAATACCACGTCGTTCACGGCGTGGATACGCGCCGTCACCCTGGGAAACGTACCGCCATTCAAACGCCTTCCCCGAGTTTCCAACGGTTGCGTTTAAGTGACAGGCCGCCCTACACTGATGTAGGAATTGGTCGGAACGGAGCGGATTCCGAACCGTCCTTCGGAGGCGGCCTGTCCGCCCACGTAACGAGGCAGTATCCGAAAGGGTAGTCGGTGAACGCACATGCTCGAAGCGTGTGTCTGTGCCGACTGCTCAAAGCGAGCAAGACGATACCCCCGACTCTGCTG
>NZ_RBZW01000077.1:88115-88265 GCF_006543045.1 Salinadaptatus halalkaliphilus | reverse complement strand
TACTGCATCTTCTGAGGTCGAAAAGCCGTCTCTAACGCCGTGAAATTGTAGATCAGCAACCCCACCCCGATGCCGTCTTGCGTTCAACAAGGCATCCGAGGTCCTGGAACTGGCGAGTGGATTCATCGTCGGGTAAGCTGTGCCACGTCA
>NZ_RBZW01000077.1:88020-88105 GCF_006543045.1 Salinadaptatus halalkaliphilus | reverse complement strand
CCCGATGCCGTCTTGCGTTCAACAAGGCATCCGAGGTCCTGGAACTGGCGAGTGGATTCATCGTCGGGTAAGCTGTGCCACGTCA
>NZ_RBZW01000077.1:612-88010 GCF_006543045.1 Salinadaptatus halalkaliphilus | reverse complement strand
CCGATGCCGTCTTGCGTTCAACAAGGCATCCGAGGTCCTGGAACTGGCGAGTGGATTCATCGTCGGGTAAGCTGTGCCACGTCACCCCCCCCCCCCCATTTTTGCCAGGAGTCGTTTCGAAATACCCACTGATACGGATTGCTGTAACGATTTACCGGCGTACCCGCCGCCCGGGTCGCGGGTGCGCCGGCAATGACTGACAGTAAACCGTATGAGACGGACTGCTGTACGTCGGTACCGGAGCGACAACGAGCCGTCCTGGGGTCTCCAGTAAATCGTTTCACCAGACCGTATGAGACGTACAGTCTGTCACTGCGCTGGCCGGAGTGACGTCGAACGGTCTTGTGCTACCGATCCTCAAACGGTCAACGAGACGTTAGTTTCCTCCGGTTCTCGGAGCTTTATGCAGGTCACCCTCACACTACTGGGTGTGAAAGCGATCCAAGTCTCCGAGTACGGCGATAGCGACCGACTCGAGGTCGTCGAGGCCGACGTGCCCGAGCCGGACGCGGGCGAGGTCCGCATCGACGTCGAAGCGGCGGGTATCAACTTCGCCGACATCATGCAGCGCCGGGGCGTCTATCCGGGCGGTCCAGACGCCGGCTACGTGCCGGGAATGGAAGCCGCGGGCACGATCGATGAAACGGGCGAGGGCGTCGACCTCGAGGACGGTGATCGCGTTGTCGCAATGTTGAACGGCGGCGGTTACGCCGAGTACGCCACCGCAAACGCCCAGATGCTCTTTCCCATTCCTGAGGGGATGAGCTTCGAGGAGGCCGCCGGCTTCCCCGTCCAGTTCCTGACCGCCCACTGCTGTCTGTTCGGCTGGGGCGGGCTCGAGGAAGACGAAACCGTGCTGATCCAGGCCGCCGCGGGCGGCGTCGGAACGGCCGCGGTCCAGCTCGCGTCGAACCACGGCGCCGAGGTCTTCGGCACCGCGAGCACGCAGGAGAAACTCGATCTGGCCGCCGACCTGGGCTGCGATCATCCGATCAACTACACCGAGACGGACTTCCGCGAGGTCATCGACGACGAAACCGACGGCGAGGGCGTCGACCTCGTCCTCGAGAGTGTCGGCGACGACGTCTTCGAGCGCAGCCTCGACGCGATGACCCACTTCGGCCGGATGGTCACCTACGGCGTCGCAAGCGGCGTCCCCGGCGAGGTCGAGAACCGGCGGCTCCTCTTCGAGAACAAGACCGTCAAAGGCTTCCACCTCGGACGGGCCTCCTACCACGATCCAAGCCGCGTCATGAGCGCCGTTCCCGAGCTGACCGAGGGACTGACCGCGGGCGAGCTCGAGGTGATCCTCGGGATGTCGTTCGCCCTCGAGGACGCGGCCGAGGCCCACCAGTATATCGAGGATCGCAAGAGTTCGGGGAAGATCGTACTAAAACCGTAACAATAAAACGTTCGGTTGCTTCCAGCAGGACAGGAAGAGTGACCGAATTAACGCCGGGACGGCCGACACACTAGATCGAATGACGACGATCCGCGTGCTGTCCGTCGGCGACGAGTCGCTTACCGGAGCAGTCAGTCGATACCTCGAGCGGTCGAGCGACGTGGCGACGTTCCGAGTGGAGACGGCAACGACCGCTGCGGATGCACTCGCGGTGCTCGAACAGACCGATATCGACTGTGTCGTCAGCGACACCGCGTTGCCCGACTCGGAGCCACTAGCGTTTCTCGAGCGCACTCGTAACCGCGAGAGTAACCTGCCGATTTTGCTATTTGCCGATGGAGCGGGTGGCGACTGGATCGACGACGCCTTCGAGGCGGGCCTCACCGATTACGTCCAACGCACCGATAGCGACGGACAGTATGCGGTATTGGCCCACCGGATTCACGCCGCCGTCGACCACCTCGAAACACACCAGTCGTCGGCCGGTATTGAACGCGCCAAACAGATCGTCGAACACGCGGCAGACGCTATTTTCGTGACCGATACCGAGGGGACCATCGAATACGCAAATCCCGCGTTCGAGGACGTAACCGGGTTCGAGATCGAGGAGGCGATCGGCCAGAATCCGCGCATCCTCAAGTCGGGGAAACAGGATCAAACCTACTACGAGCGGCTGTGGGCGGCCATACTCGATGGCGAGGTCTGGGAAGAGGAGGTAGTCAACGAACGAAAGTCCGGCGATCGCTATCACGCACACCAGACGATTGCTCCGGTCGTCGACGACAACGACGACGTCACCCAGTTCGTCGCCGTCCAGCGAGATGTCACCGACCACCGTCTGTTAGAAGACCAGATCGAACAATCTGCAACCGCACTCTCGGAACTCCACGACGTTGCGCTGGAGACGACGACAGCGTTCGACGACAAACTCGAGCAGGTCCTCGAGATCGGGACATCCACACTCGAGTTCCCGATCGGGTACGTAACGAAGATCGAGGACGAAACACAGGAGATCATCGCCGCTGTGGGTGAGCACGACTTGCTCCAGCCGGGGAGTGTCGATCCCCTCGAGCGAACCTACTGTCGTCGAACGATCGAGTCCGACGATCCCGTCGTCGTCGACGACGCAGCCGCGGATCCGGAGTGGCGTGGCGATCCCGCGTTCGAACGGTTCGATCTTCGGTGTTACGTCGGCGCGACGATCGTCGTCGACGGCGAGGTGTACGGGACCCTCTGTTTCGCCAGCCAGGAGCCACGGGATCCGGTCATCGGGCAGGTCCAGCAATCGACCGTGAAAGCGCTTGCCCAGTGGGCAGGTTACGAACTCGAGCGGCGGCGTTACGAGCGAACGCTCGAACGCTACGAGGACATCGTCGAGAACGTCCCAGTGGGAATGTACCGGACCGAAACCGGTGAGGATGGATCGTTTCTCGAGGTCAACGAGGCGATGGTCGACATGTTCGATGCGTCCTCGCCGGCCGAGGTACTCGACTGTTCGGTGGGCGAGTTAGCTCGTGATCGTGATCGGCTCACAGCCATCGGTGAGCGCCTCGAGACGCGTGGCGTCGTCCGCAACGAGGTAATCGAGTTCGAAACCCTCGGGGGAAACCCTTTCTATGGATCGATCTCGGCCATCGAACGCGAAACAGCGGATGGTACCCGCTACGTCGACGGTATCGTCCAAGATGTCACTGAACGCGAGCGAGCGAAGGCCGCACTCGCACAGAGTCGCGAGCGTTTGCAAGTGCTGTTCGAACAGTCCCCGGACGCGATTCTCGTCCACGATTCGGACGGCAAGATCTGTGATGCAAACCAGACCCAGATCGATCAGCTCGGCTACACACACGAGACGCTGTGTTCGATGAACATCGCCGACGTCGAAGTTGGCATCCAACCCTCGGAGCTTCGGGATGTCTGGGACGATCTCGAGGGCGATTCGGTGCTGGAAGTCGAGGGAAAACACCGCCGCGCCGACGGCTCCACCTATCCGGTCGAAGTCTGGGTCAGTCGAATCGAGTTCGGCGACGAGAAGCGATTTCTCGCATTGAGTCGCGACATCACCGAGCGCAAGGAACACGAGCAAGAGCTCGAGCGCGCTCGCAGCCAGCTCAGGCAGGTTATCGACCTCGTTCCCGAGATGATCTTCGCGAAAAGCCGGTCGGGGGAGTATCTGCTGGCAAACGAGGCTGTTGCCGAGGTTTACGGACGACCAGTCGAGGAGATCGTTGGCCGAACGGACCACGAACTCCTCGAATCGAGTACCGAAGCCGAGACGTTTCGTCAGGACGATCTGCGAGTGATCGACTCCGGAGAGCCAATGCACGTTCCCGAAGAGGAGTTCACCGATAGCGATGGGGTCACGCGACTCCTCGAGACGACGAAAATTCCCTTCGAAGTCGCTGGAACAGGCGAAACGGCCGTTCTGGGCTATGCCCGGGATGTCACGGCACTCAAAGAGCAACGTGACAGACTCGAGTTGCTCAACCAGGTCGTTCGACACGACGTCCGCAACGACATGCAGGTCGTGAAAGGCCGTGCACAGCTACTCGAGGAGACTGTCGAGGCATCGGCCATGGAACACGTCACCGAGATCATCGAGGCTGCCGACGCGGCGATCGAGTTGACCAAGACAGCCAGAGATCTGACCGAAACGATGCTCAAACGTGACGAGGATCTGAAACCGATGTCGCTACGGTACATCTTGGAATCTCGCATCGAGGCGATGCGGTCGCAGTTCTCCCACGCGAGATTCGACATCGATGGGATACTTCCCGACATCTCGGTGATGGCCGACGAGATGCTCGAGTCCGTCCTCGACAATCTGCTGGTCAATGCCGTCGTTCACAACGATTCGGACCAGCCGCGAGTGACAGTCTCGGTGAGCGAACACGACGAGCAGGTCGTCGTGACGGTCGCCGATAACGGCCCTGGAATTCCTGACAGCCAGAAAACCGAAATTTTCGGCAAAGGCGAGAAAGCGATCGACAGCCCAGGAACCGGTTTGGGGCTGTATCTGGTTCGCACGCTCGTCCAGCAGTACGGTGGCGACGTCTGGGTCGAAGACAACGATCCCCGGGGAAGTCGCTTCGAGGTTGCTTTCGAATCCGGACCCGACTCCTGATACGGATTGTTGTAGCGATATACCGGCGTAATCGCCACGCAGTCGTTATAGTAGCCACTGCAAGTCATTGCGCATCTGATCGCCAGACGGATCGGCGATCAGTGTGCAAATCGTTGCAGTTGTTACTATAGTCGTCGGCAGCCGACGGCGTGTACTCCTCGGGCGCACAGCCAAGCGACCGATGGGGGCAGTACTGGCAGTGATCGCCGGGCGTCGTCTCCCGATAGTTCAGCTCGTCGGCGGCCACGAGGGTGTTCCGAACGGCGTCCCAGGTCGGCAACGTCGCCGGCTCGAAGAGGTCGACACGCGGTCTCTCGGCGTCACCAACGTAGACGTAGCCAGCAGCCGCGACCGCCTCGTCGAGCCGATCTTCGCAGGCCCGGACGTATAGTGCGAGTTGTGCGGCGTCTGCTGGGTCGATCCGCTCGGCGGTAGTCTTGTAGTCGAGGACGACGATCGGGGTGGAATCGGACCCGTCTGGGCCGACGCCACCAGACCCAGCCGGTAGGCGACAGACGGCGTCGACGTAGCCGACGACCTCGCCGTCGACGCCGGAGATATCCTCGAGTGCGAACGGCAACTCGGCGGCGAGTTGGGCCCACTCGGAAACCGGCGGGTCGATTTCGGGCGCTCGAGCCGCGAAGTAGCCATCGATACAGGCCAGGACTGCCTCACGGTGGTCGGTGAGGTCGCGCGCGGTGAGCTGTCGCCGTGCGGCGTCCGTCCAGGCGGATTTCGTTTCGTATCCCTTGTAGAACGCCTCCTCAGCGACATCGTGAAAGATCGTCCCGACGAGACGCGAACCGGTGGCCCTCGAAGAGTGCGTACCGTCGCTGTCCGGATCCGCGGGCGGATCGTCGATCGCTGCCACGACGTGCTCGAGGTAGTGTTTCCGCGGGCAGGTCTCGTGGGTTTCAATCGCGGTGTAGCTGTGTGCCATCGCGACCGGCAGCTCGGTCGAGCTCGGGAGCGACTCGAGCGGGAACCGAACGGTGTCGGCTGTCAACGCCGAGAGCGAGCGAGCGCTCGGGACCTGGCTGCGGCCCTCGATCGAGTCGGTGCTGTCGCTTTCGGTTCGGCCCGTTACGGCTGCCGCATCCGCCGCCGGCAACAGCGCTCCGCGCCGGAGCAAGCGTCCCAATCGGTGGACCCGCTGGATCGCCTCGCGGGTCTCGAGCGGTTCGACCGGCCGGTCGTCGTAGCCAGCGTAGTAGGTGATCTCGCCTGGTGTGCGGTCGGCCGACCGACCGATCTCGTCAGTTCGGTCGGCGACGCGCTCGGGATGGTCCGCTCGGACGCGCTCGAGGCTGTCGCCAAGCGTCGACCAGAGATCCATCCGTCGGCCGGTCACCGACCACTCGATGGCGGGCGGTAGACAGGACGACGCCGTCGAGGCGGCGAGTTCGTCCGCCTCGCCGTCGTAGTCGTACGTCGAGCCGAAGACGAACAAGTGATTCTCCGCCCGCGTGAGTGCGACGTGGAGCACGCGCCACTCCTCGCCGACGGTCTCCGTCGCCAGATCCGCACATAGTGGCGACTCGATCTCGGGATCGAGCGTCGCCGCGAGCAGCCGGTAGCGAGCGCGCCGGGCGTACTCGCCGTCGACGCACCACTCCTCGTCCGAGAGGTAGGGCACGAGGACGGTGTCGAACTCGAGACCTTTGGCCTGATGGACCGTCATCACGTCGATGCAGTCACTCGAGTGAGTTCCCTGCGTCCGGTCACCGTCGCTGCCCGCGAGCGTTCGCTCGAGGGCGTCGACGACGGATTCGGAGAGCGTCGTCGCGACGGCGTCGTCTCCGTAGGCGTCGACGAACCGATCGAGTCGCTCGAGGGTCCGGCGTTCCTCGCTGGTGAGAAACCACGCGATCCGCGTTCGCTCGCGAAACCGACGCAGGAACGCCGAGAGGGGATAGACATCCCGGATCTCTCGGAGTGTTTTCAGATCCTCGCGGGCCCGCTCGAGCCGGTTCGGTGCCTCGAGTGCGTCGTCGTCGATCGACGCGACGGCTTGCGAGAGCGAGCCGTCCTGGTGGTGCAGGGTCTGGAGATCAGTCTCGGCGAGGCGGTATCGGTACGTGAGCACTCGCCGAAGGTGAACGTCGGCGCTTGGATCGACGAGAACCCGAAGATACGACAACAGCGTCTGGATGCCGGGCGAAATGTCGCCTCGCGGCGAGCCCGACACCTCGAAGGGGATCCGACGGTCGCGCAGTTCGTCGGCGACCTGCTGGGCCTGGCCGTTCGTCCGGGTGATCACCGCGATATCCGCGAGGCTGCGTCGAGGGACGTTTTCGGCTTCGCCGTTGAGCAACCGGGAGACGGTCGTCGCGACCTGCGTGGCGGTCGAGGTCTCGAGGGCGTCGCTCTGGACCGTGACGACGCGATCGGACGGCGTTTCGCCGTTGGCATCATCGGTCTTCTCGCTCGAGCCGTCACCGCCGTCGTCGGCCGCAGAGACCGCGTCGTCGGCCCGATCGTCCGCACGCAGGGTTTTCGTCGTCTGGCCGCCGTAGGTGCAGTAGTTCGTTAGATCGAGGATCGGCTGGCGAGACCGGAAGTTACGCTCGAGGGCGATCGACTCGTGGTCGTCGCTCGTCGCGGCGAGTCGGTCCAGTCCCTCCCGGTCGGTGCCACGCCAGCCGTAGATTGCCTGATCCTTGTCGCCGATAGCGACCAGATCGGGACGGTCGGGACCGTCGGTCAGGGCGGTGATGAGTTCGAACTGTGTCTCGTCGGTATCCTGAAACTCGTCGCAGTAGACCTGGTGCCACTGGCTCGCAATTTCGTCGGGGACGCCGTCGCCCAGACCCCCACTCGGCACGTCGGTAAACGGCTCGCGCTCGCCATCGACGTCGGCGACGAGTGCCGTCGCGGTTCGTACCAGTTCGTCGAAATCGAGCGCCCGGTCGGCCTCGAGTGCGGCGTGATAGTCGGCGTAGACCTCGGTGTAGTGGCGGGCCAGCCGGAGGAATTCGAGATACTGGCGCAGTCGACCGATTGGCGTCTGTTCGATGCGGTTCGTCGATGCGCCCCAGATTTCGTCGCCGAACAGCGCCCGCGGCAGGTGTTTCGTCGTCGGTGTGTCGAGCGAGAGCGTCTCGATCGTCCGCGTTACGCAGGTCTGGAGCTGTTGGAGATACTGATCGACGTCGCGGACGACCGCGTCCTCGCGAAACGCTGCCGGCGCTTCGGCGATCTTCTCGCGGCAGAACTCGACCAGCGTGCCGTAGGAGACGAGCGATTCTCTGGCCGCCTCGAGGTGTTCGTCGCGGTTGAAGTAGCGAAACGCCTCGTTGTCGAAGGAGAGTTCCGCGTCGGCCCGTCGCTCGAGCCAGGTGACGAACTCGGTACAGAGCTCGAGAGTGCGGACGTCGGGAAGGCCCTCGCGAAGGGCCGCCGGCGAGACGTTCTCCCGGCTCATCGTCGCGACGAACTCGTCGGCCTCCCTGCGGAGGTCGTCGCCGTCACGGGCCACAGCGAAGTCGTAATCGGTCTCGGCGAGCAGCCGACCGACGATTCGGCGGCGCTTCTCGTCGGTGACGACCTCGAAATCCGGCGAGTACCCGAGCGCGTAGGCGTACTCGCGAACGAGGCGGTGACAGAACGAGTGATAGGTGTAGACATCGACCGCGGCCGCGGCGTCGGGCTCGAGACGGTCGGCTACCGCGTTACGGATACTCCCGGCGGCCTCGTTCGCGAAGGTGAGCACGAGGACATCCTCTGGGTCGACGTTGCCCCGATCGATAGCGCGCTCGAGGCGCATGAGCATCGTCGTCGTCTTGCCCGTCCCTGCACCCGCGTCGACGGAGAGACAGGCGGCCTCGCCCTTGACGACTGCGCGCTGATCCGCTGTCGGCTCGAGCGGTCGGTCGCCGTCTGTGCCCCGCAAATCGCGGTCAGCCATCGAACTCCACCTCCGCGGCGACGTACTCCTCGCAGCCGACGGTGTAGGGACAGTCCGGACAGGCGTTTCGTCGAATGCGCTCCCACCGGTCGGTCGGATCGAACGCCCCCGACGCCAGCCGATCGACGACCGACTCGAGGCGATCGTCGACGGTCTCGTTTCTGTGCTCGTGGGTCATCCCGTAGGTGATGTCGTCGACGTAGACATCGGTGAGCTCCGTCGGTTCGATCGCCGCCTCGACGGTTCCCCGAACCCAGTTGACCGACGTACTCGAGCGCTCGGCGAGTGGGATCTGGACGTACCGACACCGCCGGTCGAGTTCGAGGCGATCACACAGGTTGCGCAGTCCCTCGAGGACGACGCTGGTTTCGAACAGCGCCGCGACGGGTCCCGGCTCGAAGACGTCGCGCGCTGGATCGAAGTGATTCGCAAAGAGCGCGCTGACATCGCCGGTCCAGGACGAGCGGTACCGAAGCAGGCCGAGCGATCTGCACGTCGGGACGAATCGAACGCCGACGATGGTGTCGTCGTCGCCGTAGACGTAGTCGACCGGCGCTTCGATCTCGAGGGCCGGCTCGCCGTCGGTCGGCCCGGCAGGCGGCGACACGCCAACCGAACGGGCGAGCGGAATCGTCGGCCCGATCAGTTCGCCGCCGGTTTCCCCAGCGAGTCGCCCACACTGTTTTGCGTGTGCCGTGCCGACCGTCTCGACGTATTCCCGGATCGTCGCCTCGAGGACCGCCCGTTCGTGCCGGCGTTGGGCCAGCGAGTGAAACCGTTCGTCGTACTCCGCCCACAGCGAATCCAGTCGCTCGAGGGCGACTGCGGCGATAGCGTCGGGTTCGGACTCGGCGCTGCCGAGTGCCGCACAGATCGCCTGCCGACAGAGCGCGACGCGCTCGCGAACCCGATCGTCGGCCGCGTCGCCAGCGAGTTCGTGAACGTATGCGAACTCGTAGCGACGCGGACACTCGAGGTACGTTTCCAGGCCGTCGATCGACAGGTGCGTAGCAGCCTGTTGGCTCGAGTTCGACCCCCCGTTACTCATCGCGCAGCACCTCCCCGGCGGCGAACTCGAACTGTGAGTGGACCGCCTCGACGAGGTCGTCGTCGATAGCGTCGTCATCGAGGACGACCGCGAGTTCCTCGAACAGCGCCTCGGTGTCGGCGAGATCGGCCTGCCCGCCCGTACTCGCCTCTCGGAGCACGCGCTCGAGTTCGGCTCGCGGCTGCTCGAGCAGCGCTTCGAGTGCGTTCGCACCGCCGTATATTTCGGCGTCCGGTCGCGCATCGACGGACTCGAGTTCGATCCCGGGCGTGGCCTTGGCGTACGTGACGTATCGGGACTCGTCGTAGCGCCGGCGCAAGCCATCACGCTCGCGCTCGTAGGAACAGAAGTAGAGGCGATCGGTGGCGACGCGACCGGCGCGGGCGAGTCGCCGTCTGGCCCGCTGGGCGTGGTAGGTCGCGAACGGATCGCCGACTGCGTCGGCAGCCTCGACCGGCGTGAACGTGTCGGCGACGGTTTCGGGCGAGGGATCGGTGACCGCTGGAAACGACGGGAGATCGCGAAGCCACGCCGTCGGAAACAGCTGGGTACAGAACTGCTCGCCGGGGTAGACGTCGTCGATCAAGTCGAGAATGAACACCGCACGTCGGGAGTCATAGGAGAGATCGTCGATCGCACAGACGGCCACCCCGCCGGTCGGCGGCTGGGTCTCGACGGTGTGGACGTAGGGTGCGTCGTAGCGGATCGTCCGTTCGACCATCCGTCGGAGACCGTCCCAGTCGGGACCGACCAGATCCGTCTCCTCGACGAAGCGGGCGATCTCGAGAACGCGTCGGATACCGGCGTACTGCTCGCGAGCGTCGATCCACTCTTCGGTCGTCGCGATCCGGCCCTTCAGATCGGTTCGGTGAATCCAGCGCTCGAGCGAGCGCGAGACGCTCACGTCGTCACACGCCTCGAGCAGGTCGGGCGTGAAGTCCGGAACGCGTGCGCGGAGTCGGTTCAGTGCTTCGTCGTAGTCGTCACTTCGAGCGAGCGGATCTTCGTCCGGCCCGCCACGTCGACGCAGACACTGCAAAGAAATGACGGTATAGAGCTCGAGGACCGCAGGGTCCGACGCGAGCGATGGCGTCCCAATCGTCGCCGTCGGCACACCGGCCCGTCGCAGCCGACGGCGCGTGTCTGGCACCCGTTCGACGGTCGGAACGGCGACGGCGAACGCGTCGTGATCCCAGCCCTGGCGGTCCCGCAGCGCCTGAATCTCCGTCGCAACGGCGTTCGCCTGTTTGCGGGCCGTTTGCGCTCGAAGACGATATGTCCGGCCGGTATCCTCGGCGGTCGTCTCACCGGTGGCCGCACCAGTCGCCGGCGTCTCACCCGTCGCGAGAAATCGCGTGATCGCCCGATGTGGTGACCGATCGCTCTCGCCGGCTACGGTCCCCGTCTCCGGTGGCTCGAGTAGCTCGATCTCGAGGCCCGAACCGACGACCGCTTCGATCCGGCCGGGTTCGACGCGCGTTCGCTCGACGCTCGCGTGGCGCTCGCCGAGACAGACGAGATCGGCATCGGCCGAGACGGCCCCCAGATACCGTCGATCCAGGGCGCGGTACTCCTCGAACTCGACCGCGAGGACGGCGTCGTACCCCGCGGTAACGCGCTCGGCGAGGCTGTCGGCGTCGTCGGCGAGCAACGAGACTGCCCGTGGAACGACCTGTGCCCGCTCGAGATAGCCCCGGTCGGAGACGGCCTCGTGAAACCGATCGTTCATGGCATAGAGGAAGGCGAGACACGCCTGTGGGATCGAACGGTCGTCGTCCCCGCGGCCCGTGCTCTGAACGTCGCCGAGCGATTTTCCCTGTCTCGTCGCCTCGAGCAGGAGCTGTCCGACATCGCGGCCGAATCGCTCGTGATCGGACGCGGACTCGAGATACGCCGGCACGTCTCGACTCGCACCGGCGATGACGAGTGAGATGAGTTCGATCCGCTCTTCGTACTCGAGACGCTCGAGCGTCGGATCGTACGCCTCGATAACCTTGGAGGCGTGTTCGGGCAGCGACTCGACGCGCGGGACGCCGGCGACGCGCTCGTCGTCGGCCAGTTCCGATCGCACGCGTTCTAGTCCCGACGGGTGCCGTTTCAGGACGAGAACGTTTTGGGCGCCGTACGTCGCGGCCAACGGTGCGTACTCATCGGCAACGACCTCGAGCAACCGATCGCTCGGTTGGGGAAGCAGTTTGCAGACGCCCTCGAGGGGCGGCGTCGGCGGGGACGACAATGACACGTCCACCTGTATTGCCACGTTACTAATTAAATGTACGTAGTCCAGCCAGCCGCAGTTTGTGGCCGGACTGGTTCCCACGCCATCGTCGGCTCAGTCGCTCGATACTCGGTGTCGTTCGACAACCTATTATGCCTCCCATGCGAGACGGTATCGTATGCAGGATATCTTCGTCGCACGTGTTATGTCGACAGATCTTCACACGGTTACCACGGATACTCTCGTCGAAGACGCAGCGCAAGTCATGCTCAGCAACGAGATTGGATCCGTCCTCGTCGTCGACGAAGCGGGTCACCTCGACGGGATTTTGACGGCGACCGACTTCGTCGACATCGTCGCCAAAAGCCAGCCGAAAGCCGAGACGACGGTCGAACGATACATGAGTACGGACGTGACAACCGCACACGCACAGGACTCGATTCGTGACGTTGCGGATACGATGGTCAAGCACGGGTTCAAACACGTTCCCGTCGTCGACGAAGACGAAGGCGCCATCGGAATGGTCACGACGACCGATCTGGCGTCGTATCTCTCGCGTATCCAAACGCCCAGCCCGGAGTCGGACTAGCGAAGCCAGTGGCTGTCGGGCTGGTCACGAGGTGGCCGGTCCCATTCCGAACGAACGCGAAACTGCGAGTCCTGGAGTCGAATTAATCGTCGTTGTCAGCGCTCTCACCGCTCGTTTCGTGACTATGCAACAGCGACATCTCGGCTTTCAGGTCGGTGCCTTTCCGCTCGTAGGCTTTGACCCGGTAGACGTACGCGCCAGTCGCTACCACGAGCATGCCGATCAGAACGACGAGTGCCGAGAGCGCGCTGAGGGCGATCAAGAGGGTGAACATCGACGAAACGATGATGTTACTGACCGCGACGAATTTGACGACCGGCAGCGGCAGTTTGTAGATCGAGTACTCGTAGCGCTGCGGGTATTTCCGGGGCAGGTTCCACAGTGCAACCGAGCCGATCATGAACGCGAGCAAGGTGCCGGCGACGACGATGACGACCAGCCAGTCGAGAAACTCCGGCCCCGTGAACTGATCTGCGATCCCGACGAAGGGGGCTGCGGCAAGCGGCGGCACGCCCATGAAGATGACCGCCCGGTGGGGCGTCCCGAACCGATCGTGGATCGTCGCGAAGTAACTCGGCAACACGTTGTCACGCGAGGCGCGCATGACCGTCCGCGAGTAGGACGTATACAGCGTGTTCACCGTCGTCGCTGCCGCGATCAACGCGGCGACGGCGATGAACACGAGCGCAGCGTCGGGTAGCGTCCCGAAGGCGCCGCCGACCTCCGCGAGCGCACCGTCGACGGGGCCGCCGTCCTCAGCGACGGCCGCCTCCCAGGACGCGCCGCCGATCAGCACGACGACGATCGCGATAGAGAGCAACGCGACGAAGGACATCCCGATCGCGAGCACGCGCGGAATGTTCTTGACCGGGTTCTCGAGTTCCTCCCCGATCTCGATGATCATCGCGAAGCCCTGGAACGGGATGTACAGCAACACGATCGCCAAGAAGAACGGCGCCATGCCGCCCGCGAACGGCTCGCCCTCGCCGTCGGGGAACATCGGCTGGAAGTTACTCGCGTCGAAGGCTAACAGCCCGCCGACGATGAACGTCAACATGCCGGCGATGAGCACCGCCACCAGCGCGATCTGGACCCGCGCGGCTAACTGAACGCCCACGTAGTTAAGCACGAGAAACAGGCCGAGAATCGCCCACACGACGAGCGTGGTGTTCGGATCGATGCCGATGCCAACCGCCTCGAGCAAGAATGGCAGGTACTGCGCGAACCCGAGCGCAGCGAACAGAAGGTACGACCAGACGGCGATGACCGGTAAGATGACGCTCAAGAACCCCCAGAACGGGCCGACCAATCGCGATCCGTAGACGTACGCCCCGCCGGCGACGGGAATCGCCCCGCCGAGTTGTAACAGCTGCAAGACGCCCAGTATCATCGGCACGATCGACAACAGGATCGCGATGGTGATACTCGGACCTGCTTCGGCCGCCATCTGGGTCGGCACGAGGAAAATGCTCATCCCCAGTGCCGTCCCGATCAATAGCGCGATTGCAGCGAACGGTCCCACTTGCTCGGTGATTAATTTAAAGTCGTCCCCCGCCACGTTATGTCACGAGTCACCATGGTTCGTGCACGGTAATTAATATGTCTATTTCTCAATTGTCGTTGTGTACCCAACAATATATGGTTAACGTCGGTTATACCGCCGAAGAGATCGCCTTACGGAGTAAGAGCGAAGTGGGCGGATCAGAAGTCGTCGTCAGGGGTGTCCGTTTCGCCGTTCGTCTCCGTCATCCAGCGGACGGTCTGGCTGAGTGTCGATGCGAGTGTGCTGGCTTCTGCCGGTGTGAGGACGACATCGGCGTGACCCGTCGCGTGATCGCCGGCCATCGCGTCGACTGACAGCACCAGCCGGTTAGAGTCCGCCTCGCTTCGGTCGGACCAATCATCGACCGACGCCGGTCGTACCGAGACATCCCCTCGGTCTGGATACTCCCGCGGCGGACCCATCTCGAGGTCGGTTTCGCCGCGTGTGACCCCAATCTGGACGCGGTCGCTGTGCTCGAGGTCGAACGAGTCCGTCGGGTCGTCTTCGAGCAGGTCTCGACCGTGCTCACTGTCCTCGTCACTCATAGGGAAGAGTTCGGTGGGGATCGGCATGGATGTGTTCCCCGTCGGCAGTAGCTGCAGTCCCCAAAGCTGGGAACAGCATCCGACAACGGACAGGTGCCCGTGCTCTCATACGGGTTACTGGAAGTCAGTTCCGGCCCAGCCGCGACCCGGGCGGCGGCTGGGCCGGGACATCGGTACAGTACTCCGTATCAGAAGCCGATATTGAACGCGTACGGCCACGGAACCGGGAAATCGCGACGTACGTGAGTGCAGCGCCGCTCCCGAAGCGGTTCTCGAGGAAGTGAGTCATCTCGTCGTCGGCATCCGCACCGTCGACGGCCCAGAAGTCGTGCAGCATGACCCCTGACGCGAGCAAGAAGATGGCGAGTGCGCCGGCGCCGATCGAGGGGTATCGCGGGCGCACTTGAACCCTGTCGTAGTGTACACTGGCGTTGATTGGGATGGCATCGAAACGATATATCTGCGTATGCCCGAGCGGCCACCCTCGCCATCGACGACTCCGCTGACGCCGACCGCGCTCTCCAATACCGACAGCGACGCACTCGCGACGACGACACAACTCGCCACCACCCTCGAGGACCAGTTCGACGTTGCCGTCGACGAGGCGACCCTCGAGGCCCTCCTCCTCGAGTTAGATCGACGCGGCTTGGTCGAGTGGGAGGGAGTCTCCCCGACGGGCGCGTACGTCTGGAACTGCTCCGAATCGGCCGACCGTCTCGCCGACGCCGTCGCGACGAGCGTCGTCACACTGCTCGAGGCCTGGCTCGAGAGCCACGACGACGGCTGATACGGACGTTGTCCGATAGTACCAGCGAAACCGCCACTCGAGTCGCGGTTACACCGGAATCGACGTCCAGTAAACCGTGTTCGGGGGCGCCAGTTTGTGTGCCACCCAGCGCGGACCTGCGCCGGATTCTCACTCCGTTACACTCGACAATCGCAAGACAGCAGCGGTTCGAGCGGCCGCTGTATCGGTTACGAGACCGCTGATCGCCACTTTGAGCGTCACGCGAGCGGCGGGCTCGAGGGCGAACGTACCGCAGACAGCACCGACGCGGGCCAGAACAGTCGACGACCTTACCGATGGAGCGGCTTCTCGGCCATCTCCTTGCGAAGCTCCTCGAGGTGGGCTCGAGAGACGCCATCCTCGAACGCTTGCAGGAGTTCGTAGACCTCCGCACGAGGTACCTTCACGTCGCCTTCCTGGACGACATCTTCGGGCCGTTCCTCGAGTTCGCGCATCGTGCCGACCGCGAGCAGGTAGGGGATCGCCCACGCCGAGAGCCGGTTGCCGTGGCGTTCGGGGACGACCTCGAGATAGCGATGGGCGTCGTCGAGGTAGGTCTCGGCGCGGTTGGTCACACGCTGGATGACGTTGGTGACGGCGCCGTGGTTCTCCTCGCGGGTGACGTGTTCGATGGGAACGTCCTCTTCGGCGAGCCACTCGGCGGGCAGATAGACGTTGTTCTCCTCGTGATAGTCCGACTCGACATCTTTAGCGATGTTGACCAGTTGCAACAGCAACGCGAACGAGCGGGCGTTGTCCCGCATCTCCTGAGCTCGGTCCTCCGAGGCACCGCGTGCGACCAGCCCGGTGATGAGCGTGCCGACGGTACCGGCAGCGTACCAGCAGTACTCCTCGAGTTCCTCGAGCGTCTGTAAGCGCAGCCCGCCCTCGTCGGCGTAGCGGTCGGTGAACATCGCCATGCCGTCGACGAGTTCCCGAACCGGCTCGCGCATGATCTCGCGGGGCTCTTCCTCGAGTGATTCGAACGTCCGAAGCACGCGCGGCGTCTCGGCAACGACCTCCCAGTCGTCGTTTGTCTCCTCGGGAATCCAGGGTTCGACATCGGCCATAAAGGCCGAGACGGGGCGATCGGTGTCGGGATCGAGCAACCGATCGTATTCGGTCAATAGCTCGGTCTGGGTCTCCGGCGGAATGTGACCCGCGTCTTCGATCGTATCGGCAATGCGACAGAGAAGATAGCCGAGACAGATGTGACTCGCCATCGGCTCCTCGAGCCGATCGATCGTGATCGAGAAGGTCCGCGAAACGCCGTGTACCGCGTCGAAACACCACTCCAGATCGGCGTCAGTTGTGAGTTCGGGCTGGCCGGAGGTCATCTACTCGACCACCCATTTGAGCGCAACCCGGAAAAACGCCGCGGTCCCGGCTGGATATTCCGCTCACAACGATCGGCGGTCGTCGATCGGTCACCGGCGATGGCCCGGCGTATTCAGCGGTGGTGACTATTTCGAACGCTCACGAACGCTCGGTATGACTCGCAACGTTCTCGTCGCCGGCGCACACGGACAGGTCGGACAGTACGTCACGGACATCCTGGCCGACAGCGACCACGCCGTCGCTGGCATGATCCGGGACGACGATCAGGCCGACGAGATCGAATCGCTGGGTGCCGATCCGATCGTCGCGGACCTGACCGAATCGGTCGAAGACGCCGTCGACGGCCGCGATTCAATCGTCTTCACCGCGGGATCCGGCGGGGGCGACGTCTACGGCGTCGACCGCGACGGCGCGATCAATCTCGTGGAGGCTGCCGAAGAGGCGGGCGTCGAGCGATTTCTCATGCTCAGTTCGATGGGGGCCGACGATCCCCAGTCCGGTCCCGACGCCCTCGAGGACTATCTCGTCGCGAAGGCAGCCGCCGACGATTTCCTTCGGGAGAGCGATCTGGCTCACACGATCGTGCGCCCGGGCGAGTTGACGAACGAACCCGGTGACGGGACGATTCGCGTCGGTGACTTCGAACTCGGCGACGGCGATATTCCGCGCGAAGATGTCGCGCAAACGCTCGTGGCCGCGCTCGAGCGAGACGATCTCGCCGGCGCGACGTTCGAACTCCTCGCTGGCGACGAGCCGATCGAGCGGGCGCTCGAGGGTATCGACGCCGCGTGAGACGGTTTACTGTACCGATCCACAGCAACAACAATAACAACGGGACGCCACGATAGATCGCGTATGGACTTTGCACTCTCGGCCGAACAGCAACAGATCCGAGACATGGTTTCGGAATTCGTCGACGAGGAGGTCGTCCCCGCCGCCGACGAGATCGACCACAACGACGAGTTTCCCCAGGATCTCGTCGACGAGATGGCCGATCTGGGGCTGCTGGGGATGCCCTTCCCCGAGGAGTACGGCGGCGCTGGGCTGGACTACCACTCGTATGCGATCGGCCTCGAGGAGATTTCTCGAGGGTCGGGTGGGCTCGGGACGATCGTCGCCGCCCACACGTCGCTGGCTGGCAACATGCTCTACGAATTTGGCGACGAGTTCCAGAAGGAGACGTATCTGACGCCGCTTGCTGCGGGTGAGGACATCGGCGCGTTTGCGCTCTCGGAAGCGGGCGCAGGGAGCGACGTGCCGGCGATGGAGACCACCGCCGAGAAAGACGACGACGAGTACGTCATCGACGGCGGCAAACTCTGGATCTCGAACGGCTCCGTCGCCGACACGGTGACGGTGTTCGCGAAGACGGACCCCGAGGCGGGCAACAAGGGCATTTCGTCGTTCGTCGTCCGCCCCGAAGACGACGACGGATTCATCGTCGAGGGCACCGAGGAGAAACTCGGCGACAAGGGGTGTCCGACCGCGGAACTCCGATTCGACGACATGCGAATCCCCGAGGACCGCCTGCTCGGTGAGGAAGGCGACGGGTTCGTTCACGCGCTAAAAACCCTCAACGGCGGCCGGATCACCATCGCGGCTCGCGGCGTCGGCATCGCCAGGGGCGCCTTCGAGGCGGCTCGAGACTACGCGGGAGAACGCGAGCAGTTCGGCCAGCCGATCGGCGAGTTCCAGTCGATCAAACACAAGCTCGCCGATATGGATACGAAGATTCAGGCCGCCCGAATGCTGATGCACAAGGCCGCCGACAAGAAGATCCGCGGCGAGGACTACATCAAAGACGCCTCCCAGGCCAAACTCTACGCCTCCGAGGTGAGCCGCGAGGTCGCCAACGAGGGCGTCCAGATCCACGGCGGCTATGGCTACACGAAAGACTTCGCGGCCGAGCGATTCTACCGCGACGCGAAACTCAACGAAATCTACGAAGGAACGAGCGAAGTGCTGCGCAATACGATCGGCGACCAGTTGCTCGAGGAGTAGCCCGTTCGACGCAACGTCAGCACGGCCGCTCTCGAGTCAGGTTGCTATAAAATGCAGCGGTACGTACTGTCGCCGTCAGGCGACGGGTAGAACCGTAGTTAGAGGCGAACGACGTTGGTCGCGCGCGGACCCTTGGGGGCCTGTTCGATGTCGAACTCGATCTCGGTACCTTCCGTCAGATCCTCACCGCCAACGTCCTCCATGTGGAAGAAAACGTCGTCGTCAGCATCCTCAGTCTCGATGAAACCGTAACCGCCTGTGTCGTTGAAGAAATCAACCTTACCGTTTGCCATTGCGATTCAACCGAAGCCCAGTACACGGTTAAGTGTTGTGTATTTGTCCGCGAGTTCGAAACATAGCGTAACAAAATACGCATAATCCACTATATTATAGACGTTTGTATTCGGCAGGTCGGTTTTGCGACGCCCAGCTACCCGATTCGTCACAACAGGCGACGAAGCGTGACGACCTCGGCAGTTTTTCGTTCGAACGGGTGATCCGTCGACTACTCGGCGTCCTCGAGGCACGTCTGGAGCCACTCGTAGTGGTCGTTCACTCGCCGCTGTCCGGCGTCAGTCAGCCTGTAGACATCGTGAATGCCGTCTGTCCCGGTCGTCACGAAGCCGGCGTCGACGAGCGCTGACAGCGAGCCGTAGAACGATTTGGGCTCGAGTCGGTCGTCGTAGTGGGACTCGAGGCGAGACTTGAGTTGTTGGCCGCGCAGTTCGCCCTCGGCCGCGAGGAGCACGCAGATGTCGCGACGCCGCCCGCTCTGGAGCCACTTGCTCATAGCGACTCGTCGGCGGTGACGGTGCTCGAGCGTTACGGTTCTCTCGAGGCCGCCGTCCGATATCTTCGGCGTCCTGATGGTTGTTGCCGATCCGACGCGTCCGGCTGGACGAGACCGATACATGAGCCGACCAGTCGAGGGAGAGACCCGAACCTACGAGCGAACGTTTACGATCGACGACGTCCGCGAATTTGGGGTGCTATCGACGCCGACGCCGCAACACCGCATCACGCCTGGATGTCGAAGCCCTGATCCCGAAGGAGGTCGGGAACCCGGTCACGATGGTCACCTTGGAGTTCGATGCGGCCGTCCTCGACGGTGCCGCCCGTTCCGATCGAACTCTTGAGGTCCGACGCGATCGACTCGAGTTCGCTCGTCTCGAGGTCAAACCCCTCGACGATCGTCACCGGTTTGTCGTACCGTCGGCGCTCCGTTCGAATGGAGAGCAGTTGCTGTGAACTCTCGAGGTCGCGCTGTTCGTCGAGTTCCTCGAGCAAGTCCTCGAGATCGTCGTCGTTCGACATGTGGGAGTAGAGAACTGTCCGAAGGGTGAACGCTGTCCTTGCCGTCGCAACGCAGGCCGGAAGCGTCCAGTGGCAGCCAGCGAGCGCGTGCCAACCGGCCGCGATGGGAGTGACTCGAGGCGGATGGTACCAGAGGAGTGGCTCGAGGCGGATTATCGATCCTGGCGATGGATCCAGACGGCACAACAGACCGCAACGAGGCCGGCGATTGCGCCGATGGCGAACGCGAGTCGGTAGCCGGTTTCGGTGTAGACACGTGCGCCGTCGTGGAACTCGCCGGTCCAGTAGGCGTCCAGTGCCCACCCCATCAGGGTGGGGAAGGTCGCAGCCCCGAAAAACGAAGCGCCGTTGATCGCGCCGACGGCGATACCGCTCGCTCGCTCGTCGTAGCGGGCCTGAATCATCGGGAACGTCAGGACGAACGCGCCGAACAGGCTACCGGTTAGGAAAAACGCGAGACCGACGGCGACCATCGGGGGATCGCCGATGGCGGCGAGCGAGCCGAGGACGACGGTGTAGCTAACGGCGCTGGCGATGATAAATTCGGTGTCGTAGTCGACGGCGTCGGAGAGCCGGCCGAATGTGGGCGGGCCGACGACGGCACCGATCCCGCCACAGAGCGTTATCATCGAGGCGACGGTGACCGACGTATCGTAGGTCTGGACGACGTAGGGAATGCCCCAAAGGCCGACTAACGTTAGATTCACCCCGCCGGTACAGTACAGCATGACGGCGGTGATCCAGGTCCACCGATCGGAGACGATACGGCGGGTAAACGTCGTGACCTCCGTGACGGACAACTCCGGCTGTTCCGGAACGCCCTCGATAGCCGGCAGGTCCGCTCGAGCGGCAGAATCACGGACGAACGCGAACGTCGCGACCGCCGCGACCAGTCCGATCGCACCAAGCGCCGCGACGGACGTTCGCCAGCCCGCGAACTCGACGAGGACGGCAAACGGCGTCGTTGCAAGGAGGCCGCCGAACCCACCGACCGCGAAACAGATGCCGTTCATCGTCGCGAACTCGTCGGCTCGGTACCAGTTCGCACAGAATCGGATCATCGAGACGAAGATCACGCTGCCGCCGAGCCCGATGAAAAAGCGGCCACCGAGGGCCCCGGCGTAGCTAGTCGTCAGGGCGAACCAGACTGCACCCACGTTCATCACGGCCGCGCCGGCTGCTGCGGTCCGTCTGGGACCGACCTTATCGACGAGAATTCCCGTCGGAATCTGCATCAGCGCGTAGACGATAAAAAATATTGCGTGGAGCGTTCCGAGTTGTGCACCCGTGATGGCGAAGGCGTCCATCACCGACCCCGCGATGACCGCCGTCGAGAGACGGTAAACGCTTACCAGTAAAAACGAGAGGGCAAGGATACCCCACAACAGCCATCGTCGCCGGTAGGGATTCGACCAAATACTCGACAACCCCGGGACTGTCCGAACACTCACACCACCAGTCGAGTCTCGAGCATGGAAAACATTCAGAATGCGGAAAACCCCTCAGACGGGCGGTCGTCCCGACGCCCCCGTCCGACACAACGGGTTGCGGTCGCGCCGGAACTGACGGAAGGGGGTTCGTCTCACCACTCCGCCGTTCCAGAGCGGTGTGTCGCCCGCTTCGATCGAGGCTACAGCCGCGATTTGATCGTCTCGGCGGTCTGCTGGCCGATTCCGGGGACGCTTTGGAGATCTTCGAGACTCGCGTTGCGGACGGTGTCGACGCTGCCAAAGCGCCTGAGGAGGCGCTTTCGCGTCTCGGGACCGATTCCGGGAACGTCGTCGAGGACGGTCGTCACGTCGTCCCGGATCGTCTGGTGGTACTGGACGGCAAACCGGTGGGCCTCGTCTCGAACCCGCTGGAGCAGATGCAGATGCGGTGCGTCGTCGGGCCAGGCGTACGTACTGTCGGGCGTAATCACCCGTTCCTCATGCTTTGCCAGGGCGACCGCCGGTACGTCCCAGCCGACGGCCTCGAGCGCGTCGCGAACGGCCTCGAGTTGGCCGTCGCCGCCGTCGATCACCAGCAAGTCGGGGTCGGGCCGATCGTCTCGACCGTCGACGGCGCGGCGGGCGCGCCACGCGAGCAACGCGCGCATGTTGTCGTAGTCGTCGTTCTGATCGGTGAGTTTCTTCCGACGGTAGTCGCTCTTCTCGGCGCTGCCGTCGACGACGGCGACGTTGCTCCCGACCGCCGCTCGGCCCTGGGCGTGGCTGACGTCGAAGCCCTCGATCCGACTCGCCGACTCGAGCGCGAGCGCGTCGGCTAACGCGGCACACTCGTCGCGCCGACCGACGTTACGGCGGGCGTTTTTCAGCGCGAGATCGACGAGCGTGGCTTCCCGTCCGGCACCCGGGACGCGGACGGCGACGCCTTCGGCCTCGAGCCAGGCCTCGACCTCGTCGTCACCCTGACGTTCGGGTAGCAACAGTGCGTCCGGCAGATCGCGCTCGGCGTAGTACTGGACGATGAAGGCTGCGAGGACGGCCGGAACCCCGGCCTCGTCGTCCGGCGAATCGCTGGCTGTCGGCGCATTCGGTGCATCCGTCGTTGGCGATGGGCCCGGTGAATCCGTGGCCGGCGATGCACCCGGCGCGTCGAGTGTGTGGCGCTCTCGATCGACAAGTTTCCCGTCCTCGGCGCGCAGGCGGGCGACCGTCGCGTCCTCGCCAGCGATGTCGACGCCGAGAACGTCGACGCCCCGCTCGTCGCCGACCGACTGGACGGCCTCGCCGCCCTCGCCGTGGAACCGCTCGACCGTCTCGAGGCGGTCCCGAATATTGGCCGCGCGTTCGAACTGCTGGTCCTGAGCGGCCGATTCCATCTCGCGGCGCAAGGGATCGGCCAGAATCCCCGTCTCGCCCTCGAGGAACCGTTCGACCGCGGAGACATCTTCGCCGTAGCGCTCGAGGTCGATCTCGCGGGTGCAGGGGGCAGTACAGAGGCCCATCTCGTAGTCCAGACAGGGGCGGTCGCGGTTCGCGTACTTGTAATCCGAACAGCCCCGGAGGCCGTAGGTCTCCCGCAGGGCCTTCACGACGGTCTCGACAGTCCCCTTGCTGGTGTAGGGACCGAAGACGGTCGCCGACGCCGATGGATCGCGAGTGATCTCGATCCGTGGCGCGTCGTGGTCGGTCAGCTGGACCATCGGGTAGGATTTATCGTCTTTGAGCCGGACGTTGTACCGAGGCTGGTGGCGCTTGATTAGATTCGCCTCGAGCAACAGCGCCTGCGTTTCGGTGTCAGTGACGGCGATTTCGATCCCGTCGGCGCGATCGACCATCCGCTCGATCCGTGCACTTCGAGGGTCGGCGTAGGAGCCAACCCGATCGCGGATATCGACGGCTTTGCCGACGTAGAGGGTCGTTCCGTCCCGTTGGAACTGATAGACGCCGGGCTCACGCGGCAACTGTCGCGTCCGCTCACGAACCCCGTCAGCGTTCATCGGCGGTCCTAGGGAGTCGGTGGCTTTGAGCCTACCGTCACGGGCCGACGAAAACGAGGGACCGACGGCGGCAGACGTTCGACGACCCTCGCCCGTTGGCGATCGGCGGGTCGGTTCACTCGAGCGTCTCGTCGCTCCGATCGGCTGTATTCTCGGGCGCCTCGTTCGTCTCGCCTGTAGACTCGCTCCAGGGCGTATCGAACTCGAACGCGCCCGTCTCCGTTCGCTCGAGCGCTGTGTCGTCATCGTCGTCCTCGAGGGTGTTCGGCGAGCCGTGGTGGTCCGCAGTTGCCGCCGAGCTTCCGGGATCGAATTCGTCGGCCGTCTCCAGATCGACGCCCCCGCCGTTCGATTCGGGTCGGTCGGGGTCGAAGGGCTCCCGATCGAACGGCTCGGCCTGCTCCCGGGCGAGCGATCGGTCGACCGCGCCCGGCGGACTCGACTCGAGATCGCTACCCTTTGCCTGGTCTGGGTCGTCGGCCCAGCCATCGGGTTCGTCGCGGGTCTCGTCGTGCCACCGGTCTCGCTGGCTCCGGCTCGACTCGGACTCGGACGCTGCGGTCGTCTCCTTGACCGTCGTCTTCCCTGTGGCCATCTCCGAGAACGGGCGACTCGCAGTAGCATCGGCGTCGGCCGGTTCGGTCGCCACGTCGTCACGAAGGTCCTCGAGAGCGGTATCGGTCTCGAGGATCGGCCCCGGCCGAATCGCGTTCTGGAGTTCCATGGGTGTGGTCCCGACGGTCTCGCTGCCGACGGGAATCGCGAGATCGTCCCCGCCGAGCACGGAGAGGACCAGCTGGCGAGAGCGAGAGCGGACGTAGAGGACGAAACACGCGGCTGCAAGCCCGATCGCGAGCGCGCTGGTGACGACGACTGCGACGTCGATGATCGCCAGCATCGATTCGATAGTCGCGATCGATTCGGTCGCGATATCGGTGGCGCCAGCGCCCGAGCCGTCGGCAGCCGACTCGGAATCGAGGTCGGGCGTCGACACGAGACTCGTGAAACTGAACACGAGTGCCGTGATGGCTCCGGCAATCGCCAGACAGGCGAGGCCGACCGTCCACAGGAGATACCGGATCGATCCCGTCGATTCGACGGTGACGGTGTCGACGTTCGGCCGGTCGACGGACCAGTACTGCTGGTCGCCATCGGGCGTGAACGCGAGGACGCGATGGCTCGTTACCACGATCGTCGCTTGCCCGACCGTGACCCGTTGCTGCTCGCTTTCGCCCTCGTATAGCAACTGATCGATGCGGTCGGTCCACGCCATTCGGCTATCGATAGTATCTGGACTATCGACACGCAAATACGTTGCTGTCAGTTGCAGTTCGTACCGATCGGCCGCCCGTCGTCGGATGCCGTCCGCCCCGACCGCGGCTACGACTCGAGGGCACCTCCAGCACGACGAGCGATCGAGGAGCCACGGATGTGGACGAACACGACACTTTCTCGGCGATCGCCCCCGAACGCCCGTCCATGTCAGAGTCGACGGTTCGCTGTTGGCTGGTCAAACGCGAGTTCGGCGATCGAAACATCGTCACGATCGTCTATGCCACCCCGGATGGAACGCAGTATCAACGACGGGAACGCTCCTCGACGGCACTACAGACCGGCTCGCCGGTCACTGCCGCGGCCGATATTCCCGAGTCAGATCTCGAGGCAGTCTCCGACGACGAGATCCGCGAGCGCTACGCCACGGAGGCCACGCGCACTGCGAACCAGTACGATCCCGACGAGCCGATTTGACGCTCGAGAGGATTTATTTCTGTATCATAATTACGTATATTATTGGTCGCGAGTGACAAACCTTATCGGGAAACGGCGTGTTGGCACAGCCATGCCCGCTATCACAGTCGACAACCTGACTAAATCCTACGGTCAGGAACTCGCGCTTCAGGACCTCTCCTTCGAGGTCCAGGAAGGCGAGGTATTCGGCTTCCTTGGTCCCAACGGTGCAGGAAAGTCGACGACGATCAACGCCATCCTCGACTTTATTCGGCCGACCAGCGGTCAGGTCGAGGTGCTCGGCTTCGACGCCCAGGCCCACAGCCGCGAGATCCGGGCTCGAACCGGCGTCCTCCCGGAAGGCGTCGAGACCTACAACCGGCTGACCGCCCGCCAGCACCTCGAGTTCGCCATCGAGTCAAAAGGGACTCACGAGGATCCCGAGGCGCTCTTAGAGCGCGTCGGCCTGGCCGACGCCATCGACAAGAAAGCAGGCGGCTTCTCGAAGGGAATGTCCCAGCGACTCATGCTCGCGATGGCACTGGTCGGCGAGCCGGATCTGCTCATCCTCGACGAGCCCTCGACCGGGCTCGACCCCAACGGCGCCCGAGAGATGCGTGACCTCGTCCGCGAAGAAAACGAACGCGGGGCGACCGTCTTCTTCTCGAGTCACATCATGGAACAGGTCGAAGCCGTCTGCGACCGCGTCGGCATCCTCCGAAACGGCGAGATGGTCGCCATCGACACCGTCGGCGGCCTCCGCGACTCCGTCTCCAGCGGAACGAGCCTCCACATCGCCGTCGACCATATCGACGACGACGCCCTGCAGGCGGTGCGTTCGCTGCCGGACGTCGACAACGCCACCGTCGAGGGCGACACACAGCCCACGCTCGTCGTCGCCGTCGACGGCTCGAAGACCGCGGTCCTCGGCGAACTCGAGGACCGCGGCATCGAGGTCGAAGACTTCTCGACCGAGGAAGCCTCGCTCGACGACGTGTTTCGATCCTACACGACCGATACCGAGGCGGAGGTGCAGGCACCATGAGCACCGAAACCGGGTCGGGGACGGAGACGAGTACGACGGCCCCCTCGAGTTCGATCAACCTCGAGAGCGTTCGCGCGATCGCCAAAAAGGACTTCCAGGATTCGGTTCGGTCGTGGCTGTTCTGGGGACTGAGTTCGTTCTTCTTCATGCTGCTGGTCGCGATCGCCGGTGGGCTGGCGTACTTCGGTGAAAACATCGCGCAAGCGGGCGCTACGACCGAATTTCTCGTCATCTTAGTCAGTTACGCCACGTTACTCGTGCTTCCGTTGATCGCGTTAGTGTTGGGCTGGCAGTCGATCGCCGGCGAACGCGAATCCGGGAGCATCAAAATCCTGCTCTCGCTGCCCCACTCCCGAAAGGACGTGTTGCTCGGCAAACTCATCGGTCGGTCGGCCGTCCTCTCGCTGTCGCTGACCGTCGGCTTCGCACTGGCCGGCGTCATCGTCGCCGCGATGCTCGGAAGCTTCGATGTCGTCGACTACGTCGGCTTGCTCGCGATGTCGATCCTCTATGGCATCGCCTACACCAGCATCGCCGTCTCCCTGTCGTCGCTTACGCGTTCGACGACCATTGCCGGCGCGGCGATGTTCGGCGTCTTCGTCCTGTTTTATATCGTCTGGAACGCCATCATCCAGGCGATCCAGACGCTGATCGGCTGGGGGTATCTCTCCCCCGAAACCTACACCCTCGAGGTCAACGGCGAGAGCTTCGAGGCGGAGCGTCTTCCCGACTGGGCGTTCTTCATCGATTCGATCGATCCCGGCAACGCCTACTCCAACGCGCTCTCGATCGTTACCGGTGCGACGGAAACCGAACTCGGTGTCGCCCTCGAGGAGGCGATGTTCGACGGTTCGGTGCCGTTCTATCTGCAGGATTGGTTCTCGTTTATTATCCTCCTGTTCTGGATCGTCGCTCCGATCGCCATCGCGCTCTACCGGTTCGATCGCGTCGACCTCTAAGGAGCGCTCGAGCGCGAGTGGCGTCCCAAGCCTCCACTGATGGGTCGGATCCGGCTGTGGGGTCGATTCGTCCCAGCAGTCGACGGTTGGGACGGTACTAGTTATCGAATCGAATCCAAATCGTAGGCTCCCAGATGGTCGGGTTCCTTCCATCCCTTTTTTCCGCTCCAAGAGTCCACGTCGAGACGGTAGACGGCCGTCCGGTCGATGGATTCCTCGGATATGTGCTCGTAATCCTCACCCGCCGTCAGTTGGGGAGCGAATTTCGCCATGAACTGCTCGAGAACGTCCCGTTTCCTTTTCCGATCGGTAAGGAAATCGATCGATCCGTAAGCGACCACGCTCGAATATTCGACGGTGAAGTTAACCGGTTCGTCGGCTGGAATGTACCGCCCCTTCTCACTCGTCGTGAAAGAGGCCCGTGGCTGTTCGCCGTTTTCGACGAGATCGTGAGCATACCCGGCCTGTGCGCCGTGAAGGAAAATGCTGCTCGCCTCGGAGTCGTAGACGAAGAGCTGGGTCACGAGGTGTGGGGTGTCGTCATCGACGAGCCCGAGCACACCGGTCTCCTGGTCGGCGAGGAATTCGGGAATCCACCCAGCGTCATCGATCGCTTTTCCGCGATATCGAATCGAATCGGAGATATCCTCGGGTGCGTTTTCGGTCATAACGGATAATAGTCGAATCCGGGTGAAAAGTATATTGCGAGGATAAATGTAGGTATGCGCACATTTGGATGAAAAGTCACAGTCACGTAGATGCACGCCTGCTCTTCATGTTCACTCATACGGATTGTTGTAGCGTTTTACCGGTGATCACCCGGACGGGGTCGGTGATCACCGGTAAAGAACTACAACGGTCCGTATCAGATAACGCTCTCTATCCAGCAGGCCGTTTGTATCATTCGCTACGGATTTCGACGGCGTCTGTACAGGTTTGCGTTCTCGAGATCGCTCGGTAGCCGACGCTCGAGCGACGTTACACTCCGTCCGGTTCGCCGTGGACGTAGTAGAGATCGAACTCGCCGTTGGACTGGATCCGATCGACGCCGGGTTCGGCGCCGATCGACTCGAGTTCGCCCTCGGAGTAGCGCAGTTCGTGGTAGGCGACGACCTCGCGTTCGTAGTCCTTCTGGGTCACCGCCAGATACCGATCTTCGTCGTAGGCGTCGGGCAGCCCGTCTCTGAGATCTTCGGCCTCGATGTCGATATGGCGCCAACTCCGTTCGGCGTTCCCGTTGACGGCGTCGTCGAACCGATTCGGACCGTCCCGAAGCCCGAGGAAGTCGACGTCGTCGTCCTGGGCTGCAAACGCCGAGTCGTAGCCGTGCATCGTCTGCTCGCTGACGTGTGGCGACGGCGTGTAAGTGTAGGGCGAGGGAAAGACCGCGGCGAGCGATACCACGAGCAATAGCGCGAAGGCTACGGCGAGCAGCGGGTGACCCGAGACCGTTCGGCCGGCGTCGGTGGGCCTTCCGGAATCGTCGTCTATCGGCCGCCTCGAGAGCCGGGCCACGAGGCCGGCGATGGCGATCGAGCCGAGGATCGTGACGAACACCATCATCAAGCCGAACACGCGGAAGTACATGCTCGAGCCGGACGCGAAAAAGTACGCGACGAACACCGGCCCGAGTGCGGCGAGTGCGACGAGGAAGTACGTCGTCTCCGCACGTACCGAGGACAGCCACGCCGAGTGCCGAGCGACGACCAGTCCCAGTGCGAGTGCGCCTACGAGTAGCGTGAAGACGAGATGGGTAGCGAACAGTTTGAGAAAGATCTCCGGCAGACTGCCGCCGACCGCGGTGAGTGATGCACCCTGCGTTGCGATGGTGTCGCCGGCCGTGCCACCCATCCCGAGGAGAAACTCGACGACCGAGGAGAGGAAGTACTCGACCGTCTCGAGGAAGAAGCCGTCGTCGGCGGTCCAGATCAGAAACAGCGCGACGAGAAACAGCGAGTGACCGTACACCGGCGTCTGGTCGGCGATCTGTCCGTTACGGGCGACACGCCGAGCGAGAAACTGGACCGCACAGATACCTAGGAAGACGACGATCAGGTGGGCGACGAGCTGTGGGTGATAGACGACGGCGGCGACCGAGACGAGCGCGAATGCGAGCCCGATAGCCGAGACCGTCCCGACGGAGCGATCCGTGCGAAGATAGGTGACGAAACAGTAGACGAGCAGCGCCGAGAACAACACCGCCTGAGACATCGCGTGAGCCGACAGGTACATCGAAATCGTCGTGATCGGCAACAACAGGAAACTCGAGAAGGTAGCGACGAGAACCGCCTGGCGGTCGTCGGTGATCGTCCCGACGGTGAGAGGAACGAAGAGACAAAAGACCAGCATCGAGACGAGGACGACGACCAACAGCGCCCGGGTCAAGGGGAGCTCGAGCACCGTATTGAGCACGACCGTTACAGTGTGAATCGCGGGATAGAAGAGATCGAACGGGGTAATCGTCCCTTCACTAATTGCGCGTGCCCAGCCGAGGTGGGTCAACGAGTCGTGGTGTCCGAAGTAGTGATAGCCGCGGATGATCGGCAACCCGGCGAAGACGATCATTCCCGACCCGCCCAGAACCAACGCGATCGCTCGAGTGCCGTAGCGATCGTCGGGTGCGGGAACGAAAGCGACTGCCAGTGCGACGGCCATCGCCACGAACAGCCCCGCCCAGACGCCGGACGGCGTCATCGCATAGATCGATATTTCGTAGCCGGTCGCCGGCGATGCATGTGCGAGAAGCGCACTGGCTGCGACGGCGAGAAACCCGATAGCGAGTGCTAGCTTCCGAAACAATCCGTCGTCGCCCGCTGACTGAGGAGACATTCGTAGCTACGCGACCATTTGGCGATGACAGTCCTTGTTATAGACTCGTTGTCGACGAGAAACGACTCGCTTCTCGAGCGATCCGATTCGGGCAGCTGTCCGAAAAGAGACGGAGGCTGGTCGGCACGGTCAGGCGTCTACTCGTCGGCAAGCGCTTCAGGATCGTCCCCGATCTCGAGCCAGACGTAGCCGTAGCGGTAGGCGTTGTCGGTCGTGGGCGTGTCGGGGACGTCCCCGTCGTACAGCAAGACAGCGACGCGAACGGTGCCGCTCTCGGCGGTTGGCGTCACGTTGTGGTCGCCGTAGGCTGTCTCGCCGTCGGCGACGCTGTAGTCGGTCTCCTCGAGCGTCGTCCGATCGAAGACGTCGCCGTCGGCGACCCATTGTTCTTGAACGACGGCCGTATAGTCGGTCCGTTCGCCTTCTTGGTTTTCGACGGCGACCGTCAGCGCGACATTACCGTCCGAGTCGACGTGGTCGGGGTACTCGGCGGCGACGTACTCGCCCGCGTCGTCTTCGGTGAGCAACTGGAGTTCGGTGTACTGTTCGGCGTCTTGGGGCGTAACGAGCGCGTAGCCGACGCTCGTCAGCGCCACGAGCATGGCGACGACGAGCAGGAGGTTGACGGCAGTGTGGACGGCCGAGCCGGTCCCGAACAGTGACCGCCGGAGACCGCCAAGTCGTCGTCGGAGTCCGAATCGGTACCGATCCTCGGTCGGCGCTCGAAACCGTCGCATCGCCGCGACGAAGACGCCGCTGTAGACGAACGTACAGACGACCGTGACGACGACCGGTGCTGTAATCCCTCCCGACAGCGCGGCGATGGCCAGTCCGAACAGCGGAAGCAACGCGGCGCTGAGTCCGAACGCGAGCGCGAGCCGTTCGATGTCGCTGACCGGCACCGTCTGAGCGACGACCCCGCCCTCGTCGGCGGACTCGAGCGGTTTCGCACGCGGAAACAGGATCGCAACGACCGTGTATCCCGGTGCGAGAAAGAGTAGTGGCAATCCGACTGCGGTGCGGAGGAACGGCGAGGCGACATCGACGACGAGCAGGCAGACGGCGGCGACAGTGACGAACGAAACGGTTGCGACCAGATCGGTTGGCGTGATGTCCACGAGGCGGCTAATCCCCTGGCCGGTCGCGGTTCCGGAGCCGGTCGTATTGGTCGTAGTGTCTCTCATAGACAGTGGAGTTACCCGATCCTCGAGCGGTTCGGACATTGTTACTCAGCGCATACCCGTCGGAACGGACCCCATCCGACGAGGCGGTTCCGCGTCCGGCGGCCCCTTACAAAGTGCTCGTCGGGCGTGGGGCCGGGTATGGACCGAACACAGCACGACGGACCGAACGGCGCCGCCGGGTGGGGTCGGCGATGAGTATCGACGTTCGCGTCGCCACCGAGGACGATCTCGAGCGCTGGAACGGCTACGTCGAGCGCTCGCCCCAGGGAACGGCTTGTCACGAACTCGAGGCGCTTCGCGTGCAGGCCGACCACGCCGGCGCGACGTTGCACCCGCTGATCGGATTCAAGGGCCAGGAGCCAGTCGGCGTCTTCCCGGTGTTCGAACTCCGGAAGGGACCGGTTACGACGGTCTTTTCGCCCCCGCCACACCTCCGAGTACCCTACCTCGGCCCGGCGTTTCTGAACATGGGGAAACTCAAACAGCGCAAGCGCGAGAAGCGACGGAGCCGCTTCATCGACGGTTGTCTCGAGTGGATCACTGCCGAACTCGGGCCGAAGTACGGCCACGTTCGAACTGCGACCGGTGTCGACGACGTTCGGCCCTTCGGCTGGAGCGGCTACGAGACCACGCCGGAGTACACCTACGCCGTCGATCTGGGCCGCGACGAGGACGCCCTCCTCGCGTCGTTCAGCAGCGACGCGCGCCGAAACGTGACGAACACGGCCGACGACGCCTACGAGATCACGGTCGACGACCGCGAGGATAGTCGGCGCATCTTCGAGCAGGTCGAGCACCGCTACGAATCCCAAGGAATCAGCTTCGGCGTCCCCCTCGGGTTCGTCCTCGATCTGGCCGACGAACTCGAAACCGGTGCCGTCCGACCCTACGCCCTGCGCGTGGACGGGGCGTTCGTCGGGGGTATTCTGGCCCTCGAGTACGGTTCCCGGACGGGCCGGTGGATGGGGGGGGTTCGCACCGACGCCGACGTCGACGTGCCGACGAACGACCTGCTCGACTGGGCGATCATCTGCGACGCCCGCGAGCGCGGTCTCGAGACCTACGACCTCGTCGGGGCCGACAACCGCCGAATCAACCGCTACAAGGCGAAGTTCAACCCCGACCTCGAGACCTACTACAGCCTCGAGTACGGCTCGTGGGGGATGCAGACGGTGGCGTCGCTGTACGACAGTGTCAAGTGAGTGGGGGTGTCGATAGCGTGTATCGTCCCGCCGACGGTACCCGACAATCGAGCGGGGACGGAACTGGCAACGGACCGCTACGCGTGGACGACCGTCGTACCGCCGAGCATGTCACCGAGTCGCTGGTCGTCGTCGGTCGCCAGGATCAGAATGATGGCGACGAGCACCGGGAAGATGGCCGAGCCGCCGAGCACTTTCGTGATGTTTCGGATCACTGCACCCGCCGCACTACAGGGGCGACCGTCCACGTTCACGACGCGAATGCCGAGCATCATCTTGCCGGGCGTCTGGCCCCACGTCGCTTCGGTCCCGGCGTAGTACACCATCCCGAAGACGAGGCCAACCAAGCCACCGACTCCTTCCGCCGCTTGCGAACTCGGTGTCGACGGGAGGAGAAAAAACAGGGGGAGCAAGAGGGCGAGTGCGCCCAGGAACATGACGATTCCGTCGAGAAACCACGCGAGTCCGCGTGCGAGCAACCCAGCGTGATCGAGTTCAGGTCGTCTTGCTGTCATCTTTATCGATGTTCGATTCGAAGCACGTCACATAGGCTTTGTGTGATCGACCGATAGTCGGTGGCTGTTCGAAACCGGAGTGTCGCCGATTGTAGCGCCAATGGAACCGAACCGCTCCCGAAAGGACCGGATTCGCCTCGAGAACCCAATCCATAACCAAGGCACCTGCTCTCGGAGGTATCGACGATGGACGAACACACCTCCCTTCGAACGCTGCTTGTCGGCATCGACGCGGCCTGCGATCGGGTGCTCGCGCCGCTGTTCGACGACGACGAGGTCCCCACCCTCGAGTCGATCTACCGAGACGGGACCAGCGCCGGACTGGAGTCCCAGATTCCGCCCTGGACCGCGAGTGCGTGGCCGTCGCTCTACACGGGCAAGAATCCGGGCAAACACGGCGTCTTCGGCTTTCTCTCTTTCGAGGGCTACGAGTGGGACGTGGTCAATGCGACCGGCGTTCGCGAGCCGACGCTCTGGGAACTGCTGGATCGCCACGACAAGACCAGCGTCGTCGTCAACGCGCCGGTTACCCACCCAACGCGACCGTTCAACGGCGCGTTGATCCCCGGCTACACCGCCCCGGAGGATCCCGACTGTCACCCCGAGGGGCTGCTCGAGGACGTTCGCGAGGAAATCGGCGAGTACCGCGTCTATCCCGACGAGGACGCCGCCGACCTCGGTTCGGCCTACAGCGACTGCGTCCGCATGCGCGGTGAGGCGTTTCGGTATCTGACCGACCGCTTCGATCCCGAGTTCGGCTTCCTCGAGTTCCAGGCGACGGATTCGATCTTCCACGAGGAGCCCGACAACGACGCGGCGATCCGGGCGATCTACCGGGAACTCGATCGCCAGCTCGCGGCGATCCTCGAGCGCTGTGATCCCGACACCGTCGTCGTCGCCAGCGACCACGGGATGGGCCCCTATCGCGGCACGGAATTTCGCGTCAACGACTACCTCCACAGCGAGGGCTACGTCGAGACTCGACGCGGCGGCGACGGCATGCCGACCTGGGCGACGGTGCGAGACGACGCGCTCAAAGACGGCCAGGAGGCCACCGATCGCGAGGCGGGCGTGAGCGAGCGAGCGATGGTCAGCGCCGCTCGTCTCGGGTTGACGAGCCAGCGCCTCGGGGCCGTTCTCGAGCGTCTCGGCCTTGCCGACCTCGTCGCGAGCCACGCGCCGACGGGGATGGTCTCGGCCGGCGCGACCCAGGTCGATTTTCCCGAGTCGGACGCCTACGTCCGTTCACGGATCGAACTCGGCGTTCGCATCAATCTCGAGGGACGGGAGCCAAACGGCGTCGTCCCCGAGGAAGAGTACGAGGTCGTCCGCACGCAACTGATCGACGCCCTACGGTCGGTGACGACCCCGGAGGGAGAGCCGCTGTTCGCGGCCGTTCGCCCCCGGGAGGACTACTTCCACGGTCCCGAAAGCGATCGTGCCGTCGACATCGTCACCGTCCCCGCGGAGTTCGATCACTTCCTCTCGGCGACGCTTCGCGGGGAGGCGTTCGGCCAGCCGACCGAACCCTGGAACCACAAACTCGAGGGGACGATCGCCGTCCACGGAGCGGGTATCGACCACGCCCGCGGACTCGGTGACGCCCATCTCTTCGACATCGCACCGACGGTCCTTGCGACACTCGGTGTCCCAGCCGGCGATCGGATGGACGGGTCGGTCCTCCCCTGTGTCGACCCGGTCGGCGAACGGTCGTATCCCCGCGCCGACGAGCGCCAGTCCGTCGAGACCGCCGACGCAGATGTCGAAGCCAGACTCGCCGATCTGGGCTATCTCGAGTGACCTCGTTCGAGTGCCGTTACTCGCTGCGGTCGTACCGTTGTTCGCGCCAGGTCGTCCAGTCGTACATCCGCTCGAGTTCGCCGCCCTGCTGGCGGATCGCGACGGCGGTGTTGAACAGGAACGCGCCGACGAGCGTCGTGCCGACGATCCAGGCGGCGTCGGCGATGGCCGGGTCGACCTCGAGGATCCCGGTGAGGAGGTCGACGAAGACGACTGCGACGATACAGAGGATCGCCGGTAAGAGATGTCGTGTCAACGCCGCGATCGTCGTCCCCTCGTGGGCGCGGACGGTCTGGACGCCGTAGAAGACGGCCCACACCGACGTGACGATCCAGCCGACCGCGACGACCGGGCGGGTCCAGGTGGTGTCGACGAGGTAGGTTCCCCACCAGGCCAGGACGAAGACGGCGACGACGCCGTAATCAACCCAGACAGGGACCGGGCTCGAGCGACGGTCGCCGCCGGGTTCAGCCAGGTACATCGCCCGAATACCGAGTGCCAGAAACAGGATGAAAAATAGGATCGCGCCGTCTGTGAAGGGCTCGAGTTGCTCGCCTTCGACGGCCAGTTCGGCGATACCGGCGACGGCGTAAACGACGCCCGCACCGATACCAACGAGCAGGTACCACCACTCGTAGCTGACACCCGTCGCGAGGACGTGTCGAACGTACTGGGTGAGATAGTAGAGTAGAACGCCCGAGGCGAGTCCGATCACGAGCGACGCGAGCAGGCGAGCGATCGCGACCGTCTGGGCCGGTTCGCCAACCCCGACTGTGACCGAAGCGGTACTCATTAGGATAGCACTGTCAGCCCAACGATCATAAATCCTCTCGTGATTGTCACCGCTCGTCGTTTCTTTCTTCGACCACCATTCCGAAACACCGATTTAGCGGGCGCCCGCAGTAGCCGACGAGAGCGATGACCCGTGGCGACGATCACAGCCACCATCCTGTTCGACGGGATCTCGAACGCGCGGTGGTCCAGCCGTGACTGGCCCGTCGGACGGCAGTACGGACCGGCCGATCGCGATCGAGGACGCGATCGACATCTACCTCCAGCGCAAGGCCGTCGGCGACCCCGGTGGATCGGGTGCCGGCACCTACGCGGCAAACGCCGAGTCGATTCTAGGGCAGTTTGCGACCTGGATCGACCAGGAGCGAGCCGTCGACTCGATCACCGCCCTCGAGCCGGCCGACCTGCGTGCCTACGCCGGCGCCCTCAGCGAGCGGACCGATCGCGGCGAGTACACCGCCTCGAGTGTGACGACCTACTACGCGGTCGTCCGGGCGTTTCTCGCCTGGTGTGCTCGCGGCGGTATCATCGCGTCGAACCCGGCGACCGACGACCGCGCCGAGTCGGCGCTGCCGTCGCCCGAACCGAGCGATTCCGGCGATTCGTGGGCCCCCGACCGTCGTCGGCGCCTCGAGGCCGACGTCCGCGAACGGGCCGATGCTGCCGTCGCCGGGGAGCGAGACGACCGACAGCGTCGACTCCGGGAATACGCACTGGTCGCCGTCCTTGCCCACTCGAGTGCTCGGGGTTCGGAACTGTTTCGCGTCCCCGAGGACGACCGGCGGACCGGTGCGACCTGGGACGACGTCGATTTCTACACCGGCCGGCTGCGCGTTCTGGGCAGATCCCAGCGTCTCGAGGAAGTGACGGTACTGGGACCGGCACGGACGGCCCTTCGCCGGTACCGTGTCGTCCTCGATCCGCCGACGAACGACTGGCCGCTGTTTCCGACCCGTCACGCCCCCTCGATCGCCGCTCGCGTTCGCGAGGAACTCGCGGCGAGAGGCCACGACGACGGAGCGATCGAGGAGTTACTCGAGGCCAACACGGCGAGCGAACTCGCCCGCGAGCGAGCGATCGCACCGCCGGCGATCACGACGGAAGGTGCACGATCGGTCCTCAAACGGCTCTGTGAACGCGCCGACATCGAGGTCGACGGCGATTACCTGACGCCCCGTGGCGTTCGCAGCGTCCGGCCAGGACGCGAGGATCGACGCGAGGCCAGCCCGTCGAAACCCCAACTCCGAGCACCCCCAGTCGAGCGAACGATCGCGGTGCCGTACGATCGGCGGATCGTCGACGTAACCGGCTCAAGCGTGGACACCGATGCGAACTCGAGCGCTGACGGGACCACCAACTCGAGCGAAGAGTAAGGGCGAGATCGATTCGAACCGTCAGTTGGTGTGGAGTGGCGGAACTCGTTGTCGGTACAACCACGACTCCTGAAGGTTGTATCGGTGAATCGGGACAACGGATCGTATCAGACGCCCAGTTCGCTGACGGCGCTCTCGAGGAGCGCGTGAATGTCTGCGGAGACGAATCCGAGCGTCAGCCCGAGCGTCGCACCGATGATGATCGCGATCAGCATACCGTAGGTGATGGAGGCCGGATCGACGTCCTCGCCCTCGAATGGGTGGAAGTAGATCCGGTTGATAAACGGCAGAATGTAGCCCGCAGAGAGCAACGTGCTCCCCAAGACAAGCGCCGAGACGAGCCACAGGCCTTCTTGGAAGGCACCCAGCGCGATGTACCACTTCCCGACGAAACCGACCGTCGGGGGGAGTCCGATCATGGAGATACCGAGCACGGCGAAGGCGCCCGCCATCACCGGCGCGCGCTTTGCGAGGCCGGCGTACTCGTCGACGGTTCGGATGCCACCGAAGCGAAGGGCGAACATCCCCGCCAGGATGAACAGCGAGGCCTTGACGACGCCGTGGCCGAAGATCTGGAGCATCGAGCCAAAGAGTGCAGTATCGTTCGCGACGGCGATCCCGGTGAGGATGATCCCGAACTGCGAAACTGTCGAGTACGCCAACACGAGCTTGATGTGGTCCTGGAGGAGAGCGAAGAAACTGCCCGCAAAGAGGCTCAAGAGTGCCCCGACGAGTAGCAACTGCGAAATCGTCGGGTTGGCATCGAGGAATTCGGGCGTGAAGACGGTGAAGATGACCCGAGCGAGCGCGTAGACCGCGACAGCGGGCATCAGCGCGGAGATGACGGCACTGATGCCGTCGGGTGCGGAGGCGTGGGCGTCTGCCAGCCAGGTATGGACCGGAAACAGCGCGATCTTGATGGCCAGCCCGACACCCATTAGGACGAACGCCGTGACGACGACCGGATCGGTGTAGCCCGCATCGGCGATCAGCGGCGGCAGTTCCTGCATGGTCAGCGTCCCCGTCGCTGCGAGCACGAGTGCGACCCCGAGCAGGTAGAACGACGCGCCGACAGTACCGACCAGCAGGTACTTGAACGCGGCGTAGGTCGACCACCGGTACTTTGAGGACGAGACTAGGGCGTACGACGAAATCGCCATGATCTCGAGGAAGACGTAGAGGTTGAAGATGTCGCCCGTCAGCACGACGCCGAGCATCCCACCGGTCAACAGCAGGAAGCCGGCGTAGAAGCTGTTGCCGCGCGGACCGCCGATCCGAGTGTAGACGAGGACCCCGAGACAGATGAGAAGCGTGAGGATCACGACGAGCATCGAGAACTCGTCTGCGTAGAGCTCGATACCGAACGGGACCTCCACGCCGGCGAGTGCGTATCGAATGGCTCCGTTTTCGTAGATGACCCACGTGACCGCCACCGCGAGGGCGAACGTCGCCGAGAGGATCGTCGCAGCGAAGCCCCAGCCGACCTGCTTCCAGCGAAGGCTCGCGGCGACGGGTACTGCTGCCGTCAACAGCGGCAAGAGGACGACGGCAGCGACGAGCCACTCGAGGTGTTCCATCGTTATCGCACCCCCGTAGAGCCAGTTCTGGCGACGACGTGGCGTTCGTCCTCGCTGCGTCGGTCCGTCTCTGTCGTCGTGAGAGTGTTCGTCGTCATTGTTAGTTGATGAAGAGTGCGAATCCGAGCGCGAGCATGAGTACGCCGGTCGCGACGTAGATCGTCAGCCCGATACCGAGTTTTCCGCCGGTCTTGCCGGGCGTGCGCTCGACGCGTGTCTCGTATCGGTCCTGCCACCCCGTCGGGATGGCCGATCGGATCGCCGGCTCCGGATCGTGGGCCGTCCGGACCAACGCCCAGCCGGTCGAGACGACAATGTCGTTGACACCGTTGTAGAGCCCACCGAGTCCGCCCGAGAGGCCTTTCGTCCCGTAGAACGCGAGGGGGTTGTGTCCCCGGTCGACGTCGATACCGCCGTGGAAGGTCGACAGCAGGGGTTTCGAGACGACGAAGACGAGCAGCCCGCCGGTTGCGAGGGCGGCGACTTTCGTATACTGGTAGAGCGAGTACGGCTCTGCACCCCAGATATCGCCGAACGGGATGATCGCGTACAGCGCGGGATAGTAGAGCCCGAACCCGATACAGGTGGCGGCGACGCCTCCGGTGACGATGGCGTGCCCCCAGTCGGCGTCGGGCATCTCGATCGAGTCGCCGTCGAGGAAGGCGTAGTAGCCGAACTTCATGAACGAGGCGAAGGTGCCGATGCTGCCGAGGTAGAACATCCACTCGAGAGTCACGAGATTCTCGTGGATGACGGCATCGGTCAGCATCCCCTTGCTGATGAAGCCGTTGAATCCGGGGACGCCGGAAATCGACAGTGCACCGACGAGGAAGGCACCAAGGGCGATAGGAGCCGTGGTGCCGATCGCGCCGAACGTGTCGAGGCTCTCCTTGCCGATTTTGATGATGATGATCCCCGCGGCCATGAACAGCAGGCCCTTGTAGAGGATGTGGTTGAACAGGTGGGCGAAGGCGCCGGCGACGGCGAGTTCGGTGCCGACCCCGATACCGACGAGCATGAATCCGACCTGCCCCTGAATGTGATAGGACAGCAGCCGGCGCATGTCCTTCTGGGCCAGTGCGAAGGCTGCACCGTAGATCGCCATCGCGGCGCCCATGTACGCCAGATAGAGGTTGCCGTCGTCAGGGAACGCGCGATAGAACGCGTAGACGGCCGTCTTGGTCGTGTAACAGGCCAAAAACACCGACGTGGCGACGTGTGGACTCGGATAGGTGTCGGGCAGCCAGGTGTGAAAGCCGATGATCGCCGCGTTGATCCCGATCCCGACGCCAGCGAGTAACGCCGGCACCGAGACCGTGACGCCGGCGACCGCGACCTCGAGGCCGCCGATCCCAGTGCCGTCGAAGTGCAAGGCGGTCGGATCGGGACCGACAGCAAAGAGGTAGAGGACGATCGCTGATAGCAAGATGCTGCCCCCGATAGCGTGGACGAGGGCGTATCGGTACCCCGTCCGGATCGAGCGACCGCCAGAGAGCCAGACGAAGATCGTGCTGGCGATGGCCATCGCCTCCCAGCCGACGATCAGGCCGAGCCAGTCGCCGACCATGACCGTCCACAGCGAGGCGGTGACGTAGCCAAGCCCCCACATGAGGTGGCGATTACTCGTCTCGGCGAAGTAGGCGTAGGCGACCGCGAAGGCCCCGAACCCGCCGAAGATGATCGCCATCAGGCGCGTGAACTGATCGACCTCGAGGACGATGATCTCGAAGCCCATGAACGTCGTCGTCGGGCCGGTGCCGTCGGGAACCAGCAGCGCCCAGGCGACGACCGCAGCGAGCGACAGCGTCGCGAGGCCGTGTGCCAACCGCCTCGAGAGCAGCGGGACGAGGACGAGGGCGATGGCGACGATCAGCGCAGGCGGGAATGCGAGCAGTTCGTTCATTCGGGGCTCACCTCCCAGGCAGCTTCGACGATGCCCTCGATCAACTCGAAGAAGACGATGTGATCGGGAACGGTTCCGAACAGGACGACGAGTGTTGCTGTTGTCATCAGTGGAACGAGCATCAGGAGCGTCGTTTCGTCCAGCCAGCCCTCGGATCGAGTCCAGCCGTCACTCGGCGGGAGGTCGACGTGGCCGTGACCGTGGTCGTCGTGGTCGTCCCCGTGAACGTCGTCGCCACCGTCGGCGCGATACTCCTGGGACTTCTCCGGCGCGCCGCCGAAGGGGTTCTCGAGGACGGGTTTGCCGCCGTGGTCGCTGGCGGTCTCGAAGAAGGCTGTATAGATGATCGGCCAGAAGTACGCGACGTTCAACGCGCCGGAGGTAACGAGCACGGCGATGACGAGGAGATTACCTGCTTCGGCGCCACCGAGCAGGATGTGCCACTTGCTGACGAAGCCGGCGAGGATGGGGATGCCGGCCATGCTGAAGCTCGCGAGCGTAAACGCCGACATCGTGATCGGCATCCGCTTTGCGACGCCGGGCATCTCGCTGATGTACTTGAGATCGAGCTGGACGTACAACGCCCCGGCACAGAGGAACAGGGTCAGCTTCGCGAACGCGTGTGCGGGGATGTGGAGTAACCCGCCCATCAGCGCTGCGGGATACAGCAGCGAGAGCCCGAGGACGATGTAGGACAGCTGGGCGATCGTCGAGTAGGCGAGCCTGGCCTTGAGGTTGTCCTGGCGCAGGGCGAACAGACTCGCGATGATGATCGTCGCCCCTGCCAGAATCGCGAGCGGAACGCCCATCCCGATCTCGTAGACGACTTCCGGGCCGAAGACATCGATGACGGTTCGGGCGACGCCGAACGCGCCGGCTTTGACGACCGCGACCGCGTGGAGCAGTCCCGAGACCGGCGTCGGCGCGACCATCGCACTCGGCAGCCAGGCGTGGACCGGCATGACGCCGGCTTTCACGGCGAACCCGCCCGCCAGCAGTGCGAAGGCCCCGCGGGCGTACCACGGATCGGCTGCCGCGACCGCGGCGAGTCCCTCGATCCCGCCTCGAGTGAACGAGATCGTACTTGGGTCGGTAATCCAAAAGACGGCGACCATGCCGCCGAAGACGGCGAGCCCGCCCGAGAGCGCGTACGCGAGGTACTTGTACCCCGACGTGCGTGCCTCGGCGGATTCGTCGTGAGCGACCAACGGGTAGGTCGCAAGCGTCAGGATCTCGTAGAAGACGAGCAACACGAAGATATTCGCGGCGAAGGCGACGCCCAGCGCCGCGCCGACGCTGGCACACAGCATCGCGAAAAACCGCGTCTGGAACGGCTCATGGTGGCCGCGCATGTAGCCGATGGAGTACAGCGCTGTCACCACGTAGAGGCCACTCGAGACGAGCGCAAACAGCATGCCGAGTCCGTCGGCACGCAACTCGAGGTCGATGCCGTCGACGAACGTCCCGAGGTTGGTGACGTGGACGGTGCCCTCGAGGACGTCGGGGACCATGCTGGCGACGATGCCGAACATGGCCAGGGCCGCAAGCAGCGACCACGCCTCGCGGACGTTCGGCCGGTTCTTCGAGAGGAAGATCAGCGCGACGGCGACCAACGAGACCAGCAGGACGGCACCCGGTCGAATTGAGGCGACGTCGGTCGTCACGTTCGCGAGGACGGCCTCAGTCATCGTCGCCACCTCCCGAATTCGCCGACGTGGTGTCGTCGGCGGCGATGGCGGCTTCTATCTCGCGGGTATCGAGAGTCCCGAACTCGGCGTAGAGCCGGATAACGAGCGCCAGTGCGAGTGCCGTCAGCGCCACGCCGACGACAATCGCGGTCAGGACGAGCACGTGGACCAGCGGATTCGCGTGGGGTTCCTCGAAGCCGATGATCGGCGCCGTGGCACCGTCGACGTAGCCGATGGTCACGAGCATCAGGTAGACTGCGATCTGGGCGAAGTTGAGCCCGATGATCTTCTTGATGAGGTTCGGGTTGTCGATCATCATGTACAGTCCGATCAGGAAGAGCGCGAACGAGGTGAAGTAGTAGTGGTAGGCTTCGATCATATGGAATCACCGCCGTCTTCGAATCCGTCCGCGAGCCAGACGATGAGGCCGATGATCACGCCGGTGACGAGCGCGGCGATGGCGACCTCGACGAGCTTGACCATGTTCTCGACCGACAGCGGGAAGACGAACAGCTCGAGGATGTCCCCGCCGTAGACGATCGCGCCGAAGGCGACGCCGCCGAAGATGGCACAGCCCAGTATGAACAGCCCAGCGAGTGCCCGTTCGTCGAGCCACTCCTGGGTCGGTCCGAAGCCAAAGGCCATCGCGATCAACACGATCGAGGTGGCCATGACGACGCCGCCCTGGAACGCGCCACCTGGCAGACTCGTCCCGAACAGCGTCAGGTAGATCCCGAATGCGACGACCAGCGGCGTAATCGTCCGCGCGGCGGTTTTGACGACCGGGCTCTCGACGACATTGGCCGTCGTCTCGAGATCGCCGTCCCCGCGTTCCGGGCCGGTAGGAGTCGCGTCTTCGGCCACGTCGCCCGACCCGGAGGCCGGTTCCGCCGGCGACCGTTCGTCTGCCTCGTAGCCGTGGATCTCCTCCGTATCGGCGTCAGGATTCGCGTCAGCGCCGGCAGCATTCGTGTCCGATCGACCATCGGCAGCGTCGGTATCCGAACCACCGTCGGCCACGAGGTCGGCCCGGTCGTCGGTTCGGTCCCCGATCATAGGATATCCTCCCGCTGGAGTACGACGAGGATGCTCACCGCCGCGGCGAAGGCGACGATGAGTTCACCCAGGGTGTCTAGACCACGATACACGACCAGCACCGCCACGACGGCGTTCGGGAAGCCGGTCTCCTCGAGGGTTTCCTCGATGTAGTAGCCATAGGGCGTCTCCGCACCGTCTGCATACGTCGCTGCCACGGCGGGAGCGTTCTCGGCGCCGACCGGCGGCAACGAGAGGAACGTATACGCAAGCGGGACGGCGAGTGCGCCGACGACGGCCAGCGCAGGTAGGTTGAGCGACCGGAACGCGTAGAATCGACCGTCGGTGTCGTCTTCCGCCGAGGGATCGGACATCCCGGTGGTCTTGACGATGGTAATCAGGAACAACACCGAGGTGACGCCGGCACCGACGGCGGCTTCGATCAGCGCGACGTCGGGTGCGGCAAGCAGGACCCAGATCACGGCGATACCTAGGGTGAGCCCGGCGAAGGTGACGACCGCACCCACGACGTCTCGTGCGAACGCGACGAACAGTGCGGCGATGACGACGAACGCGATCAATCCTAACTCGAGCCAGATCATGCTGTTTCCTCCGACGAATCGTCGTCTTTGGTCGTCCAGACATCGATATCTCTGCTGTAGGCGGCGCGTGCGATGGCGTGGGCTGCCGTTGGATTCGTGTAGTAAACGAACACGACCAACAGCCCGGCCCGAAGTATCTCGCCAGCCGTTCCGAAGTAGAGCGCAACGGCGAGAATCGAGAAGCCGGCACCGAGGGTATCGGCCTTGGTGGCCGCGTGCGTTCGCGAGTAGATGTCGGGGAGGCGGATCATCCCGACCGCGGCGACGAACGTGAAAAAGACGCCGAGTGCCGCAAACGCGATCACGAGGGCGGTGATGAGCGTCATCGCCACTCCACCCCCTCACGTTCGTAGGTGAACCGACCGACGACGAGACTCAACACGAAGTTGAGCAACGCGTAGACGATCGCGATGTCGAGATAGGCCGGCTGATCGAGACCGGCAGCGATCAGTGCCAATACGATGACGATGCTCGTACCAATGACGTTGACCGCGACGACGCGGTCGTGGGTCGTCGGTCCGGCAATAACGCGGTACAGAACGATCGCGGCCAGTACGACGACGATCGCGGCAGCCCCGAGCAACGCCGTGCTCAGAAACTCACTCATCGGTCACACCTCCGTTCTCGTCCTCGAGGGCCGGCCCGAGGATCGCTTCGAAATCGCCGCGTTCCCCAGGTCCGGGAAGATCGGCCCCTTCGCTGCCATAGAAGAGGTATCGAACCGGCGCCTCGTGGACGCCCTCGAGAAGGTCCTCGCGGGCGCTCTGGTTGAGCGAGTGGACTAGCAGATGGTGGCCGTCGGCGTCGACGGTGAGCGTGCCGGGGGTCAACGTAATGCTGTTTGCAAACGCCGTCACGGAGAGCCCGCTTCCGACGGCGGCATCGACCCGGTCGAGACCGGGATCGATCGGCAAGGATGGATGCAAGACGACGTAGGCGAACAACACGTTCGCCTTGGTAATCTCCCAGAGCAGATACGGCACGAAGTAGAGGCCTCGAGCGACTGTCCCAGCGACCGGTCCGAGACGCGGCGTCGTCTCGAAGGCGACGTTTCGTAGGAGGGCGGCGGCGATCACCGCCGTTACGACGCCGGAAGCCAGCGCGAAGGGGTAGGTCGGGCCGCCGAGGCCGACGTAGAACACGAACGCGACGATGCCGATGAGACCGGCCCGGATCAGTTCCTCGCCCGTGGGCTGCCAGCCATCGGTTGCGACCGGTGCCTGTTCGAAATCGACGCCGGTTCGCTCGAGGATCGACTCGAGCGATTGAAGCGTGGGTGCCGTCGCGTCGATGGTGTAGTTCGGATCGAGGACGATCTCACCGATCCCGTTCGCAGCGGCATATTCGAGCAGACACTCGATATGCTCGGAGGGCGCAGCCATGTATTGATCGGTGCCCAGAAACGCCGTCGTCAGTGATAGATCGTCCGGACCGGCCTCCCGAGCACGTCGCTCGGCTCGCTCGAGCACCCGTTTGTCGACCTCGGCCGGCTCCTCGTCTGCATACCGGCCGGAGACGGTTCGAACGAGGTGGACGCCACCGTCTCGCTCTCGAGCGAGACCGATCGCGTGAGAGACCGTTTGCTCGAGCGTCGACGACGGTGCGATCGGAACCAGGATGGTGCCGTGGTCAGCCATCGGGGACACCCCCGGGACGGCACGTCGTCAGTATCGGCTGCCACGAGGCGTGGCCCGAGTTACTCGCGACCGACACTCGTCTCCGCCTCGAGTTCGCCCGCGGGGACCTCCGAAATCGGCTGTCGGTCGCAACGTTGCGTCGACAGCGCCTCGAAGGGCCAAACCGTCCCACGGACACCCTGCCAGATGACCGTCGTTTGCCACTCATGTCTCTATTCTCGTTAGTCGAGTCAAGCGGTACCCATAGGAAAACTATTTCGTTATCCGCCAGATAGGCTGGAGAATCGATAAATCCTATCCAATCGTTCGCGTATTTTTGCACTCGTTTGCCATTTCTATTGGAAGAGAAACGTTCGTCCGATATCGGCAGGATATCCTCGCTGAACCACCCGGCAGATTCCGTAGAGCAGCGTCTCCCGGTCGGGGATCGATCGTCGACCACAAGTATTACAACTAACGTTTCAGTAGTAAAATCTGAGTTGCATCTGTCGATCAGCCCTCCCCACACCATATGAACCGACGCACCGACGCCCAACGAGACCGGCTCGCAGCACACGTCTTCGTCTGTACGAACGACCGAGATTCCGACTACGCCTGCTGTGGCGACGTCGGCGCCGAAGCAACCGTCGACGCCGTCAAAGACTGGCTCAGGGCCCGAAACGCGTTCTGGTCGCCGATCGGCGTCTCGAGGACGGACTGTCTCGGCCTCTGTAGCGAGGGCGGCACCGCGCTAACGATCCAGCCGCGAAACGAGTGGTATAGCGACGTGCAACCGGACGACGTTCCCGATCTCCTCGCGGCCGAGTTCGGAGCCGACGCCGAGCAAGTTGCTGAGAGTCGGGAGACAGACCATCGCGACGCGTGAGCAGACGACCGACGTTGTGAGTCATCGGTAACGATTTTATCAGCGCAGCCACAACCGTGGTAGCAATGCTCACATGGCCGGAAGAGACGATCTACGAAGGGATCGCCGCCGTCGCAGCCGACGAACCGGAACGGACGGCCGTCGTCTTCGAGGGAGAAGAGTGGTGCTACGGGGACCTTCTCGCGGATAGCCGCTCGCTCGCGCACGGATTAGCCGACCTCGGCGTGGGGTCCGGCGACATCGTCGCGGTCTGGCTCGGTAACCGTCCCGAATGGATCGTCTGTCAGCTCGCGGCCTCGTATCTCGGCGCGGCGATGGTCGCGGTCAACACCCGCTATCGAACCCACGAACTCGAGTACATACTCGCAGATTCGAGCGCGAGCGTGCTCGTCACCGAACGATCGCTGCTGGGCCGCCAGTATCACGAGATGTTGGCCGACGCCGTTCCCGCGACCGCCGAGTCGACGCCCGAGACGTTCGAATCAGCCACGTACCCGGATCTCGAGGCCGTCGTCAGCCTCGAGCCCGACGAGACGGTGCCGGCCACCCGTGACTACGAGGCGGTGCTCGCGGTCGGACGCGACCGCCGGGAGATCGAGCCGGCGAGCGATCCCCGGACACCCGCTGCGATCTTCTACACCAGCGGCACGACGAGCGATCCCAAGGGCTGTCTCCAGTCGAGTCGATCACTGTTGAACCACGCCGCGAACGTCGCCGATCACCTCGAGATGACCGCTTCGGACATCGGCGTCGCGACCCTGCCGTTCTGTGGCATCTGGGGGTACAACACGCTGTTCAGCCATCTCGCGACGGGCGCGACGCTCGTGACCCAGACTCACTTCGATCCCGGCGAGACGATCCGGCTTCTCGACGAGCACGATGGGACCGTCCTTACTGGCCTCGGCGTAATGTTCGAACGCATGCTCGAGCACGAATCGTTCTCGCGCCCGCGCGTCGAGACGGTCGAGTCCGGTGTCGTCGGCTTCGTCAGCAAGGGGTTCGACGACGCCCTGTTCGACCGCATCGAGGAGACGTTCGGCTTTCCGGTTGTCCAGCCCTACGGCCTCTCGGAGGCCAACAGCCAGATTTTCGTCGGCGATCCCGACGATCCGCTCGAGCGCCGCAAGCGGGTCGGCGGGCCACCGATTCATCCCGCTATCGACTCGAAAATCGTCGACCCCGAAAGCCACGAGCAACGGCCACCTGGCGAGGAAGGCGAACTCGCACTCCGGGGCTACCTGGTCGCGGAGAGCTATCTCGACAAGCCCGAGGCGACCGCCGAGGCCTTCGACGATGCAGGCTGGTTCTACACCGGCGACCTCTGTAGGAAAGACGCCGACGGCTACGTCTACTACCGCTCGCGGTTAGACGACGCACTGCGGACGCGTGGCTTTCTCGTCGCCCCACCCGAGATTCAGGCCGCCGTCGAGGACCACCCCGCCGTCGACGCCTGCGAGGTCGTCGGTGCGTCCCACCCGCGCCACGGCGAGGTGCCCGTCGCGTTTGTCGTCGCCGACGGGGACATCTCCGAGGCCGACCTCGAGTCGTTCCTCGATGATCGCGTCGCCGATTACAAGGTCCCGGCCGCCTTCGAATTCGTCGACGCATTCCCGACGACGGCGGGACCGAACGGCGAGAAAGTCCAGAAAACGGCGCTTCGCGACCGCGTCGCAAACCGATTCTAACGCGATCGATCTGGGGTGGGCGCCGGGAGCCGACCCCGCCCTCGACCGGCGATCGGTTCCGCCGGTCGATCGATATCGGAACGGTTCACTACCTCCCCGGCCAACGCCAACGTATGGCAGAGGAAACGCCCGATTCCGACAGTGAGGAGACTGACAAGAACATCGTCGCCGGCTGGCACGGCCGCTACTACGAGGATTTCTCCGTTGGCGACGTCTACAAGCACCCGTTCGGTCGGACCGTCACCGAGACGGACAACGTTTGGATGACGAACGTGACGATGAACCTCAACCCGATGCACTTCAACGAGGCCTACGCAGCCCAGACGGAGTTCGGCGAACGGCTCGTCGACGGCACGTTCGTCATCGCGCTGGCGGTCGGCATGAGCGTCATCGACGTCTCGGTCAACGCCACCGCGAACCTCGGCTACGACGACATCCGCCACCACAACCCCGTCTACCACGGCGATACGATCTACGCCGAGAGCGAAGTCCTCTCGAAGCGCGAACTCGAGTCCCGCGACCACGTCGGCATCGTCGAAACCGAACTCCGCGCGTACAACCAGGACGGCGACCTCGTCCTCAGCCTCGAGCGGACGCCGATGGTACTCAAACGCGAGCACGCAGATCCCAGCGCGGCACAGCCCCCGGGCTGGCTCGAGGGTATCGGCACGCAGCCGGAGGATTTGTAGTGGCGTTCTCCGCCTGCACTGGTGGTGGGCCTCTCTTAGCGTCGGCCGGTCGGATGCGTCGGCGCTCGTAGACTGCAGTGTGTCGCTTCCGGCGCGATTGGGGCATATCCCGGGGCCACGCCGGTGGATCGCTACTCGTCTTCGATCTCGAGTTCGATCGGGTCGACTTCGCCCGCGAGAAACTGCTCGCCCAGCTCAGTGATATCGTACATCCCGGTCGCGTGCTTTTGCAGGAGGCCACGTTTGGCCAATTCGCGACACCGATAGGCTGCGTCCGGCCCGCGGCAGATGTCGTACTCGGCGATGTCGTCCGGGGTGAAAATGTCGTCGTCTCGCATCAGCTCGAGGATGTCGCCGTCGATAGGGGCCATCCAGTTCTCGCTATCGTCGGTCACGTCGTCCTCGTCGGTCATAGCCGTCCGTACGCGTTCCCGATCCAAGAATGATCTGACTCGAGCAGACTGGCGAGACGGTGGGCTTGTTGGCGGTTCCAGAAATCCGTCCCAGACGATCAGTCGTCGGCCGTCGTCTCGGGCTCCTCGCCCAACACTTCGTCTCGGTGTTCGTCGAGCAACGGCGCGCGACCCCGGGGCTCGGGCGGCGTTTCGGTCATCTTGATAGGGGTGCCCGCGATCTCGACATCGTCGCCCGCACCGGGCTGTTCGACGGGGACGAGCATATCACGCGTGTGAATGTGTGGGTCGTCGAAGATTTCCTCGGTCGTTTGGACCTTCGCGGCCGGGACGCGCCCCTCGAGGATATCGACGAGTTCGTCGTTGGTCAACTCGCCGGCCCACTCGCCGATCTCTTCGTGAAGCGTCTCGCGGTTTGCGAGGCGTTCCGGCGTCGTCGCATACGACTCGGCGAGGTCGTCACGCTCCATCGCATTACAGAGTTCCGCCCAGTGGTTGTTGTTGAACGCGGCGATGACGGCGTAGCCGTCGGCAGTCTCGAAGGCGTCGTAGGGAAACAGCGTCGGGTGGGAGTTCCCACGTCGGGATGGCGCCTCGCCGGTGTAGGACTGCTGGTAGATGGCACGCTCGGTAAAGGAGATCATCGAGTCGTACATGCCAGTGTCGACGTACTGGCCTTCGCCGGTCTGTTCGCGGTGGTTGACGGCCGCGAGGATGCCGATGCAGTTCAGCGTCGCGGTAAAGAGGTCGCCGACGCCGGGACCGGTCTTGGTCGGTGGGCCGTCGGGTTGGCCGGTGGTTTCCATGACCCCGCCGAGTGCCTGCGCGATGAGGTCGAACGAGGGCTGGCCCTGTCGGTCAGTTTCACCCGTCCGCGGGTCGCCAAAGCCTCGGATCGAGGAGTAGATGAGATCCTCGTTGTACTCGGTAAGCGTCTCGTAGCCGAGATCGTACTTTTCCATCGTGCCTGCCCGGTAGTTCTCGACGACGATATCGGCTTCCTCGACCAGCGAGAGGAAGTCCTCGCGGTCCTCGTCGTCGCCTAAGTTCAGTTCGATACTCTTCTTGCCGCGGTTGACACTCTGGAAGTAGCCGCCGTAGGCCTCCTCCTCGGGGTCGTCGACGAACGGCGGATTCGACCGGATCATATCGCCGCCGGGACGTTCGATTTTGACTACGTCCGCGCCCATATCCGCGAGTAACATCGTACAGTACGGTCCAGCGAGAACCTGGGTCAGATCCAACACGCGCAGATTCGAAAGCGCTCCCATGTACCACCGATTGCGTCACGCCGACAAAAACTGTTGCCATCGATCATGAGGATGTGGATTCATGACATAGGGCTGCTGCTAGGATGTTTAAGGAGTATTATCATGGAAGATCATTAAGTTTATAGGGGCGTCTATCATGGTTTTGAATACGATGTCCCAAACGGTCGTCCTCGGCGTGATCGGCTCGGATGCCCACGTCGTTGGAATCACAATCTTAGAGCAGGCCTTCAGTGCAGCTGGCTTCGATGTCGTCAACCTCGGCGTTCAGACCTCCCAGGAGGAGTTCGCCGAGGCCGCGGTAGCACACGACGCCAACGCTGTACTGGTCTCCTCGCTCTACGGCCACGCCGAGCAGGACTGCCAGGGCTTTCACGACGTCCTCGAGTCTCGAGGGGTCGACGCCGTCAGCTACATCGGCGGCAACCTGGCGGTCGGGCAAGACGATTGGGACCGAACTCGAGAGACGTTCGAAGCGCTCGGGTTTGACCGCGTCTTCGACTCCGAGACCGACCCGGAAGAGGCGATCGCCGCCCTCCGGACGGACTTAGATATCAGACCGACCGAGTCGGAGCGTCCACGGATCAGTTCCTAGATGTCGACTGTGAATTCGTAGATGATACGAGACGAACGTATACCGGCCGACGAGCTACGGCGTATCGACGAAGAGATCCGATCGAACTGGCCAACCGGAGCAGCTGTCGACTTCGAGGAGGCCATCGAGTACCACGAATCCCTGCCCGACCACAAACGGTTTGCAGATGTCCTCGAGTCGGCGGACAAGCCGCTCTTGCAGCCTCGAGCTGGCGTTCCGCGACTCGACGACCAGATCGAACTCTCGAAGTACCTCCACGAGGAGGGGAAGGCGGATCTCATTCCGACCACGATCGACTCGTACACGCGCGATAACGAATACGAGAAAGCCCAACAGGGCCTCGAGAAGGCGCGTGAGACGGGCGACGACACGCTCAACGGATTCCCCGCGGTGAACCACGGCGTCGACGGCTGCCGAAAGCTGATCGACGAGGTCGACGCTCCGATCGAGGTCCGCCACGGCACGCCGGACGCCCGACTGCTGGCGGCGATCACGTTTGCCGGTGGTTTCCAGAGCTTCGAGGGCGGTCCGATCTCCTACAACATCCCCTACACCAAGCGACACGGCCTCGAGGAGACGATCGAGAAGTGGCAATTCGTAGATCGACTGGCCGGCGCGTACACCGAACGCGGCGTTCGCATCAACCGCGAGCCGTTCGGTCCCCTCACGGGGACGCTCGTCCCGCCGTCGATCGCGATCGCGATCATGCTAGTCGAGGGGAAACTCGCCGCCACGCAGGGCGTGCGCTCGATCACGCTCGGTTACGGGCAGGTCGGCAACGTCGTCCAGGACGTCGCCGCCCTGAACGCCCTGAAGAAGCTGGGCAACGAGTACCTCCCGGACGAGGTCGTCGTCACCACCGTCTTCCACGAGTGGATGGGCGGCTTCCCGCCGGACGAGGCCCGTGCCAACGGCGTGATCAGCCTCGGCGGGATGACCGCCGCCATCGCCCAGCCGGATAAGGTCATCACCAAGTCCCCACAGGAGTTCCAGGGGGTTCCGACCAAGGAGGCAAACGCCTCCGGGCTGCGCACGACGCGGCAGGTCATCGACATGGCGATCGAGCAGAAGATCGATATCGACGGCATCGAGGAAGAACAGGACCTCATCGAGCGCGAAACGCGCTGTCTGATGGACACTATCTTCGAGCACGGCGACGGCGACGTCGTTCAGGGAACGCTCAAGGCCTTCGATTCGGGCGCACTCGATGTCCCATTCGCACCATCTGACAGCGCCGCGGGGGCCGTCCTCCCCGCTCGAGACGACGACGGTCGCGTCCGCATCTTCGAGTGGGCCGACCTCGAGATGGACGATGATATCAAGGAGATCCACAAGGCGCGACTCTCGCGCCGGGCCAGTACGGAAGGGCGCGATCAGTCGTTCCGGATGGTGGCAGACGACGTCGACGCGATCAGCGACGGAAAACTCATCGGTCGCCCACAGGGCAACGTCTAACGATGGATATTACAGGCATTCACGCGACGCCCGGTTTTTCCGGGTTCTTCTTCGACGATCAGCGCGCGATCAAGCAGGGTGCACAGCAAGACGGCTTTACCTACGACGGCGAACCCGTCACCGACGGCTTCGAGGAGATTCGCCAGGCGGGCGAGACGCTCATCGTCGACATCGAACTCGCCGACGGTACCGTCGTTCGCGGCGACTGTGCCGCGGTGCAGTACTCCGGGGCTGGCGGGCGCGACCCGCTGTTCCAGGCCGAGGAATACGCACCCGTCGTCGAAGGGCCCGTCGCCGACGCACTCGAAGGTCGCGACGCGACTGCGTTTCTCGAGAATGCCGAGACGCTCGAGGCGCTGACGGTCGAGGGCGACCAGCTGCACACCGCCATCCGATACGGCGTTTCGCAGGCGCTGCTCGGGGCCGCGGCCGAGGCCCAGAACACGACGCGGACGGCCGTCATGGCCGACGCGCTCGGGACCGAACCCGCGACGGAACCGGTGCCGGTCTTCGGCCAGTCCGGCGACGACCGCTACAACAACACCGAGAAGATGTTCGTCAAGGGCGTCCCCGTCTTGCCCCACGCGCTGATCAACAGCGTCGAGAAGATCGGCGAGGACGGCGAGACCTTGCTCGAGTACGTCGAGTGGCTCACCGAACGCTCCCAGGAACTCGGCCCGGACGGCTACGAGCCCCGCTTTCACATCGACGTCTACGGCATGATCGGCGAGGTCTTCGACGCGCCGTACGATCGCACAGCGGTCGTCGACTATTTCGCCGCCCTCGAGACAGCGGCCGCGCCGTATCCGATCCAGATCGAAGGGCCGATGGACGTCGGCAACCGCGCTGACCAGATCGACGCGATGGTCGAACTCCGTGCGGGACTGGCCGACGCCGGCGTCGGCGTCGACATCGTCGCCGACGAGTGGTGTAACACCTTCGAGGACGTGCAGGCGTTCGTCGACGCCGGCGCAGCCGACCTCGTGCAGGTCAAGACGCCCGATCTCGGTGGGATTCATCGCAGTGGACAGGCAGTTCGCTACTGTGAGGGCACGGAGACGCGTGCCTACCTCGGTGGGACCTGCAACGAGACCGAAACCTCCGCGCGTGCCTGTGCCCACGTCGCGCTCGCGACGAATGCGGCACAGGTACTCGCAAAGCCCGGTATGGGATTCGACGAGGGCTACATGATCGTCGAAAACGAGATGCGTCGGACGATTGCGCGACACAAACGGGAACAGTTACCAACCGAGAGCGACGAGGTGACAGCGGATGACTGACTGGACGGATCCAGACACGTTCGCACAGGCACTCGAGCAAGCCGAGACCAGAGAGAAGGGGAACTACTTCGAGAACTTCGAGGAGGGCGATCTCATCGAGCACGACCCCGGGCTCACGCTGACCCGCTGGGGGAACGAACAGTGGATGGGCCAGACACTCAACCACGATCCCGCCTACTGGCGAACCGACGCCGCCGAGGCGCGTGACTTCGACGAGCCGCCGATCCACCCGGACTACCTCACCGCAGCGACGCTTGGCATCACCGTCGAGGACCTGAGTGAGAAGGGTGGCTACTTCCTCGGTCGTACCGACGTTCGCTTCCCCGAAGCGCCGGTCTACGCCGGCACCGAACTCCACGTCGAGAGCGAAGTCGTCGATACGGCGACCTCGAGTTCCCGACCCGAGTACGGCATCGTCTCCTGGCGAACCCGCGGCAAGGACCCAGAGACGGGGGACGTACTCTGCTCGTACGAGCGCACGAACATGATCCCGCGTCGCGAACCGGTTGCGACCGACGGTGGCGCGACAGCCGAGGAAGACGACGAGCCAACGCTTCCGGAAACGTTCGTTACGCCCGAGGGCGGTTACTTCGAGGACTTCGTCGACGCCCTCGAGCGGGCCGACGCCGAAAACGCTGCCGTTGCCTACCGGCACGAGCGCGGCCGCACGCAGGACGATGTCACCGTCGCCTCCCTGCCGCTTGCGACGCTGAACACGGCCAAACAGCACCACAACGTCGACGAGATGGCCGACTCACCGTCGGGTTCGATCGTCACCTACGGCGACGTGACTCGATCGACCGCACTGGGTCACGCACGGTCGGACGAACAGACCTGGCGCGAGGTCGGCTTCGACGACGAATCGTTTCACACGTTCGTCGCCGTCGGCGACACCGTCTACGCCTTTACCCGCGTCCTCCAGGCGGCCGACGACGCCTCGAGCGACGAGGCTGGAACGGTTCGCTTCCAGCACATCGCGTTCAACCAGGACGACGAACCCGTCTATTCTGGCACCCGGACGGCGGAAATCCAAAAGCGTTCTAACTAACACGATCGAATAGTACAATCGACCGCAGACGACATCAACTCCAATGCAAGACACATGAGCGACGACATCCAACTCTGTCGAACCTTCCAGACCGCACCGGCCGCCGTTCCAAAAGAGAACTCGGCGAAGTATCTCGTCTCCGCACTCGAGGCTGAGGGGTTCCAGGCTCCCGACTGGCTCGTCCCCGATATGGAAGACGGGACCGCGCCAAACATGAAAGCCGAGGGCCTCGAGAACACCATCGAGAAGGTCCCACAGTACGACTTCCCCGGCGAAATCTGGCCCCGCGTCGAGTGGAGCTACGAGGACGAGGAGTACCGCGAGAAAGGTCGCGACCAGATCGACCGCCTCGTCTCCGAACTCGGCGACGAGATCGACGGCGTCGTCGTCCCAAAGGTCGGCCGTCTCGAGGATGTCCAGCGCGCTGCAGAGGTCGTCGCCGACGCCGAAGCCGAATACGGCTACGAGGACGGCTCGATCGGCCTCTCGATCATCATCGAGACCGGCCGTGCCCGCTCCGACCTGCGCGAAATCGCCACGTTCGGCGAAGACTCCCGACTGACCGCACTCGTCTTCGGCCCAGTCGACTACGCCGCTGAACTCGGCGGCCGCAACCTCGGCGACGGGATGCCACGGTGGGACGGCCTCCTCGAGGCCCTCTCGAACGAGTCCAGCGCCGCCGATCTCCTCTCGATCGGCGGTCCCTTCGACGATCTGTTCAAGGAACGCGCCGGGTTGACCTACTACAACGCCGACGCCTATGCCGACCAAGTCGAACACGAGGCCAAACTCGGACTGGACGGCTCGTGGTCGCTGTACCCTAAACAGACCATTCAAGCAAACACCGTCCACATGCCGACGCCCGAGGAGCTCGAGCGTGACGTCAGTAAGATCGAACGGTTCAACGAGGCCAAACGCGAGGGTACCGGTGCGGTGACTCTCGATGGGCAGATGGTCGACGAAGCCACCTTCAAAAACTTCCGGAATACGGTCCAGCAGGTCCGTGCGATCGACTCGACGCGACCCGCACAGACCGAAGAATACTACGACGAGGGCCTCCTCGAGCGCGCTCGCGACCTCGAACTCTCCTACAAGTAAGCCGCTGTATCATCCCCGTTCCGGGACGATTGGTTTACAGGCTGTCAAGGCGAATGTCACGGGGCTTGACCCCGAGGCGGTTCACTCTTCGCTTTCCTCACTCGAGAGAGTCGATTCGTTTCGATTCCCGTCCTGTTCGTCCCCGTCGGGCTCGACTTTCATGTCCGAGGCGTCTTCCTCGGGCGTCGCCTCGGGTTCGGTCGCGTCCGTCTGGGTCGGCTGGGCCTGCTCGGGATCGGGGCCGGTCGCTTCGCTCGCTTCGTCGGCCATCGCCGCATCCGAGAGATCGACGTCGTCCTCGCCATCGTCTCGAGGATCGGCCGAAATCTCGTCCGCCCCGTCTTCGTCGACGAACTCGATCTGGGAGCCACTCGAGGGCTCGTTCTCGTCGGTCTCCTCGATCGGGTCGAACGTCTCGTCGGTCGATTCGCTCAAGCGACGGTTGCGAAGTCCGTATCTGAACAGCCACGCACCACCGATGGCGAGTGGAATCGAACGGCGTTGTCCGCGCAACAGCGACCGCACCGCTGCAAGCAGTACGATTGCGCCACCCACGAGCGGCAGTGTGTCGTCGATGTCGTCGCCCGGAGCGGTCGACAGCGCCGCGTCGATCGGACTGTCGACTGCTCCGGCCTCGAGGTCGTCAATCGAATCCGGAAGCGTCGAGTCATCGGTATCGTTCTGAGTCATGGTCTCGACTGGACGCGACGCTACGTCGCCGAGACGGTTGAACCTTTGACTGGCAAAGACACCCAGTCGGTCGTGAAACCACAGAGCACTGCGCACGCTCGTCGTGGATAGACGGACCGAGCGCGCTTGCTCAGGACGAACGAATCGCCACGGTTAGCTCAGAATGTCGGGACGGAGTTCCCGCTTTCCAAACTCCGCGAGCATCGGCAGATCCTCTACGTGCAACAGCTTCGCGATGGCGACGGGGTCGCCTTTGTTTGCCTTCGCCAGCGTGTCGTCATCGAGCCGGTTGAGATCCGCCATGAGTCGATCGTACCGGTCGTCTTCGGCCAGATAGAGCAGCTTCGTCATCAGCAGTCGGTTTTTCATGTTCGGTGCGACTTCTCGGTGCCAGAGCGTGTCGTACACTTCGAGATTGTCAGCCGTGGGCTCGAGACCACCGTGTTTGAGACAGCTGTCTGCCGTCGCGGCGGCCATTCGACCGGACTGCATGCACTTGTTGATTCCCTCGCCCCAGAGCGGGTCCACCGTCGGGACGGTGTCACCGATGGCCATGAATCGATCGGTGTGCATCTGGCCGGGCATCTGGATGTGGGCCGAGCCGCGGTGTTGCTTGCCCTCGATCGGTTCGGCGCTCGCGAGTCGTGGGTCGGTCTCGAGCCAGTGCTCGAGGTAGTCGTCGATGGTGAAACTCTCTTTCGCGTACCGGCTGTGGTAGCCGTTCTGGATGTAACAGAGGCCGACTTTGGCGGTATCCTCGCCCGTGTGGAAGATCCAGGAGTAGCCGCCGGGTGCGATCTGGTGGTCCAGCCGGAGCATCATCGCGTCGTGGAGGTCCGCGTAGCCGGGCCGATCGACCTCGATGCCCTCGAACTCGTACTCGATGCCGATGGCGTGGTTCTCGCGCTTGAGGTCGCTGACGCCGAGTTCCTTCGCCAGCGGTGCCGCAGGTCCGGTCGCGTCGATCACGATCTCGCCGTAGACTTCCTCGTCGCCGTTGTACCTGACGCCGACGATCTCGCCGTTGTCCATGATCGGGCCGGTCACCCGAGCGTCGAACAGATACGCCGCGCCGTCCGCTCGGCTGTCTTCGACGAGAAATCGCTTGAAGTCGGCGAACTCGAGGACGGCTCCCGGTTGCTCTTTGACGTAGAAGTCGGTCGGCGACTCGAGGACGACGCTGTCGGTGTACTGCATGACGACATCGTCGGGAATCCCGAACGAGGCCATCATGGAGGGGAACGTCCCCGCAGTCGACTTGTTGGACTGGCGCGGGAACTCGTCTTCGGCCTCTGTTTCCAGGACGACGACGTCGTAGCCCCTGGCTGCCAGGTCGCGTGCACACTGGGCGCCCGCCGGGCCAGCACCAGCGATCACTACGTCGTAGCGGTCGTTCATGCACTCGAGACTCTCCTGATCCCTAATGAGTTTATTCAGTCGTCCCTCAATGTCGGCTTACAGATAAGTAGTGCCGCGAACAGGTTTGGCCGTTCGTTGGCATTCCGAACGTTCACGTGGCTCACTTCGGGCTCAAGCGGCTTTGTTCTGGGGGCTTCGTTCGATGTGTCGACCGCGTACCTTTTTGCCGTACTCGAAATAAGCCCTTACATATGGTCGACGTCCTCGACAACAAGCGGGCCGCGACGCGGTTTCGGATCCTCGTCCAGATCGCCGAGCGCCAACCTGCTGTGAGCCAAGGTGAAATCGCCGAGGAAGTCGGCGTCACGAGTCAAGCCGTCAGCGAATACATCCGCGAACTCGTCGACGACGGCCTCGTCGAGAAGGAGGGTCGCTCGCGCTACCGGGTTACTCGCGAAGGCGTCGACTGGCTCTTTCGTGCCGCCGACGATGTCCGTCGCTTCGCCGACCACGTTACTGGCGACGTCCTCGGCGCGATGAGCGAAGACGCCTACATCGCCGCCGCCGATATCGAGGAGGGTGAAACCGTCTCCCTCTTTCTCGAAGACGGGCTCCTCCACGCCGAGCCGGGCAACGAGGGGCCCGCGACCGGCATCGCGACCACCGACGCCGACACCGGCACCGACGTCGGCGTCACCAGCTTCGAGGGCGTCATGGAACTCGAGCCCGGCTCCGTGACGGTACTACAGGTACCGAGCGTCCGTACCGGGGGCAGCAGAACCATCGACGACGACACCGTCTCGAATGCCTGTGTCGATGCCGACCTCGTCGTAGCGACGGGCGTCGAGGCCGTCGTCGCCTGCCGACAGGCCGGTACCGACCCGGCAGTCACGTTCGCCGTCGGCGAGGTCGCCGCCGACGCCGCCGAACACGGCCTCGCGGTGACCGCCGTTGCAACCACCGACTCGGTCGGCCGCGTCACCGACGCGCTCCGGGACGGCGACATCTCCTACGAAGTGCTCGAGGGGTAAGTGACGAGACGAACGCAATCGTTATTCTTCCGGCTGTGACAGTATCCGTATGACTGACGACCTCTCGCTCGACGGTCGAACGCTCGCCGGCGTTTCGAACAGCGACGGCGGCGATGTCGGTTCGGAGACGCTGTTTCATACGGTTTACTGTCAGTCAGTTCCGGCCCAGCCGCGACCCGGGCGGCGGGTGCGCCGGTACATCGTTACAGTAATGCGTATCACTTCGAACAGGACGGCGACCGCCTGTACGCGAGCTATGCTGGCGGTGACGTCGTGGACGGACACCTGGTTGGAACGGTCGACGGCAATCGATGGGACATTCGGTACGTGCAGTTGACCAGCGACGGCGAGACGGCCACCGGACACTCGATCGGAACGATCGAACTGCTCGAGGACGGTCGTCTCAGCGTCGAAGACGAAAGGGCGTGGGAATCGAAACCGGGTACTGGCGAATCGGTTCTCGAAGAAGTCGATCGGGAGCCCGGACGACGGGTCGAGTGACGAGCGACGACCGCGACGTTGCGATGCTCAGCCGATGTAGCGCAGATCGTCGTCGGTCGGGACATCCATCTGCTGTTGCTGTTGTTGCTGTTCCATCTCCTGGATCTTGCCCATCACGTCTTCCATATCCTCGGCGCGTTCGTCTAACGAGTCGTACTCGAGGTCGAACTCGAGTAACGCCTCGAGACACTCGAGGACGGCGCGTGCGCTCTTGGGATCGACGAGATAACCGCTGGTTTCGCCCATCAGACAGGCGGTCTCGAAGCCCCGTCGCTCGCCCAGCCCCAGCAGGAGGCCGGAGACGCCGACGATGCCGCCCGCGGGTTCGTTCTCGCGGAACTCGACACCCGCATCTTCGAAGCGCTCGAGCATCAATTCGTCGCTGACGGCGCCGACGACGGCGTACTCCTCGATGAGTTCGCCGGTCGGGACGCCACCGAGGGCAAACACCTCGTTCACACCGAACTCCTCGGCGAGGTCGAGAAAGGCACTCGTCAGTTGATAGTGGCCTTTGTTGGTCTGGGCCTGGTGATCGCCCGTCAACACGAGTAGATCACGGCCGTCAGCAGGCGAGACGGCATGCAACTCCGCACAGGTCAGTTCCGAGACGCCGTCCTCGATGCTCACTTGTGGGGGGAATTCTTGGGAGTAAACCCGCCGAACGAGCGTACACTCCTCGTCTAACTCCTCGAGAAGGTGTTCGGCTGCGAGCGTTCCAACGTGTCCGACACCCGGCAGTCCCTCGACGAGTACCGGATCGTCCAACTCGACCGCGGCGAGATCGTCGATCTCGAGTTCGTCCATACCGTATCAGCGGTTGCGACGTTTAAGAGCGCGTCGGTACTCGCCGTAGCGGTCGTCGGGGTCGAACGGCGCCGGCGCGCTGTTTTCGGCCGGCTCACCACAGTCAGGACAGGTCGATCCGAGCGTATACACCGGCCGGTCGTGGCGATTACGCCACGCCGAACACACTCGAATATCGGATTTCATACGCTACTCGTCGTCAGTACGTCGCTCGCGGTGGTACTCGCCCGAACCGTCGTGGCCCTCGATCGCTCGGATCGCGCGGTCGGCGCTGTCTTCGAGCTGGGATTCGGCCGTCTTGTAGTTCGGGGCTTGCACTTCGATGCGGTACTCCGGGGCACCGACATAGCTAACCTCGAGATCGACTTCATCGGGTACTTCGCCGTTTCCTTCCGCGGCCTCGAGTGCGTCGCGGATGCCGTCGACGCCGGTCGGTGATGGGTTTTCCAAATCGACGTAGCCCGTGACGTTGACGTAGGGGACCGACACGTTCTCGCGTGCGGTATCGACGATCGAGTCGATTTCGTCCTCGGCGAGATCGGTTTCTTCGAGGGCTTCCCGTCCGTGGATCGCGGCCTGTTTGAAGCCGTCGTAGAGGCTCCCCTGAGCCCCGATCAGTTCGTTCGCGATAGCCGTGTAGCTCTCGTCGTCGATGTCGTTGCTCAGCGCGAGGTCCATCCAGTTGTCGGCCTTCTGTTCGTTTTTCCACTGCTGGATCTTCTCGGAGCGCTGGTGGTCGTTGACGTCTTTCAGCGAGAGGTCGATCTGCTGGGACCCCTCGTCGACATCTAAGACCTTGCAGACGACGATCTGGCCCTCGCGGACGTGATCGCGGACGTTCTTGATCCACCCGCTCGCGACTTCGGAGATGTGGATCAGACCGCGCTTGTCCTCGTACTCCTCGAGATCGACGAAGACGCCGAAGTCCTCGATTTCGTCGATCTTGCCGACGACGAGGTTGCCGGGATCGGGCCAGCCGCTGTATTTCATCGTGACTCGACTGTTTCGGTGATCTCGTGTTCGATCTCGGCTTTGCCGCCAGTCGGTCGGGCAAGCGTCGTGCCACAGACGGCACAGGCGACCTCCGTAGAGGCTTTGCCGAAGACGATCTGTTCGTTCTCGCAGTCACCACAGCGTACCGAGTAGAAATTTCCTGCCATTGGAATCACTCCTGGAACTCGAGGCGGCCGGTGCGCCATCCTTCGCGGAGGTGGGCCTTGCCACACTCGCTGCAGCGGTACTTGAGGTCGGTCTTCTTGGTCGGCTTCTCGCCGGCGGGAACCTTCGAGAACCGACCGGAGTTACCGATCGACGAGGAGTTTCGCTTGGTGCGGCGAGCGTCCCACTTCATTCCCGAGGACCGGCCCGATCGGACCTTCTCGGCTTCGTGCTCGTGGTGTTCGTGGCAATGCGGACAGTACGTATTGAATCGGCGTGGCATCTGCATGATTAACTCACTTGAGGTGGGCTAAGACAGCGCCGTTTAAAACCCGTTTGGTTCGCCCTCGTGACTGTGGGAGAATTTCACGAACTCCGAGACGCCGTCGCCGCTTGGGCGACAGTCTCGGTCGGGAGCGGTCGAAGCGTTTAATCCGTCTTCGGCTGAATCGGGGAGTATGAAACAACTCATCATCCACGGCGACCCGGGTATCCGAAAAGGGGCAATCGTGGCGTACGACGGCGACGAAGTGGTCTGTTTCGGGATCAACCGCAACGGAGAATGGAACGGCCCTGAGGAGGTCCAGCTCTGGTGTACCGTCGGTGAGGACGCCGAGTACGAGGACTTCGAGAAACGTAACTTCGTGCCACACTTTCTCGAGGTCGACCGCGTCGATGCCGCCGATGTCGAGGTCGTGCGGCCGAAAGGCGAACTCGCGGTTTGATCGGTGCCGACAAACGGCGTTTCTGTCGTGTGTCGATTCGACCGGCTGGTTCAACGCGTCGGGAGACCGTGGCTGCTACAACGGCGTTGCCGCGGTGTCACGGGCGTCCAGCCTAGCGATGGCCCGGTAGAAGACGACTGAGAAAATCAGGTAGACGGTGCCGAACACGCTCGTCAGTAGCGTCGATCCGCCGTACCCGAGCAGGACCGGACCGAGATCCGGGGTCGCGGTCGGATCGGTGGGCGTCGTCGGGAACGCGACCAGCATGACGGCGACGGATATTCCGGTGACGATCGCGCCGCCGACGAGCATGAGACCCACGTAGCCACCGATCTGGTACAGATTCGATCGGACCAGGGCAACGCTTCGTTTGAAGCCCTCGATCGCTCGAGCGTTCTCGATGACGATGGCGTGACCGTAAAAGTGGATCGCGGTGACGACGACGATGTAGAGGACGACGAACGCGAACCCGACGAGTGCGATCCCGGCGATGACGGCGAGACTACCTTCCGATGCGATAAATCCGATCGCACCGGCGAAGATGCCAAACATCACGGCAATCGAGACGGTGACGCCGATAGCGAAGACGAGCAAGTACGCGCCAAGCAACGACACGTAATTTGTTTTCCCGTGCGCGAAGAACCGCGCGATCGACGTTCGGTCGCCGGTTGCAGCGTCGTTTGCCATGCCGAGCAGTCCGCCCTGAAAGAACGGAAAGACAAAGATGGAGACGACACCGAGGGCTAGCGAGAGCCCGATCGAGAGAAACGGATCGATCGATTGTGCATACAGTTGTGGCACCTGCAGTGCCAACTGGACGATGCCATACAGGAGGACGGGGACGAACACGATCGGGTGCTCGAGCAGGAGGGACGGCGTTCGCTTCAGGGACCGAATGACAGCCATACGAACAGTTTCGTCAGCCGTTATATATATCTTGGCCTGTGCAACCGGCGCTAGCGTCACCGCGTACAGCACGTTTTTGCGTCGCAACGTCTGATACTGTAGCTATGATTCGCTACGATAGCTACACGCGTCGTCGACGGGCACACTCTCGACACGAGAATGAGTGATTCACTCCTCGAGGCAATTCAAACGCGGTCGCGGGCACTCCGCTCGCCAAAGCGGTTCGGCCAGTTCGCGGGCGTCGGAATCGCCGGCGCGACCGTGGACAACGTCGTTCTCGTCGCGTTGGTCGAACTGACCGTCCTCGGTCCCGTCGTGGCCAAAGCCATCTCCTGGGAGCTATCGATCGTCGTCATCTTCCTGATCAACGAACGGTGGACGTTCTCGAATTACGGTCGGCTGGGCGCTCGAGCGTTCGGCAGGCGATTTCTGCGGTCGAACGCGGTCCGCTTTGGCGGCTTCCTGGTGACGCTGTCGGTGCTTACGATCCTCGTCTACGGCTTCGGCGTCTGGTATCTGGCCGCCAACCTCGTTGGCCTCGCTCTCGGCTTCGTCGTCAACTACACCTGTGAAAGCCTCTACACGTGGAAGGTTCACCTCGAGTAGGGGAGCCATCCCCACACCGTACCCGAATCACAACCCTTAATTAGTGCACTCGGTTATGATGTGATAGCGGGATGGGATAGCCAGGAGATTCCGGCGGGCTCATAACCCGCAGATCGGTAGTTCAAATCTACCTCCCGCTATCCAAATTTTACCGTTAACAGGCCTCGTACGGTGTAGTATACTCTTGCTCTACCGACAGCGAGAGAAAACTATACGACTACATCTCGTTTTTCCGTCAATAGGATTCGATACGACCATTTTAAAGTAAAGCGGCTCGAGGTCAGCGTGCCGATGGTGTCGCGGGCGTGTCACAATAACCCACGGAAAGCACAGAGGTGCCTCAAGAGCAGTTCACCTCCCGCTATATTTGCCTCGACACCGCATTTACGGTCCCCTCTACGGTCACGTACAACTTTATCGACGGTCCATGAACAGATCACCATGGGATACCACGTCATCGATCCGGACGACATAGCGCCCGCACCGAACAGGCCGTCGACGATGCGCTACGTGAGCGAGGCGGCCCAGATGGAGCACATGGGGCTGCGCGTCTACGAGGTCGAGCCAGGTGAGGACATTCCGCTCTCGGGGCTGCACTACCACGAGGAACAGGAGGAGGCGTTCTACGTCGTCACGGGTTCGCTCGAGGTCGAGACGCCGGATCGGGACTATCACGTCGCCGAAGGGCAGTTCTTTATCGCCGAGCCGGACCACCCACATCGGGCGTCCAACGCGGCCAATGCGGAGACGACGGCGACGATACTCGGGATGGGCGCGCCGCCGGTCGACGACGCGTACAGCTACGAGGAATGAGCCGGTCTGCGGTACCGTTTAATCGGAGCGACCGCAGGACGACTCGCGGTCGCGCCGGTACCGACGTACAGCAGTCCGTATGAGCCGGCTGCTCGAGGCGGCCACGAGGAGAGGTAAGCACCCTTAAGAGCCACGCCCGACTGGATTGGCGTATGCAACCGCGCGACCTGTCCGATCACGTCGCTTACGAGGCGGGTCGGGGGATCGAGGAAGTCGCCCGCGAACTCGGGCGTAATCCCTCGGAGTTCGTCAAACTCGCTTCGAACGAGAACCCACACGGTCCCTCGCCGGCCGCAACCGAGGCGATTCGCGAGACGGCCGCAAGCGTCAACGGCTATCCGAAGGCTGCCCACGCCGACCTGACCGAAGCGATCGCCGACCAGTGGGGGCTCGTGGACGCCCAGATCTGGCTGGCAAACGGCGGCGACGGCGCGATCGATTACCTCCACCGGGCGACCGTAGAGCCAGGAGAGGACGTGCTCGTTCCCGATCCCGGCTTCGCCTACTACGGGATGAGCGCTCGCTTTCACCACGGCGGCGTCACCGAGTACACGATCTCGAGAGCCGACGGGTTCGCCCAGACCGCCGAGACGGTGCTCGAGCACTACGACGGCGAGCGCATCGTCTGGCTGACCAGTCCGCACAACCCGACGGGATCGACGATCGCACTCGACGATATCGAGCACGTCGCCGCTGAAACGGGCGAGGACACGCTGGTCGTCGTCGACGAGGCCTACGGCGAGTTCGCCGACCGCGACAGCGCCGTTTCCCTCCTCGAGGGCCGAAATGGGTTCGACGCTCGAGACGACGTCGCTGTCTTGCGAACGTTCTCGAAAGCGTACGGACTGGCGGGCGTGCGTCTCGGCTACGCGATCGTGCCCGAGGCGTGGAGCGAGGCCTACACCCGCGTCAACACGCCCTTCGCAGCCAGCGAACTCGCCTGCCGGGCCGGCCTCGCCGCCCTCGAGGACGACGACCACGTCAACCGAACCGTCGAGACCGCCCGCGAGTCGCGGGCGGCCATGCGCGACCATCTCGAGACCCACGTCTGGGAGAGCGAGGGGAACTTCGTCCTCGCTGCGGTCGGTGACGCAAGCGCCGTCGCCGAGGAGACCCAAGCACGCGGCGTCATCGTTCGGGATTGCTCGAGTTTCGGTCTGCCGGGCTGCGTACGGGTCACCTGCGGCACCGAGGCCGAAACCGAGCGAGCGATCGAGACGCTCAACGCTGTCCTCGTGGACCTCGATGTGCAGCCGGCGGAGGTGACCGAGCCGTGAGGATCGCCGTTACCGGCACCCCGGGGACGGGGAAGACGACTGTCACGGAACACCTCGAGTCCCGCTTCAAGGACGAGGGCTCGGACGAAATCCTCGGCGATGCCGAGACAGCGTTCGAGGTGACCCACCTCAACGACGTTCTCGAGCGCGACGGATTGTACACGGATATCGACGCGGCCCGTGAGAGCAAGATCGCCGATCTCGAGTCGCTCGCCGACTGGCTCGCGGGTCGAGACGACGTCATTATCGAATCGCACCTCGCCCATCACTTCGAGGCCGATCGCGTCGTCGTCCTCCGGTGTCGACCCGACATCCTCGAGGAGCGATTGCTCGAGCGCGGCGAAACCGAGGCGAAGGCGACGGAAAACGCGGAGAGTGAGGCGCTCGATGTCGTCCTCGCCGAAGCCGTCGAGGAACACGGCTTCGAGTCGGTCTACGAGATCGATACGACCGATCGCGATCCCGAGGTCGTCGCGGACGCCCTCGAGGCGGTGATCACGGGTGAGCGTGAACCGAGTGCCGGAGATGTTTCCTTCGTGGAGTACATAGAATGACGCTCGACAAGTTCAGACCGTACGTCTCGCGGTTTCTCGACCCCTTCGTCAGTGGCTTCGATCGTATCGGAATGACGCCCAACGGGGTGAGTGTCCTTGCCTTCGGGATGGCCGTCCTCGCTGCAGTTGCGTTCGCGCTTGGGGGGCGTGCGGCCCCCATCTGGTATCTCGTCGCGGCGTTTCTGGTCCTGCTGAACGGCTGGCTGGACATCGTCGACGGCGCGCTCGCGCGTGAACAGGAGGTCGCCTCCGCGGGCGGTGACTTACTCGATCACGTCCTCGATCGCTACGCCGACATCGTCATCATCGGCGGCATCGCCGCTGGGATCGAAAACTACCTGCTCGGCTTTCTCGCCGTCACAGGCGTCGTGATGACTTCCTATCTCGGCACGCAGGCCCAGGCTGTCGGCCTCGAGCGCGTCTACGGTGGGCTCGTCGGTCGTGCAGATCGGCTGGCGATCATCGGTATCGTCGGTGCGCTGGCGTACGGCCTGACCGGCACGTACGGCGGGTTTACCTTGGCCGGCTGGCTACTCGTCTTTCTCGCCGTCGTCGGACACCTGACCGCCGTCCAGCGGTTCGTCTACTCCTGGTCGGCACTCGAGTGAGTTACTTGATAGAAGACTGATATCGCGAGCGGCGACGTTAGTCGACGCTCGTTACGGGGACGCTCGCTCGCATCTCGAGGCGGTCCAGATCGGCGACGAACGACGCGAGCATCTCGCGGGTGACGTGTGGCATACAGACGACCCGTAGCTGGTCGTTTCCGGTTCGGGAGATGCGCCAGCCCCGATCGCGCAAGGCTTCGAACGTCGAGTGAGAGACATCGGCTGCGACCAGTGGCAGCGTCGGATCGACGACGTCGTAGCCGCGTTTCTCGAGGGCGTCTGCGAGCCACTCCGCGTTGTTTCGTGACCGAACGTACTGTTCTCGATAGCCCGTCGGCCACAGCTCTTCCATCGCGGCGACGGCGCTTGCGACGCCGGCGCCCGAGCGAGTTCCCGTCAGGGTCGCCTGCGAGGTCGATTCGAGATATGGCGTGTCGACAGCGAGTTCGTCGAGCAGGTCCGATGATCGGACGAGCAAGCCGCCGGCCGGCACCGCGGCCTGGCCCATCTTGTGCGGGTCGATCGTCATCGTGTCGACGGGGGCGTGGCCGAAGTGCCACTCGGCGTCGGTAAACGGGAGCACGAACCCGCCCCAGGCGGCATCGACGTGTAAGAGGGCGTCGACGGAATCAGCGATCTCGCCGAGTGCCGGAATCGGATCGACGCGGCCGTACTCGGTCGTGCCGGCGACGCCGACGATCGCGGCCGTCTCCGCGTCGACACAGGCCTGCACGGCCTCGAGGTCGGCCCGATAATTGCGATCCGTCGGGACGATTCGAAGGTCGATCTCGAGGAGGTCGGCAGCCTTCTGGAAACTGAAGTGGCCCGATTCGGGCATGACGACGTTGGGGCGGTCCACGTCGGCGCGTTCGCGAGCGATCCGAAGCGCCTGGATGTTCGCTTCCGTCCCGCCGCTTGCGACGTAGCCCGACGGGTTCTCGAGTCCTGCAATCTCGCCGAGCATCGCGATCGCATCCTCCTCGAGGGCGGCGATCGTCGGATACGTCCCCGGATCGCCGGGGTTGGTCGCCAGAAACTGTTCGGCCGCCTCACGCGCGACCGGATGGGGCCTCGTACACATCGAGGACAGCACCCGATCGAACGGCTGCGGCTCGGCCTGCATATCGCCTACGTTGGGAGTCGACGATTTATGCGTTGTGTTTGACCGTCTCGAGTCGGGACCGTTCGGAACGTGTCGTTCGTCAGTTTTGAACACGCCTCTATCCAACCCAGGACCCCGATTCAGTTCCCCAGTTCTCGGAGCTTCTTCTGGACCTGCGTGTAGACTTTCGGATGTAGGTTCATTCCCTCGTCGACGAGATTGTACAGGATATCGGTTGCCTCGTCTGCCGTCAGGTCACCGTCTTTCGCACAGCTGAGCAACAGCGTCGTTACCCACCAACACTCGATGCCGTGACTCCGGGCAACCTCGACCAGTCCTTTGTCGTTAGCGAGAAGGAGCTTCTCGTCAGTCTCCGCCAGCAGGATCACTGACGCGTCGGCTATCGCAATTCCCTCCATCGACGCCACTTCGTCGGCTGTGTCCGGCGTTTCGTGAACAGCGACGTCCGCCAGAAACTCGTCGAGCGTCGCGGTACCACGCTTCCCCTCGGTGAGGACTTCCTCCCGAACGTCTTCTGTCGTCCGAATATCGTCGAAGGCGATCGAGACGAGGTCGAGTCGTCCGACCCACGCGAGCGGAATCAGTGCGGAGGAATCGACGACAACCATTAGATGCGATCGAGATCACGTTCGAGGTCGGTCGTCGTGTACCCGACATCGATCCCCGCTTCGGAGGTGAGAGACACCATCTCGACGTACGAGACGTCTGCCAGTTCCGCTGCCTTCCGCAGCGTGATCCGGTGGTCGCGGAGCTGGTCGAGCGCCCGCTCCTTGCGCCAGTCGGAGAGACCCTGTCGGATCAGGCGACGAAGCACCTCCGACCGATCAGCACTCAACTCCGTCTCGAGTTCGGCGAGGACCTCCTCGTCGTCCTCCGGGATGCGCGTGGTGACCGTTTTCATCGTTACGATCCATTACGTTACGATACGCAATAGATGTAACGGGCCCGCTCCCGTTTCGTTCTGAGACGCTCGTGCAGAGCCCGAGGGCTGGCAGAGACTATCCGATGTGCCTTTCCGAGTCGGGGGCGTCTGATCTTCTATGACCGCAGATCCATCGACCGTTCCGCCGCGGAACCTATCACGGAGTCCGGTGAGGAACCCATGACGCGACGCGACGACTACTACAACCGAGCGAAACAGGAGGGATACCGCTCTCGAGCGGCCTACAAGCTCAAACAACTCGACGAGCTCGAGAACGTCATCAGCGGCGGCGACACCGTCGTCGACCTCGGTGCGGCACCCGGCGGGTGGCTCCAGGTCGCCGCCGAGAAGGTCGGCCCGCAGGGGTCGGTCATCGGCGTCGACCTCCAGCGGATCAAAGACCTCGACGGCACGGAAAACGAGCGCGTCGAGACGATTCGGGGCGACATGACCGAGGAGCGAACGCGCGAACGAGTCATCGATGCCGCGGGCGGTGGCGTCGACGGGGCGGCTACCGCCGCCAGTCCGGAACGGGCCAGCGGGCCCGTGGACGCCGTCGTATCCGACATGGCACCGAATATGTCCGGCGAATACTCGCTCGACCAGGCTCGCTCGCTACACCTCGCGCGACAGGCGTTCGAGACCGCACTCGAGTTGCTCGATACCGGCGGTAACTTCGTCGTGAAGGTGTTCCAGGGTCCCGATGTCGACGACCTCCGGGCCGATATCGGGGACGAGTTTCAGTACGTTCGCGCGACGGCACCGAAGGCCACTCGCAACGAATCCTCCGAAATCTACCTCATCGGGAAAGGCCGTCTCACCGCACCCATCCGGGCAGGCGACGAACTCGAGGTCGAGATCGTCGACGTCGGTGGTGAGGGTGACGGTATCGCCTCGGTCGACGGCTACCGGTTGTTCGTTCCGGGCACCGAGACGGGCGAGACCGTGACCGTCCGGGTCGAGGATGTCAAACCGAACTTCGGGTTCGCACAGCGACTCGATCAGGAGTGATACGGTATGCTGTAAGTCATTGTCGGTGCAATCGCGACCGTCCTGCGATTGCACTGGTACATCGTTACAGCAAACCGTATGAGACGGACTGGTGTCGTTCCGTACCGGTGATCGCTCGAGAGTCCACCGATCACCGGGAAAACGCTCCAACACTCCGTATGCGGACGGCAGTCGTCACGTTCATTCTTCGCTCTCGAGGCGGTCGTGGCGCTCGTCGATCTCGTCGAGGATATCGAGCGTCTTTCGAATGGATGCACGAACCGCATCGCTTCGGTTGACGAACTTCCCATCGTCGCCGACGTGGTCGTCGAGGTCGTCGAGCAACTCCTGTGGGATTTCCACGCTGATCTTTGGCATCAGTCTACGTGCACGTTTAGAGGGCGGTCCCTTATACTGTCGGCTGTCGTTATCGCCCGTGCTCGAATTTCGCTTTGGCGGTGTGATCTCGAGCGAGCGACACAGTCGGCACCCCGCCGGGCCCAAAGCAGTTACCGACCGACTGATACGGATTACTGTTAACGATTTACCGGCGCACCCGCCGCCCGGGTCGCGGGTGCGCCGGAAATGACTTACAGTAAACCGTATGAGATGGGGACATATGGATCGGCGTACCGTACTCGCAGCCGGGAGCAGTTCGGTCACACTGTTTGCCGGCTGTCTCGGGGAGCCGTTCTCGAGCGGGGGCGACACCCAACGCGACGGGAACGGCGGCGAGAGCAGCGCCATCGACGTTATCCTCTACAACTATCGGGATGTGGAGATCCGAGTGGCCGTCGACGTGATCGCCGATGGAGACTCGCTCGTCTCCGAAACGGTCGAACTGGGCGTCCCCTCGGGGGCGTCGACGAACGAAACCGTCGCGACGGTTCCGGCCGGGACGGCCGAACTCGAGATCGACGCGACCGTGGAAGACGACGACTCGAGCGCGACGGAGCGCTTCGATCTGCCGTTCGGGGAACCAGTGAGTGCGATCGAGATTCGGGTCGACGAGCGCCTCGAGATCGCGCCGTTGCCCGACGAGCAACCGGCGCCGGCGGAGTCGGCCTAACGGCCTACCGACCGAGGAGACCGGTATCGAGAGTCGGCCCTCGACGCTTGCCACCGAACAGTCGACCGCCGAGCGTGAGTACGTGGACGATCACCAGGCCGAGGACGTAGGTCAATGCGATCGGAATGGCCAGCAGGAGCATCGTCAGAATGCCTTTCGGGCTGGCGAAGGCGGCGACGACGAAGATACCGACGACGACGGGGCGCCACCCTTTGAGCATGGTCCGGTAATGGACGATGCCGCCGGCGTGAAAGAGGAACATCGTGACGATGATGTTGAAGAGGAACCCGACGCCGATGGTCGTGTAGATCACGAGCCAGGAGAAGCTGTTGATCCGGTAGGTGACTTCCATCTGGTTGCTGATCGCGTCGGTGATGAGATAGGAGATGACCGAGGGGGCGATCCAGTAAAAGCCCGCGAAGATACCCAGTCCGAACCCGCCGAACAACGCGCCGCCCCAGACGAGGAACAGCCGCGGGTCGCCGCGAACGAGCCCGCGCTCTCTGGCCGCCGGCCAGGCCCAGTACATGATCAGCGGCAAGACGGCGATAAACGCCAGGATCGTACTCACCTTCACCATGAAGATGAGGACCTCGACGGGATGTAAGGCGATGACGAGTCCGAGTTCGCCCACCAGTTCGGTCGTCACTTCTTCGGTCGTCGCGCCGTCTTCGGTCACCTCGTCTAAGACCTCCGGCGGGACGCGATCGACGAACTGGGCGAGGATGATGCCGAATCCGCCCTGGTAGAGCGCAATAAATGAGCCACCGAGGACGGCCATGAACACGCCGACGATGTAGATCGTCTTCGACGTGAGACTGTCGACGATGAAGGCGAGATCGTACGCGTAGCCCCCGATGTCGTCTTCGGTCGTCTCCTCCTCGGTGAACGGATCGAGCATCCCCGCTGCGGTACTCGAGAAGAGACTCCCCTCCTCCTCGTCGGCCGTCTCCGCGGCGGCCGTTCCGGCGCTCGAGGCGACGTTGCCGTCGCCGTCGTCGCCGTCCGCGGCCTGGGCCTCGAGCGTGTCGAAGCGGTCGAGGATGGCTTCGGCCTTGTCCCGGTCGTCGTCGTACATCGCCTGCCGGGAGTGTTCGAGGGCGGTTTCCTCGTCCATTTCGAGGAAGACGGGGGCCGGAATCTCCTCGATGTCGTCGGCGGCCAGCATGTCGAAATCGACGTCGTCGGGCCCCTCGGCGTTACGGATGTCGCCTTCACGCGGGTAGACCGGCCCCTGCAGGACGACGAGCGTGTAGACGAGCACGAGGCCGAAGCCGACGACGAGTGCCGCGAGCGAGCCGATAGCGGCCTCGCCGAGCAGGCCGTGCTCGAGGGCGATCGACTCGAGGCCGCTAGTGTCCGGTCGGATGTACGAAGGCAACAGCGGGAGGACGGATTCCTCGAGCGTCTCGAATCCTGCCTGGTTGAGAAACGCAGTCACCCCGATGGCGACGACGGCGAGTACGCCGACGAACTGCAGGATGCGACGTTTGACAAAGCCGGCGCCGGTGTCGAGTTCGGCCGCGCCGCGGCGTCGCATGTTGGTGACGATCTTCGCGAGCCCGAGGCTGAAGATGTAGAGGGCAAACAGCGGCAGTGCCCACATGATCAGTGTGAAGGGGTCCGGCGGCGAGAAGAAGGCGCCGAAGACGGTGATAGCGACGATGGCGTGGCGCCACTTATCGCGAAACGTCTCGTAGGAGACGATCTCCGTGTACGCGAGCACGCTCATAAACAGCGGAAGTTGTGCGGCGAGTCCGAACGACAGCGTCAGGAGGGCGATAAACTCGGTGAATTCGGTGATCCCCCAGCTGGGATTGACGCCGGCGTCGTGAGCGACCGCACCGAGGAAGTCGAATGCAAACGGAAAGAAGATCCAATATGCGTAGGTGACGCCGATCCAAAACAGGACGAACGAGATCGTCACGAAACCGGCGACGTATCGCTTCGAAATCGGCACCGCGGCCTCGATACCACGTTCGCGAAGCGCGTCACGAGAGAAGTACAAAAGCGCAGGAATCGCCACGAGAACACCGACCAGCATTCCGATCTTCGCTTGCAGCAGGATCACTTCGAACGGCGTTCGCGTAATGATGTCGGTCGCGAGGGCGACTTCCTGATCCATCTCCGCTTTTGCCGTCGCCTCGAGGAAGTCCCAAATAAAGGCCCGCAGTGCCCAGAACGTCCCCATGAAGCCGATAACGAATACGATAAACACCTTCTGGAGGTGTGTCTGGGCGCTCGAGAACATCGCGCCGAGGGTCTCGCGCCCGCTGTTTATTGCGCGGGCGGTGTCCTCGTCGACGGCAGAACTCATGTTGCGTACTGTGGCCTACCTGACTTCCAGTTATCAACCTTTCGAGTGGATGTCGCTCGGACGAGAGATTTCCCGGTCCTTGTGACTCTCCCTCGATGTACGTAAGAAAAAGGCCTATAACTGCCCGCCTATCTATATCCCGATAGATGGCCGACGAGTCGGGATCGACGGGGGACCGCGAGGACCACGCGGAGCCACGCGAGGGCGACGACGAGCAACCGGTATCGGACGAGCGCGGACCCGATACCGATATGGCTGCGGCGCCGTCCGATACCGACGGGGCTGTGGAGCCGTCTGACACCGATCCGGCCGCGAACGACGACGAGGAGCCGCCGGTCGAAACCGACGGAGAGGGTGTCGTCGGTGGCGCCCACGACGACGAGGAGCCATCGTATCCTGACCCCGACGAAGACGTCGGCGGCATCTCGACGCCGCCGGACGACGAGGAGATGCCGCTTGCCGACCACATCGAAGAGATGGTGCTCCGGCTGGCGATGGTCGCCCTGGTCGGCGCTGCAGGGACCGCGATCGGACTCCTGTTTGCCTCCGATGCGATCAGCTACATTTGGACCGATATCTTCCCCTACCAGGCCGAGGAGGTCCCACCGCCACACATCTACCATCCGCTCGAATTGTGGCTGACCCGGATCAAACTCTCGGCGCTGCTTGGCATCATGGTCGCACTGCCGATGTTCGTCTACCAGTGCTATCTGTTCATGAAGCCGGGATTGTATCCCCACGAACGGAAGTACTACCTGGCAGCCGTCCCGACGAGCGTCGTCCTCGCGGGCGTCGGTATGCTGTTTTCGTACCAGCTCGTCTTGCCGATCCTGTTCTACTACTTTACGTTCTACGCCGAGGGGAGCGCCAACATCGCCTACGCGCTCGGCGATACGTTCGACCTCGTCATCACGCTCACCGGGTTCCTCGCGATCGTCTTCCAGATTCCGCTCTTTATTATGCTGGCGATCATGATGGGTGTGACCACCCGCCGCTGGCTCGCCGAGAAACGACTCTACTTCTGGGCGGCGTTTTTCGGGCTGGCGTTTATGTTCACGTTCGACCCGACCGCGATGGCCCCGGTGCTCGTTGGTATGACGATGATCTTCCTCTTCGAGGGAACGTTGCTCGTCCTCAAATGGGTCGGCACCGAGTAGCTCGTTACAGCCCCCACAGCACTCGCTGTGGAGGTCTTGCTCGAGTTACGATGCGAACTGACCTGTGTTCCGGTCGCATCGACTGTAGTGCCGTGCACAGATGTCTGGTCCGCGGAACTCCCCTTTCCGTTCACGTCCTTATATTGTTTGTATTCCTCGATAGATTACTGGAACGGACCGATAATCGGCCAACAATGGATTGTTTGTAAATGACTAGTGTTTAGTGCCTGTGTGCAATCTAACTCCGCATACGAAACTATGATATCGACTCTCTATGCTTGTCTAGTGTGCGATTGTAAACCACGCATGCGCCTCCTCGACCGCCTCGAGAGGTGTCGGGAGTGAGCGAGTTCGTCCCGACAACGTGTATGCGGTGTGCGGTCGGCTGTGGCCACCTCCAACGGGCCGTCGAACAGGGATACGGACTCGATATGGTTCGAGGCGACGCGTCGCATCCGGTCAACAACGGGCTCGCCTGCCAGCGCGGCGTCAGCGAAACGGCCGATCCCGATGGCGAGTGGCTGAGTCGCCCGCTCGTCCGTCGCGACGGTGAACTCGTCCCGACGACCTGGGATACCGCCCTCGAGCGTGCGGGAACGGGCCTCGAGACGGCACTCGAGGACGGTCCCGACAGCGTCGCCGTCCTCGGGAGCGGTCAGCAGACCAACGAGGCCGCCTACGCCCTCGGGAAGTTAGCACGCGGCGGCTTCGGGACCCGCTACTACGATGCCAACACGACGCTCTGTATGGCCTCGGCGGTGACGGCCTACTACGATGCCTTCGGGAGCGATGCACCGCCGCCGACCTACGACGATATCCCCGCGGCCGACACCCACCTCGTCTGGGGCGCGAACCCGGCCGTCGCCCATCCGGTCATGTTTCGGTGGATCACGCAGTCGGCGGCTGCCGAAGGGTCGGAATTGATCGTCGTCGACCCCGTCGAAAGCGAAACCGCCGACGTTGCCGACCACCACGTCCCGCTTGCGCCCGGGGGTGATCTCGCACTCGCCCGCGCGGTACTGGCACGCGTCGTCGAGACCGATCGGGTCGACGAGCAATTCGTCGCCGAGGCGACCGACGGGTTCGAGGAGCTTCGTGGCGACCTGCCCGACGTGTCCGCGGCCGCCGAGCGTGCCGGCGTTTCACTCGCCGACGTCGATCGGCTTGCCGCGGCACTCGAGGACTCGACGCTGCTGTACTGGGGAATGGGGATCAACCAGAGCGTCGACGGGACCGCGACCGCGGGCGCGCTGATCGATTGTTGTCTCGCGACGGGAAATCTCCGTCCCGGATCCGGACCGTTCTCGCTGACCGGACAGGCAAATTCGATGGGAACGCGCGTGTGTTCTTCGAAGGGAACCTGGCCCGGTCACCGACCGTTTACCGACCCCGACCACCGCCGCGACGTCGCCGACGCCTGGGACGTTCCGGTCTCGAGATTGCCAGACGACCCCGGTCCCGGGCCGGTCGGAATCGTCGACGCAATCGGTTCGGATGTCTCGGCGGTGTATGCGGTCGCGACGAATCCCGTCGCGGGGATGCCCGACGCGAATCACGTCCGCGAGCAGCTGGCCGATAGCTTCCTGGTCGTCCAGGACGCCTTCCACAGCGAGACCGTCGAGTGTGCAGATGTCGTCTTCCCGGCGGCGACCTGGGGCGAATCCGAGGGGACGACGACCAACATGGAGCGGACCGTCTCCCGTGTCCGCGCGGCGACGGAGACACCGTCGGGAGTCAAAACCGACCTCGAGCTAATCGGACTGCTCGCAGATAGACTCGCGCCCGATCTCTTTCCGGAGCGCCCCGAACCCGCCGAACTGTTCGAAGAGCTTGCACTGTTAACTGCGGGGACGCCCGCTGATCTCTCCGGAATTAACTACGACCGTCTCGAGGCCGAGACAGCGGTTCGCTGGCCCGCGCCCGAGCCGAACGTTTCGGGCGGCTATCGATACGTCGAGGACTCCGGCGGCGAAGACGATAGTATCTCAGCGGCCGACGGTGCCGACCTCTCGTGGTCGTTCCCGACGCCGTCAGGCCGTGCTAGATTCTCGAACGGTGAGGCCCCACCGGCTCCCGAGACGCCCGACGAATCGTATCCGTTGACGTTGACGACCGCACGATATGCTGACGCGTACAATACCGGCGTTCGGACGCGTGATGACGAACTGCCGATCGCCCGCGTCAGTCCCGCAACGGCTGGCGCACTCGCAGACGACCTCGAGAGTCAGTCGACGGGGCGGGTCGCTTCTCGTCGCGGATCGATCGACGTTCGAATCGATGCCGACGAATCGATCCCCGACGGCGTCGTCTGGCTGCCGATTCACCACCCCGCCGTCAACGAACTGACGCTCTCCGACGTCGACCCCCGGTCGAAGGAGCCCCACTTCAAACAGTGTGCCGTCCGTCTCGCGCTGTCTCGTGACGGGGAAGCGAAAGCAGTCGCCGAGGCCGGGACGTGACGGGCTGATACACTGTCTGTGGAGACCACAGCGATGGTTCTTCGGTTGTCAACCACTATATTGATACTAGTGAACAGGTAACACTTAGGGATTATCGTAGCCAACCGCTAATTCCGAGCTCCGGTCCTCGGCGTAGTATCTCGGTTCGCCGGAAGAAAACTATGAACGTCTACGATAATCCCTAACTGTTACGAAGCGCTAATCTGGTCCCTGGTCGCTTCGGACGGACGTCCATTATTGGTACAAGGCCTCACCGGCTATGCGACCGGGTTCGTATCGGCTTTGTGACTGGTCTCGCAGCGCTCGCCATTGCCGTTTCGTTGTCCTGGTCCGAGTCGACGACGGTCCAGACCGACTTGGTAGCACCGGCCGACGACTCATACGGATTACTGTACCGATGTACCGGCGGTGAGTCGAACTGTGTGAGACGAGCCTCGGTTGCGGAGCGAAGCGAATCAACCGGCTCACCCGCCGCCCGGGTCGCGGCTGGGCCGGAACTGACTGACAGTAAACCGTATCATACGGTCCGGGGGACCGTTTTGTCGGAAGACCGAACCGCGGTTCGAGTCGCGGTTGCCCCAGAAATACCGTCCGCGGCCGTGTACTGTCGTCGTTCCTGCTTGATGTATCGTTTCGATGCAGTGACTTACGACGACATCTGTCCGCACAGTCACTGCTAGCATATGCCCTTATACAGATAATATTCAGTAGTACATCCTACGACTGATCCTAAAACAGTCCGTGAAATGGCTGTATGTAAACGAGTACCATTATAATCTTTAGACACATGGTCCTAACACGTGAATTACGAAATGTCTGGAGTGGAAATCCGTATATTTGCAGAAGAGCGTTCGGTCGGTATCGAGGTGGTCGGCGATGGTGCATAAGAAAGAAGAACAGAAGGAAGACTGTTACGGCGACGAGGTTCGCGAGCACATCCTCGAGTTCGCCGAGAACGGCGGCTTCGAAGCCGTCCCCGAAGACGAACGCGACACGTGGTTTACCCGGTTCAAGTTCTGGGGCCTGTTCCACCACCGCTCCGGTCAGGAGTCGTACTTCATGATGCGACTGACGAACGCGAGTGGTATCCTGGAGCCGGGGCAACTACGTGCGATTGCCGAGGCTGCCCGCGATTACGCGAGGGGGCCAGTCGAAAACCCCGAATTCGGCAACGGCTGGTTCGATCTGACAACGCGGCAGTCGGTCCAGCTCCACTGGCTCAAACTCGAGGACGTGCCCGAAATCTGGGAGAAGTTAGAGGCCGCTGGGGTTTCCTCGCGCTCTGCGGGCGGCGATACGATGCGAAACATCTCCGGGACCGCGCTACACGGCAAAGTCGAAGAGTACGTCGAATCCGGCCCGCTGCTCGAGCAGTTCCAGGAAGAACTTCGCGGCGACGACGCCCTGGCGAATATGCCCCGGAAGTTCAACATCAGCGTCACGGGGACGAAATCCGGCTGTGCCCAGGACTCGATCAACGACATCGGCTTCGAACCCGCATGCAAGAAAATCGACGGCGAGACGGTCAAGGGATTCAACGTCCGCATCGGCGGCGGACTCGGCGGTCGCCAGCCCCGCGCTGCGACGCCGCTCGACGTCTTCGTTCGCCCCGAAAACGCCTACGAGGTCGGCCGTGGCTTCGTCGAACTCTACCACGATTACGGCGGTCGAACGAACCGCTCGAAGAACCGTGCGCGATTTTTCGCCGAGGACTGGGGCATGGAAAAGATCCGTGAGACGCTCCAGGCGGAGTACGTCGACTTCGAGATGCACACCGCGGGCGAGGACTTCCGCGAGGAGTACACCTACAACGCCGGCAAGCCCACCGACGCGGGTAAACACGATCACATCGGCGTCTACGACCAGAAACAGGACGGCTTGAATTACGTCGGTCTGAACGTTCCGATCGGACGCGTGCCCGCCGAAGACGGCATCGAACTCGCCGATCTCGCCGACGAGTACGGCTCCGGTGAGGTACGGCTCACGCGCCGACAGAACCCCGTGATCGTCGACGTTCACGAGGACGACCTCGAGGAGTTGCTGGCCGAACCGCTGCTCTCCGAGTTCCAGCCCGAACCCAGTCCCTTCGAACGCGGGGCGATGGCCTGTACCGGGACGGAATTCTGCTCGATCGCCCTCACCGAGACGAAAGGCCGGATGGCTCGCATACTGCGCTGGTTGAACAAGAACGTCGACCTTCCCGACGACATCGAGACGATCAAGATGCACTACTCGGGCTGTACGGCCGACTGCGGCCAGGCGATGACCGCCGACATCGGGTTGCAGGGAATGCGCGCCCGAAAGGACGACGAGATGGTCGAGGCTTTCGACATCGGTGTCGGCGGCGGCATCGGCGAGAATCCATCCTTCGTCGAGTGGGTCCAACAGCGCGTGCCGGCCGACGAGGCCCCGGGTGCGATTCGAAACCTGGTTGAGGCGTTCGCGGCTCACCGCGACGAGGGCCAAACGTTCCGCCAGTGGGTCGAATCGACTGGCACTGAACAGCTAATCGAGTTCTGTGAGCCCGAGGAAACGGACTTCGAGGCGCCGTACATGGCCGACGCCAAACAGTCGTGGTATCCGTTCGCAGACGGTGCGTCGGACGCTCCAGCGGCGTCTTCAGCTGCGCCATCGGACGATTGATACGAATTACTGTACCGATGTCCCGGCAGTGAGTCGAACTGTGTGAGACGAGACTCGGTTGCAGAGCGAGGCGAATCAACCGGTGCAACCGCCGCCCGGGTCGCGGGTGCGCCGGCACTGACGTACAGGAAGCCGTATGAGAAACGACGGTTTGATCCTGCTGGCCGCGGGGTCGTGACCGATCCCGATCAATCCGCGGCTTGGTTGTGATCCGATTGGTGCTGTTCTACTGTATCGCGACTCTCCAGGCTGGCGGCGAGTCGATACCCTCTCTCGAGCGTCTCGCGGGTGAACCGAACGATATTGTGGACACCGGGCTCGGCGTGGGGCGACCGATAGCAGGCGATCAACGACCACATAACCGCGACACCGACGGATCCGGCTGCCGAGAACGTCATTCCCATCGTGGCGTAGGTAAACGCGTAGAGTGCACCGATCGTCATCGAGGGAACGCTCGAGCCCAACGGGACTCGAGCCGTCGCATTGCGGATCGTCGGAGCGAGAAAGACGATCGAAAGCGTGCTACCGGCCAGAAAGACGAGGTCTTGCCACATCATCAAAACCAGTTACTCGGGAACGAGTAAAAAGTCGCTCGATATCGAAAACGCCACAGAACCCTGAACGTCAGCGGTGGTCACGCGTTCGCTCGTACGCGTAGTCGACGGCGTCTTCGATCGAGCCGGGGCCGTCGTAGCTGGCTGCAAAGAGATCCATGAAATCGCGGGCGATTCGGTTGCACCGTTCGAACGTCAGCACCGTCCGAACGCGGACCGTTTCGGCGAGATCCAATCCCGGATACATCGTTGCAGTGAGAGCGTAGCCGGGATGTTCTTCGCCATCGAGCGACGCCGGTGCGACCTTCAGTCGGAGATCACCGGACTCGTGGCGATAGGTTCGATACTGCATTTCCCGTTCGCTGTTGGCAGGTGTGTACGTTTGTCGTTCTTCAGTAGTCCACTCAGGCGGCACGTCGGCGTCCATCGATTAGCAATACTGACTCGAGTGCCACGTTCGTATCGTATTGTGCAATATTCTCGGACATTAGTCGAGGAATACAACCAATGGTAGGTTCGATGGCTGAATTTCGGTTGTGTGGTGAACGCACGTTCACCTTTGGCCACTCATTTCCAACGTTTGGTGACTCAGATCGGTACTCGGGGTGGTGCTGCTGACAGGTATCGAGTACATCGTGGTCGATCAGTCGTCGATGTTCGGTTCGATCGCAGTGGTGTCGTCGGCGACGGAGTTGCTGACCGTCGAGCCGTCGGGACTGACGCTTCCAGTTCGATAGCCGTGAAGGTCGAGCGTAACGTGATCGAATCCCAGTCCCGAGAGTTCCGCACGAACAGTTTCGACGAACTCGCGTTCGAGTGCACGCTCGAGTTCGTCGGGGGCGACTTCGATTCGGGCGAGACCATCGTGATCGCGGACTCGAAACTGGTCGAAGCCCCACTGGCGCAACAGCGCTTCGGCCCGTTCGACGCGCGTGAGTCGATCTTCGGTCACTTCGATGCCGGTCGGGATGCGCGAGGAGAGACAGGCCATCGAGGGTTTGTCCGCGACGGACAGATCGTACTGGCCGGCGATCTCCCGAACCTCGTCTTTCGTGATGTCGTGAGCGAGCAGCGGGGAGTGGACCTCGAGTTCCTCGACCGCCTGGAGCCCGGGTCGATGGCCGGCACCCGGGTCGTCGGCGTTAGTGCCGTCACAAACCGTTTCGACGCCGAACTCGCGGGCCGTCTCGAGCATCTCGCCCAGCCGCATCGTGCGGCAGTGATAGCAGCGATCGTCGTCGTTCTCGACGAACGCGTCGCTCTCGAGTTCGGAGAAGGAGACGATCTCGTGGCGGATCCCGATCTCGTCGGCGACGCGTTTGGCGTCCTCGAGTTCCGCCTCGGGAAGGGTTTCGCTACGAGCGGTACAGGCGATCGCATCGCCGCCGAGCGCGTCGTCGGCGAGTGCGGCCACGACGCTCGAGTCGACGCCGCCGGAGAAGGCCACGAGCACGCCGTCGTAGGCCGTAAGCGCCTCGCGTGCGGCCTCGCGTTTCGCCTCGACAGATGTCATACACCCCCGTTCGAGTCGGACGGGCAAAAACGCACTGTCGTCGATATTCAAACGGTCTGTTCGTGGACTTGCTCGAGCAGTCCGGACTCCGGAACGTCGACGACGCCGGCCCGTTCCAGCATCGACTGAAACGCCTCGGAGTCGAAGTACTCGAGTGCTTCCTCGAGCCGATCGTCGTCGATCTCCTGAATGACGAGCAACGTGGTTGGATCCTCGCACTTTCGGTACACCTGCGTCCCGAGCGAACCGTGAGCTGCCCGTGTCTCGGCGTTTGCCTCGTGGAACCGTTCCCAGCGCTCGTACTCCTCGATCACGTGATACGCGTGAACCGCCTCGGGGTCAAGCCCCGAGGCTTCCCGTGGTTTAATCGGACACTCCCACGATACCATCGGTCTGATAGCCTCGAACGGCGTCGTGGGTCACGGTCGGGGCGTCCACGGCCCCCGATGCCTGCCGTCGCACCTTCCGCACTTGGGGAAGGCTGTTGAGAGTAGGCACATTCCAGTCCTGATGCTTCTTGATGCCTTTCACGGCGATGTTGACGCTTGCAACACGGTCGCTGTGGTCTTGATGCCCGCACGACCGACACTTGAACCGCTTCTTGTTGCGGTTCGCTCGCTCGGCGTGCCCGCACAGCGGACACCGTTGACTCGTCTTGTACGGGTCAATCCAACCAGTCGGAATACCCTCGAACGACGCCTTGTAGGACGTATAGAACTGAAGGGCACGGAACGGGAGGTGGTGCAAGCGTCGGTTCATCCGCGTGCCGTAGTCGATACTGTCGCGCATCTCTTTGAGGTCTTCAAAGACGATACACGGCTTCTCGAACCGCTGACTCCACTCCACGATGTGCCGAGATACCTTGTGGAGTCGGTCACGGACAAACCGTTCCTCACGCCCTTCCAACGTGTCGTGCATACTCTGCTTCCCCGCGTTTTGCACGCGCTTCCGCATCGTGAAGTAGCGATGACGCTCGAACTTGATTTCGGGGAAGTCAATAACCAACGAGTCCTCAATCCCATCCTCGGAGAGAGCGGTGAGAGCCACGTTGTCTTCGTTCACGTCCACGCCGACGACCGTTCGTGAGTCCTGCTTGTCTCGAACGGTCTGCTTGGTGTTGGTGACGTTGACGTGCAACTCGGGGTTGTCGTTGTGGAACAGGGCTTCCGCCGTCCCAATCTTCCACTCGTCGCTTTCGAGTGCGGTTTTGAGAACGTCGAGGTGGGCGTCGTCGCCTTCGAGAACGCCCTTGACGTGCTTGTACGGCTTCGCGCTGATGCGGAACGCCACGTCACCGTCGTCGGTGAGCGACAGGTTGTACCCTTCCTCGTAGTTCGCACGAAGCGGGTACGCACCATCCTTGCTGTGACTCGGTTGGCCGAAGTCGTCGTACTCGTAGTAGTTCTCCATCGCGCCGAGTGCTTTGGCGACGACTCGCTGTGTCGTGTTCTTCACGAGGTTGGCGTCGTCGGCCACGCGGTCGGGGATTGCGTCCCAGTCCACGCCTTGCTTGGCGAGACGGATGGTTTCGTTGTACGCCGACCGAGCTTCGAGGGTGGCGTCGTACAGCAGGCTCTCGTTGTCACTCTGGATGTCGAGTTGGAAGTCCAGCGTCTTGACGAGAGCCTGTGCGTCGGTCATTCTTCGGATTCGTTGGGTTGGACGTGACGGTAGTGAAGGAGGAGCGTACGGAGTACGCTGTCGAAACTCGTGTGGCCCTCCTCGTCCTTGAGTTCGTCAAGGTCGTCGTATACGGCGTCGGATACCTTGAGTTGCTTCGTCACGTCTACCTCTTGTTCCTCCACGCTTAAAAGTTTACTGGTGGTAGTCTATGAGTCACTTCAAAGAATACTTCTGATTGGTCGTTGTATTGATAGGTATGGGGGAGAAGCGGTCGAACCACACAGTGTACAACGTCAACTACCACTTCGTGTGGTGTCCGAAGTACCACCACGCGATACTCGAACCAATTGAGGATTCGCTGGAAGCGAGTTTCCGCGACGTGTGCGACGAGTACGGCTACGAGATACTGTCGCTCCACATCTCACCAGACCACGTACATCTGTTCCTTTCCGCCCACCCGAAGCACGCACCGAGCAAGATTGTGCGAACGGTCAAGAGCATCACGGCGCGGGAGATGTGGGAACAGCACGAACCGTTCTTGGAGGAGTATCTATGGGGTGGCGGATTTTGGGAGGAATCGTACTACGTTGGGACGGCAGGCGATGTTTCGACCGACACGATTGAGCAATATATCGAGCGAACGGAACACGTTTAACGGGGCTTACGGCCTTCACCCTCGGGGTCAAGTGGTTCGAGAGACGGAGTCTCTCGTCATCACGGAAATCTCCGATTTCCGTACGACCCCGAGGCACTCGGCCTGCTCCGCCTGTAGAGATGGACCATCGACGTGGTATTACTCCTGTGGCTCGATGACGAGTTTGCCGACCATCTCGCTGTCGCGCATCGCTTCGAACGCGGCTGCCGTCTCGTCGAGGGGATACCGCTGGGCAATCACCGACTCGAGGCGACCGTCGGCGACGAAGCCGACGAGTCGTTCGAGGTCGGGTTGGGTGCCGAGCGTGCTGCCGAGGATGCGTTTGTGTCCGAAGTAGAGGTCGCGCGCGTCGAACTCCGGATAGCGGCCGGCGGTGCGGCCACAGACGACCATCGCGCCGTTCGTCCGGAGCACGTCGACGCCGACGCGCGTGAACGGCCCGCCGAGGTGGTTGATCGTCACGTCGACCTCGCCGATCTCCTCGACGGCGGCCCGCAGTTCGTCCGGTTCCTCGGCCCGAATCGCGTGGTCGAGCCCCTCGGCTTCGACGCGCTCGAGTTTATCGGCCGAGCGCGAGGTTCCGATCGTCTCCGCGCCGATCGCGTTCGCGAGCTGGACCGCCGCGATGCCGACGCCGCCGGTCGCACCGGGGACGAAGACTCGGTCGCCGGCCGTCGTCTCGCCGCGTTCGAGCATCCGGTAGGCGGTCGTGTAGGCGATCGGCAGTGCAGCGGCCTCGACGACCGAGACGTCGTCGGGAAGGGAAATCAGCCGCGAGGCGTCGACGAGCGCCCGTTCGGCGAACGCGCCGTCGTAGCTGCTGTAATTCTCGCACATATTTTCGGGCCCTTCACGGCAGAACCGACAGGTACCACAGCTCTCGAGCGGACAGAGAACGATGCGATCGCCGACAGCGACCCTCGAGACGTCGGGGCCGGTTTCGACGACGGTTCCCGCGAGGTCACCCCCCGGGACGAAGGGCAACTGCTCCTCGGGCAGTCGATCGTCGTCGCGCAGCTTCCAGAGATCGCGGTGGTTGAGCGAGGCCGCCTCAACGCGGACCACGGCCTGCCCGTTCGACGGTGACGGGTCCTCGCGCTCTCCAATCTCGATCTCGGTCGGTCGGTCAGAATCAGTGATGGCCGCGACTCGCATACGTCGGCTATCGAGCGGCCGACCTATATACTGTCTGTCTCAACTTTGATACTACTTCGACACGTTCCAGCAGACGATATAAGTCCCCGTCCGTGGTAGTGGCGGGCTCGAGCGAGGATGTCTCTGTCCAACCGACTCCGGCAGCTTCGACCTGCCGGCGAGAGTACGGATCGAACCGAGCCGCCGGACGGACGATCGCGCCTCGAGCAGACGACGGCTGCCGGCGTCCGCGGACTGCAAGCTGGCTTCGTCGCGACGCTGATCATGACGGCGTTTCGGCTGCCGATCATGCGATCGCTCCCACCCTCGGCGAACTTCTGGGCCCAATACGGTCCCGGCGGCGATCCCGACGACCATCCCGTCGTCGGATTACTCCTGCACCTCGTCTACGGCATCCAAGCCGGGGCCGTCTTCGGTGCGTTGTTCGCCCTGCAGGATGCCGAACGGTCGATCGAACCCGAACAACGCGGTCTCGTCTGGGGCGCCGTCTACGGGATGGGGCTCTCGGCGTTTGGCTCACAAATTATGTTGAAGGAACTGCTCGATATCCGCCTCGATGCCGACGAACTCGCGCTCTTTCACGCGGGCCACCTGGTCTACGGCCTCGCCCTCGGTGCCTGGGTCGGCTCGCGGACGGAGGGTGTCGAGGATCCGGCGGCCGAATACGAGTACGCCGACGGAAACTAACTACGGTCACGGCCTGTCCAGTGGTTGTGCCGGTAGATCCGTACGAGAGACTGTCTCCGTGGGATACCGCCAGGTTGCTATTCTCGGTCGCTGGCCTACCAACGCTTACTAGGCGTATTACGATTCCCTCGATCGGTTCATAACAACCGGTTTACCCGACCGGCGACGCGATTTGGGTATGGAACTTGGCGTCGTGCTGGGCGTCGTCGTCATCGGATTCATCCACGGTGTGTTGCCCGATCACGGGTGGCCGATCGCGGCGACGTACGCGCTGAACAAACGCCGTCGCTGGCTCTACGGATTGCTCGCCGCGTTGATCCTCGGCGTCGGTCATCTGGTCTCGAGCGTCGTCCTCGTATTAGCGTACTTTTGGTTCAGTACGTTCGCTGCGTTCGCGGACGGCCCCTGGCTCGGCTACGTCGCTGGCAGTCTCCTCATCTTGCTCGGGATCCACGAATACCGAACTGGGGGGCACGGAGACGCCCTCGAGAGTCACGACCACCACGAGCACCATCATACGGATGGCGGTGGCGATTACGAGTCCGAACACGGAACTCACGACCATCCGACGGACCACGACCACGAAATGGACGACACTAACGGTCTCCTGGCGCGCGTTCGAAACGCGCTTCCCGGCGGCGGCCACCAGCATCTCACCGAGGAGCACGCCGAACGCGGGCTGACGGCGCTCGGGGCAACGGCGCTCTTGCTCGGATTCGCTCACGAGGAGCCGATCCAGATTCTGGCGATCTGTGGCGGCGTCGGCACGAGCCACTGCCTCGAGCTCATGTTGATCTACTCGCTAGCGGTCATTATCGCAATCATTGCGCCGACGCTGTTGTTGATCGCGGGCTACGAACACCATCATGAGCGGATCGAGCGATACACACCGTACCTCCCGACGATCACGGCCGTTGCCCTCATCGGGATGGGGCTCGCATTTATCGTCGGCTTCGTCTGAGACGCGCTCGAGTCTTCGTCACTCGAGGGATTTGCGCATCTTGACGTGTGGGATGCCCGCCTCCTTGAACTCCTCGCCGAACTGTTCGTACTCGAGTGATTCGTAGAAATCTGTGACACGCGTTTGAGCGTGTAACAGGAGCGTCTCGAAGCCGAGCGTCGCAGCCTCCATCTCGACGGCGGTCATCAGGTTCCGCCCGATACCGTTTTCGCGTCGAGACGGCACGACGGCGACGCGTTCGGCCTTGCCGACGCCGTCCTCGTACTCGCGCAACCGTGCCGCACCGATCGGTTCGGCTCCGTCGTAGGCCACGAAGTGTACCGCCTCGTCCTCGTGGTCGTCGTACTCGAGATCCTCGTCGACGCCTTGCTCGTCGACGAACACCGTGCGTCGAACGGCAAACGCATCGTCGCGGTCGTCCGCGTCGTCAGCGACCCGTATCTCGACCATCGTCTGAGAGGTTCTCGAGCCAGGTCTGAGAACGTTACGGCGGCGCCAGCATTCGAGAGAGTCATGGGACACGGGGACTCATAGTGTTTAGTGGCAGTTCTTATATCTGCAATTTTATACATTTCTGATACAGCGAAATCGTCGTGGCCGATATAGATCGTCAAGTTAGCAAACAATCCAAGTGATTGATTATATGTGCGTTCCCTCAATTGGATATGAACGGCAAACCGTGGGATAGACAGCCCAGGGCAAGTCGGCGGCGGATACTACGGAAGATCAGCGGGCTCACTACACTAGGCATCCTCGGTACGGGAAACTCCAACACGGTTGCTGCCGATTCTAGCTACCAAGTATTGTGGAACTTCCTAACCGGCCGTCGGGTTCGCTCGTCACCGACGGTGGCGGATGGCACCGTCTTCGTCGGGAGTGACGACGCCAATCTCTACGCAGTGAATGCGGAAACAGGTAATCAACAGTGGGCATTCACAGGCAGTTTGGCTCGCTCGTCACCGACGGTGGCCGATGGCACCGTCTTCGTTGGGAGTGACGACAACAATCTCTACGC
>NZ_RBZW01000077.1:0-602 GCF_006543045.1 Salinadaptatus halalkaliphilus | reverse complement strand
GGTGCGGAAACGGGCAATCAACAGTGGGAATTCGAAACAGGCAGTTCGGTTCGCTCGTCACCGACGGTGGCGGATGGCACCGTTTTCGTCGGGAGTCACGACAACAATCTCTACGCAGTGAATGCGGAAACAGGTAATCAACAGTGGGCCTTTGAAACCGGCAATTCGGTTCGCTCGTCACCGACGGTGGCGGATGGCACCGTCTTCGTCGGAAGTAACGACGCCAATCTCTACGCAGTGGATACGGAAACAGGCAACCAACAGTGGGTCTTTGAAACCGGCAATTCGCTTCACTCGTCACCGACGGTGGCCGATGGCACCGTCTTCGTCGGGAGTGACGACGACAATCTCTACGCGGTGGATACGGAAACGGGCAACCAACAGTGGACCTTCGAAACTGGCAGTTCGGTTCGCTCGTCACCGACGGTGGCCGATGGCACCGTCTTCGTCGGAAGTAACAACGACAATCTCTACGCAGTGGATGCGGAAACAGGCAATCAACAGTGGGCTAGCCCGTTGCACGCTTTCGAAATTAGCTGCGACCTATCATGGTGTGGGCACTAGCGTCTAAAATAGTCACTTTAACTAGACTAGAAGTCGGA
>NZ_RBZW01000018.1 GCF_006543045.1 Salinadaptatus halalkaliphilus | reverse complement strand
ACTGGAGTGGGAGACCCTCTGGGAAACCTGGTTCGCCGCCATCCACTCATACTTCATTTCTAAGCCTCACAGCATCCGCTGTGGGGCTTTTTTCATACTGACTGGTATGGGAGGTGTCCTCACACACGGGTGCAGAACGGACGGAAAACTATTGGTAGACAAACACCTACCCATTCGTATGGTCGCCCCGTTGGAGATGGGCTGGCGACAGCTGTTGTTCGAGAACTGGCCAGTCGATCCAGCCGTGATGGATACACACCTTCCCGCCGATCTCGAGCCTGATGTCTACGACGGGTCGGCGTGGCTCTCGATCGTTCCGTTCACGAACGTCGCGGTTCGACCGAAGGGAGTTCCCGAATTACTCGGAGTTCGGTTACCCGAACTCAACATCAGAACGTACGTCACTCACGACGGCGTTCCCAGCGTCTATTTTTTCAGTCTCGACGCACAGGGGCTCTCGAGTGTCCTCGGTGCTCGTCTGTTTCACCATCTCCCATACTACTATGCGCGTATCACGTTGGAGTGGGTAGACGGTCGGGTACAGTTCAGCAGCCGCCGTTGCCATCCCGGAGCACGACCGGCCCACTACGAGGGACGGTACTGGCCGACAGGTGAGCCGTTCTCGGCACCCGACGATCCTTTCGGGACGTTTCTCGTCGAGCGCTATCGGTTCTATACGCAGGCCCAGAACGGATCGATTCGATACACGGATGTCGACCACGACCCCTGGACGCTGTACCCAGCTACTGCCGAGATTACGACGAACACGGTCGTTTCGGCACACGGCTTCGCGAAGCCAGACGCCGAACCGGTGTACTACTACAGTCCGGGCCTCGACGTGGTCGCCTCACGGAGTAAGCGTCTGTAACGGCCAAACCAATCAACGACCCGAGAGACGAGTTCAGTTCGGACTCGAGAGGCCAGTAGCGTATCGACCGTCCGTCGAACTATTCGTTCACCCGAAATGTCACCCGGAACACTAACGTCCAGCCTCATCCCGTGGCGGCATGCCGCGTCGGCTGGCTAACCCTCGTGCCGGGTGGGGAACGCTCGGTGGTTCCCGGAACCTGTTGCGTGCCCGGGTTCGCCGTACTGTCATCGCACCCGAATGGGTACACTCGGACGGGGACTAAAGGCACGCAGTGGTACTAGTCACGTGGCAGGTTTAACTCTTGCAGTCGGGTTGTCTGGGTGTAGGATCGTGGTCGAACGCGGCTCAGGAGCAATGACGTGGGTGTCACCCGAGTCGGGTGGTGTAGAAGCAGAACTGTTGCGGTCTGGGGCACAACCGTCAGTAGAGGTAATCGTCTTCGGCCAGTTGGACATACTTGCCGTCGCGATACATATATTTTCGTTTTTTGTAGGCTGCAAGGATCTTCATGGCGTCGAGGCCGGCGGAGTAGCGATTTGAGATCAAGGCGTTCTCGGTGCTATCACCTTGCATGTCCGCGACGACATCGAAGGCCCAGTCCCAGTCGTCGGGTTTGTACTCTTCGACGATATCCGCAAACGAGATGTTGCGGAGGATCTCGTCACCGATCGCACGCTTCCAGATCTCGTTGTAGTTCTCGAGGGAGTCCGTCGCGGCGAGTCGGCCGGCGATCTTTCCGCTACGGACGGCGACGTGGTAGCCGCCTTCGTGAAACGCGGAGGTGGTACCCATCGCGCCGCCGGCGACGGCGATGTTGGCGCCGACGGGCGAGTCGATCGGTCGCGTCGAAGAGATCGGATAGGTTTCGGTCCCCTTCGATTTGCCCCGGCCCTCGACGATGGGGATGTCCTCCTCGATGTCGTACTCGTCGCCGTACTCGAGTTCGAGCAGGCGGGAGATATACTCGGAGCCGGACGGCAGTTGGTCGTCCGCGGGCTCGAGCAACTTGTAGGAGCCGGGGGTGTCGACATCTGCGAGTTCCATGCCGATCGGCATCGTCAGCCCGACGCGGGCGACTGTGCCGTCGTTGGGGAAGACCCACGGGTAGGCAGTTTCACCGGGCATGTACCCCCACCAGAACTTGAGTCGGTCTTCGAACTCGGCGAACAGTTCGTCGGGAAACTCGCGGTACTCCTGGTAGGCGATGTGGTTTGCGTTCGGCGGCGAGAGGTAGTCCGAAACGCTTCGGCCAGGCGGCGTGAATTGGTCGAGGGCATCGAGCGTAACCCGTCGCTGTGGGCCGTCGGCGAGGACGACGTACTGGGCCTCGAGTTGCTCGCCGCTCGAGAGCGTCAGCGTGTGTGTCGGTCCGTTGGGACTCGAGGCACGAAGGTCGGTCTCGAGGTCGGTGACGCTGGTGCCGACCCGCAGATCCGCGCCGGCGTCGGTGGCGCGTTCGTGGAGCCAGTCGTCCATACGTGCGCGGTGGAACGTATAGCCGAAGTGGGGGTAGCTAGCGTCCATTCCGGTCGTCGTCAACTCCACGGCGGTGTTCGGACCGATGAATTCAGTGCCGGCGAGTTCCCGGTGGATGATGTCGTCGGGAATCTCGCGGTAGTCGAAGTCCATGATGTCGATCCAGTAATCGAGCATTCCGGCGGCGTCGGTCGAGTCGGGGCCGATATCCTCGCGGTCCTCGCGAGGGACTCCCTGCTCGAAGAGGACCGTCTCGGCGCCGTGGGCGCTGGCCCGCTCGGCTGCGGAGGCGCCCGCGGGGCCACCACCGACGATCGCGACGTCAACGCGTTCCATGTTCCAGTTGGAGTCAATGGCCCGTATTAAACTACGTGCATTTCCAATCTACGCAGACGGTCACGATACGGGTACTGTTGGACGGTAACCGACGCAACGCGATCGACGAAACCGTTAGAAAGGACCCGTAAACCGACGGCCTCACCGCGGAACGAACGTTTTTCCACTGGCACGAACGAATGCTGTACATGACAGACGACCCTGGTGGGCCGAGTGATTCGGAACAGACCAACGTGCTCGTACTCCGGAGCGATACCCACGGCATACCGATCGAACAGTACGTCCAGGCACTTCGAAAGCGCCTGCCCGAGCGGACGGTCGAGCTTGCGTCGACGCCGGCTGCCGAACACGAGGCGATCCAAGCGGCGCCGTTCGTAACCGGCATGGCCCTCGAGGAATCGTTACTCGAGGCTGCCGATGCGCTCGACGTGTTCGCGTGTGGATTCGCCGGCACGGATCACCTTCCGCTGGCGGTGCTCGCAGAGCGGAATGTACGGGTGACGAACGCGTCCGGTGTTCACGGACCGAACATCGCCGAGCACGTCCTCGGGGCAATCTTGCGATTTACCCGGCTGTTTCACGTCGGTGATCGGCGACAGCGACGCCGCGAGTGGCGCCATTATCAGACCCACGAACTCCAGGGATCGACCGTCACCGTGGTCGGGCTCGGGGCGATCGGTCAGGCGGTGACCGAGCGCCTCGAGCCCTTCGGTGTGGAGACGATCGGCATCCGATACACGCCCGAAAAGGGCGGGCCGACCGACGAGGTGATCGGTTTCGAGGCGGCAGCCGTCCAGGAGGCGTTCGCTCGAACCGACTATCTGGTACTGGCGTGTCCGCTGACGGAGACGACGCGTGGTCTCGTCGACCGGGAGGCGTTGACGACGCTCGATCCGAACGCGGTGGTGGTCAACGTGGCCCGCGGGCCCGTCGTCGAGACGGACGCGCTCGTCGATGCGCTCCGACGACAGGATATCCGCGGGGCCTCGCTCGACGTGACCGATCCCGAGCCCCTCCCCGAAGACCATCCGCTGTGGGGATTCGACAACGTCCAGATCACACCCCACAACTCCGGACACACGCCCGAGTATTACGAGCGCCTCGCCGACATCGTCGCGGAGAACGTTCGCCGATACGACGAGGACGGACCGGGTGCGACACTCGAGAACCAGGTCGTACCCTGATACGGTTTGCTGTAACGATCTCTCGGTGAAACGAAGTTCGTTTCGGGTGTCGAAAGCGACCGACAGCGTTGCGTGCGAGCCGCGTCGCTACAGGGCGGTCGGTTGGCAAAGCCGTCGCTTGACTGTACCTTTTTCACCGTTGCAGCCAAACGGTGGATATGGAACGACGAGTTACACGTCGACATCGCGAGTCGACACGGGAGGGAGTTGGACCGCTCGAGCGAGTGCTCCAGTCTATGCCGGCCCGTGAGGTGGATCGATGACGCTGACGCTCGAGGGGACAGTGCTCGTCCCGGTTGCGGATCCCGACGACAGCGAGCGGACGGCCGGTGCACTCGAGCCGTATCTCGACGACTCGAGTACGGTCGTGATCGTCAACGTCATCGAGAAGGCCGGTGGCGGAATCGACAAAGCGCCGATGGCACAGCGCGAGGACTACGCCGAGAAGATGTACGAACGGGCAACCGAGGCCCTGTCGGACTCCCTTGCAACCGTCGAGACGGCGACGATCTATGGTACCGATGTCGTCGATCGGATCTTTTCGGAGGCCGAGAATCGAAACGCCGATGTCGTCGCGTTCACGCCGCGTAAGGGGAATCGACTCGCCGAGTTGCTCACCGGCGACATCGCCCGAAAGATGGTGAAGAAAGCCTCGATTCCGGTCGTCGCGCTCCCACAGCAGTCCTGACTACCGTTCTTCCGTCGTCGCTTCCTCGCGAAGTTGGCGTTCGAGATACCGGACGATCGCCTGGCGATACTGATCGGCGAGCACGTCGGCGGCGTCGTATCGGGTGGACGAATCGCCGGTGGTATCGCCGGCTGTGGCGTCGGGAGCGGTCAGCGATTCCGGATCGGAGATGACCGGGAGCATACCCGCCGTTAGAATCGATCAGGTTTGTACCCGATGCCAACACACGATGGGGTCGATCGAGAAATCGGCTAGTATTCGGTTGTTGGCCGTCGAATACGACCGTTACAGGTATCCGTTCTCGAGGAGGAGTTCGCCATTGAGAACGCTCGCGCCAGCGGCACCGCGGATCGTGTTGTGCGCGAGGCAGTTGTACTGGAGTCCAAACGGCGACTGCTGGAGTCCGCCTGCGGCGATAGCCATGCCGTCGCCGAGCGTTCGGTCCATCCGCGGCTGTGGCCGATCCGGCTGGTCGAAGACGTGAATCAGCGGATCGGGGGACGAACGCAGGTCGAGCGAGTCGTAGTCTTCCATCGCCGCCATCGCCGCTTCGGGCGTCACCTCGTCTGCAGTTTCGACCCAGACGTTCTCGAGGTGGCCGTCGATGGTCGGGATGCGGTTACACGAGGCCGAGACATCCACGCTGTTGTGTGATAGTTCGGCACCGTCGAACTCGCCGAGGAGCTTTCGGGATTCGGTCTCGAGTTTGTCCTCCTCGCTGCCGATGTAGGGGATGGCGTTGTCGATGATCTCCATCGAGGAGACGCCGTCGTAGCCGGCACCGGAGACGGCCTGCAGCGTCGCGACGTGGACCTTTTCGAGGCCGTACTCCGCGAGGGCTGCCAGCGTGGGGACGAAGGTAATCGTCGAGCAGTTAGGATTCTTGACCATCGCGCCGTCCCAGCCGCGCTCGTCGCGTTGGACCTCTATCAGATCGAGGTGGTCGGCGTTGACTTCCGGAATCACCAGCGGGATATCGTCGTCCATGCGGCCGTTCGAGGAGTTCGACGAGACGACGTAGCCGTCCTCACAGAAGCCGGGTTCGACCTCGGCCCCGACGCTCGAGGGGAGCGACGAGAAGATGAGGTCGACATCGTCCGGCACCTCGTCGGGATCAGTCGCGGTGACGGTCATATCGGCGACATCGTCGGGGATCGGACTGTCGACGCGCCATTTAGCGGCCTGTCGATAGTCTTTGCCCGCACTCGCTTCGCTCGCTGTCAGTGCAGCGATCTCGAACGCCGGGTGGGGCTCGAGAAGCTGAATGAGTCGTTGTCCGACGGCACCAGTTGCGCCGAGAATGCCTGCTCGTACTGCCATTTTCCGCCACTCGGAGGTGTGTCCGCAAAACGGTTTGGGTTTTCCTCGACGGACCGCGAGTCAGCGAGTCGGTCTGCACCAGTATAGAAGAGATTAAGAAAACGGAGTCTAACCTAGCTACCAATGCATTACGATCGAGAGGCAGTGCGGACATCACGACGACCGGCTACCGACCGACAGGGGTGGGATCGATGACGACGTCGGCTACCAGTTCCGACGGGCTCGGCCTGTTCGACTCGACGTTCAGTATCGTCTCGACGATCGGAGCAGTGCTGTTGGTCGTCATCGGTGTCGTCTCCCTCTGGACGGGCTACCAGGGGTCGACGCTGCCAGTTATCGGAACGGAGTTGACGATCATCACGGGCATCGTCGGCTTCATGTTCGCGGTGTTTTTCGCGATCGGGGCGTTCATCATGGCAGCGTTCATGGAACCCGGTTTCGATCGGTAAGCCAATCGGTTCGGCCCACTGGCGACGCTGTATGGACGATCGACTCACGAGTGACGATCAACTCCGGTACGGAGACGTACGCAGTGTGCGGTTCTCGAGAACGCGACGAACGATTACGCAGGAACTTCGGCGCCTTTCTTCCGGGTCACGTAGCCAGCGATTCGGTTGCGAACGCCTTTCGATTCGACGTTCGTGAGCTTCGTGACGCTTTCTTTGTTCTGTTCGAAGTCGGTCGTGAATGCCTCCGGGTACCGTTCCAGGAGGAGGTTCCCGGTCTTTTTGACGTAGGCCGGTTTGATTGCCATACCGGAACGTTCGTCTAGAGGCTCTTAATCCCTTTCTTGTTGGCGCTGTTCGTGATGCGTCTCTATCTCGAGCGCTCGAGCGATCGTCTCGGGCCTGGGTGTGCGTTCTCGATAGCGTGTCGCGAGTGCCTTTGATCAGCCCGGAGAGTATAATTCGACAGACAAACTAATATTTTAAGTATTAGAAACAGAGCATATATGCGCATGGTGCTACATTTCAGAGAGGCGACGAGTGTCTACAGACAGACGTTGCCGTACGTCCTCTTACAGCTCGCGATCGGGGTGGTGTTTGGCATACTCGGCGTGATTTACCTGAGTCTCGTCGGCTGGCTCGGGTATCGGTTCTTCGTCGGTGGGGGCGGGTGGAGCCTCCTCATCGTCGGCGGTGTCATGCTGGTCGGGCTCGTCTCGTTTGCGCTCGTCTGGCGACTGATCCAAAAGCACTTCCTGTATATGATCAAAACCGGCCACGTCGCCGTTATCGCACATATCGTCGAGGAGGGTGAGGTGCCGGACAATCAGATCAGCTACGGGATGAGACAGGTCAAGGAGTACTTCGTCGAGGCGACTGCGCTGTGGACGGTCAGTATGGTCGTCGATGCCGTTCTCAAACAGTTCAATCGGGCTGTCGCCCGAATTCAGGACATGATTCCGTTGCCGATCCCACCCCAACTACAGACGCTAATCGCGGTCGCCCAGAAGTCGATCGGGCTCGCGGTTCGGTATCTCGACAACGCGATCATCGCCTACATGTTCGTCGATCGCAACGACAACCGCTGGCGATCCGCCCGGGACGGACTGGTTCTGTACGGCAAGACCTGGAAGACGGTGCTTGGCTCGACGCTGCTCATCGTCATCGGGATGTACGTCCTGTCGTTCGTCCTCTTGGCGCTGCTGGCGCCGCTTGCCGTCGCGCTCGATTTCCTCCCGACGTCGCTCGAGCTCGTCTCGTGGCTACTCGTGGGCGGGATGGTCGCTATCGTCCACACCGGCGTCGTCAAACCCTGGGTCAAGACGGTCGTCGTCACGACGTTCCTGATCGAACAGCGCGACGAGGAACCCGATAGCGAGACGATGGAGTGGATCGCGGACCGGTCCGATCGGTTCGGTGAGGTCCTCGAGAAGGCCGACGCCGACGAATCGCTCGTCGACGAACCGTCCGAACCCGAGACCCCCGACACGCCGACCGATCCCGGCAGCGATCCGGCCGACGACTGATGCGGACTGGTGTCGCTCTGTGGCGGCGAGGCTACCGACGGTTGGGGTTCCACCGCCACTGGTCCACAGGCGTCCGTCTACGCAGCCGGTATCGATCGAATCGAACTCCGCAATTACCACGAAGCGTGGGTCCGAACGCGCTCTAAGGCCTCCCGTTCACGCGAGCTACCGGCACGATCGACGATCGATGCACACCACTCGAGGCGCGCTCGAAGCTTGGAGTCGTCGTAGCCACCGACCCCGAGGCGCGAGGCTGCGACGGTCGCTTCGATGACGGCCCCGAAGCCGCGATCGATCGTCGGGACCGTCGTTCGTTCGACGGCGGCCTCGACGGGCTCGAGCGTCCACTGTTCCCACTCGGTGCCGTCGTCGGTGCCGCTGTCTATGGGTTCGACGACAACGCGTGCCCAGGCGGCTGCCGCCTCGAGGACGGGGTCGTCGCGTTCGACGATCGAGAGGGCGGCGTCGGCGAAGACGACTGGATCGTCGACGAACTGGACGTAGCCGCCACCCTGTCGGTGGAAGTTACGTTTGGTTCGAGTGGCCCCCCACGTCGTCGCCGTCACCGGCTCGTCGGCGAACAGGCCGAGGACGGCGACGTTCCAGCGGTCGTTCGGACCGCGGGTCGTGACGACGGTTTCGGTCACACCCGACAACGAGACGGGCCACTCGTCGTCATCGGCTTCTCGGTCGCCCGTCGGCGCGGCGTCGTCGCTCATAGCTCGAGTGTCTCGTGCTCGAGGGCGATGAAGAGTCCGGCGGCGACGATATCTGCCGTCGTTCCCGGGTTGACGCCGCGCTCGACGAGCTCGTCGGCGAAGCGTTCGACGGCGTCGGGATCGGTCCCGAGAGCGTTACTGTCGTGCAGTTCGGCGGCGCGGTCGGTGACCTCGCGAGCGACGGTCTCGCCGTGGCGGTTCGCGACGAGGGTGTCGGGACGCTCGGCGAGCACGGAGAGAAAGACCGACGCGGCGCGATCGGTAGCGGGACCGTCCGCGTTCGCGAGGCGGTGGGCTGCCAGAAACGAGCGGTCGAAGCCGGTGACCCACTCGCGGGCGACGTCGTCGCCGGGAACGCTGTGGTCCATCACGTCGTAGAGGGTCAACCCGCGTTCGAAGAGCGCGGGGACGGCGTCGCTGCCGCGGCGAACGTCGAGGTCGTCCATCGATGCCGGCGGATCGTCGACGAAGACGTCGACGTGATCGAACGCGCGATAGAACCCGGCCGCGTCGGCGACGGTCGTCTCTTCGACGACGGACTCGGCGACGGCTGGCGAGAGCTCCGACCGAGAAGCGCGGACGAGTGGAACGAGCAAGAGCAGCGCGCCGAACTGCGTGTTGTCGCCGCGTTGGGTCGCCATCCCGTCGATCGCTCGCTCGAACGCCGAACCGACCGCGGCGCCGTCTGCGGCCATCTCGAGACCGGACTGTGCGCCGACGGCACCCGCGAGGAAGTGCTCGAAGTGCAGGTCTGGCAGATCCCGCGTTCGGTCGACGTTGCCCGGTTTGGGCGTGCCCGCGACCTCGAGCAGCAGTGCCAGGCGGGCGTTCTGGGCTGGCGTGTACATACGTGAACAGTCGAGCGCCTGCGGCTTGATACGGTCGGTTCCGAGCCACTATTCGCTCGATCGCAATACGGGGGTTCGATCGAGTGGTAACTTGGTCGAACCGACCGTTTGCACACCGGGGCCGTCTTCGAAGCTGGACCATCACGCCTAACCGTTCGCTCTCCTAACCCCCGCCGATGAGTGTCGAGGATGGGGACTGGACGCGCCCCGACGATCTCGAGGGCGTTCGCGAGGCGTTGATCGAGTGGTACGAGGCCGACCATCGCGACTACCCCTGGCGACGAACCGAGGATCCTTACGAGATCCTCGTCAGCGAAGTGATGAGCCAGCAGACCCAACTCGATCGCGTCGTGGAGGCCTGGCAGGACTTTCTCGATCGGTGGCCGACGACCGGAGCCCTCGCCGCGGCCGACCGCGCGGACGTCGTGGGCTTTTGGACCGACCACAGTCTGGGGTACAACAACCGGGCGAAGTACCTCCACGAGGCCGCCCGGCAGGTCGAAGACGAGTACGACGGCGAGTTTCCCGAGACGCCCGACGAACTCGAGGCGCTGATGGGGGTTGGTCCCTACACCGCGAACGCGGTCGCGAGCTTCGCGTTCAACGAGGGCAACGCGGTCGTCGACACGAACGTCAAACGGGTCTGCTATCGCGCGTTCGACGTTCCGGACGACGATTCGACGTTCGAGGCGGCGGCAAACGAACTCATGCCCGCGGGACGTTCCCGCGTCTGGAACAACGCGATCATGGAACTGGGTGGTGTCGCCTGTGAGCAAACGCCAAACTGCGAGGCGGCCGGCTGTCCCTGGCGCGAGTGGTGTAGCGCCTACCAGAGCGGCGACTTTACCGCCCCTGACGTGCCAACCCAGCCGAGCTTCGAGGGGAGCCGCCGACAGTTCCGGGGCCGTGTGATCGCCACCTTGCAGGCGTACGACGAACTCGAGATCGATACGCTCGGTCACCGCATTCGGGTCGATTACGCCCCGGACGGCGAGACCGGTCGCGAGTGGCTCGAGGGGTTACTCGCCGACCTCGAAGACGACGAACTCGTCGAGGTCGAACGGCGAGCGAACGAGACGGTCGCACGCTTGCACCGCTAAGGCGCCGTCTCTCACTCGGACGGCGTCGCCTTCTGCCAGGGTATTTGACGGTCGACCGCTTACTATCGCTATGGCTGACGTTCACGTCGTTGCGCTTTGTGGGAGTCTTCGGGATAGCAGTACGACGCGAGTCGCGCTCGAACGTGTCCTCGCGGCCGCAGAAACGGTCGGCGCTAGTACGGAACTGGTCGATCTCCGGGCATACGAGTTGCCGATGTTCGACGCGGACCGGGATCGGTCGGCGGCCGGCGACGCCGAGGAACTGGCCGCACGGATGCGCGAGGCCGATACGGTCGTGCTCGGATCGCCGATGTATCACGGCTCGTACTCCTCGCCGTTGAAGACCGCCCTCGATTACTGCGGGTTCGACGAATTCGAGGAGACGACCGTCGGACTGCTCGCCGTCTCGGGTGGCTCGTTCCCGGTGCCGGCACTCGAGCACATGCGATCGGTGTGTCGGGCGTTGAACGCGTGGGTGATTCCTCACCAGGTCGCGATTCCGAACGCTCACTCGGCCGTCGAGGACGGGACACTGGCCGACCCGGATCTCGAGAAGCGAGCCGTAACACTCGGCCGTCGAGCCGTCCAGTACGCGACGATCGAGCCAGATCCGGATTCCTTCGAGAGCGATCAGAACGTCGGCGCCGAAGGCAAGTAGCGATCACCGATCGAGAAACCGCTGGAGTCGCCGTTGATGGGCCAAAAACGCACAGCAGCCAAACAGCAGCAGGCCGATCTGGATGGCCTCGATTCGGATGACGACCGTGGTGATCTCGAGCGATAGCGGTGGGGAAACGATCGCCCAGTCGACGAGCCACGTCGCGGCGAGCAAGGCCGATGCGCCGAGACCGAGCAGCGCTGCCGGTACCAGTAGTGATAACACCGGATGTGCGGTGAACAGTCCTGGCCGAAGGTGGAATGCACGTCGCTCGAGGGCCAGTTGACCGGTCAAGAGGCCGACGAGAACGAGGGTCGCGATCACGATGCCGCGGATACCGCCGATCACCTCGGCGAGAAAGAGCCAGACGATCCAGCCGCCCGTCAACGCGAGTGCGGCGCCGAGACGCCGTGGCTGGATGAGATCGCTCACGTCGCTGATCGTCACGCCGAACACGCCGGTTCGAAGGACTGCTCCACAGAAGAGAATGCCGAGTCCAACGAGTGCCGTCGACGTCGTGCGAGCGTCGACCATGAGCCAGAACCAGAGCCCGACTGCGAGCGTCTCGATCGCTGCGGCCGTCAACGCCGCCGTCACGCCCACGAGGCGACGCCGCGTCGTTCGGCCTAACATGCCGGGCTGGCGAATAACGCTCATACCCTGGCTTTGGAGACAGGTGGTTTCGTTATGCAACCCTTTCTCCACCGTGAATGCACGCCGATACTGACTTTATACTTCGTTAACACGACGTTTATCCGGTTGCAGACTGCTCTCGAGGGGGGCCAGTGCGGCGATCCGACGGCGGAAAGTGTTGCCTACTCGGGGCCCAGCAGCTGGTGGCAGTCGGAACGGTGAACAGAACTATATACGGCGCTGCCATCGTGGCGGATTATGCCCGAAACGGACCAACAGGACAAGACGCTGTCCGAACTCGTCGTCAAGGAAGCGGTGGAGAGAGGACTCGAGTCGCCGATGCGTGACTCGATCCTCGAGGCGGTCGACGAAGCCGAGGGATCGTCGAAGCGGCGACAACTGCCACTTGCTGGGGCGGTGTTTGGACTCGGTGCGGCGCTTGGATTTCTGGCGGGCCAACAGTCCAGCGACGCCGAGACGCCGTCGCTCGAGGACGTCGAGGAGCCCGACATCATCGAGGACATCAACGAGAAAGCGACCGAACAGGCGGCGGAGACGGATCTGATCGACGAGCAACCCGACGACGACCAGTCGGGGAGTCGGCTTCCCCGTCTGGTGCTCGCGCTCGGGGTGATCGCTGGCGCCGCCCTCGTCGGTCGTCGATTGCTCGGCGGCGAAGACGAGGAGTGGGAGCCGATCGAGGAGTTCGAGCCGGCGACCGAATCCGACGTTGGCGACGAATCGACCGACGACGAGCCGGACGAAGCTGAGGTTGAGACCGCCGACGAAGACGAAACCGAAGAGTAATCGCACGTCGCATTTTCTTGGAAGGCATTCATACGGACTGGTGTCGTTCTTTACCGGTGATCACTGAATCCGTTCGAGCGATCACCGGGAAAACGCGACACCAATCCGTATCAGTGCCGAGTAGTCATCGCTGACGAAGAAGCTAAGGGGGCAACGCCGACAGTGTGCATGCAATGGAGACGACCCACCGCGTCGTCGTCGATGACGCTCGCGAGCTCGGGGCTATCGACGACGACGCCGTCGACTTGGTCGTTACGTCGCCGCCGTATCCGATGATCGAGATGTGGGACGACCTCTTCACCGAACTCGATCCGGCTATCGGCGACGCACTCGAGGCGGGTGACGGTGCGGCCGCCTTCGAAGCGATGCACGCCCAACTCGATCGCGTCTGGGACGAACTCGAGCGCGTGCTCGTCGACGGCGGAATCGTCTGTCTCAACGTCGGGGATGCGACCCGATCGGTCGACGGCAGTTTTCGCGTGTACCCAAACCATGCACGCGTGACGGAATCGTTCGAATCCCGGGGCTTCGATCCCCTCCCGGATGTCCTCTGGCGAAAGCCGACCAACAGCGCCGCCAAGTTCATGGGCAGCGGGACGTTGCCGCCGAACGCCTACGTCACGCTCGAGCACGAGTACATCCTCGTTTTTCGGAAGGGGTCGGATCGGCGGTCGTTCGAACCGCGCGCGGATCGTCGGTACGAGGCGGCGTACTTCTGGGAGGAGCGCAACACCTGGTTTTCGGACGTCTGGACCGATGTCAAGGGCGAACTACAGGAGCTGGCGTACGACGACACCGACGACCTCCGAGAGCGATCGGCTGCCTACCCGCTCGAGATTCCCTACCGGCTCATCTGTATGTACTCGGTCTACGGCGATACGGTGCTGGATCCATTCTGGGGGACGGGAACAACGTCGCTGGCGGCGATGTGTGCCGGACGGGACTCCGTCGGCTACGAACTCGAAGAAGCGTTTCTCGAGGTGTTCGACGAGCGCGTCGCAGCGGTCCCGGCGCTCTCGCGATCGATCGGCGACGCTCGGCTCGAGCGCCACCGCGAGTTCGTCGCCCAACGCCGCGAGGACGGCGAGACACTCGGATACGAGGCGACTCACTACGAGACGCCCGTCATGACGAAGATGGAACGGGAGATTCGCCTGCGCGAGGTCAGTTCCGTCACGGAGTCTGCGGACGGCTACCGCCTCGAGCACGAACCGCTCGCGGGCGAGTAGTAGCCGTCGACTCGAACACTCGTCGGTTTGGCCAACGCGAAACGTGGTATCGCTACACAAACCTTTTACAGTACCCTCGTGCGTACGGACGGTATGACTGACCACGTCGACCTCGACCGGTTCGACTCGCGGCGCTCGACCGTCTACGGCAACCGCGGGATGGTTGCGACGAGCCAACCGCTTGCGGCACAGGCGGGCATTTCGATCCTGCAGGACGGCGGCAACGCCTTCGACGCGGCCGTCGCGACGGCTGCCGCGCTCAACGTCGTTGAACCGACATCGACGGGACTCGGCGGTGACGTCTTCGCACTCTATCGCACCGCCGACGGGACCGTTGGTGCAATGCGCTCGTGTGGTCCCGCCCCGCAGGAAGCGACCATCGAATCCGTTACCCGCGCCCTCGAGCAAGCGGACGATCCGGGTCAGTACTACCCGGACTCCCGTGGCTACGCCGTCGACAGCGACGCGAGCGCGGACGAACTCGGGATGCCGTTTCTCGGCCCACACGCGGTGACCGTTCCCGGGACAGCTCGAGGCTGGGAGGCAACGGTCCAGAAACTGGGTCGCAAATCGCTCGCCGACGTGCTCGAGCCCGCGATCACCTACGCGACCGAGGGGTATCCCGTCTCGCCGGTCATCGCCCATCACTGGCAGGCCGCCGAGGCGTTGTTCACGGACGAGCACGCACGCGAGGCGTACCTCGTCGACGGCGAGAGTCCGTCGCCGGAACAGACGGTTCGGTTGCCGCGCCTCGGTGCGTCGTTGCGAACGGTCGCCGAGGAGGGTGCTGACGCCGTCTACGAGGGCAACATCGCCGACACGATCGTCGAGGAGATCCGGTCGGCGGGCGGATTCATGACCCGCGAGGATCTCGCCGCGTTCGAGCCCGAATTCGTCGATCCCGTCCAGACGACGTACAACGGCGCCGAGGTCTACGAACTTCCGCCGAACAACCAGGGACTGATCGCCCTCGAGGCGCTGAACATCGCCGAGGAAATCGGTGCCGGCGACTACGCCTACGATTCTCCGGATCGAATTCACGCATTCGCCGAGGCGACGAAACTCGCGTTCGTCGACGGCCACCGCTACGTTACGGACCCGACGTACGAATCGATCCCGCCGCTCTCGTCGAAGTCCTACGCCCGCGAGCGCGCACAGGCGATCGGCGACGAGCCGATACGCGATCCAGCCGTCGGCGTTCCGAACGCCAACGCTGAGGATGCCGATACCGTCCTGTTGACCGTCGGCGACGAAGCCGGCAATCTCGTCTCCTACATCAACTCCCGATTCGCCGGCTTCGGCAGCGGGCTGGTCGCCGGCGACACCGGCATCGCCCTCCAGAACCGCGGGGCGTCGTTCTCGCTGGACCCGGCTCATCCCAACAGCCTCGAGGGTGGAAAGCGACCGTTCCACACGCTCGTTCCGGCGATCGCGAAACTCGACGCCGACGATTGGCTCGCCTTCGGCGTGATGGGTGGGTATATGCAACCCCAGGGACACGTCCAGGTCCTTTCGAACATCGTCGACTACGAGATGGGGCTCCAGGAATCACTTGACGCGCCACGGTGGCGATATCGCGAAGACGGCACGCTCGGCGTCGAAGAACGACTCCCTTCGACGGCGAAACTCGCGCGCCGGGGCCACGACGTTCGGGTCCTCCCGCCGGTCACGTTCGGCGGTGCACAGGTCGTTCGGCATCGCGGTGAGACCCTTTCCGGCGCAACGGAACCTCGGAAAGACGGCGTCGCCATCGGGTACTGATACTCGTCTAACTCACCCGTCGTCGGTATCGGTATCCGTGTCACCGCTATCGGTGTCCGTATCGCTGTTGTCGGTATCCGTACCGTCGTCTGTGTCCGTGTCAGAATCGTCATCACCAGCATCGTCGACGATCCCCTCGCTATCTGAGTGAGTCTCTGCAGCGTCGCTGTCCGCTCGCTTGCCGTTCTCGAGGGCTTGTTCGTCAGCCAAGACGTACAGTACGATGGGTGGGACGAGATACGAGCCGATAGCGACCGCGGCGAAGATCGGATCGACGAAAACGAGGAGGCCGAATATCGCCAGTGCTGCCGCCGAGGCGGTATGTGCTGGGGTATGCGTATACGCTCGATAGTACGACCACAGGCCCCGTACCCATCGCGTTGCTGCGGGTCGTTCCGACACATCGATGGGATACGTTCTCGAGTGAGAAGGCATTTGGCGTGGCTGAGAACACCGTAGTCGAACCGTCAGCACCGCCTTATCGGTCGCCACGTTCGCCGTACACGTCCAGTAGCTCCTGATACCGGTTCCGAACGGTGAACTCGCTTACGCCAGTCCGTTCGTCGACCGTCTCCTGGGTGACGTGTTCGTTGGTAAGCCGCGCTGCAGCGTAGATCGCCGACGCCGCGAGCCCTGCCGGGCTCTTTCCGATGTGAATTTCGTCGTCTTTCGCCGCCTCGAGGATGTCCTGTGCGAGGTGTGTCGCTTCGTCGCTTACCTCCAGGGCGGACGCGAACGGCCGTAAGTGCTGCATCGGATCGGTCGGTGCAATCTCGAGTTCGAGCTCTCTCGAGAGGTACCGATACGCGCGCTGGATGGCTGCGTTGTCGATGCGGCTCACGGACTCGACGGTCGCCGGCGTTCGCGGCGTTCCGTGTTGCCGGGCTGCGATGTAGAGACTCGCCGTCGTCATCGCTTCGATCGATCGGCCGGGTAAGAGCCCTTCATCGACGGCCTGTCGGTAGATCACGGCAGCGGTTTCCCGACACGGCTCGGACAGTCCAAGCGCCGATGCCATCCGCTCGAGTTCGCCAAGCGCTTGCTTGAGATTCCGCTCGCGAGAGTCCGTCGCGGTGAACCGCTGGTTCCAGGTTCGAAGCCGCCGGAGCTGTCGGCGCTTCTGACTCGAGAGTTCGTTGCCGTAGGCGTCGGTCTCTTGCCAGCCGATCGTCGTACTGAGACCCTTGTCGTGGTGTCGACTCGTCACCGGTGCGCCGACTCGCCGACGGTCATCCCCCTCGAACGACCGCCATTCGGGTCCGCGATCGAGTTCGTCCGCGTCGGCGACGAGCCCACAGTCAGTACACACGCGCTCGCCGTGTTGGTCATCGTCGCGAATGCGACCCGCGCACTCCGGACACACAGACCGATTCCCGATCGGTTCCGTCTCGTGTTCGCGCTCCTGTACCGGCTCCTTGCCGGCCGTATCGATGATTGTTCTGGACATACACGTTCGACCCACCATTGAATTCCACGCCGGCTATGTGGTTCTCTCTCATAGATAGCTCGAGCGGACATATAGCGGGTTGGCGGATTCCCAGGCCGTGGGAATGGTATCCGCCCCCGACTCGAATCGAACGCCGCTGGTGACGTGATGACGCTCTCGTTACTCACTGCGTTCGTGACTTCTTCAAAAAGTGCCCGGGGAGGGCTCCGAACCCTCGATCTCCGCATGTCCCAGGTTCGAGGCTCGGCAGTCCTCAGTGGGACAGGCGGGCTTCCAAGGCGAAACCGCACCGAATCTCTGAACCCTATGAGTGCGGCGCTATGTCCAGCTAAGCCACCCGGGCTCACTCGTTGGTAGTAGCGTCCGTTTCTTTAACCTTCCCATTCGTTGCGGGCGTGCAACGGGGACCCACGGATTTATGACATGGTCGTACGAACTACCGCGATATGAGCGTTCCCGGTATCGTCCAATCTACTCTCGAGGACGAGGAGATCGCGGCGCAAGTCTCTCTCGGTGGGGAAGACGAACTTTTCATTACGCCGTCTCGAACTCTCGTCTATCGAGCGGAAGGACTCCTGAGCGACGAATCGATCGAGGACTTTCCCCACGAGGCAGACCGACTCACCCTCTCGGAAGGTCGACGAAAAACCAAATTCTCCCTCGAGTACCCCCTGGAAGGCACCCACGAGTTTACTATCCCGGCGAGCAAGACCGATGCCGCCTTGCATCCGGTGCTTGCAGGCGTCTTGAACGGCAACGGTATCACCGATCCCGGCGAGACGGTCGTCCAAACCTACCGATTTAGTGAACTGACGCTGATCATCACGAGTGACCGACTCGTCAAACACATCGGCAGTGCCGTCTGGGACGAAGACTACGAGGAGTACCACTTCAGCGACGTCACCAACCTCTCGTTCGAAGACGGTAGCGTCGCCACGCAGATCGTCCTCGAAGTCGATGGTCGGCCCCAGCGGATCAAAGCCCCGAACGAAGAGGCAAACGACCTGCGCGAACGACTCAAACGCGCGCTCTTCGAGTATCACGACGTCGACTCGCTGTCGGCACTCAACGATCTGGTCGGTGTCGAATCCGACGCTGCCGAGGCCGACAGCGCATCGATGGACTTCGGCGACGGCGTCGATCCTCTCGATGCCGATCCACCGGAACCTGACGACGTAGATATCGATGATTCGACCGACGAATTCGCTGAGACGACCGCGGGCACTACCGTTGCAGGCGGCGACTCGGCGTCCCCATCGGTCGACTCAAACGGTCAATCGCGGAACGAACAGCCGGCTCAGACACAATCCCAGACACAGCGCCAGACCGGCACACAGCTCGAGACAGACACACACCAACACGAGGAGCGATCGGCGGCAACCGTCGAAACCGCAGACCTCTTCGATGACGATACCGACACGGCCGGCCAACAGACGGACACCGGTTCCGCAGCGACCACCGACGCCGTCGATCCAGCGCTTCTCGAGCGTATCGAGGACCTCGAGGCAGCCGTCGACCACCAGTCCGAACTCATCGAACGCCAACAACAGACCATCGAGCAGTTGATCGCCGAACTGCGACAGGGACGATAGCTCGAATCATCGACCCGACCGCCCTCACTCTCGTCCGGTTACCTTTCGAATGCACGAGGAGCCAAACGGGCCGAGTTCCCCGCCCTCGAGATCGATAAAGTAGCCCGTCGAGAGTCCGGAGCCACAGCGCCGACAGCGAAACTCACCTTCTTTTGTAATCACGTCACGGTCGAAGTTGACGTACTGGCGGCTTTTCGGCCGGATGATGCCATCGTCGCGTTCGATGACCCCTCGTAATTCGGCCTTGTCGAGGATCGTCCGGGTTACCGTCGGATCGCTCGTCACCGTCTCGATGCGATCGACGACATCGGCCAGCGGGAGTGACTCGTGCTCGAGGCGCTCGAGTAACGCCAGCCCGAGTTGGACGCGATCGTCGACAGCGTCGTTGGCTCTCTCCCCGGATCCCATCGGTCTGTGGTCTTCGTTCGGACGGAATAAACGTTGTGCCGCCGGATTGCTGTCCGGAGACACAAGAGATTCAATCCCTGAGTGAAAACTCCGGTCGATGTCGTCGGTGTCGACTCGAGCGATTATTGGCCTCCTCGTCGTCAGTGCGGTCCTCGCAGCCGGGATGCTCGTGTCACCGTCGACGGCGTTCGGGTTTCTGGAGTCGCTCACCGGCGACCCGTATCTGTTCGCCGTGACGATCGCTGGGCTCTACCTCGTTCGGCCGCTGTTCGCTTGGCCGACGACGCCACTTGCGGTCGTCGTCGGCTACGGTTACGGCGTTACGGTCGGCGTGCCAGTCGCGCTCGTCGGCCTCGTCGTGACGGTCGTCCCCGTATTCTTGGTCGCCCGTCGCGTCGTCGCCCGCGAACCGGCCTCCCGTCCGGTCTCTCAGCAGGCCGACGGGCTAGTGGGCGACCTTTTCGAGCGCGCGAGCGACGTGGCTGGCCGCTACTACAATACGGCCGGTCCGATTCGGGGTGTCGCCGTCTCCCGACTCGTCCCAATCCCCTCGGACGTTTCGACGTGTGCTGCCGCAGCGAGCGAGGTCAGACTTCGCCAGTTCGTCCTTGGGACGGTCCTGGGCGAACTCCCCTGGACGATCGCTGCGGTCGTCGTCGGCGCATCGGCGGCGACGCTCGCGGCCGATGGGCTCGGCGAACTCGGTCTCGTGGTGACGGTGGCGTGCTTGCTCGCGGCAGCGATCCTACTCGCTGGTCCAATCTACCGACTCGTTCGAAACCGATCGACTCGAGACACGTCACAACCGCTGGAGTACTAACGTTCTCACCGGTCACAAGAAGGGGTCGCTGCAGTCGATGATGACGCCGTGTTGTGGGCAGACGTACTTGCAGTGGCGTTCGAACATCGGTGCCTCGCAGTGAGGGCAGGTCGGCTCGGTCGAATCGGTATTTCGCCCGCCGTCTATTTCGGTCGTCCGATCGTCGGCGCTCGAGGGCGTCGATCCGGACCGACGATCATCGGCTGGGGCCATACTGGCAGTTCGGACCGGTGCCGCTAAGATCTACTGGTCGACTCGAGTCCGACGATCGATCGCGAAAAAGGACAGTTACTGACGGGTCGCTAGCTCAGCATTCGCTCCAGCCACAGGACTCGCACGTTTTGCAGCCTTCGGAGAAGTACAGCGAGAGCGAGCCACACTCGGGACATTCGGGGGATTCACCGGCATCGATGAGATCCTGTGTCGTGTCGTCGGTATCGCTTGCGGCCGCGGTCGCGCCGCCGTCGGTCTGGCGGTCGACGACACCTGCATCGGCTGATTCCTCGAGGGTCTTTTGCTCGGGGTACGGTTTGTCGATCTCGTTGTCGAGGTAGCGCCGCATCGCGGTGCCGATAGCGTCGGGAATCGACTGGATCTGTTCGCCTTTGTCCCAGGCCACCTTGGGGCTTCGAGTCCCACAGAGTTCGTCGACGATCTCTTCCGGATCGACGCCCGAGCGAAGCGAGGTCGAGATGACCTTCGCGAGCGCTTCGGTGAAGGAGTTCGTGAACCCGCCGGAGTGGCCGATGTTCGCGAACAGTTCGAACGGCTGACCGGTCTCGGGATCCTCGTTGATCGTCACGTAGATCTTCCCGTAGCCGGTGTCGATGCGCTGGCTGACGCCCTGGAGCGCGTCGGGCCGTTCGCGTTTCTCGGTGAAGTCGACGTGGACGGGTTCCGGTTCGGACGCTTCGTCGGGGTCGTCGGCGAGTGCGCCGACATCCGTCTCGAGGATGTCCTGAACGTCCTCGTTCTCGAGGAAGGTCTCGAGACCACCGAAAATATCGTCGATCTGTTCGACGAGCGCCGCCGCGGCCTCGGTCTCGTCGGCGAAGTCGGCGTTGTCGGCGCGGGTCGTCAGCACCTGCTTCGAGCGGGTGCCGTCGCGGTAGTAGGTGACACCCTTGCCGCCGTGCTCGTAGATGTACTCGAAGACGTCTTTGGCGTCCTCGAGCGTGGAATCGTTCGGTGCGTTGACGGTCTTCGAGATGGCGGAGTCGACGCCGGCCTGACAGGCGACCTGCACGCCGGCGTGTGCTTTCGCCGAGAGGTCACCGGTCGTGACGAACAGTTCGCCGATGGCGTCTGGCACCGTCGAGAGTCCTTCGACGCCGTTGAACTGGTTGGTCGCCATCTGTTCTTGGGCCTCCTCTTTGACGGCGTCGACGTCGATGTCGTTGTCCTCGAGCACCCGGAGGAAGTAGTCGTCGAACTCGACGAGCATTTCGTCGCCCTGGACGTCGTCGGAGACGTTCTTGTAGTAGGCGACGTTGTAGATCGGCTCACAGCCACCCGTGGTGTTGCCGACCATCGAAGTGGTGTTGTGTGTCACGAACCCGTTCGCGATGTAGGTGTTGTTCGACGGGACGCTGATATCTTTCGTGTAGGCCTTTGCCTCGGTAACCGAATCGACGGTTGCCACGTAGAAATTGGTCAACCGACGGTGGTCAAGTCGAACGGTCTCGCCCGTCTCGGCTTCGACATCCCTGACGAGTTTCCGGGAGACCGAACCGTTGATAGGCGACTGGTTGACCCGCTTCTTGACGGACTTGCTGACCGAATCGTACCCGTCGACAGTGCGGAGTGCCTCCACGACAGCCGGTGGATAGACATCGTTGCGATACGACTGGGCAGTGAGTTCGACGTCTAGGGACTTGGTGAGGAACCCGATTTCGTCTACGAAGCGCTCGTCCTGGTATTTGTTCGCACCGCGGAGGGCGTGTCGCGTTCGCTCACCGAAGTGATCGTCGCCCAGTTCGTCTGCGTCGTACGCCTCCCGTACGAAGACGCAGCCGAGCGAGAGCAACAACGTTTGTACCTGCTCGGCAAGTGTTTCGGAGACGGTGGACAGCTCCACCTTGCGAGGAGCAGTTCCATCGGCTTCGAACAAGCCCCTGAGGAATGCTCTGGGGACCTTCTCGTCGCTGCTGAGAACTTCTTCGGGGACGAAGGCGCTGGCGGCGCCTTCCCCCTCGTTTCCATCCGCTTTCTCCCAGCCGTTGTCCTCGAAGTATCGTGGGAGATGACGCCCACCGAAACAGAGAACGCGACGCGTGTCACGGTCCTCGACAGTCGGCGACACGCCAAACAGCGATTCGCCGAGCTCGCGGAGGTACGCGTCGAGTTCCTCGGCGTCCGATTCGACGACCAGCTTGACTCCGACCTCGTCGTGGACGTATCCATCGCCCATAAAGTACCCCAGGAACGCCGCGAGCTCCGGAGTCATTTCTGCGGGTAGCTGGAGGTCCTCGTCGGTGTTGTGATAGTAGTTCTCCCGTTCGCTCGTGTCGAGGTCGGCACGGGATCCGCCATCGAAGGTGTTGCGCTGAAGGACGATGTGGTCGCCAGGTTCGAAGTCGTCGGCCTCCTTCCACGCGTACTCGCCGTTCTCGTCGATCGTTCGGAACCGGTGGTTCGGCGTCGAAGCGACGCTGAATCCACCTTCCGTTTCGATCCGTCGCACGTCGGCGAAGCCGTTGTCGTACACAGCTGTCGCAGTCTTCGTTCCGCCGTCGGTGGAAACACCGGCTTCGATCTCGCCCCACTGCTCGAACTCCGCACCGGTGTTGTCCAGATCCTTGATCGGCCGAAGACCCTCGTCGGTCGAGACGAGTGAGTCTTCGTCGACACAACCGGTCGGCGCGATAGTCGTCACGTTGTGGTTACGGATGTGGAAGCCCTCGGCCCAGTCGTCGGCGTCGAGGCCGGTCTGTTTCTCGAACCACTCGCGGTACTCGGTCGGGTTCGCGTACTTGGAGTTGTCCCACTCGTCGAAGCTCCCGCGTTCCTCGGCGAGTTCGTGGGATGTCCACTTCGCGGTGTGGTTGATGTGGGTCATGAGCTGGCGTGCGACCTCGTTGGAGGCCTCGCTGCCGTACTCCATCCCCAGCTGGATGTACAGCTGGGCGAGTCCCATGATGCCTAGCCCGATCTTGCGCATCTCCCGGACCTTCTGCTCGATCTTCTCGACCGGGAAGTCCGACATGGTGACGACGTTCTCCAAAAATCGCGTCCCCATCTCGATGCGGCGATCGAACTCCTCGAAGTCGACTGCCTCCTCGAGGAAGGCGTCGACGGCGTTCTCGAGGTCGTCGTAGTCGTCGCCGTGCTCGTCGTACCAGACGCGCCAGTCTGGAGCCTCGAGATCCGCGAGCGTCGAGAGGTTGATGTGACCGAGGTTACAGGCCTCGTACTCCTCCAACGGCTGTTCTCCGCATGGATTTGTCGCTAATATTCTATGTTCAGGATGTTTATCTATATCGAACGAGTGCTGTTTGTTGACCCGCTCGAGGTAGATCACGCCGGGTTCGCCGTTCTCGTGAGCCCCCTCGACGATGTCGTCCCAGATTTCTTCTGCGGGAATTGACAATTCTTCGCCGACCTCGACGTGGTCGCCGAGACCGAACATCTCGTAGAGCTCTTTGGTCTCTTCGGTCGCGACGTGTGGCTCTTCCGTGCGCGGGTTGGTGAAGGTAAACTCCTCGCCGTTCTGGAGGGCCTCCATGAAGTCGTCGGTGATGCCGACGGAGATGTTGAAGTTCGAGAGGTGGCCCTCGACGGCGTTGCGGAGGTGTTTGGGGACGCGGCCCTCGTCGTCGATGAGTTCGCGGGCCTCCTCGAGAGCAGCCTGGAAGGAGGTGTGGGTGTAGTCGTCGGGGTCGTTCAGACGCAGCGTCTCGGCCAGCGAGACGTCCTTGTTCTTGGCGTGGATGAACTGGATGACATCGGGATGGGAGACGCGCATGACGCCCATCTGCGCGCCGCGGCGCGCGCCACCCTGTGCGATCGTCTCGCACATCTGGTCGTACGTCCGCATGAAGGTGATCGGGCCGCTGGCGATGCCGCCAGTGCTGCCGACCGCGTCGCCGTAGGGGCGGAGTCGCCAGAAGGCATACCCCATTCCGCCGCCGCTATTGTGCGAGACGATCCCGTCGGTCACGTATTCGTGGTTATCCTCGATGGTGATGTCGTAGACGGTCGCGGGTTCGGATTCGGTCACGGCCTCGACCTCGACAGTGTATTCCTCGCCGATAACGTGGGAGTCTCGAGGGGAGATGGAATCGATGTTCGACAGGGCGACTTCGCGCCGTTCGTCGATGAAACCGACCTCGCGGAGGAACGCTTTCCGTCCCTCGCCGGTCGTCGGAACGAGGCCGTAGTACGGATGGGCGTCTTCGTCGCGGATGACGGACTTTTTGACTGGATAGCCAAGCCCCATCATCAGCGTCGCGACGTCGTCGATAGCTCGTTCGGACGAACTGTACAGTTTTGGATACGTGTCGTTGAGCAACGTTCCGTCCGCCGTGAAGTACCCGCGGAGGAACGCTTCGACGACGGTGGCGGGTGCACGCTTTACGACCTGCGGGACGCGAGCGGACTGGGCACCGTCGGCCTTACAATCGAAGTTCGCCTCCCACCAGCGCTTGATCTCGTGACTGTTGATACCGACCTCGTAGCACCCGTCTGCGGCGGAGATAGATGTCGACGTACCGAATAGTTGTTGGGAGAGTTCGTCGATGTACTCGGCGATACTCTCTCGACCAACGTGGAACCGAACCCCGTTCTGGTGCCACGACCCGTCACCGACCCAGAGTCCGACGAGTTCCGCGAGTCCCTCGGTTAACTGCTCCGGTTGGCTGACCGCCTTGACCGGTGTTCCGTTCGGAGTGAGTTGTTCGCGAGCACGGAACTGTCCGACAGTCGCTTGGTGGACGTCTAGTTCGTCGGCAATCTCCGCGTCGGTGTGTCCGTCCCGATACAGTCGGTGGGCCGTCGACTCGTCGAACGACGACGAACCGGGTTTCCGCCCACCGTTTCCGTTCGGCGGGAGATCAAGTTCGTTGCTCCGGCGGCGCTGTACCGTGGACTTCCCGCAGTCGAGACGCTCCGCAATCTCATAATCGCTGAGGTCTTCCCGATACAGCTCGAGAATCTCCGCGTTCTCGACGGTTCTGTTCTCGCTCCACTGAGCGCCGCTCGCTACAGACGTAAGCTCTGGGACCTCACGGTCCGCCTCTCGAAGCCAGCCTAACGCGTAGTGAATCTCCTGGCCGGCCTGGATCTCGTCGAGTCGCGTCCATTCCCCGTCGACCATGAGACGGTGGTTCGGCGTTCCGCGGACGGAAAGTCCGTTCGCGAGGGTAACCGTAAGCGTCTCTGCGTCTTCGTACGTGTGTGTCTCCTCGACGGGTTTGTACTGGAACCCCGAATCGGTCCGCTGTGCGACGCGGTCACCGGCTGCCACGTCGGCGACGCTAATTATTCCTTTCTCCTCGACCATCACCGTCGACTCCTCGGTGAGACACTGGAAGACCTGTGCGGCCTCCTTGGCGGTCTGATGGATGTCGTCGATGTCGTCCTCGGGAGAGTCGACGAAACACGCCGAAAGCTGTTGAAGTTCGTCGCCCGCGTTCATCAGGGTCGGCGAGTTCGGCATGAAATCGAGGTTTGCCATCATGCCCTGGAACTCCGCAGAAACGTCCTCGACGTGGTCGCGGATGTCCTCGGGGAGTTCGGGGACAACGGTGTCGTAGGCGAACTTGTTGACGTTGTAGATAGAGAGGGTCGTCTCGGCGTCGTCCGCCGTACTAGTGCCGGCGCCAAACACGTCCTCGGCGAGTTCGTCACGCCGCGGATGGTCGGGTTTGAGCTGGTCGGGCGTAACTGTAATCTCGATGTCCCGTTTTTCGGCCGCAAAGACGGCCTCTGCGAGCGCGATGTTCTTGCCGACGCGCTCGAAGAGGTCCTCCTGTTGCTCGACGAGGTTCCCGTCGGCGTTCTTGCGCAGATACCGTGCCGGAAGGATGTTGTGGTAGGCGTTACCGGTCAGGCGATCCTCCAGGGTCTCTCCCTCGGTGCGCTTGATCGGTAGCGTCAACTCTTCCGCGGAGAGATCGTGTTGGCTCATGCGTGGGCCACCCCGTCGCTATCCCGCCCTCGCGTCGCAATTCTGGCGCTAATCCGAGTCGTGGCTCTCATCATTCGTGACGAAGGTTCGGTATTCGTGCATCACTCATAAACCTGTCCTATTTTGGTTGCACTAGTTCAATTTGTATTGTGTAGATGGCTCTGCGTGGTTCCAGAGTCCGCGAACGGCGGCCGTCGAGGCGGCCGCGTTGTGGCCTATCAGGGGCTACGGCGTCGATGGCCTTAACGATTTTCAGACCGAAGTGAAAGTGAACGAAATCGGCTGAATACTGCGCTCTCGCTTCGATTCTTCCGGTATCGCGTCACCTATCGAGGCTGGTGTCCGGAACCAACATATACGGCGTCGTTGTTGTCACGATTTCCAGAAAGATTACGTCCCTTCGCTACAGCCACTTCGTATGGTCGACCCACTGTCGGGGACGGTGTTGCTCGCCCTCGCCGCCATCGCCGCAATCGGCGTTGCGATTATCGCAATTCGGATCGCGATCAAACTCGCAATCCGCGTCGGTATCGTCGCGGCGATCGTCCTCGCCGCGCTGTATGCGACTGGTTTCGTCGGGCTCCCGTTCTGAACTCAGGAACGGCCGCGGACGTCCTCGAGGAAGTTCTCGATGACGTCGTGTCCAACGGCTGTTAGTACGCTCTCCGGATGGAACTGTACTGCCTCGAGCGGATACTCCCGATGACGAACGCCCATAACGAGCGTTTCCGTCCCGTGTGCTGCCGTCGCCGTCACCTCGAGACAGTCCGGGATGTCGGTGGCGACCAGCGAGTGATAGCGCCCTGCTCGAAAGCCCTGTTCTAAGCCCGCGAAGACGCCTTGGCTATCGTGATCGACTGCCGATGCCTTCCCGTGGATCGGATCCGGGGCGCGGCCGACGCTGCCGCCGTACTCGTAGACGGCCGCCTCGAGACCGAGGCAGATGCCAAGCGTCGGCACGTCGGGGCTAATTTCTCGGAGCACGTCCATCGTGACGCCGACGTCGCGGTCGTTTTTGGGGTGGCCGGGGCCGGGACTAATAACGATTGCGTCGGGATCGGTGGCCCGAACGTCCGCGAGTGACGCAGTGTTTTTCAGCACCTCGGTCTCGGTTCCGTCCTGCTGGCTAACGTATTCGACGAGGTTGTAGGTGAACGAGTCGTAGTTGTCGATAAACAGTACGGTCGTCGACTCGGGGTCCGTACCGGACTCGGCCTCCCCAGTCGTCGCGCTCATCTGCTTACCTCCGGGGAGATCCCCGTCTCGCGGTCGTCGCTCGAGGGGCGTTCGATCGCCTCGAGTGCGGCCAGTACGCCGCCCATCTTCTTTTCGGTCTCCTCGTACTCGGCGGTGGGATCGCTGTCGGCGACCAGCCCGGCACCGGCCTGGACGGTGATTCGATCCGACGCGTCTTCGGCCGACTCGAGGGATTCGACCGTCGCCGTCCGGATGACGATCGCGAAGTCGGCGTCGCCGGTCCAGGAGTAGTAACCGACGCCGCCGCCGTAGAGACCTCGCGGCTCGGTTTCGAGCGCGTCGATGATCTCCATCGCGCGAACCTTCGGTGCGCCCGAAAGTGTGCCGGCGGGGAAGGCCGCTCGGGTCGCGTCGAAGGCGTCTGCGTCGGCCGCCAGTTGGCCGGTCACGGTCGACTCGATGTGCTGGACGTGGCTGTACTTGAGAACGTTCATGAACTCGTCGACGCGAACGCTGCCGGCTTCGGATACGCGGCGCACGTCGTTTCGCGCCAGATCGACGAGCATCGTGTGTTCGGCTCGCTCTTTCTCGTCGGCGAGCATCTCGCCGGCGAGGCGTCGATCCTCGACCGGACTCGAGCCCCGGTCGCAGGTGCCGGCGATGGGATTCGACATCACCTCGCGGCCGCGCACGGAGATGAGCGTCTCCGGGCTCGCACCGACGACGGTCAGATCGTCGTGCTCGAGGAGGTACATGTACGGCGAGGGGTTCACGTCGCGCATGGCCTCGTAGAAGCCGAGCGGATCGACGTCGCCGTAGAGTTCGCGCGTCCGAGAGATGACGCCCTGATAGATGTCGCCGTCGAGGACGTGCTCTTTGGCGCGTCGTACGTGATCCTCGTAGTCGGCTTTCGGGCCGGCGACCTCGTCGTGGCGAACGAAACCCCCGGTTTCGGGGTGGTCGGCCGTTCGAAGCGTTTCCGCGACGGCGTTCGCTTCCGCACACAGCTCGTCGTAGACGGCGCCCGGGTCGTCCGCGGACGTGAGCATCGGCGTGAAGACCAGCGAGACGGTGCCGTCGCGTTCGTCGAACGCGAGCGTCTTCGTCGTTAGCACGAACTGTGCGTCGGGAAAGCGCGAATCGGGACGCTCGCAGCCGACTTCCTCGAGCCAGAGGTCGTAGACGGCGTCGTAGGCTAGAAAGCCAACGAGCCCGCCCTCCAGATGCTGGCGGTCGTGGTCGGGAAAGTTCTCCAGACGAACGTCGCCCATCGCCGCCCGGAGTTCGTCGACGGTGTCGCCGTTTCTCTCGCCGTCGGTGTCCCGGTCGCCCTCGCTGGCGGTCTCGAGGTGTGCGAGCGGTGCATCGTCGGTCAACGCCTCGACGGTCGTTTCGTCGGGGTCGACCGTCACGACGGCCTCGGGATCGTAGCCGACGTAGGAAAATCGGGCGTGACGATCCGCCGTCGCGGAGCTCGGGCGAAACGCGCCGTCGGGATCGCTCGAAGCGGTCTTCTCGGCGCTCTCGAGCAGGAAGGCGTAGGACGATCGCTCGCGGTCACTCCCGGTAGACCGGCCGGTCAAGGCAGCGTAGGCGGCAAGCGGCGTCGTCTCGGCGTCGAGCGTCGCGACGGTGCGGACGACGGTCGGCTGTGCCGACGCGTCGCGTGCGTGTTCGCCGAAGGAGTCGCGATCGATATCGAACGTCACCCGCTCGTTCGGTTGCGTATCGGTCATGGAAATCACGAAGAGACAGTCGGCTCGGTGGTCTGGCTCGCTCGGTTCGCTCGCTCGACGAAGGCGTAGACCGCATCGTCGTCTTTGTGCCCGCCCTCGTACTCGACGCCGCTTGCCACGTCGACGGCGAACGGTTCGGCGGTTCGAACGGCGTCGGCGACGTTGGCCGGCGTCAAGCCGCCGGCGAGAATTATCGGAGACTCGAGGTCGGCCGTCGCCTCGCGGGTCCGGTCCCAGTCGTGGGTCTCGCCGGTGCCGCCGCCGCCCTCGTCGTCGACGCTATCGACGACGAATCCGTCGACGAGATCGTCGTAGTTCTCGCCAGCGGCGACATCGTCGGCAGCTACGGCGAGCAGGAGGTCGGCCTCGAGGTCGTCACGAAGCGCCGACAGCTCGTCGCGACTAACGTCGCCGTGAAGCTGTACCGCGTCCGGTTCGATCGCGGCGACCAATTCGTTCGTTCGTGTCGGTGCCGTCGCCATCGTGACGAGGACGCTCGTGACGAACGGCGGCGTCGCTGCCGCGAGAGTCCGCGCACGCTCGAGCGAGACCTCGCGAGGCGTCTCCACGGGAACGTCACAGATGATGCCCACCGCGTCGGCGCCGGCGTCGACCGCCGTCTCGAGGTCGCTCTCGGTCGTCAATCCACAGATCTTGACGCGACTCATCGTCCCTCCGGTTCCGGCGTGACTGTACGGAGTTGCTCGAGTTTCGTCCCAGCGTCGCCGTCGTCGATCGCGGCCGCGGCGGCCTCGGCGCCGGCCTCGAGCGAGGGGGCTTCGCCGGCGACGTAGATCGCGGCACCGGCGTTCGCGAGGATGACCGCTCGTTTCGCGCCCGAGACGTCTCCCTCGACGATACCACGCATATCGCGGGCGTTTGCCGCGGGCGAACCGCCGGCGATGTCCTCGATTGCGTGCTCGGTGAGCCCGAGGTCCGCGGGCTCGAGGCTGTAGGTGTCGACCGATTCGCCGTCGACTTCGGCGACGGTGGTCTCGCCGTGGATCGCGATTTCGTCCGTGCCGCTACCGTGGACGACCAGCGCTCGCTCGACATCCATCCGTGCGAGGGCGTCCGCAAGCGTCGGGACGAGGTCGGGATCGTAGACGCCGACGACCTGGGCATCCGCGCCGGCAGGGTTCGTCAACGGTCCGAGCACGTTGAATACCGTTCGCATGCCAAGTTCCTTGCGCGGACCGATGACGGCTTTCATCGCCGGATGAAAGACGGGCGCGAGCATGAAGCCGATGCCGTCGTCTTCGATCGCCGCTTCGACGGCTGGCGGTTCGGCCTCGACGTCGACGCCAACCGCCTCTAAGACATCCGCACTGCCCGAGGACGACGAGACGGAGTAGTTTCCGTGTTTCGCGACGGGGACGCCCGCGCCGGCGGCGACGATCGCGCTCGTCGTCGAGACGTTGATCGTGTTGTAGTCGTCGCCGCCGGTCCCACAGGTGTCGACCAGGGGATCGCGATCGGGCGAAATCGTCCGTGCGGCCTCGCGCATTCCCTGGGCGAAGCCGGCGATTTCGGCTTCCGTTTCGCCTTTCGCCCGTAGCGCTGCGAGCAACGCACCGATCTGTGCCTCCGTCGCCTCCTCGAACACGGCCGTCGAGGCGGCTCGAGCTTCCGATTGTGAGAGATCTTTGCCGTCCGTAACGCGTTCGACGTACTCCTGCATAGTGAACACCAATGTACGTAGTTGTCTTACAATGTCCAAATCAGTACATGGACTTAAGCGTATCGACGCGACCCATGAGTTCCACCCGCGTACGGCAACCGATTCGAAACCTTCAATTACGGTGGCGGGCAAGCACTGAGTGCAGACGAGGTGGCGACAGGCGCCACGAGCGAAACCAGGCGGGTTGGTGGTCTAGTCTGGTTATGACACCTCCTTGACATGGAGGAGGCCGGCAGTTCAAATCTGCCCCAACCCATTTTTGACGGAACAACAACGACGAGCGAAGTGAGTCGTTCGTTCCGTCAAAATTGAAATGCCAATTTGAACCAGACGAGTCGCAGCTCGCGCAGCGACCGCAGGGAGCGAGCAAGAACGTCTCGGCGTGGTTCAAACTGCCGACCGGTTTCACCGAACGTATCCGTCGAACGTTTCGTCGACGTACCGCTCGGATTCGACGGGAACGCCCGTACTCTGCTCGAAGAGTTTGACGACGCTACAGCAGTCTTCGTCCCCGAGTCCTTCCGCGCTCGCTCGCGTATACAGCTGATTGACAAGGGCGGTCAACATCAGCGGCATCTCCTGGTTGTTCCCCATCTCGAGCGCTAAACCCGTGTCTTTTCGGGCGTAGTCGACGGTAAAGCCGGCCTCGAAGTTTCGGTTCAACGCCTTGGGCAGTCGCTTTCGCAGCTGGTTGGACGCGCCACCCGTATTCGTCAGGATGTCCTCGAGCACCTTGCCGTCGACGCCGGCGGCGACGCCGAGCGACGCGGCCTCCATCGCGAGCAGGAGATTCCCCATCGAGAGGACGTTGTTCAACAACTTCACCGTGTGTCCGGCGCCTACTTCGCCCGCGTAGAAGGTTCGGTCGCTGAGACACTCGAGGAGTTCCTGTACCGCATCGAGCTGGTACACGTCCTCGTCCCCGCCGACGATGGTCACGAGCGAGCCGTCGCTGCAGTTGGACGGACCGCCGCTGACGGGTGCGTCGAGGAGTTCGACACCGTCGCTTTTCGCCGCGATGCGGCGCGTCGTGTCCGGCTCTATCGTGCTCATCTCGAGCGCGACGACGCCGTCGCCTCGCGTTGCGCCCGCGTCGATCCCGTCGTCGCCGAGGTAGACGGCCTCGACGACTGCTGGCGTCGGCAGGCTGGTGATGATAACGTCGGCCTCGGCTGCGACGCAGTCGGTCGATTCCCCGCGGCGAACGTCGCCGTCGGTGACGTTCCGGACGGTTTCGTTGTCGGCGTCGTATCCCGTAACCGAGTAGCCCGATGTGGCGAGTCGCGTCGCGATACTGCTACCCATTCGGCCAAGACCGATCACGCCGACGGCAGGTTTCGCCATGCTAGATATAAACAATCATCCAAGAGCAAATAAGTATCGCGTACCCCACAGCACAATACCGCCAGCAATCTCACAGCGACGCTTTCCCCGTTGCCGATCTCGTAGGACACGCTCTCCTCAGTACGTACGCTCACCCTCTCACGGATTTCGCCCGTCGACCGTCACTCCTGGGTGTGGCCGATGTTTACACACACGTTTTTCGTTTCTGCGAACTGCTCGAGTCCTTCCAGTCCCTTTTCGCGTCCGAATCCGCTCTGTCGAGTGCCGCCAAACGGCGTCTCGACGCCGCCCGCGAACCACTCGTTGACGTAGACTTGTCCGGCGACGACGTCTCGAGCGAATCGGTGGGCGCGCCGGAGGTCTTCGGTGAAAATGCCGGCGGTGAGTCCGTACTCCGTATCGTTTGCGATGTCGATCGCTTCGGCCTCGTCGCTGAACGGAATCACCGATAATACCGGTCCGAAAATTTCCTCCTGGCTGATCCGGTGGTCGTTGCTCGCACCGTCGAATATCGTGGGTTCGACGAAGTATCCGGTTTCGGTGTCGTCAGGGACACCACCGACGATCGGTTCACCGACCTCGCTCGTCCCGATCTCGATGTAGTCTTTGACCGTCTTGTACTGGGTTTCGGAGACGAGCGCGCCAACGTCGGGATCGTCGAGACCCGGCCCGACCGTGAGCGTTCGAACCCGTTCGACGAGTCGGTCGACGAATTCGTCGTGGATGTCCTGGTGGACGATCAGCCGATCGCCCGCCGAACAGACCTGTCCCGCATTCCGCGAGAAGATTGAGATGACCGTCTGCTCGAGGGCCTGCTCGAGGTCCGCGTCCGGAAACACCACGTTCGGATTCTTGCCACCGGCCTCGATGTGAACGGGTTTGAGCTGTCGTGCCGCCGTCGCGGCGACTTCCGCCCCTGTCGGGACGGAGCCCGTAAACGCGATCCCGTCGACGTCATCGTGTTCGGTGAGTGCGGCGCCCGCCGTCGTCCCGTCGCCCGGAACCACGTTGATCGCCCCGTCGGGAACGCCCGCCTCGTCGAGCAGTTCGCCGAGAACGACGGCGGTCAGCGGCGTCTGTTCTGCCGGTTTGACGACGGCGGCGTTGCCGACAGCGAGCGCCGGCGCGACGGTTCGGGCAAACAGCGAAGTCGGGAAGTTCCAGGGGACGATATGGCCGGTCACTCCGAGCGGCTCGTGGACCGTATAATCGACGTGCTCGGCTCCCAGCGGGATCGTCTCCCCCTGAAATTTGTCTGTCGCACCAGCGTAGTATTCGAAGTATCTGGCTGCGACCTCGAGTTCGGTCCGGGACTGCGAAATCGGTTTCCCGTTCTCTCGAGTCAAGAGTTGTGCGAGCGCGTCTTTGTTCGCCTCGATACGCTCTCCCGCCCGCCCGAGAATGCGACCGCGTTCTACCGGACTCGTCTCGTGCCAGTCACGCTGTGCATCGCGTGCGGCGTCGACGGCGCGGTCGATATCCGGGTCCGAACCCGCACTGACGGTCGCGACCGGCTCCTCGGTCGCGGAATCCTCGACGACAAGTCGCTCACCCGATGCTGCTGGCGCCGTTTCGCCGTCGATAAACAGGTCGTACTCGTCGTCGGTTGTCGCGTTATTGGGACACATACTCACGAGAACCCTTGCCGAGCGACGGGGATTAACGTTTTGTCACTACTACGAGCCGTCGTTCGGGTCGTCCGATCCCAGCGCTCGACGGATCTCGACGAGTCGTTCGTCTCTTGCCTCGAGGACCGAGGATCGATCCGCGTCGTAGCGCAGAAATCCCGCACCGGCCGAGACTCCGTCACGACCTTGTTGCCGGTGTTGTTCGTACAGGTCGGACGGATCGCTCGCAGTGGACAGCTCCGGGTTGAGTTCCGCGGCGATGCGCTCGAACAGTTCGAGACCGGAGATATCGACCGTTTCGAACGGTCCTACGACCGCAGTCCGCGTCGCGTACCCGTCTCTGACTGCGCGCTCGACGTCTTCGACGGCAGCGATTCCCGATTCGACGATGTGAAGACACTCTCGGAGAACGGCGAACTGAATCCGGTTCCAGACGAACCCTGGCACGTCTTTGTTGACCAGTATCGGATCGCGATCGACGCGCTGGACGAACGCCGCGGTCGCGTCGACGACCCACTCGGCGGTGTCTGTCCCCGGAATCACCTCGACGACCGGGAGCAGATACGGCGGATTCCACCAGTGACAACCGACGACTCTCGCCGCCCCATCAGAGAGGCCCGCTGCGATGTCGGTGATCCGTAGACTCGAGGTGTTCGTCGCCAGGATCGTCGACTCGGTCCCGGCGGCTACGATCCGTTCGAACAGTCGGCGTTTGGCCTCGAGATCCTCGGAGATGGTCTCCAGAACGAAGCGCTCGGTTTCGACGGCGGCTTCGAGGTCGAGCGTCGTCTCGATGCGCTCGAGTGCTGCGGTCGGCTCGCCCAGGAGGTCGTTCGCTTCGAGAAAGTCGGTGACCGTCGCCAGTTCCTCGTCCGCCCGGTCGAGATTCGCCTGCCGATGGTCGACGAGCGTCACCGAGACGCCCGCTCGAGCGAACTGCATCGCTAATCCGACGCCCATCGTCCCCGCGCCGACAACGACGGCGGCGTCGATCGGGTCGGTCATCGTGGGACGTCGTCACCGGTCCGATCGGCGCGTCGGTGCTCGGTGTCTCGGTTGCTCTCGTCGTTCTGTCCGCCAGTATCGATCCGTCTCTCGGACGGCTTGTCGATCGGTGTCGTCCTATCGCCGTCCCTCCCAGCAGGGAATCGATGACGCGATGGCGTGAGTTGGTCGAACATCGGTCTTTTGTCGGCACGAACCGTCTAAAGTCCTCTGGGGCCTCGTGACTCTCGAGTGAGGATTCCATCCTGTTCGGGTGCCGCCAAAGTAACGTATTTACGAATTACGGCCATGGTTGTTCGTGCCGTGACAAATCAACTCATGCAGCGTATAGCGTCCGGACAGCCGGTGTTCGGTGCAGACGCGCGAACGTTTTCGCCGTCGGTCGTCGAGGTGTACGCCTCGCTGGGATTCGACTACGTCTGGCTCGATTTCGAACACGCTGGACCGAATCCCGTCGATAGCCATCTCCTCGAACAGCTCACGAGAGCCGCAGAGAGTTCGGGGATCGAACTGATGGTTCGCGTGCCGTCTACCGACGCCCACATGATTCGAAAGGTGCTGGATACGGGTGTTAAGACGCTCGTCTTGCCGAGAATCAGGTCGGCCGAGGCGGTTCGATCGGCGATCAGTGCGACACAGTTCTCGTACGACGGCGAACCGGGACGACGCGGCGCCGGCATCGCGCGGGCAAACGGCTGGGGCACCGGATCACGACCCGCGGACGACCGGGACGACGATATCTTTGTCGGCGCGATGATCGAAAACGACGATGCGGTCGACGACATCGACGACATACTCTCCGTTCCCGAACTCGGTTTCGTGTTCATGGGGCCGGCCGATCTGTCGGTATCGCTTGGAAAACCGTTCGACAAGACGGCCCCGGCGGTCCAAGATCGAATCGAACGCGTCGTGAACCGGGCGAACGAGGCCGGGGTGCCGGCCGGACAGACGTTCCCGACGGCGGAGTCCGCCGACGATGCCCTCGAGGCCGGCTACGATGTGCTCACCCTCGGCAGCGAACTCTCTGCGGTCGTCGAGACGTACGAGGACCGCCTCGAGTCGCTTCGCGAGTGAGACGGATTGGTAACGATTTACCGGCGCAACCGCCGTCCGGGTCGCGGTTGTGCCGAAAATGACTTACAGTAAACCGTATGAGACGGTTGCTGCACGACATCCCAGCGTGATCGCACGACGGGTCGTCGTCACACCGGAACTGACTGACAGCGGTCCGTACGACGGTTCCGAAACGCGGTTAGCGGAGTAGTGAAGACCTTTATGCGGTGTCAACCCAAACCACACTAACAGATGGCAGCCACAGATAACGATCCAACGCCCGAGTACTTTCACGAGGACGACCGCCTCGAAGAGTTCGTCGAGCTGGTCCACGAGACGGCCGAAGAGTACGAGGACATTCCCGCCCTGTTAGACGCCCTCGAGGACCCCTTCGAGGCGTTGCTTCGAGACGACGACTGGCTCCCCGACTCGTTCTGCGAGCTCCCCGGCGAGGACGAAGAAGGGAAGGGGAACATGGGTGAGGATATCGCCCAGTGGTTGCTCTATCGGTTCGGGAACAAACTCGCGTTGTTCACGCTCGTCCTGCCGCCGGGGGCGTCGACGCCGGTTCACGACCACCTCGCGTGGGGGCTCGTCGGCATCTTCAGCGGCGCCCAGCGCGAGGACTTCTACCGTCGCGTCGACGACGGCGGCCACGAGGGGGACGCCGATCTCGAGAAGCTCCGTTCTGAACGAAACGGTCCCGGCGACTACTACCGGCTGGTGCCGCCGAACAACGACATCCACTCCGTCGAGACCGTCTCCGACGAGCCAAGCGTCAGCGTTCACCTGCTGGGGGCCGACGTCGGCTGTCTCGAGCGCCACGCTTTCGACGTCGACGAGGGTGAAGTCGAACTCTTTCACTCCGGTTACTCGAACGTCGCCTGTGATGTCGTGATGGATCCGCCGTCGGGCGATCGGGTCCACGGGAATGGGCACGACCACGGCGACCACAATCATACCCACGATGGCGACGACAATGAGCACGCCCACGATCACGGCGACCTCCTCGAGCACGATGACTGATGTCGTCAACCTGTCGACGCTCGTCGAGCGCGTCGATGACGGCTCGACCGTCGGATTCGGCGGCAAGACGTTACACCGCGCCCCGATGGCGTTCGTCCGCGAGCTCGTTCGACAGGATGTCTCGAATCTCGTCGCGGTCGGACTGGCCAACTCGATGGACGTCGACCTGCTCGCCGGCACCGACCAGCTCGAGGCGGCGGCCTACGGTTACGTCGGCTTCGAAGCGTACGGGCTCGCGCCGAACGTTCGCCAGGCGATCGAAGCCGGCGAGCTCGAGGCCCGTGAGGGGACCTGCTACACGGTCGCGACCGGGTTGCGAGCCGCGAGCCAGGGCGTGGGCTACCTTCCCGTCGCGGGACTCGCTGGCAGCGACCTGCTCGACGTCGGCAGCGACTACCTCGCCGAGACGACGGATCCGTTCACCGGTGAGTCGACCTATGCGGTGCGTCGGATTCGACCGGACGTCGCCGTCGTCCACGCAACGGAGGCCGATACCAGCGGCAACGTTCGCTTCGACGGCGCGGACCTGACGGAAGAATTGCTCGCGAAGGCCGCACGGCGGACGTTCGTAACGGCAGAACGGATCGTCGAGCCGGACGCGTTCGCGACCGATCCCGGCGCGGTCGACGTTCCGGGGGTGCTCGTCGACGCCGTCGCCGAAGTTCCCTACGGTGGACATCCGTGTAGCTGTCCGGGAGCCTACGAGTACGACCGCGACAACCTCGAGAGCTACCTCGAGCACTCGCGATCGAACGACCTCGAGGACTATCTCGAGGGAGTCCTCGGCGAGGACGAGTCGACGTATCGCGCCGCGTCGATCGACGGTCGCGAGTCAGCCCTCGAGTGGCAGCCGACCACGTCGCTCGACTCGCCGACGGAGGTCTCGTCGTGACCGCACGAGCGACGCACGATCCGGCGCCGGAGACCGAGTGTACGGTCGCGGAGGTGATGACGTGGGCGATCGTTCGCCGACTCGAGGACATCGGGGTCGCGTTTCAGGGCTTCGCCTCGCCGCTGCCAACCGTCGCGCTGCGGGTGGCCCGCGAGCGGACCGGCGTTACGCACCTCAGCGCCTCGGGTGCCGTCGACGGGGAGCCCGCGGCGATGCCGCTCTCGACTGAAGATGCTCACCTCCTCGAGGGCGCGTCGGCGCAGTTCACCTCGCCGGAGGCGTTCGACCTCGCGGCTCGAGGCGGCGTCGACGTGATGTTCGTCGGCGGTGCCCAGATCGACCGTCACGGCCGACTCAACAACACCGTCGCTGGCTCGTGGGCGGAGCCGACAGTCAAGTTCGGCGGCGGTGGCGGCACCGGCTCGCTGCTGGGACTCGTCGAGGAGGCCTGGGCCTGGCGGACCGAACATCGACCGCGCTCGTTGCCGGCGGATGTCGACTTCGTCACGGCGACGGGGAACCTCTCGTATCTGATCACACCGTTGTGCGAATTCGAGCGTCGCAACGGTGAACTGCAGGTCGTGTCGATCCATCCTGGCGTGAGCCGCGAGCGGATCCGTGAGCGGACTGGATGGGACGTACAGTTCGGCCCGATCGAACGGACGCCAATACCGGACGCAGACCAGCGTGCGCTAATAGAGCGAGTCGACCCGAACCGCGTTCGCCGATCGGGGTTCGAGACGCTGTCTGCACTCGAGTGAGGTGGGCCTCGACGAGTCGCGTGCCCGTCATAGCGGTCTGCACACGGTCGATCGATCGAATCGGAGTCGGGCTGTGATACGAATTGGTGTCGCGTTTTACCGGTGAGCGCTCGAGCGGGTTCAGCGATCACCGGTAACGAACGACACCAGTCCGTATGAATCAGTTCGTTCGTGGGACTGTCAGGGCGAGCCCGTCATAGGATTTTGTACCCTCGTGGTGGCGCTGGTGTATGGGTACTATCGATGTCGCGATCGGTGTCGACGCGGATTGTGTCGCCGGCTGGCTCGGCTCCTACGGCGGTGAAGATTCGCCGGCGGATCTCTCACGCGGACTCTCGGCTGGTACCGAAGGCATTCCGCGGATGCTCACGCTGTTCGAGGAGACGGGCATCGACACGAGCTGGTACGTTCCCGGCCATACCATCGAGACGTTTCGAGACGAGATCGAAGCAGTCGCCGCTGCCGGCCACGAACTCGGCGTCCACGGCTACTCCCACGAGAATCCGACCGACTTAGAGCGCGAGCAAGAGGACGCGATCCTCGAGGTCTCGATCGATCTGATCGAGGACGTCACCGGGTCAAAACCGACGGGCCACCGCGCGAGCTGGTGGGAGTTCAGCGAGAACACGCCCGAATTGGTCCAGAAACACGGCTTCGACTACGACAGCAGCCTCATGGAGCGCCAGTTCGAGCCGGGCTGGATGCGCGAGGGCGATAGCTGGGCGAAGATCGACTACGACAAGGATCCCGAGACCTGGATGGAACCCTACCAGTACGGCGAGGAAACCGACGTCGTCGAGATTCCGATTAGCTGGTACCGCGACGACATTCCGCCGATGCTGTTCATCAAGCAACCGATCTATCACGCAGGGTATAAGGACCCAAAGATGATGTATGAGCAGTATTACAAGCGCCAGTTCGACTATCTGGTCGATCGCCGCGGCGCCGGCGTCTACACGTTTACTATCCATCCCGATATCCACGGCCTGCCCCACATGATCCCGATCTTCGAGGAGTTCATCGAGTACGTCCAGGGCCACGACGACGCGGCGTTCGTCACCCTCGAGACGGTCGCCGAAACGTATCGAGACGATCCGTCGGTGTACGAACCGACGGGCGACTACGTGTGAGCATTGGTGGAACGATCCCGCGAGGGTTTCCGATTAGGCGTCCCCTATCGGTTCCAAACGGACGGTAGGGGGCGGATTATCGGATGGATGGTGTTCTGTGATCGGTCTTCGTCTGAACCCGACGTCCGAACCGTTGGTGGCCAAGCGGGTGATCACAAGCGGGTCGAGACGCCAGTAACCGAGGATTGCTCCGTGTTACAGAGAACATTATCTTTAGATACTATTTCATCCGATCGTATATGACTCACAAAGGAAATCTCCTGCTCCTCTTTGCCTGTCTACTCGGGACGATTTCCGTCCAGTTAGTAACGCCGACGGGCGGGCTTGTCTTTGTCGCCGGGAACAGTATGGACCCGGCGATTCCGGCCGGCTGTAACGTCGTCGCTGCCCAATCGTGGGACGGCGAGTCCTCGCTCGAGGGCGAAGTCGTCGCCTTCGATTCCGAACACGTCGAAACCGATATCAACGGATCGTCCACGGTCGAGACCAATCCCTGGATCGCCCACCGCGTCGTCGCGGAGTACGATCCGTACGATATGTCCGAGGCGAACCACTACGCGAAGAAAAACGGGTTGCTCGTCGCCCAACGAGAGAACCGGACGAAGACGCTCGAGTCCCCCCAGCAGTACGCGGACATAAAGGCGATGGAAGGCGACCGCGTCCTCGTTCTCAAAGGTGACAACAACGACGAGATCGACCGCGTGCTCGTCCACGAAGACGAAGTGTTGGGTGTACTCGACGAGCGTGCGTCCGTGACGATTCAAGAGTCCGACTCGTGGCCGTGTTCGGCCGTCGATCCGATGGTCGTCCCACCGGAGACCCCCCACGGCTCGTAGATCCGGTCGTCGATTTCCACTTCGCCGTCGACGAACGAGGCCAAGGCGGGAGGTGCACGCAGGTGCCACCTAGCTGGACGAGCGCGGTCTCGAGCGTGTTGCTCGTCGAACCGGTCATACCGCAATCGAGGACTCCTCGATCAGATACGCCTCGAGGATCGCGGTCTGGACTGTTCGGAGGTCGGTCTCCTGAATCGTTCCCGCGGCCTGGAAACGCTCGCGAAGTGCCGAGACTCGCGTCGGCTCGGCGGCGAGCTGGACCAGCGCGAACGCGTCGGGATCGACCGACCGTGCGCTGTCGAAGGCCGCGGCATCGTAACAGTCGGCGAACGATTCGACCAGGTCGGCGACGAGCGCGTCGGTCGCGTCGGCGCCCGGATCGCCTTCCGAGATCGAATCGGTCGACGCCGCGAAGTACTCCTCGAGCTCGAGGACGCCTGCTTCTTCGTAGAGGTACTCCTCGAGCGCGTCGAAGACGGGTTCGGAGACGTAGACGCCGAATACCTTGTATCGGGCTGCAGTCATAGTCGGCTATCGTACCGCCAGCATAATGAGCGTGATTACCGAGCGCGACTCGCGGTCCGTGCGCTCTCGCGGGAACGTTCGTTTCAAGTGGCTCAACCGAGTATCGGGGCACAACGAATGAGCGAGGATTTCTACGACGTACTCGGCGTGAGTTCCGACGCCTCCGCCGAGGAGATCAAATCGGCCTACCGGGAGAAGGCGACGGAGTATCATCCCGATGTCAGCGACGATCCAAACGCCGAGGAGAAGTTCAAGAAGATCCAGAAGGCAAAGCAGGTACTGACCGACGAGGAGAAGCGCCAAGCTTACGATCGAATGGGCCACGACCGCTACGAGCAGGCCGAAAAGCACGGCTTCGACGCCAGCGAGGGGGGTGCCGGCGGCATGGGCGGTGGCCCCTTCGGTGGAATGGGCGGCGGAGGCGGCATGGGCGGTGGCGGACTCGGCGACATCTTCGAGCAAGTCTTTGGCGGCGGCAGAGGCGGCGGCCGTGGCCGCCAGCGCGCGCGCAAAGGACAGGATCTTCGGACGGAACTCGAGATCGACCTCGAGGAGGCCTTCGAGGGGGCTGAAAAGCAGTTCACGATCGAACGACCCGAGGCCTGCGACGCCTGTGACGGCGAGGGACATCCACCCGACGCGGACGCCCGAACGTGCCCGGAGTGTCAGGGTCGCGGACAGGTCACGCAGGTCCAGCAGACGCCGCTGGGTCGCGTCCAGCAGACGACGACCTGTCAGCGCTGTGAGGGCGAGGGGACGCTCTACTCCGAGACCTGTAGCGAGTGTCGGGGCGAGGGCTACGTCCGCAACGAGGCAACCCTGACCGTCGAAGTGCCGGCCGGCATCCAGACCGGCCAGACCCTGCGGATGGAACGCGAAGGCGCGCCCAGCCCGGAGGGCGGCCCCAGCGGCGACCTGCTGATCGATGTCTCGGTCCGCGAGCACGACGACTTCGAGCGCGAGGACGACGACCTGCGCTACCGGCTCCCGGTCTCGTTCCCGCAGGCGACCTTCGGCGACACCGTCGAAGTCCCCACGCTCGATGGCGCGGTCGAGTTCGACGTTCCCACGGGAACCCAGAGCGGCGAGACGTTCCGCCTCGAGGGGAAGGGGATGCCGCGACTCCGCGGGCGCGGCCGCGGCGATCTCTACGTCCAGATTCAAGTCGTCACCCCGGAGAGTCTAAACGAAGAACAGCGCGACGCCCTCGAGGCCTTCGCCGAGGCCGGCGGCGACGAGATCGAGATCAAGGACGGCTTCTTCGAAAAGATCAAGCGCGCGTTCTGATCTGCGACGAGTTGTCCGCTCGGCCATCGGTCCTTCCTGCATACGGCGGGTCCTAAAACCGGGAGGAAAACGCAATTCGAGGGCCTTTTTTCCGATCGCACGCGAGTACGTGCCATGACTGTGACTACGGTCGACGAGCTCGTCACTCGCGAGTTACGCGACGATCGGACGGCGCTGGTCGACGCGACTGGGCGAGCGTTCGATCGCCACTGGTTCTGTACGAGTTCGTGGCAGGCTGGTAACTTCCTGCGCCACGCCGGCATTCGCGAGGGTGTTACCGTTGGTACCGTGGGCTCGGGTCCGCTCGCGTTGCTCGCCTTCTTCGGGACGACGCTGCTCGAGGGTACGACGCGCTTCGAACCGCCGACGGATCTCGCGGACGCGGACGATTTCCGGGCGCTCGTCGCACCGGTCGCCGACCTCGAGTCGGGACGGTACGACCTCCCGCCAGGTGCTCAACGGGTCGGCTACGGCGACAAACCGACGGAGCCGGACGTTCACCACTTCGACGCCGGCATCTGGACCGAGAACCCGTCCTTTCCGCCGCTCGATATCGATCCCGACACCGCCGTCCTGACAAACGGCTTGGGACCGACCGGTGAACAAACCTGGTCACACACGGCCGTCCTCGAAGCCGCTCGAGAGGTGATCGACGAGTACGGCCTCGAGGAAGACGATCGTGTCGTCGTTCGAGAGTCGGTCGCCGATCCGCGCGTGGTCGTCGCTGGCGTGATCGCGCCGTTGCTCGCCGACGGTGTGATCGTGCTGGCCGGCGACGACGCTGCGGACGAAGCAGGCGAGCGCTCGATCGCCGTCTCGAGCGACCGAGCGCCGGAAGCCGAGCGAATCAATCCCGCGAACGTCGACGGCTGATACGGACCGCTGTCGCTACCGTGAACCCGGTCATCGATCGACAACGGAGACAGTCACGGGCGCGGACGAAATTCCTTATCCCACCGTTCGTGGTGAACAGATACATGCCAGCTGTCGCGATCGTCGGCGGTGGTCCCGCCGGATTGAGTGCAGCACTGTTCACCGCGAAAAACGGCCTCGAGACCGTCGTCTTCGACACCGACGAGACGTGGATGCACAAGGCACACCTGTTCAACTATCCGGGAATCCGGAGTATCAGCGGCGACGAGTTCATGGCAGTGACACGCGGACAGGTCGGCGACAGAGGTGCCGACGTCCGCGTCGGCGAAGAAGCGACCGACGTCGAGGCGGATGGCGACGGCTTCACCGTCGAGACCGAGGACGATACGTACGACGCCGACTACGTCGTCCTCGCGACGGGTGCCGACCGATCGATCGCCGATGATCTCGAGTGTTCGTTCGACGACCAAGGCACCGTCGACGTCGACCTCGACATGGAGACGAGCGTCGACAACCTGTACGCGACCGGCGCGATGGTCCGGGCCGAAGAGTGGCAGGCGGTCATCGCTGCGGGCGACGGCGCCTCGGCGGCCCTGCACATCCTGAGCAAGGAGAAGGGCGAACACTTCCACGACTTCGACGTGCCGGACGACGTTCCCGCTCTCGAGGACTGATACGGTTTACTGTAAGTCGTTACCGCCGAAACCGCGACCCGTCTGCGGTTTCGCCGGTAAATCGGTACAGCAATCCGTATGAGACGGACTGCTATACCGATGTCCCGGCGCACCCGCTCCGGGTCGCGGGTGGGCCGGCAATGACGCACAGTAAATCGGCTACTCGAGGCGGTTTCGACAGCAGCGAGGAACACCTCTCCGAACGGCGGTCTATCGCCCTCGAGAATATGCATATTCGTGGATACTATACAGTTTAGAAGGCCTGAGTGGAGGCACAAACACGGGGATTTTTATCGACTCGGTATCCTACTGACTCCCATGACTGATGGGCGGGGCGAGACTCCCCGGCGAACAGGAATGACCGAAAAGTGCGGCGTCGTCGGCGTCTCACTCGACGGTCGATCGGCGGCACGACCGTTGTACTACGCGTTGTATGCACTCCAGCATCGCGGCCAAGAATCGGCTGGCATCGTCACCCACGACGGCTTCCAGCAACACAGCCACGTCGACATGGGGCTAGTGGGCGAGGTCTTCGAGGAAGACGACTTGGACGTGCTCAACGGCTCGACGGGCATCGGCCACGTCCGGTACCCAACCGCGGGGTCGGTTGACTCCTCCTGTGCACAGCCGTTTTCGGTCTCGTTCAAGAGCGGCTCACTCGGACTCTCGCACAACGGCAACCTCGTCAACGCCGACGAAATCCGTGAAGAATTGGCCGCCGGCGGCCACGCCTTCACCAGCGACGGCGATACCGAGGTCATCGCCCACGACCTCGCGCGAAACCTCCTCGAGGAAGATCTCGTCCGCGCTGTCAAGCGGACGATGGGACGGATCCACGGCTCGTACGCGCTAACGATCAGCCACGACGACACCATCCTCGGCGTGCGCGACCCCCAGGGCAATCGTCCGCTCTGTATCGGCGAACTCGAGGACGGCTACATCCTGGCCTCGGAATCGGCGGCGATCGATACCCTGGACGGTACTCTCGTTCGAGACGTGCGCCCCGGCGAGCTGGTCGTCCTGCAAGACGACGGTCAGGGGTTCGACTCCTACCAACTAATCGACAACGAGAATACGGCCCATTGTTTCTTCGAGCACGTTTACTTCGCGCGCCCGGACAGCGTCATCGACGACACGCTCGTCTACGAAGCACGGCGCAACCTGGGTCGCAAGCTCTGGGCCGAAAGCGGCGTCGAGACCGACGTCGTCATGCCGGTGCCCGACTCCGGGCGGGCGTTCGCCTCGGGCTATGCCGACGCCGCCAGCGAAACCATGGCCGATGGCACCCCTCGAGCGGACGCCGACGAAGGCGTCGAGTTCGCCGAAGGACTGATGAAAAATCGGTACGTCGGCCGGACGTTTATCATGCCCACACAGGACGAACGCGAGCGCGCGGTGCGTCTGAAGCTCAACCCGATCAAATCCACGGTCGAAGGCAAGACCGTCACCGTCATCGACGACAGCATCGTCCGCGGGACAACCTCGACCCAACTCGTCCAACTGCTCAAAGACTGCGGCGCCGAGGAAGTCCACGTCCGAATCGGTGCTCCCGAGATCGTCGCCCCCTGCTACATGGGTATCGACATGGCTACCCGCGAGGAACTGATCGCATCCGACAAGACGACGGCCGAGATTCGCGACGCGATCGACGCCGACAGCCTGGCGTACCTCTCGACGGATGCCGTCGCCGACGTACTCGACATGGAGCGTCTCGATCTCTGCTTGGGTTGTGTCACCGGCGAATATCCATACGACATCGACGGCGAGGAAACCGACCGAGATGTCACACGCCCCAATGTCGGCGAGACGCGGCTTCACGCCGACGATTGAGCGAACTGGTCCCGGCCTGTTGACTGCCGTTCGTACCCAAACGATTGTATTGATTGAGAATATACGGAGCGTATGGAACTCGAGGAATTTCTCGAAGGCGAATCGCTTACCGGACGCCAGGCTGCGTTTATCTTCTTTGGATTTCTCATCCTCATTATCATAGCCGCGCTGTTTTTGATCGTCTTTAGCGACCTCTTTCAGGAACTAATCACGTAATAGCCGGCTCTGATCCGCGCTTGCGTCGTCCGATCAAGTGTGCATTGCTATCCGTCTCGGTCGACTCGTTACCCCGACCGCTCGAGTTCGAGGTCGTCGGTCTCGAGGCCCGCCGCATCGGCGCGTTCGTTCGCGTCGATCAGTCGCTCGAGGCGGCGCTCGAACTCCGACTCCGAGAGGTCGCCGTCTGCGTAACGCTGTTGGAGCCGCGTCACCGGATCCGGGCGTTCGGCCGTCGACTCCGTGGCCCGTTGTGTCGTCGCTTCGTCGTCGCTCGAGCCCTCCATGACGTACCACAGGAAAACGAAACTGAGGACGAACAGCGCGGTAATCGCGACGGCGACCCACGGGCCGGCAAGCAAGAGGGCGACGATGATCACGACGTCGGCGAGCACGAACTTGATCGCGAATATTTCGGTGAGGCTGTAGTCCCTGCTCCCACTCTCACTGCCCATACACGACCGTACAGTCTCGTGGTAAATATACTGTTGGACGGCCGCCATACGGTTTCCTGTCCGTCAGTTCCGGCCCAGCCGCGACCCGGGCGGCGGCTGGGCCGGGACATCGGTACAGGAATCCGTCTCAGTCGAGGGGGCGATAGGCAGCCGTCCACGACGGGGAATTCTTATCCCGCAACCGATCTAACGAACGCGTATGGGACTGGAGGTCGAGCCACCTGCGTCGCCGGAACTGGCGTTCGTCGATCCGAACGAGTACGAGGACGCGACGATCAGCGCCGACGGCACCGATATCGACTATCGCCGAGAGGAGCTACAGGCGTTCCTCGAGGACGGTGCCTGGGCGGAAGCGTTCGCTGAGTGGCGCAGCGAGACGGATCTCGAACGCCGGGAGTTCGACATCGCTCGCGACCTCGAGCTGTTCGCCGACTTCGATTTCTTCTGGGACATGAACAGTACGACTTGCCGGTTATTCTAACTCAGAAATCGGGTAGGTCGTCCGGGGGTTCGTAATCAGATTCCCAGTCAATATAGTTCTCTTTCAGTACCTCGCAGACGATTTGCCCTAGTTCCGTGAGTTCAGCATTGATTGACGAAACCGCCCCCCATGTCTCAAGGTCTGGATGGTATTCGCGTTCCTGCCAGTCTTCGGGAATGCCCGGTGCGTGATAGCCAACCCTATCAGCGAACGAATCCCAAAAGAAATCAAATTCTCGAATAAGGTTCAGATCCTCAACGACCGCATATTCACTCTCGTCTAGGTCTGTGTCTTCAACCCATGTGTTCCACGCTTCTTGCCACGCACCTTCTTGGAGTAGGTCAGATATTTCGTCCCGCTTGTAGTCGGTTTCCCCGACTATCTCCGCATCCTCGTATTCGTTCGGATCAACGTCCCGCAACTCCGGTGGGTCGGGGACTTCAACGTTCAGGCTCATAGCTACGGCTTACGCTCGGGCGAACATAAGCCTGCGTGACTGTAGACAGTCGGCGCTAAGGAACTTGGTTAACGGTCGTATGGGTCGAACGTGACGTTAGGGCCTTCGCGTCGGTACTTCGCATCACAATCGTCGTTCGTACACAGCCACGCAGGGCGATACCCTCCCGGCCCTTGGTGGAACGCGCCGGTATCCGGGTCGAACGCACTTCCGGCTTCGCATTCAGCACCACACTTGTCACAGATACGCCGGTCCGGTAGAATTGAAATACTGTTCTGAACTTTCGCTCGAGTCTTCCGAACCGCCGTTTTCGTATCACCGAATCGGCTTTCAATGTCCGGTATGTCCATCTAATCACCTTGTGGACTCTTACGGCCGACAACAGCCGGGTTCGGTGTTGACTCGTCTGAGTCCGACGTGGCACCACGGGCGAAGTAACCTTTCAATTCGTATTCGCTGTACGATTTCCCTTTGATGGAATCCGTGCCCGTCCGTGCAGCTAGCCGCCGGAGAATGTTCGGGTCCATGTCGTGAAATTCGTTCAATTCGGCAAGCGAAAACACAGGATCGCCGTTATCGCTCGCGTGTTCCGGGTGTAAGTCCGCGAGTATGTCAGGCACGCCTTGGCCGTCCGCGAGATAACACGCACACACAATGCGGATTATCTGGCCGTGTGTGAACTCCTCGCCCGTCCGGGTTTCCATCCGTTCCTTTGCTTTCTCGAAGTGGTCTATCTGTTCGCCGTACAGGTTCAGCACTTTGTGTTCTGTGCCGGTCATGGATTCTCGGTTAGTCGCTTTTGACCCACTTCCAATCAGGTTCATTACGACCGTTCGCCGGTCGAATCTGTGGCATTAGTGGGGCAAACTTTCGGTATGCACGTCTCCAATCTGAACTAGGACCATACCCGTATTTACCGAGTTCTCGCAGGGCAACCCGTCGGCCGTTCTGTTCCCTATGGAGACGACCGATCTTTGTCACAATACGCGCCGTCGGGGTTGCATACTCGTCTACAGCCCGGTCCGGCAAGTGAATAGCTGCTATATCCTTGAGTTCGTGAAACGACGGGTAGCCTTCGGATTCATCAAACCCGATATGGCCGACCCATTCCACGTCCGAGCAGGTCGCAACTGTCGGTCCGACGTACCGCCAATACACAATATCCCGATCTACCGTGTGATCGGTCCCCGACCAACTGAACGGCTTGACGTTATCCTCGAGTTCGTCGTCATAGGCTTCGCCAAGCATTTGGATTTCGTCACGAACCTCCAAAGCCTGCTCGAGGGTTTTCCGCCCGGTGCTTTTCGAAGTAATCCACGGAACGCACGTAAACGGCGTATCTTCAACCCGTCGTTCCGTGGGTTCCTCTTGGAGTTCGTCGTCAGGTTCGTCGGTCGGTTTCGAATCGGGGAGTAGGTCACTCATGTCTCGTATCCTCCTAGCTATCGTTCGTAGTCGATTCATCCACGTACACCCAATCAGGACGGTCGTCAACAGCCGATGGTGGTACAATATCGGGAAACTCCCTCAGATAGTTGACGCACTTTTTCAGGTGTCGCCGCTGAATGTGCATCGTATTCCGCTCTAGTTCTAACGGCGAAACGCCGTGTCGGGAATCGTCCGATTCGTAGGTATTCCGCACCGTTTGGTACATCCCCTTGATAATACGCGGGTAGTACCGCCGTGGGTCGTCTTTGTGATTTTTCTGAATATTGAACCCACTGGCCACGTCCTTCCATTCGTCGTCAGAAAGCGCCCGTTCCGGGTCGAGCTTCCAACAGTCGTTCCACCGGACGTTTGGGTGACTCTCGAGCGTCGGACAAACACGGGTCCAAAAGTACACCTCGTCATGTCCTTCCGAACTGAAAAACGACGGATAGCTAGCCCGTGACGATACTTCTCGAGTTGTAAGTGTCCGTTCTTGCTCAAGATCAGACACAAGGCGCATACAGGAGTTGATAAGCGGTTTCCACGTCTTTGTATGGCTAACCCCAAACAGGTCACTGAACGGCGTTTCGTCTGGTTTAGGTGGCTTCTCAGGTGGGTTACTGAACATGAAATCAGTCATGCAGTCCCCCACCTCGAGCGACGATTTCTAGCGTTTCTGGTAGTGGTCGAATCGCCCTACTGAACATGAATAAATTATGGAACTAACTAGGTATAAGCATTCGGCCATCACAGGATAGCAGTAGGGCGGGACACTCCGAACGACCGCCGTCTTTACCCGACGTGAGTGAGTTGACGACCGCCGGAGCGTCCGAATGTGAGTGACATAACTCCAAATGCAGCAACCGTCCAGTTGCGGAATTCGGTTTGTTACTCACACGTCGGGTAAACCCGTTATGGGCGTTTAGAAGTGTGTGACAGAGTGACTAGTTTGTTTGGCTACCGAATCGACTCGAGTTAGGAACCCGGCATTCTAACGATACTCAGCCGTGGCTTTTCGTGAGGAACCCAGTGGTCCATACGTTCCGGCGTACCACCTTCATCCTGGTACTTTTCAGCTTTCGATTTGAGCAAGTCGTGTAATTCGTCTATCGGCAACGGATCGCCACCCTCAAACGGATTCGTTTCTTCGACCGCTTCTATTTCGACCGGGTGTGATCGGTCGTCCGTAGGAGCCGAAACATAGTACTCCCCATTTAGCCCCATTTCTTCTACTTGGCGTTTATAATCCCCAAAACGTCGGCTCATTTGGATAGAGGTATGTTCATTCTGTACGATTCGTTCCGCGAAGTCGCGGGACAGCCCTACACTTTCCTCAATCTCGTTCCTTATATCGTCAAATGTGAACTTCTCATCGCCGTCAATAGTATTCTTGAGTATATCCGCGATTCGCTGCGCCTGATTACGATCAATCTCGCCATAGTGTTCAGTGATAATCTCGGTTCGCCTTTCTATATTGACCTGCTCATCACTGGTTGACTCACTCGAGTCCGATTCGCTTTCGTCGTCGGAAAGTGCGCCTGTGATCTTGTCTAAGAGTCCCATAGTCCACCCAAGTAAACATCCGACCATCAAATTAGTGGACTGTTCAAACAAAGAGAAGAAAACCGCGTGCTTTATCCTTCGCCTTTCTCGCCACCATAGGGGTCGAACGAATACATCCCTTGTCTCGAGCCACCGCCGCCAAGGTGGATTCCATGCAGGGCGTAATATGCAGCGTCCAACAGGTCGGGGCTTTGGTCGTTACCGAACTCGAGCCACTCACGCACGAACGGCCGAAACCGTGCGTCATACCCAAGGTTCTCGTCGCGTTCTTCATTGAGTAGTACCGCGTCACCGCGTTCGAATACTACGCTCATATCTTGGATTCGTTCGGTCTTACTTTGCGTCGGGTTAACCGCTTGAATCTGACCCGGCACTTTCCGCCGCGCCTCTTGCACAAAGTACGACTGAGCGCCTACGTCCTCGATCTTTACGTGTGGATTCGGGAGTTGATCGGCTATCCGGGCGAGCATTTCGATCTGCTCTTGGAGCGACAAGCCACGTTCACGGGCAAGGTCGAACACATACGCTCGAGCCTTCGACGTGTGTTCAGCAACCACGACAAACGCCGTATAGTCCGAATCGGTGGCTTCCGCTTTCCGCTTATCCGCGACATAGGCTAGGTCAACCCCGACGTGATACCTGCAGGCTCCCCAGTCAACGGCTACGTCGTCCTCGTCAACGAATTTGAGTTGGTCACGCCGTAGGATCTTGCCGCCGCCGTCCGCGAAGCCACCAAAGAGTGCCTGACTCTCACGGCCGGTATTTCCAAACTGTCGCTCGAAACGCTCTTTCTCGCCACTATCCAGATACGGATTCTCGAGGGTTGACGCACGGACGGTTTCAATCTTCAACCCCAGTTCGTTGCCGTCCGAATCAATCCCACGCTCGAGTATGTCGAACGCCGCGTTATACCCGTTCCCGGTGAGTGTCCACAGCTGTGTTTTTGGACCGTCAACACCGCGAAGCCGACTCCCGATCATTTCGAGCAGGTCGTGCAAATCTTCGCCGTAGTGGCTCGGTTCGTCAAGCCACACGCCGCCGTAAGAGTCACCCGCGTATCGGTTCCATCGGTCGGCACTCCCCAGCTTAATCACCGAGTCGTTCACAAGCGTTAGCCGGTGGTTCTGTCGGTTGTAGTCCGTGACGATAGGCGACTGTTCCGGCCCGTTGTAACTCGAGGTGACGATCCCCGTCCGTTCACCCGGCAACTGCTCAAAGAGAACTCGAAAGGTTGCGTCCCGTGCTTTTTGAAAGTCAATCCCCATAGCAAGGAATCGGCTTCCATCATGCTCGAGTGCCTGTTTGATGAGCCACCGAGCGCCGAAGATAGTCTTTCCACTCCCGTAGCCAGCAAGGAACGCCGTAATGTCGTTCTCCCCACTGTCAACCGTCTCGAGTGCGTTCCGTTGTGCGCTCCATAGGTCGTATGTGAGCGCACCCGTCTCTGGTACCCACGTTACCCCGTGCGGCCGTCGTTCCGGGTCTGCAGTCCCCCACAGGACCGTTATTTCGTCCCCAGTAGTTGACTCGAGTTCGTCGGGGATATTCTCGAGTCGGCTGGTAATCTCCCCTTCGGTCGGTATCCTGCTCATAGGTCGATCTCACCCGATTCTTCAAGCTTCTCGAGTTTCCGGCCCATTTCCATCAATCGCTTGTCCTTGACGACCTGGCGCTTCGCTTTCACCGCTTGCTCAACGCGCTTCATGTACTCACACCGTGCCTTGGCCTTCTCGTTATCCCGAATCCGACCGTCACCCGTCAACTTGGACAAGCCGAGTTCGATAATCTCGTCTAGCTGTTCTACCATCTCGTCGTATTCGTCCGGCGTGTCCGGCGCTCCCTGGATCGTCTCTGGTTGCACACTCATGGTCGTATCGCCCCGTTAGCTACCTGCCTATCGTCCGACAAGCACCAAAACGGTTTGCCAACGGACGACCGACTCACTACCACGAGCGTCCGTTTCTCGAGTTGCCACCGCTACGATATACCGGGAGGGTCGGCCACTAGCGGCGTGGCGGCACCTTCTCACCCTACTACCACAGCGGAGAGGGATTCAAATCGCAGGACGTGCAAAGGGTGCAAAGGGTCCCCCCGGGCTGACGTTAATCCCGCGTGCGTGCGTGCGCGGGAAATAAGCCAAATCGCCCCTACCCTCTGTACCCTTTGCACAGCGGACTGTGGAAAAAGAGAGGACGCGGTTAGTCGTCGGGGTCGTCAACCAGATACTTGTTAATGAGTTCGCCAATATCTCTGCCAAGCGTCTCCTCTACTTCGGGGTGTTCACTAACCCGCTTGTGAAGGGTCCGTATATCATCACTGGACAAGCCTAAACCCCGTTCCCACTTCTCAATAGGGTCCATTTCACCCTTGTCGTAATGAACCTCGAGCGTTTTCAGAGTCAAGTCACATTCCACTTGCCCCCGGTCAACATCCTTGTGTTTCGCTTCCCCCTTTTGGATAGACGGTTCAAGGATCTTGTTAACGAACTCATCGGCATCCATGCCATTCGCTCGCATTCCACGGTAAGCGAATTGAATCATGTGACGAACGGGAACGAACTGCCCCGGTACGTTCATCTGTGAGCTGATAGCGGCTTTACTCTCCTCGGTGTCGCTATGCTCAACACCTTTCACTTGGTTGGGAACCTCATATTTGTGGTCGAATATTTGCCTAACGTCCGTTTCCTTAGCGTACTGGTTGAGGTACGTGAAATCATACAATCCATCACGGACCCTTTTCCGTATTTTCGTCCGCCGATCTCTTATCCGGTTGTCGTTCTCTGGTTCAAGTTTCAACAACTCGCGCATATCCTTGGTTAGCAAACTTGGCCCTCGACTGGAGCTATCAACCATATAAATGGGTATGCGGCGCATTTACTTATAATTTGTCCACCCGTACAAATCAGACAGAACATGAGCAAAGCACCAACCCGCGTTCTAAAGCAGGGGCGTGTTACGATACCGGCTGAAGTTCGCCGGGATCTCGGCATTGAACACGGCGATTACGTCGTTATCGACGTGAAGCCACTGGGGGGTGATTCCGATGACTGACGCTATCGCAGAGAACCGGGGCCTGCTCGAGCGTCACGCAGAGAAAGACCTTCCCACGGCGGACGTGGCGAAGGCTCTGCTCGAAATTGAGGGGTCCGACTAACGATGAGTGAAAGCGGTAAGGCCGTAGTGGGATACGGCCCTGAAAGTTGGGTTGAGTTTGACGACGACTGTGAGGTGAGTCGTCTATGAATAGTGTTGTTCGCCGTAGTCTTGAATCTACGGGTGTGTGTCACACGCCTAATTGTTGGTCTACAACTGGCGTGATTGAAACCGGCGGTACCCGACTGTGCCGTGACTGTCGTGAGCTTTTTGAGGTGAATTCATGAGCCAAGCTAATACCCCCAGTGACGATGATGCCGTTTCACTGAAAGAGATAGTGGCCCAGCGGTTAGACGAATCGGGATTACCCACGGACCGGTTCATCAATGTGGAAAACGGTGGTAAGGCCAGTACGAATCACACCCAATCTGAGCCTGCTGTAGTGACCGGAAACTACGGTGTGTATGCTGGCCGTGGTTTGGTCGAAATCGACATTGACGACTACGACGAAAGTCACGACCTTGGTCCCATAAATGGTTTACAGGATACACTCACTATCCAATCAGCTCATGACGCTGAACACCGATACTATCACGTCCCCAACGCCCCAGAAGTAATTAAAGACGCATTCGGTGTTGATAACCCACAACCAGAGTGGGGGGAAGTCCGGGTATCTAACCAGTACGTCGTCGGCCCCGGATCGCAGCTAGACGGCTGTGATAAGGATTGGTGCGACGAGTGTGAGAAGCCCGAAGGTGGACAGTACACCATCCTACACGATAGGCCAATAGCCGAAATCTCCGCTCACGTCCTTGTGGGTGCGATTCGTGCAACCGGCTACGACAAGTCACCCGACGAGAGCGACGAGAAACGGCCACAGGACGGTTTTAACGGGCCAAATGAACCAGTGGGCCTATCCGACAGGGAACTACTCGAGAAGGCTAAGAACGCCGACGACGGCGGGAAGTTCAAACGACTATGGGACGGAGACACGTCGGGCTATCCAAGCCACAGTGAGGCTCGAAATGCCCTTGTGAGTAAGTTAGCGTTTTGGACCGGGAACGACGAGCAACGAACGCGAAAGTTGTTCAAGCAATCCCCTCTAGCCCAGCAAAAACCAGAGGAGTCCATGCGGGACTTTGACGATTACTTGGAGAGCAAAGTGTTCCCTGTCTCAGACACTTACAACCCCGAGGGTTCAACCGGGGAAACCACCAATCCAGAACCCGATACGGACGATTCGGGACTAATTGAATTGTTCCGCCACGCTTCTCGACAGTACCATATTGATCCGAGTCGAGTAGCAACCCGAACAGAGAACGGCGAAAGTATCCCGGTCGGTATCTCGAGTGTCGTCAACACCGAAAGCGTCGGGGACGCGATAATCACCTTGTATGTGTTTAGCCCGGGCTGATTTCGGTACTCTCTCGTAGGAAGCGTTCAACGGACGCGATATGAACAGGCAGCAGACATCGGATACGATTCTC
>NZ_RBZW01000017.1 GCF_006543045.1 Salinadaptatus halalkaliphilus | reverse complement strand
CTTGGACGGCGTAATCATTTTGTCGCCAGCGGTGGTTTGTTCGGACAGCAGCGTTTCCATAGGTGAAACTCCCACCGCTCGGGATTCCTCCGCGTTTACACGCGGAGGAGGATGTCAACTGTGACTCGGCCGTACTGTCGACTACTGACTAACCTGGCGGACGATGTCGATACGATCGCGGCTGTCGGCGGATACGACGACGCGACGGACGTCCTCGAGGATGCCGTTCGCGAACTGTTACGTCGCCGTCCAGAACTTCGGACGTCCCTTGCAGTCGAAAAGTACCGTGTGGGAGACGTCAGTCTGAACCGAGCTGCCGAACTGGCAGGGATGTCAGCTGAGGATTTCAAGGGCGAACTATCTGATCGGGGAATTCATCGTGACGCAGGGTTCCTCGAGCACGACGACCGGGAGACCGCGTTGGACGGGTTTCGTGGGTAGCTATTACGCCGATGACGATCGTCGACAACAACGTTTTGAGTGCAGTAGCGAAAATCGATCGACTTTCGTTGTTACCAGCGGTTTTCGACAGAGTTGGAACACCGACAGCAGTCGTCACCGAACTCGATCGTGCCGACGCTGCCGGCTACGACTTTGTCTCTCGAATCGATGCAGTCAAAGCCTACAACGATGGCTGGTTGCACATCCTTTCTCCGACAGCATCCAAACTCGAGTTGGCAAACGAGATCCGTGATCATGCGCTGTCGACGACCGATGCCAGTGTCTCGCGATAGCAGCCAAACGTGACCGTCGACTCGTAACCGACGATGCTCACGTCGGCACGGTTGGATCGCAACGCGACGTGCCAATTTGGGATCTCGCGCTCTTTCTCACGGCAGCGATTCGAGTCGACGCGATCACGAGCGAGGAAGAACTCACAGCAATCCTCGATGTGCTTGCCGACCGTGACAACTATCGATTTGCCGCTTCGGACAGGGCCTCTCTGTTTGCGGAATTCTAGGCTTCAGCGCGGTCTCGAAGCCGCCCGACGAATTCGAGGATCGGACCAAGACGGTTACAACGATCCGGATCCCGCCCGTTTCTGGAGGGGTTGGCGATCTGTCGTTGCCACTGCAGTCTCGTCCTCCCCGTTCTTCTCCTCACACCGCTGTTTCCTGCGTCGTTCGACAGTGATCCACTCGGCCAGTGTCTGGTCCCGCGAGTCGATCACCTCGCGTTCGAACCTGATAACTATCGTGAGTTTAATTCGCACGTACTGATGCTAGTCACAGAATCTTATAGATCAGTCGTGATTCGTGGGGGGTATGGCAACCGGGCAACGCGGCCGCAGATCCGTACTGCGAATGGCCGGTGGGGCAGTCGTCGGTACGGCACTGGTCGGCACGGCGTCGGCGACCGACTACGAGACGGTGACCGTCTCGGAGGGACAGCGTGACGTTATCGAGGTCGAGGACGGCGAGACGCTCGAGAACGTCGTTTACGACGTCACCGCCTCGGGCGCGGGGGTGACGATCGTTGCGACGGGAACGGACTGGACGATTCGAAACATCGCGGTGTGGGGACAGGTCGACATGGGTGATCGGACGGTCCTGGGCGTCGCCGATACCGATGGTGGGACATCCCGTATCGAAAACGTGTGGCTCGGCGATGGGTCGGTGTACGAAGAAAAGGGAGCAACGGGGCTGTGGGTCGACCCCGATCACGACGGGCACCTCGAGATCGAGCGCGTGAACATCCAGGAGATGAGCGACAACGCCTTCTACTGTTCGCCGCCGGGGAGCACGTGTGGCTGTGGCGGGATGGTGACGCTTCGGGACTGTTATGCGGCAAACTCCTGGGTGTCCCAGTATCGCGTCGCGGATGGGACCCTCGAGAACTGCGTCGCATCGGTGACCGACGACAGGCAGTATCGACAGGGCCGGGGCCTGTGGGCGTGGCCGGCGGGGCCGGTTTACGTTCGCGATTCGGAGTTCGATATGAACGGGCACCACTATTCGTTCGTCGCGGGTGCGGACGAGGCCGAGAGCGAGATCATCGTCTCCGAGACGGAGATCGATACCGGCTTCCACGGCGGTTGGGATACCCGCCACGGCGGGTCGGTCGTGTTCGAGGGCGGGAACGGCACCGATCCCGAGAACGTCGTTCCCGACGGCTGTCCGACGTCGGTGGTGGACGCTGCCGGCGAGGTGTTCCAGCCCTCGGTCGCCGACTACGCGGATCCCGCGACTGGAACGGTGACGACGTTTCAGATGCAACGCGCGTACCTGGATTACGAGGCCGGTGATATCGATGCCACACTCGTCCAGCAGGTCTACGAGGCGTGGCAGTCGGGCGAGCCGGTCCAGTAGTGCGACTCGAGTGGCCTCTATCGTGTCGTCTCGGAGCAACAGCGACCGGTTCCGGGGGTATGCCGGTACTGACGGGACAGCCATCCGCCGATGGACAATCTGGTTCTGTTCCGAGAACGTATTGTTAGATATACGTTCTCCGAACCCGTCAGAAACGACTGATCGTGCGTCGGTGATGCCCAGCCGGCGGTTCTACTACCGTATTACTGATATACGTCGCGTCGAACTCGAGTGATTTTAAAAGTGGCTCCAGGCAAGAACTGGCCGACAGTATGGCGCTGTTCGGGCGTTAGTAAGGCATAGCTACCGGAGAGTATGTGTGTGACACTCGTCATATGAGTGAACGAGAAGGACAACAAACTATATAAGACACGCCTATGAACATACGTGCCGTACCCCTACCCATGGTCAGGCAAGCAAGTATGATCGGGTATCGTGAGCCACACGGTGTTAACATCTCGTTACCGATCGAACGCAAGCGTGGCCGTCCGGCGAAAGGAACGCGATGCGACTGCGAAACACGACATAATCAATAACACATGACAAGAGACGATACAACATCATATCGTGCAAAGGGACGTGCAGTGTTCCTGGCAGCGATCATGGTACTGTCTGTCGTCGCGATGTCCACTGCGTTTGTGGGCGGTGCGGCGGCAGTTGAAGATGTTGATGGAGATGGTATCGATGCAACCCCATCAACCATCGGCGAGGAATCGACACACGAATTTAGTGTAGAAGTAGATAGTGCTGGCTTTGACAGCAATAACCTCAACGAAATCGAACTCGATTATAGTAATTTCGCCAACTCTGGTGACACTCTGAACGGTGTAGAGAACACAGAGGATGTCACTGTCGAAGTTGACGGTGAGGCCGTCGATCTATCTGACGTGACTCTGAACGGCGATAACCAGGGCATAATCGACGTTGACAACACCGATGTAGCAGGGGAATTGGGTACTGATTCCGAGATTTCGGTATCCATTCAAAACGTCCTTAACCCTGGTGACAATGTGGAAGCCACCGAAACTGTTGGTGTTACCGTACACGATGATGACGACGTTGACGTGACAACTGGCAGTGATGACCTTGGTCTCACGACTACCACAGTAGATATTGACGTTGACCCTGTGGATGACACCGTCGAGATTGAAGAAGGTACTTCGTACACCGTGACGCTGACCGACGATGAAAACAATCCGGTCGAAGGTGTCACTGTTGAGTACACTGGCGACGATCCCGAGGAACTCACTGTTGAATCAGATGGTGAAGGTCCTGCCGAGAGTGACGAAGCCGGTCAGGTTGTCTTCGATGCCGAGGCTACCCAAGAAGGAGACTACAGTCTTAGCTTCCAAGAGCAACGAACCGACGAAGAAACAACTGCAGACCTCTTTGTCCGATCCGCTGAAGGTGATAACGCACTGATCACTGGTGAAATCACTGACCGCGAACGGACCGCTATTGACTCAGAGACTGCAGAGAGTCTTCAAGTCACAATTACTGAAGTTGACACCGGCGAAGAGTTCGTTAACAGCCAAGCGCTGGCTGACTTCCACGAACTCGACGAGAACGAGTACGTCGACAGTGCTGGCTTCTCGCCAGGCGAACCTGACACCTACAACATCGAACTCGCAGTTCTTGACGCAGATGGCTCGCAGTACGAGTTCTCCGTCAACGACCCCGAAGAGGAGTTCCGCTCGTTCGACGGTGTGACCGAGACGGTCAACGTTGACCAGAACGACGACCTGAACTTCCGCCTCGAGCGCATCGAGGACGCTGACCGACTGACGGTCCTCGACGACGGCGAGCGTGACACCGTCGAAGATGCAGAAGACTACCCGGTCGAGACTGACCGACTCGAGTCGGAAACTGTTGACGCAGACGAGACGGTCGACCTCGATGTCTTCGTCGAGAGCAAGGAGTTCGGTGAGGACAACGATGTCCTCGAACCGTACGCCCTGCAGACAGGCGAAGTCGAAAGCACGGTTGCTGACGTTGACGGCACCGAGGACGGCGCCGATCTCGCTGACGCCAACGTCGATCTTGACCCCGATACCAACCTTGACACCGACGAAAACGGTCTGTCTACCGTTGATGTCAGTCTGACTGGTGTCGACTACGACGACCTCGACGGCAACGTTGACGTCGATCTCCACTTCAACGCGAGTTCGAACGTCTCCGAAGCCAACGACGAAGTGACGATCACCTTCGTCCCAGATGTCGGTGACACCGGAACGCTTTCCGGTGAAGTCGACGTGATCAACGAGGACATCCTCGTGGGCGTTGAGGACACCCAGTCCAACATCTACGCGGAATCCGGTATCCCGGTGCACGCAGTTCAGCAGGATGTTGTTGACGACAGCACCGTGACCGTCACCACTGACGGCACGGAATTCGAAGAACTCGATCAGGACGACCTGACCCTCGAAGGTATCGAGGATTACGATGCGCACCCAGAAGAGCTCGCCATCTCGCCAGCTCCTGACGCCATCGCAGGCGACGAAACCGGTACGGGCGACGTTGACCTCACGGAAGGCAACCAGGTCCGTGTCGTCACCTACGACGAAACCGGTGAAGTCATCGTTCAGGACCCACGTTCGGACTACCTGACCACGACTGACGCGGATAGCGACCTCGAACTCGTCCAGAACGAGACCGACCGGAGCCTCGAAGTCCACGACGACGGCGCAGATGAAGACGGCGACTTCCAGCTCCACTTCCTTGCTGACGGCGAGTACCAGGTCCAGCAGAAGGTCGAACTGACCAACACGACCTCTGACGAGAGCGTTACTGCCTGGAAGAACATGACGGTTGACGAAGATCCGTCTGCCTCCCAGGACATCCAGACGAACACCGAGGACGTGTTCACCGACCAGCAGGACCTTCGCTTCAATGCAATTGACGAGCAGTACGATGACGACCGCGCAATTCCGACCGACTACACGAACGATCAGGGCGACTTCGAACTCCTCAACCTCCCGGTTGACGTGACCGAGTCCGAGGAGTACGTCGTAATCGCTGGCCCCGGTGGCGACACCGGTGACGCGGAGACCGACTACGGCTTCGCTAACTTCGCCGGCTACGACACGGTTGATGTCCATGCAAACGCCCAGACCGGTCAGCTCAACACTGACCTGAGCGTTCAGGAATTCGAACCCGACCGTGAGGTCATCTACGACCTCGACGTGACGGTTGCTGACGAAGAGAAGTACACTGAAATCCCATTCGAAGGCGAAACCGAAGTCCAAGTCACCGCCCAGCAGCGACTTGCCGGTGAAGACGAGGATGCCTTCGACGACGCTACAGGCGTTGACCTCGTGCTCGATCGCGTCGATATGGGCACGAACGTCGACGAGCTTGGTACCCTGGCCGACACCACCGTGACGACTAACGACGACGGTGTCGCAACGACCACCTTCGAAGCTGTTGTACAGCAAGAGGGTGACCCAGGTGAACTGAACATCAGCGCCGCACTCGAAGAAGAAACTGCAGAGGGCGAGAACTTCGCAACTGAAGACGAAGAAGAAGCCCAGATCGAAGTCTTCGGAGCCGGTGAGATCACTGGCGACGTTGTCGACGAAAGCGGTGACAACTTCGGTGGTATCGACCGTGCAACGGTCGAACTCTACGACCGAGACATTGGCTACGACGAGGAAGACCGACTCCAGGAAGTCGAAACTGGTCCTGAAGGTTCGTTCACCTTCACTGAAGTCGAGACCGGCAACGACTACCGCGTCATCGCTGAATTCGACGGCGAAACGGGTTACACCGATGTCGACGACCTCAGCGGCGGTACCACGAACGCTGACGTCGTGATCACCGGCATCGAAGCACCAGAAGGCTTCGATGTCGTTGAACTCGACGACGTGACCGCGACGCAGGGCGAAACCGTCGACGTGACGGCTTCCGTCGCAAACACCGGTGCTGACGATGACGAGCAGGAGGTTACGCTCACCATCGAAGGCACTGAGATCGAACTCACCGAAGAAGTCGAGATCGACGCCGGTGAGCAAGAAGACGTCACGTTCGAGGGCATCGAAACCGGTGCACTCGAGGGCGACTACACGCTCACTGTCACCCCCGAAATGGGTGAAGAGATGAGCGCGACGCTGACCGTCGAAGAGCAGGCTGAATCCAACTTCGCAATCACCGAAGTCGACCCAGCTGAGGATATCGAGGCTGGCTTCTTCGAGCAGGTCGAGATCGACGTGACCGTCGAAAACGACGGCGACGAACCTGACACGCAGGACGTCGAGTTCGTCTTCGCTGGCGACGTTGCCGACAGCGAAGAACTCGAGCTCGAAGCCGGTGAGAGCGAGACGGTGACGCTCAGCACGACCGTCACCCAGGAAGGTGACTGGCACGTCCAGACCCTCGACGACGAGTCTGAGACCTACCAGATCACGTTCAACGGCGACGCCGAAGACGCTGGCATCGCCGTCACTGACAACCCAGTGACCGACACCACCGGTGACGGACTGGCGAACGACGTCAGAGGCGATGGTAGCTTCAGCATCCTCGACGTTCAGACGCTGTTCGACAACCTCGACAACGACGAAGTGCAGGAGAACGCCGAGGTCTTCAACTTCTCGGGCATTGATGACGACGAAGTGAGCATCCTCGACGTTCAGGCACTGTTCGATCAACTGAGCGAATAAGGTCCGGTACCCTCCTGACCTTTCACTCCCCCATTTTGGGGCCGAATTAGACGCTCCTTATTTTTTGACGCTGCCAACCACATCGACCCCTGAGACGCATCTGTCGACCGATTCGAGCGAGATCTCTCGAGCCATAAAACTATATTACTGCGTGACTCTCACTATTACCATAACGTATGGATCGATTTCTGCGCGATTGCCGTCGCCTACTACTCGTCGTTGCGTTGACCACGTTGGTACTCGGAGTCGCTGGTACCGGTGGCGCAGCCGCCGAGAACCTTTCTGCTGTCAGTGTCGAATCGAACGAACTCTCTGACGTGGAGATCGAGGAGTCGCTCACCGAAGAAACTGGCACGACGGAACTACTCATCCAGTTCGAACAAGCCGAGATTGACCGGACCAATACGGACCGCGAGGAGACCGTCACACAGCTCAAGGCACACGCGAACGAGACACAGGCTGAACTGGTCGAGCGAGCCGAACACGATGACGCCGTCGAGATTCAAAACCAATTCTGGATCACGAACGCTGCGCTGGTGACCGTTGACGCTGATCGCGTTCCGATGGCCGCGTTCGGAACAGTCGACGGCGTACGTCAGGTCCACCAGAACTATCAGGTCGAGGTTGCCGAGACGACGACTGCACCGACTGGCTCGACTGAATCGGCCGTCCAAACCGGGCCGACTGCGAGTTCGACGAGCGAGGTCACGTACGGTCTCGAGACCATCAACGCCCCGTCAGCGTGGGAGATGGCGGATACGAAAGGCGAAGGGACGACGGTTGCCGTCCTCGACACTGGAGTCGACGCCGACCACCCTGACATCGATATCGCCGAGGATAACTGGGCCGAGTTCGATGGATCGGGCGAGCCTGTCGATTCGGAACCACACGATAATCACGGCCACGGGACACACGTCAGCGGAACAGTGACGGGTGGAGACGCGACGGGGACACAGATCGGTGTCGCACCGGAAGCGGATCTCGCGCACGCGAAGATTCTAGACGATAATGGAGATGGATCTCTCTCGCAAATATATGCTGGTATTCAGTGGGCTATCGAAAACGACGTTGACGTTATTTCGATGAGCGTTGGTGTTGATGGGTTCTACTTAGAAAGTTCGATCTACGAGGTTCGAAACGCGAAAGATGCCGGCATCTTTTTCGTCTCGTCGGCGGGCAACGACTTTGAAGGAACGAGTTCTTCTCCTGCAAACGTCTACGATACTGTTTCCGTTGGAATGACGAACGAATTCGATGATGTTCACATCGAATCGTCCGGTGAGGAAATTCAAACCGACGAGACCTGGGGGACTGCGGCACCGGCTGACTGGCCCGACGAGTACGTCGTCCCCACTGTGGCTGCACCTGGCGTAAACGTCGCGAGTGCCGACAACGAAGGCCCAGGCCTGGATTACCGATCGGGAACCAGTATGGCCGCACCACACGTCTCCGGCGTCGCCGCACTCGCGATATCGAGCGCGGACGATGACGTAAATCCCTACGAGCTTCGACAGGCGTTCGAAGACTCGGCCTGGAAGCCGGATGGAGAGCCGGAAGACCCTGATTCGCGGTACGGACATGGAATCATCGATGCAACGGATATCGTCACCGAATCCGATAGCACCGACGACGGTGGCACTGTTACTGGAACCGTTACTGATGCTGATTCTACTGGCGCCATTGCGGGAGTAACTGTTACTATTGAATCGGACGGTGAACTGATCGAGACCGTCGAAACATCGACTGGGGGAGAGTACGCTGTGGAACTTGCTGCAGGAACCTACGAAGTCACGGCTGCCGCTGACGGATACGAATCAGCGACTTCGTCGGTAGTAATCGAGAACGGTGAACACGAAACGGTCTCGCTTTCGCTCGAGGCACTGGGTACACTCGAGGGAGATGTCGTCGACCAGGACGGGAACGCACTTGGAGATGCTGCCGTGACGTTGCTTCAACGCGATGACGATGGCGAGTTTACTGACGTCGTTGCTGAGATGTCGACGGATTCGACTGGTGCGTTTACGTTCGCTGACCTCCCGACGGGTCAAGATTACGAACTATACGTCGTGTGTGACGGTCGGGAAGAAACGATTCGAGTGACCGATCTCGAGGCCGGTACGACCGAACCAGTTGTCGTCGTTACCGAACCCCTGGAAGACCAGGAGATTGACGTGGAACTCCGACCGACCGAAAGCACGATGGATGTCGGTGAGCGCCAGACGTTCGAAATTGTTGCTGTCGGTGCTGACGATGGTATCGATGGATATATGTTTGAAATATCATTGACGAATTCCGATGTCGTCACCTTTGCGGATGTTGAACTGACGAACAATCCGATGTTTGTCCATCAGCCTGATCTAGACAGTTCTCTCGATAGTGATTCAATTGCGTTTGCTGTAGGGATGGGGGCTAACGATCACGAAGGAAGTGACGAGATTCGTCTCGCTGAAGTAACGGTCGAAGCACTCAGTGAGGGCTCGAGTTCGATTGTGTTTGACGATGAGGTTGATGTCATACAGGACACGACGCCGTACCAAATCAATCACCTTGCAGGTGCAGATCTCAAAATTGATCACCACGATGGACCACCCGCTATCGTTGGAGATAGCCCCCCGCAAGATCTGAATGGTGATGGCCTCTATGAAGATGTAAGAGGTAGTGGTGAATTTACCATCTTGGATGTCCAAGCGTTGTTCGATAATTTGGACAATAATATTGTCCAGAAAAACGCGGAACACTTCAATTTCGCTGACATTCAGGAGGATGAAGTGACGATACTCGATGTCCAGGCGCTGTTTGACCAGCTGTAACACATATATCGCTGGAGCAGACATACTATGTCGTTTTATACTCGTATTTTTGGCTTCGAAGTCAGACTCTCTCTCTAATAGTATCAGTTCGAACACTTTTTCTTAACACAAAGTACTTAATGGATGTGCAGTAATGGCCAATTGACGAGGTCGGTACGCACGCATTACCGTCCTCGACGGAATTAGAAGTGAACTACCGAAATATGACACGCGAAAAAGTACTATCAGTATTCATGGCGGCCCTGATGGTCGTTTCCGTCTTTGCAATGGCTGCACCGGCAGCTGCGCAGGACGAGGGTGAGGTTAACATCTCACTAGACCCTCAGGACGTCACTGTGGATTCGGACGATGAACAGACATTCGATGTTGTAGTAGAAGGCGCTGATAACGAAGTCAATGGTTGGGACAACGTTGTCCTAAGTATTGATGACACCAGTGTCGCCACCTTCGACGATTATGAGGTGGAAACATCTGATGAAGACACGTTTGACAACTCTGAAATTGAGGATGACACCGTCACTCTCGCTGCCGGAACAGGTAGCTTAACCCTAGATGACGGTGAAGAGGACGTGATCGGCGCAGTGACGGTCACGACCCACGAGGAGGGCAACGCAGATATTAGTATCGATGATGGTGTTATTGTTGACGCTAACAACGACGATTACACCGTCAACGATTACGGTACTGCCTCTCTGACCGTTGACGACGGCGACGAGGAACCACCAGAGAACGGTGGCGACGACCTCCCACCCGAGGACCAGGTTGACTACGACGTTGACCGTCCATGGCAGGGACAGGACCAGATCGCTCACTCCCCGAACATCGAGCAGGGTGAAGTCTACGACGTCCGCGAAGCCGACGGCTTCAACGACGACGGTAACGTCGACGGCAGCGAGTTCCGCGACGAACTCGTCGCCGAAGAAGATAACATGCTCGAGATCAGCACTGACGACCTCGAGGGTGACATCTTCATCCGAGGGAGCGACATCGAGGAAACTAGCGACAACTCCTTCGAAGTCCGCGTCCAGGACCTCGACGCTGACTTCGACGACGACCGAGTGACCGACGCTGGTCACAACTCGGACACCGACCTCGAGATCGACTCCTCGCGTGCACAGTACTCCGTTAACGTGAGCGCCGACGGCGATCTCGACGATGAGGACCTCCTCCAGATCTTCGTGCAGTCGAGCGATGACCACGACGCACTCGCCAACGACACTGCCGAGTGGCACGAAGACTATGATTCGGGCGAAGGCGATAACGTCGGCTACGACGACATCGTCGACTACCTGCACGACACTAACCAGGTCTACGACGCTGATCTCGAAGGCGGCGCACACTTCGGTGAGTTCAACGCTGGCCTCTACGACGAGGGCGAAGATGACGGTGACGCTGACTCCGACGAAAAGATCGTCCTCTATAACGTCGGCGATGTCGACGAGGCCGTCGACTTCGACGCCATTGACGACGACAGCTACACGTTCGATTTCAACGTGACCGACACCGAAGCATCCGACTCTGACGACATCGATGTCGCAGAGTCCGATGCGACGGCCGACTTCGACCAGAGTGTCTACACCCAGTCCGCTGGTGACCCACTCAGCCTCAACATCGACCTCGAAGACACCGACGACGCATACGTCCACTTCGGTGACGAAGACGCCGGCTACGTCGACGTCTTCTACGTCGAGGACGACAGCGACAACGGCGAGGTCGACCTCACGATCAACCCACGTCTGATGGGTACGGGCCACGAACTTGCCGTCGTCTCCGATGACGACCACGTTCGTAGCCTCAACGACCACTACGGCGGTGAAACGAACAACGACGACTTCGCGGATGTCCAGTTCTACGACGACGATCTCGAGAGCCCAACCCCTTACGTGGAGTATCTCGACAACCTAGACCTGATCAACGAGAACGACGGCGAAGATGCTCTTGATCAGCTCGCACGACCGCTCCAGAGCACCGACTACCCAGTCGCATCCAGTGGTGACGGTGCATTCATCGCTGACGACGACGACGAAGTCGATGTCAACGATGAGCTCGACGATGCAGTCGTCGACCTGACCCAGCCAGAGCTGGGCGAGATTACCACGCACGTCGCACCTGAAGACAGTGCCGACGAGCACGATCTTGAAGAACTCCTCGGCAACGGAACGACGCTGACCGAGCGCACCGACATCGCCGAGGACGACCGTCTGGTCGTCCAGGCTGAAGCCTCCGGTATCTACGGTGCGATGATCGCACTCGAAGACGATGAGTACGACCCACTCACGGAAGGCTTCGAGCCACAGACCATCCACGACCTCAACGAGCTTCAGGGCGAAGGTGTGACGATCGAAATCGAAGGTGACGATCCGATCGGCAACCAGGATCCGAACTACGTCAACTTCGAGACCGCTGACGAGGACGAGGTCATCGTCTTTGTCGACCACCTCGAAGGTGAGATGTACATCGTCGTCGACACGAGCTCGAGCGGTGCGTTCGACCGCAGCTACGAGGACGGTGACTCCTTCAACGCGAACATCGAATACGAAACCCACGACGAGGAGCGCTACGAATTCAATAGCGCCCACGACGAGGTTTGGGGCGGAGCCGCTGAAGATGACTGGGACGAAGACGCGTTCCCATTCTTCAGCGCTGACTCCGACGAGTCCATCAGCACTGAGTTCGACATGGTCGACCGCGAAGTGACGTTCGACCACGAGAACGAAGATGGCGACATCCAGGTTGAAGCCGACGAGACCACCATCACCGGTGAGACCAACGTCGCACCTGGTACGGAATCCACCGTCCGCGTCGGCCACCAGCCAGGCGCTGACGAGAGCTTCCTGCACTCGCCCGACGCTGAGATCGACTCCGACGGTGCCTTCGAATCCGACGAAGTCGACCTGAGCGACCGCGAAGTTGGCGAAGACCTCCGCCTCGAGTTCCGTGCATCCGGTAGCACGATCGACGAGGTCGACGGTATCTTCGTCGAGGAAGTCGAGACTGACGACGAGCCAGAGGAGACTGACGACGACGAGCCAGAGGAGACTGACGACGACGAGCCAGCCGAGACTGACGACGACGAGCCAGTCGAGACTGACGACGACGAACCAACTGACGACGACGAACCCGCTGACGAGGACGACTCCGTCCCCGGCTTCGGTGTCGCCGTCGCAGTCGTCGCACTGCTCGCCGCCGCAATGCTGGCACTCCGTCGCCAGAACTAACGGCTGACTAACTACCGGCTTTCGCCGGCCCCATTCGATTCGCGGTTTTTTCTTTGGACGCTACGTTTGGAGAGCGACAGCTATCGAGTTCGTGTCGCTGTTACGTGGGTGTACATCCACGTAGTCAGTTGCCACGTGACTATACTATCACTCGTCAACGCTGTTCACTCGACGTACTCGAGAGCGTCGCCAGCGGTGTAACCAGTATTGCTACACAAATTCAACACACTCGCATGTCCGAGGCAGACACACCGCCAGAGAAGACGACGGTCAACATCCGTATGACTGAGACATTTCTGGCAGATGTCGACGGTACCTGGGAAGAACTGGGGTACAATAGCCGAAGTGAATTTATCCGCGACGTTCTTCGCGACGCTGTCAAGCATCCGGATTTCAACCGTGCAGATATAAATTAGTCGTCCGCAGCGGCCGCCTCTGTCTCGCTCGCCGATTCGGCACGCTCGAGGTCCTCGAGGTATTCGTCGGCGTCGAGTGCGGCCTTCGAGCCCATGCCGGCGGCGGTCACGGCCTGCTGGTAGTGGTAGTCGACGACATCGCCGGCGCCGAAGATGCCGGGGACGTCGGTTTCGGTTTGTCCGCCGCCGTCGCCACCCTGGGTTCGGAGGTAGCCCTCGTCGTCCATGGTGACGCCGGTGCCCTCGAGGTAGTCGGTGTTTGGCGTGTGGCCGATCGCGAGGAAGACGGCGCCGACGTCGAACTCGAACTGGTCGGTTTCGGGGTCTGCGAGGCGGTCGGAGGGGTGGCCCTGGTCGTTGTGTGCCAGGGTGACGTAGTCGACGCCGTCCGCTTCGGAGCCGTGGACCTCGAGCAGTTCGGTGTTTTTCATGATCTCGATGTTGCCTTCCTCGACGTGTTCGTGGACGCGGTCGACCCAGTACTGTTCGGCGCGGAACTCCTCACGGCGGTGGGCGATGTAGACGGTGTCGGCGAACTTGGTGAGGAAGGAGGCTTCCTCCATCGCGGCGTCGCCGCCGCCGACGACGAGCATGTCTTCGCCGCGGAAGAAGGCGCCGTCACAGGTGGCACACGTCGAGAGGCCATAGCCCATGAGTTCGTCCTCGCCGGGGATGCCGAGGGTCCGGGCGCTGGCTCCGGAGGCGGCGATGACGGCGTCGGCGGTGTAGACGTCACCGTTGGTGAGTTCGACGCGGAACGGCGTGGTGTCGGCGTCGACGCGGTCGATGATGCCGTTTTTCAGTTCGGCGCCGAACTGGCGGGCCTGTTCTTTCATGTTGTTGACGAGCTCGGGACCGCCGATTCCCTCGGGGAAGCCGGGATAGTTGGCCACGTCGGTCGTCAGGGTGAGCTGTCCGCCGGGTTCGTCGCCTTCGATGACCAGCGGGTCGTTGTCCCCGCGGCCGGCGTAGATTGCGGCGGTAAGTCCGGCGATACCGGTGCCGGCGATGATGAGTGTCCGGTGTTCGACGACATCGGTGGTCCCATCGCTCGCAATGCCGAGCTTCTCGTCGAGTTCGCCCGTCTCGTTTAGGGCGCTGGTGTCGTCCCAGCCACCGATGAGTTCGTCGTCGATGAACACTTCGGGGGCGGTCTTGCGACCCTCGGCGCGGTCGACCATCTCCTCGAACAGGTCGTCGTCGCCGGTGACGTTGTAGGTCTCGTACTCGATCTCCTTGCTGTCGAAGAGATCTTTCGCTTTCTCGCAGTAGGGACAGTCGTCCTTGGTATAAATCTCGACGTGGGGCTGGTCGCTCATATGTGCCCGTATAGGGAAACGTCGCCTATACGCGTTGCGTTCCATGCAGCGACCGTGGCACGTCTGTGGCAGACTCGAGATGCGTCCGCTCGAGGGACTCGAGTGGACGCCCACCACTCCGGTCGTCGATGCGGGTGGATCGGTAAAACGCTACAGTCGGATGTTCCACTCATTACGTAGAGTACGTCCGTACATTCATTACGTCAGCATGCAAAGTACGTTGTATGCCGGTAAGTATCGACGAGTTCGAATCAGGTGACCTGCCCTCGAGTCCGAGCGTCCCCGAGCAGGTCGTCACCTACCTGTACAGTCGACGTGACAAAGCGTTCACGCGCGGGGAGATCGCGACGGCTATCGACGAAAACCCGAATACGGTTGGAACGTCACTCTCCCGGTTGAAAGATCGCGATCTCGTCCGCCACAAAGGAGAGTACTGGACGATTACGGCCGATCACGACCGGATTGCCGGGGCGTACGATCTCCACACGGCCTCGAGCCGCCTCGAAGACGCTGATGGCGGTATCGACGCCGACGAGTGGGACGAGGCTGCACCGGCGTTGCCCCATCCAAGCGAACGAAATGGAGAGTCGGACAGATAACATATGCAACCAGAACGCGGTGATGTCGTCCGCAGCCGAGATCCGTTCAAGCTTGGGACGGACAAACAACGACCGTGGTTGATCGTCAACAACGAGGAGCATCCATTCGGCGATGAACAGTATCTCGCAGTGGCTATTTCGACCGCTCAGTACGAGCACTCGATCGCACTCGAGTCCGATGTGTGGAAACAGGGCGGTGTACCGCGGGAATCGTTCGTTTCCCCGTGGGCAATCCATTCACCGCGAGTCGAAGATCTCGTCGCGTGGCAAGGACGAGTGACTGATGCGTTCACAACGCGTGTCGTCGACGAACTGGTGATGTATCTTCGAGAATGAGTACCGGTTGCGCCTCGAGCTCCGTCCCGACGGCTTTAGGGCCGACCCGACCGTCGACCCGGTATGGCTGCGGATCTCGAGGAGAAGACCGATCGCTACGGTGAGTTACTCACAGAGGCACTCGAGACGGCGACGATCGCGCCGCCGGCGGGGACGCCGATGGCCGAGGCTGCCGAAGACTGCTACGAGATGGCGTCGTCGTATCTCGAGGACGGCCGACACTTCCGCGAGAACGACGACCCCGTCAACGCGCTGGCGTCGTTTTCCTACGGGCACGCCTGGCTCGATGCGGGCGCACGCGTGGGACTGTTCGACGTACCGACCGAGGGCCATCTGTTTACGGTCGAGTGAGGAGACCCAAGCCGCTGCTCGGAGACAGCCCCATCAGACCGCCGTCGGGTGGGACTGAAAGGGGCAGCCGCGCTCGAGGTGGGAAACGACGCAAGCACCGCAGGACGGCGTCCGAGGAGCGCAGCGAGTTGCAGCCCTCGAGCGCGGCTGGGGCTTTCGTCGTCGTTGACGTGGCAGTGCCGTCGACGAACGGCGTCTATGGAATCCGAACCGAGTGCTCGAGCGTGCCGACACCCTCGACTTCGATTTCGACCTCGTCGCCGTCTTCGAGCGGGCCGACGCCTTCGGGGGTACCGGTGGCGATGACGTCGCCGGGCTCGAGTGTCAGGTAGGTCGTGATCTCGGCGATGAGTTCGGGGATCGAGAAGATGAGTTGTTCGCGGGAGCCGTCCTGTCGCAACTCGCCGTTGACTCGCGATCGGACCGACGCGTCTGCGGGGATTTCCTCGGGCGTCGCGACTACGGGCCCCATCGGTGCGGCGCCGTCGAATGCCTTCCCGCGGATCCAGTTTTGTTCCTGGCGTTGATCGTCGCGGTTCGAGATGTCGTTGACGCAGGTAAAGCCCTCGACGACATCCATCGCGTCGGCTTCGGGGACGTGGCGACACTGTCGGCCGATGACGACCCCGAGTTCGGCCTCGTAGTCGATGCGGTCTTTGCCTGCTGGGGCGGTGACAGTGTCGCCGTGGCTTGCGAGCGCGTTGGGCGGCTTCAAAAAGAGCAGCGGGCGATCGGGGACATCCGAGCCCATCTCGTCGGCATGATCGGCGTAGTTGCGCCCGATGCAGACGACCTTCGAGGGTTCCGATGGTGGGAGGACATCGATAGCGTCGGACTCGAGGCTGTAGCGCTGGTTCCCGAAGTGGACGGTGCCGTCGTCGTACTCGCCGCGGCGGATCGAGCCGGCCGGATCGCGAAAGCGGACGTATTTCATGCCAGAGTGGTTAGTCCCCGGGATCAAAAACGTTGAGATGCCGGTGGATGGGGCGATAACGGCGGATCAATCGCTGAAACCACTCGTTAGATTCCGAAACAGCGATCGGCCGGGATCGACGGTGCTGAATAAGGGCGGGGTTATCCGTGGAACGATTCTCGCAGTTTACTGCTGTCTGCTGTTCACAACTCACACGGAGAGACATGACTTTGCCACCCACCAGCCACGACACTCGAGACGGTCCCGCCAGGCGAACAGTCCTTCAGGCGCTTGCGGCGTCGGGAGCGCTCGCAGGCGTCGGGACTATCGGTACCGCACAGGAGGACGACCAGACGGACGACGGGTTACCGGCGGAGCTCGAGGATATCCCCGTTGCCGGCGAGTTTCCCGAGGGCGAGACGGTCGGTCTCCAACCGATCGCGACGAATCTCCCCGGGCCGACGGACTTCGAGTACGCCACCGTCGGCGACGAGGTCTATCACTTCATCGCCACGCAGACAGGACAGATCTACCAGACGAACGTCCACGAACAGGTCGACGACCTGGACGGAGACAACGAGGACGAGCCGGAAGCGACCGATGCCGACGAAGACGACCTCGAGACCGACAACGAACTCGAGGACGACCTCGACGATGAGTCGCCAGCCGACGAGACGCCGGACGACGCCGAACCCGAGGAGTTCGTCTTCAACGGCGTCATCCCGGCCTGGTTCGGGATGGAACCCGAGGCGATCGACGGCGCGGAGAATCCCACTCTCGAGTTGACCGCCGGCGAGACGTATCGGTTCACCTGGGAGAACGGCGACGGCCAGCCCCACAACGTGGTCATCCTCGACGCGGCGGACAACATCATAGAGCGCACGGAGATCGTACGGGAGGCCGGCGAGACACAGACGCTCGAGTTCGAGGCGACCGAGGAGATGGACAGCTACGTCTGTGAAGTTCATCCCGGTACGATGGTTGGCCGGATCCAGGTCGAGGATCCCGAGGAAGAGCCACCCGAGGAGCCCGCCGTGTCCGACGCGCAGACGCCCGCTGACATGGATCTCGTACTCGATATCCAGGATCAGATCGTCCCTCTTGGCATCGGCGAACTTGGCGGCTACGACGAGCGCGGGTTGCTCGGGCTCACGTTCCATCCCGACTTCGAGGACAACGGCCTGTTTTACGTCCGCTACAGCGCGCCCGAACGCGACGGGCTCGGCTACGATCACACGGACGTGCTCGCGGAGTTCCAGGTCGGCGAGGAGTTGCCCGTCGATCCCGAGACCGAGCGGACGATCATGGAGATCCCACAGCCACAGGACAACCACAACGGCGGTCGGCTGGCGTTCGGTCCCGACGGCTACCTCTACACGTCTGTCGGCGACGGCGGCAACGTCCACGACATCGGCATCGGCCACGTCGAGGACTGGTACGACGAGAACGAGGGCGGCAACGGCCAGGATACCCGCGAGAACTTGCTGGGGGGTATCCACCGTATCGACGTGGACGGCGACGAGGACCAGCCCTCCGGCGAGTACGCCATTCCCGACGACAACCCGCTGGTCGACTCCGAGGCGGACCGCCACGAGTACTGGGCTTGGGGATTCCGCAACCCCTGGGGGATGTCGATCGACGACGACGGCCAGGTGTACGTCTCCGATGCCGGCCAGCACGTCGTCGAATCGATCTACGAGGTCGAGGCAGGCGGCAACTACAGCTGGAACGTCAAGGAAGGCTCGTTCTGTTTCAGCCCGGAAACGCCCCTCGAGCCGCCGGCGGAGTGTCCCGACGAAGTCGGCGAGGGGGCCGGCGACCTCCGGGAGGGTGAGTTACTTCGCGATCCGATCGCGGAGTACCAACACACCCGCATCTCGACGGCCTTTATCGACAGTTCGGTCGTCGTCGGCGGCCACCGTTACGTCGGCGATGCAATTCCGGAACTCGAGGGGGCGTTCGTCTTCGGGAACTGGAGCAGCCAGGGCGTCGCCGAGGCCGACGGCGAGGTGCTCGCGGCGATCGAGCCCGGTGATGGCGATACCGACGATCTCGAGGACAACGGCGAGACGGACGACGATGAGCCCGCCAACACCGATCTCGTCGAGGTCGACGAGCGATGGGGCCTCGAGGAACTCCTGTTCGAGGGGGCCGACGACGAGTCGATCAACCGCTACGTCTACTCGATCGAACGTGACGAGGAGGGCGAGCTGTACGTACTTGCGAACACGGATTTCCGCCCGGATCCAGAGACTGGCGAGATCTACAAGATCGTCCCCGCTGACGAGGGCGTCGAGATTCCGGCGCCGGCGGATCCGTTCGTCGTCGACGAGGAGATGGCCGGGGAGGAGCCGGATGCCGATGTCCCGGCCGAGGACGACACCGACCCGGATGCGCCGGCCGAGGACGACGCCGTCGAAGACGAACCGCCGGCTGACGATCCCGAAGACGAACCGCCGGCTGATGATCCCGAAGACGAACCGACGGCCGATCAGGAGATGAACGACGAACCGGTCGATGAAGAAGCGTAAGTACGTGGGTTAGCCGACCGATAGCGACCGTTCGGGACGATCGATTCCCGACTGCTTTTTCGACGAGGCGGTTCGTGAGCATGCTACTCGCCGGAGTCGTCCGTCACGAACCGGAATCGCGCTCCGCCAAGGTCGCCCTCGTCGACGGTGACCGTCCAGCCGTGAGCCGTGGCGATGGCGTCGACGATCGAGAGGCCGAGGCCGGTCCCGTCGCTGTCCGTATACCCCTCCTGAAAGACCATCTCGCGGTCGTCCGGGGGGATCCCCGGTCCGTCGTCTTCGACGACGAAGCCGTCGGGTGTGCCGGCGACGCGAACCGTGACCACCCCGTCGTCGTTCTCGTCCTGGCTGGCGGATTCGTCGGACTGGGAATTCCCTCGAGTCGATCCGTGAGCGTCCGCTCCGTGTTCGATCGAATTGCGAAAGAGATTCTCGAAGACCTGCTGCAGCCGGCCGGAGTCGCCTTCGATGGTGGGCAGCGATCGCGTCTCGAGCTTGCCACCGGTCGTATCGACGCCCGCCCACGCGTCGGTGACGAGTTCCTGCAGATCGATCGGCTCGCGTTCGTCCAGTTCGGTCCCGTTTCGGGCAAGCGTCAGTAGGTCCTCGATCATCGTCTCCATACGCGTTGCGGAGGCGAGGACGTCCTCGACGTGGCTCGGGTCGCCGGTTTCCTCGATGAGTTCGGCATACCCTGTGAGGACGTTGAGTGGATTGCGCAGATCGTGGCTGACGACCGACGTGAACCGTTCGAGGCGGTCGTTTTGCCGGGAGAGCTCTTGGCGACGGCGTTCTCGATCGAGCGTGTGGCCGACGAGTTCGCCCAGCGTCTTCACCTGCTGTTGGACCGAGTGGGGCCAGGGCCGTCGCGTCTCCTGTTCGATCGCGAGGACGCCCTCGAGTTCCCAGTCGACGACGATCGGCACCGCGAGCAGGGATTCGATCCGGGAGTCGCGGATGTAAGGGTGACGATCCGTCCCGTCGGGCGGGTCGTGGTGGTCGCTCGCCCGTTGGAGCGTCCCGACGAAGCCGTCCGGAATCTCGATATCGAGATCGGTTACCGGGTCGGCGGGGACAGCGTAGGGTTCGTACGACCGGATCGCGGTGTCGAAGCCAGGAAACGACGATGCGGGCACCTGGTCGGGTGTCGGTGGGTCGATGTCGTTTTCGCTCCAGTAATGCGTTCGCTTGAGGACGCCGTCCTCGTAGGTACAGACCAGACAGCGGTCGGCATCGAGGCGCCGACCGATGAGCTTGAGTCCCCACTCGATTTCGATGTCGATCTCGTCGGGTGCCGCCCCCATCAGCGAGCGAGCGATCTCGAGGACCGTCTCGCGGACGTCGGAGATCGACTGCTGGTAGTACTCGTTGAGACGCTGTCGGAGCCGATCGAGTTCGGCCGCGGTTGGCGTCGCGCTCTCTGAGTCCCGACGAACGATCGCCGACGTGTCCATCGCGACGAGACGCTCGAGGACGGTCACGTCCCGTGTCGAGCCAAAGTGGACGACCGGCAGCGCGTCGAACTCGGTGCGAACGAACTCGAGAAACGATCGGCCGACCTCGTCGGTGAGGTCGCCAGCGACGACCAGACAGTCCGGCTGGTGCTCGAGCGCGTCTCGAGCGTCGGCGAACGAGGCCGCCGTCGTCACTGGATAGGGAAGCGACTCGTCGGCGAGTCGCTTCGGATCGTCGCCCGAGTCGACGTACAGCACGTGAAACGAGCGACGGTGTGGCTCGTCTATCGCGTCGACGGTTTCCGGCTGTCGTTGTGAGTTCTCGTTCGTCATGTGCCCGATCAGAACGCGGCGGCCTGCAGACCGGTCGGCAGCCGCCGGTCGAATACCACGTCAAAATGGACAGCTGTCTGAACATAAAGATAACGGCAGATCGCCGGTTCGTCGCCGGAAGTCGAGCGGGTACACGGCGTCCGGTGGAAGTCCGCCAATCCTTTTCCCGTTGCCCGCCGAGAATCCGCCATGAGCGACCGATACGACCCTCGAGAGCGCGAGTCGACTGCGGTACAGGCTGCGAACGCCGGCGCGGACGTCGCCGCCGACTCGTTTCGCACACAACTCGAGGTCGAGCGAAAGGACGGGAAGACGGACGTCGTGACCCAGGCTGATCGCGACGCGCAGGCGACCGTCGTCGACGTGATTCGCGACAGCTATCCCGACGAGCCGATCGTCGGGGAGGAAGACGACGAACTGAAGGCCGTTCCCGAGGCGGGTCCGGCCTGGATCGTCGATCCGATCGACGGGACGAGCAACTACGTCGACGGCGTCCCGACGTTCGGCACCGCCGTGGCAGCGGTCGTCGACGGCGAACCCGTCGCCGGTGCGTTCGTCTGTCCGGCGCTATCGGATAGGTACCGCATCGGGCCGGATGGCGTCGGTCGCAACGACGACCCCCTTTCGGTCAGCGACTGTCACGATCCCGAGGCCGCGACGGTCTGTCCGACGTTCTGGTGGGACTACGACCAGCGCGAGCAGTACGCCGCGGCCACGCGGGAACTCGTCACCCGCTTTGGCGACATCCGACGGTACGGCTGTGCCCAGCTCGAGCTCGGTCTCGTCGCGGCGGGCGCACTCGAGGGTGCGGTGACGGATCTCCGAACGAATCCCTGGGACACCGTCGTCGGCGTCGCCCAGATTCGGGAGGCCGGCGGTGTCGTCACCGACCTCGAGGGCGAGCGCTGGCGCCACGATAGCACGGGACTCGTCGCCTCGAACGGCGAACTTCACGAGGAGGTACTCGAGGCCGCTCGAGCGATCGACTCTCGATCCTAACCTGAACACCGCCTACTCACGGCCCGACGTGGGTGAGACGATGTCGCTGTATCCGCCCACATAGACTCCGGGCCGACGACAGTCGTCACTCGGCGGTCGATATCCGTCGGAGGACGCAGCAGCCGCTCACGAGTGGTAGTGAGACGGGGTAGGTCGGTCGACGAATAGCCGCACGTGGAAACCACGTGAGCCGAAAGGTCGTCGCCGACCGTGCCGTCTACCCGTACTCTGTCCGTCCACTACAAAACACCTCCGGTACTCGCGTTCGGCAGACACCGTGTTCGGACAGATCGATTCGACGGCCGCCCTCGTTTCGGTGATCGAACGCCCCTCGAGCCGACCCGATTCGACGGGCCCCGCGAGTGGGGACGGGACTGTCGTTGCAGACGGGCGGCCATTCTCGCTTTACGTAGGAAACCGGAAACGGTAAGCAGTCGCCCCAATGCTGTTCGACTATGTACGAGTCGATCGAACGGTACGGGCCCGTCAAGCTGTGGGCCGCGACCGTCGTCGCGCTCGCTGCGGGCGTTGCACTCCTTGCAACGGTGTTCCCCCAGCGAGTCTACGTGGATCTCATCTGGCAGTATTACTGGGGACCGGTGGTCGCAGACGCCCACGGCTGGAGCTGTGTCGCCTGGGCCGGCGGCGAGCAGGTGCCGTGTGTGGAGGCCGGCGCCGACGCCGGACCGACCGCCGAACCCGGCTACACGTTCGTCTCCTACGCTGGCTACGTGCCGACGCTGATCCTGTTTCTGGTCGGGATCGTCTTCCTGATCCAACGCCTCCAGATCGAACGCTATCGTGCGGGCTTTTTCGCCCTGTTCCCGTTCATGCTCTTTGGCGGCGCACTGCGAGTCGTCGAGGACGCCAACGTCGCCGCGTTTCGCGATACCGGTGAACTGGCGATCGAACTGCCGTGGTCGGGCTTTCTTATCAGCCCGCTGATCTACTTCGTCGTCTTTCTCGTGACTCTCGTCGCGGTGATCGTCTCGGTCTGGCTCGAGCGCCGGGACACCGTCCCGGGGTATGAGTATCCGCTGGCGGCGATCGGGACGGGTCTGCTCGCGGTGACGGTCGGCTATCTCGGCTACGTTACCGCGACGGAAGGATACGCGACATTCTACCCGTGGCTGTTGCTGACGACGCTGGTCGGCGCGACGGTCGCGACGGGGATCACCTGGTATGCGATTAAAGTGTTCGCACCGGGCATCAATCGCGGCACCGAGTACATGGGAGTCGTCGTCATCTGGGCCCACGCGGTCGATGGCGTCGCGAACGTCATCGGACTCGACTGGGCGGTCGTCTTCGGCCACGATCAGAACCTCGTTCCCAAACATCCGGTCAACGAGGCCATCGTCAACGTCACCGGCTCCATGCTCCCGCCGGACATCGCGGCCGTCACCGGTGCCGCCTGGCCGTTCTTGCTGGTGAAACTCGCGGCAGCCGTCGTCGTCATCTGGATCTTCGACGAGACCGTCTTCGAAGAGAGTCCACGCTATGCGATCCTGTTGATGATCACCGTCGTCGCGGTCGGGCTCGGCCCGGGGACGCGTGACATGCTTCGGGCGACCTTCGGTGTTTGAGCGTCGTCGTCTCGGGCGATAGCATCTTGGCCCTGTCTGTCGATGTCTCATCACCCTCGAGTTTCGGGTCCCGCTCGGCGAGATGGCTAGTCCTGCCAGTAGGCTCTCGTCAACAGGACGAGCACGGGAAAGATTTCGAGGCGGCCGATCCACATGTAGACGATCATGAGCAGCTTCGAGGAGGCGGGAAAGTCGACGTAGCCGCCCATCGGTCCGGTCACCGTCCCGAGCCCCGGACCGATGTTTCCGAGGGTCGCGATCGAGGCGCTGATGATGTCGAGTAACTCGAGTTCGAAGCCGACGCGGGCTGCGTCGAGCGCGAGCAGCCCGACGCCGACGAAAAAGAGCACGAGATACAACAGCGTAAAGGCGTAGATGCCCCGGACCGCATCCTCGTCGAGGACGCGGCCGTTCATGCGGACGGGCCGAACGGCTCGAGGGTGGATCGTCGTAAACACTTCCCGACGCAGCGTCTTGAGGATCACGAGCCAGCGCAACACCTTGATGCCGCCGCCGGTCGACCCGGTCGAGCCGCCGATGAGCATGGCCACCAACAGGAGTCCCTTGGCCGGCCCGCTCCAGGCGTCGAAGTCCATGTTCGCGTACCCCGTCGAGTTGACCAGCGACGCGATCTGGAAGGTGGCGTAGCGAGCCGAGCGCTCGAGGTTACCGCCGACCGGACCAGTCTCGGGCGTCGAGAGCGCCGAGAAAAAGAGCACAACGGTCCCGACGATCGACAGCACCGAGACGGCGCCCAGATAGAGGCGAAACTCGTTGTCCCCGAGCAGCTCTCGAGGGTCCCCGGAGATGACGTGCCACCAGAGCACGAAGTTGACGCCGGCGGCGAACATGAACGGGACGACGAGCCACTGGACGGCTGGCGAGAACGCCTCGATGCTCCGGGCTTCGGGGGAGAACCCGCCCGTGGGTAGGGTCGTAAGTCCGTGCGCGATGGCGTTGTAGACATCCATATTCGGTGCGAATCCGAGGACGTGGAGAAGATACAGCAGGACGATAAACAGGACCGTAAGCGCGATGTAGGCGATCCAGAGCACGCGAGCGGTTTCGGCGATGTGAGGCGTTAGCCTCGAGACGCCGGGACCGGGCGTTTCGGCTTCCATCAGCTGGGCGCCACCGACGGCCATCTGGGAGAGGATCGCCACCGCGAGGACGATGATTCCCATCCCGCCGAGCCACTGGGTAAGCTGGCGCCACATCAGCATTGCTCGAGAGTGGGTGTCGACGGAGATATCGCCCATGACGGTCGCACCGGTGGTCGTAAAGCCGCTCATGCTCTCGAAGAGGGCGTTGACCGGGTGCGCGAGGGTGCCGTTGCCCGCCAGCACGTACGGCAGCGCCCCGAATACCGCCGCGAGTAACCAGGTGAGTGCGACGACGAAGAACGCTTCTCGAGCGCCGGGTTCGGGTTCGGGATCCAACTTACGAAGTGCGAGTCCGAACCCGGCAGTGATGATCAGCGAGGTGACGAACACCCACAGATCCTCGCCGCCGTAGACGAGCGCGACGATAATCGGGACGACGAACGCGAGCGAGAGCAGGGCAAGCAACGTTCCGACCAGACTCAGGCCGGCCCGCCAGTCGACGTGGAGGTGCCGGCGCATTTAGATCGCCTCAAACCGGCTCGGTGGATCCCAGTCCATACCGGGCATGTTCACGCGTGGTCACTCGCCCCGTACCGATACGAACCCGTCCAACCGGGGTAGCTGTTGGCACTCATAGCCATATAGTAGCCTCGACAGTCATATAAAAACACCGACTGTAGTACTCTCTCGAAAGAAAAGCGAGGTCACAATTTGATATGAGAAAATATCTGCCTAATTATTCACGTATCCGTACTCGTTCAACTCGTTCACTAGCGGTAGTATGCGCTCGCTTCGACAGTTGTTCGGCGTTTGACATCCTCCTCCGCGTGAACGCGGAGGAATCCCGAGCGGTGGGAGTTTCACCTATGGAAACGCTGCTGTCCGAACAAACCACCGCTGGCGACAAAATGATTACGCCGTCCAAG
>NZ_RBZW01000076.1:56819-310862 GCF_006543045.1 Salinadaptatus halalkaliphilus | reverse complement strand
TGAGAATCGTATCCGATGTCTGCTGCCTGTTCATATCGCGTCCGTTGAACGCTTCCTACGAGAGAGTACCGAAATCAGCCCGGGCTAAACACATACGCTGTGAGTATCGCGTCGAGTGGTTTTGACCGAGTCCTAAAGTGAATCCAACTTGTGTGTCGTCACGAACCCGCGAGCAGAACCGGTCAGTAGGGGTATTCTCGTGGCTCGCGTTGAACCGAGATCCACTTGACCGTCGTCAGCGTCTCTAAGATCCACTCGTCGTTGTACCGACCCATGCCCGACGCGCCGACGCCGCCGAATGCGACGTGGGGTTCGTCGTTCAACGGCTGATCGTTGATGTGAACCATGCCCGTCTCTAACGCATCGGCCACGTCACGTGCCCGCGAAACGTCCGTGGAGTGAACCGAGCCCGAGAGCCCGTACTCGGTGTCGTTGGCGATACGAATCGCTTCCTCGTCGGTCGCAAACGGGATCACCGGCGCGACTGGACCGAAGTGTTCGTTGCAGGCCACCGGCATCTCGCCCGTTACGTCCGACAACACCGTGGGTTCGACGAACAATCCGTCGTGGTCGCCACCGGCCTCGAGGGTCGCCCCCTGTGCGATGGTCTCATCGACGAAGCCGACGATCTTGTCGCGCTGGCTCTCATTGATGACCGGCCCCACGAGCGCGCCTTCCTCGCGTGGGTCGCCGATGGGTAACTGTTCGGCACGGTCGGCCAGCCCGGCGACGTACTTGTCGTAGAGCGATTCGTGGACCAGATGGCGGTTGATCGAGATACACTCCTGGCCCTGGTGCGTGAAGGAGCCGAACGCACCGGCGTCGATCGCCCGCTCGAGGTCGGCGTCTTCGAGCACGATGTGGGCGTTGTTGCCGCCCAGTTCCAGTGCCGGCTCCGTATACGAGCCGACGGCACGCTGGCCGACGCCGCGGCCCACTTCCGAGGAGCCGGTAAAGGACATCACCGACGGCGTCGGGTGTCCCGAGAAGTGGTCGCCGATCTCGTGGCCGTAGCCGGGAACGACGTTCAACACGCCGTCGGGAAGCCCGGCTTCCTCGAAGACCGTCGCGAGGACGAGCCCGCCCGTAATCGGCGTATGTTCGTCGGGCTTCAACACGACGCTGTTACCAAGGGCGATGGCCGGCGCGACGACGCGACTCGAGAGATACAGCGGAAAGTTCCAAGGGGTGATGACACCAACGACACCCGCCGGTTCGCGAACGAGCAGGTTCTCCTTGCCCGGAGTGACCGACTCCTTGCGGCGGCCGCCGTCTCGCATCGCGAGTCCGGCACCGACCTCCATCGTCCCCTGGGCAAGCTGTGTCTCGAAGTCGGCTTTCAGCTGAACGCCGCCACACTCCAGCGCAAACAGCGTCGCGAGATCCTCGGCGTACGCCCCAAGACGCTGACAGGCCTCGGTGACGATCCCGGCGCGTTCCTGTGGCGGCCGCTCGGCCCACGCATCCTGGGCCGTCTCTGCGATCGCGTACGCCTCGTCGATGTCCTCGACGGTCGCCGAGGGGACTGTCGCCATCGTCGTCCGTGTCGCGGGATTCTCGATGTCAATCGATTCCCGGTCGCCAGCGGAAACCCACTCGCCGTCGAGATAGAGGTTGTTCCACCCCGTTTCCGGTGCGATCTCGAGTGTGTCTACGTCGATTGCATCGTCAGCTGTGGCGTTCGTGTCGGACATCAGTTCCACGTACTGGTGGCAGCTGTTTATTTATTTGGTTACTTGTCATGTCAAAAAACGGTGTCGGAAAATCGATTCTTCGCAACCAATAGCGCCAACTGACGGCCGTTAGACCAACTGGACGTCGTCGATGTCGAAGTGGCGGTCCACGAGTGTTCGGGCGGCCTCGATCGTTCGACCGTTCGAGCCGATGGCGACGCCGCGGTCGTCCTCGGCGACCTCCACGTAGGCGACGGTGTCGTTGTTCTCGCTGATCGTGACGTTGTAGACCGCCGCGGGTGCAAGCGTATTCGCGACGAACACTTCCGGTTCGTCGGCCGCCTCGACGAGTCGGACCGGGAGGCTAACCCGATCCTCGTAGCGCTGGACGGTCTGTCCGCCGGGCCCGATCGCTTCCCCCATCTGCCCCTTCGAGACGACGACGATCAGTTGGTCGGCCTCGTCGCTTTCGTCCTCGGCTGTACCCTCGAGGATGCAGTCGGTACCGGTTGCGCCGGTGACGTCCTCGAACAGCGAGAGATATTGCCGTGCGTCGTCGTCGAGGGAAATCGTCATCGATCAGTCAGCTTGCGTACTCGGCCCCGTCGACCCCATCCGGAGATCGACATCTCCGGTACCGAGCTTGATCGGCTTGCCGACGATGACGTTCTCGGTGACCCCGTCTAACTCGTCGATCTCGCCGTGAATCGCAGCGTTGAGCAGGTGATTGACGGTTACCTCGAACGCTGCACGAGCGAGTACCGATTCTTTCGATCCGGAGATACCGTGGCGACCGATCGATTCGATGTCACCGTTGTTCGTCATCATGTCCGCGACGAGCATGAGGTGGCGAACGTTGACGTCGTCGAGACCCTGCTCGGCGAGTGTGTTGTTCGTCTCCTCGATGATCGCCTCGCGGGCGGCTTCGATCCCGAGATTGTGATGGATCTCGTGGATGTTGTTACACGTCGTCCGGGAGGCGTCGACGCCCTCGATTTCGAGGACGTCGCCGAAGGCCGATCCCTCGGTGTAGAGGATGAACTCCTCGCTGCCGTCGTCCATCTCTTCGCGACGGATGACGACCCGGGAAATCTCTTCGATTCCCTTGAACGTGATGTCACGTAGTTCCTCGACGAGCTGCAAGAGGTCACGATAGGACGGCTCCTCGGGACCGAACTGGATCTCGGTGCCGTTCTGGACGGTCGAGACCCCAAGGTTGTCCTCGATGATCTCGGCGACTTCTTCGGCCGTGATCATCCGCTCGGTCAGAGTATCCTGGTTGAGCGAGATCTGAACGCGCATGTCCGCGACGTTCGTCGAAACGTCACCCAACGCGAGGATCTTCGTCGCCTCGATGTTCCAGACGACCTCGTGGGCCTTCTCGCGTTCGGTGGCGTACTCGTCCTCGAGATACACCGTCATCATCGGCGTATCCGGGGTCTTCCGGGCGTCGACGAGCTCGATCAGTCGCGGCAGCCCCTGTGTCACGTCGATCTCCGCGACACCGGCGTAGTGGAACGTGTTCATCGTCAGCTGCGTACCAGGTTCGCCGATCGACTGGGCAGAGACGGTGCCGACGGGATCGAGCGGTTCGACGCGGGTGTCGACGTAGCGGGCCTCGACGGCCTTCGCGAGCTCGTCGGCGTCCTCGACGGTCGCGTCGGGTCGACCCTCGAGTTCCTCGTAGACGTTGTCCTTGAGTCGCCGCGGGAGGTCGGTGTCTTCGACGACCGCGATCGTGTCGTCGTCGACGTCGAAGGCGACCTCAGTCATCGGAGGGCACCTCCGTGTGCTCGGTCAGGCGATCGTCTGCATGCTCCGAGAGGTTCGTTACCTCCCGGTCGATGCCGAGGAAGTCCGCTCGGTCGCTTTCGGAGTCGAACTCCGAGTCGAGCACGCGACCGGCGATTTCCTCGACGTCGACGTTGTTCTCGTCACCCGAGGAGACCTTGACCGGCGAGGTCCCGTCCTCGCCGAACTCGAACTGGACGATCGTATCCGAGGTATCCCGGACCGTCCCGTCGTACTGGGTCTCGAGTTCCGACAGTGCGTTGATGAGCCGGCGCTGCAGATAGCCGGACTTCGAGGTCCGGACTGCCGTGTCGACTAGACCCTCGCGGCCACCCATCGCGTGGAAGAAGAACTCCCGTGGGGTCAGCCCGCTGGTGTAGGAGTTCTCGACGAAGCCGTGGGCTTCCGCCGAGAGGTCGTTGGGCTCGTAGTGACTGAGCGTACGGTCCTCGTAGCCGCGGTTGATCCGCTCGCCACGAACTGCCTGCTGGCCGACGCAGCCGGCCATCTGGGTCAGGTTGAGCATCGAGCCACGTGCACCGGACTCGGCCATGACGACGGCGGGGTTCTCGTTGGTGAAGTGCTCGTCAGCGATGTTTCCTGCGTTGTCACGTGCACGCGAGAGCGTCTGCATAATCTTCATCTCGAGCGTCTCGTCGATCGTCCGACCCGGCAGGGACTCGAGTTCGTTTCGCTCGTAGGCTTCGATGAGCTCCTGGACGCGGTCGTAGGCGTCGTCGATCGTCTCGTCGATGCGATTCTGGGCTTCGCCGGGAATCGTCTCGTCGTCGATCCCGATCGAGAACCCGAAGTGCATGATCGCCCGCATCGCAAGCGTCGAGACCTCGTTGATGAAGATTCGCGAACGCGTGTTACCGTACTCCTTCGTGATCCGATCGACGATTTCGCCGCCGAACTCGCCGACCTCGTCTTCAGCGATCGTCCCCTCGATCAGCTGGCCGTTTTCGACGACGACATCCTCGCCGACGGTGCCGGTGAACTCGAGGTTCAGATCGTCGGGCAGCAGCTCGGAGAAGACGTCGTAACCGGTCCAGAACGGGTCGTCCTCGTCGTCGATCCCACTTGGTTCCGGCAGTTCGTCGATTCGGGTTGCTCGCAGGAGATCCAGTGCCTGGGTCTCGTTGAACCGTGGATTGTTGTGGGTCAGCAGGTACATCCCACTGATGTGGTCCTGGATCGCCCCGATGATGTTCTCACCGAAGCGCGGACTCAGGATCTGCTCCTGGACGCGCATGAGCACGCGGGCCTCGGCGCGGGCCTCCTCGTTCTGGAGGGCGTGCATGTTCATCTCGTCGCCGTCGAAGTCAGCGTTGTACGGCGGACAGACGACGGTGTTGAGTCGGAACGTCTTGTATGGCATGACCACGACCTCGTGGGCCATGATCGACATCCGGTGCAGCGACGGCTGGCGGTTGAAGATGACGATGTCGCCGTCGACGAGGTGGCGGTTAACCTCCCAGCCAGCGTCTACCTTCTCGGCGAGTTGTTCGCAGTTCTTTTCGGTCACTTTCAGTCGGCGACCATCGGGACGGCGAACGTAGTTCGCACCAGGGTGAGCCTCGGGTCCGTTCGAGACGTAGCGTCGCGCCTCCTCGACGTTCCGTTCGGTGACGTTCATCGTCTGGGTCATCTCGCTGGCGACGCGGTCGGGGACACCGACCTCGTTCAGGCTGAGCGTCGGGTCAGGCGAGATGACGGTTCGGGCCGAGAAGTTGACACGCTTGCCCGACAGCGAGCCACGGAAACGCCCCTCCTTGCCCTTCAGGCGTTGGGAGAGCGTCTTGAGCGGCCGACCGGAGCGGTGGCGGGCCGGCGGCGTCCCCGAAATCTCGTTGTCCATGAACGTGGTGACGTGGTACTGCAGCAGTTCCCAGAGGTCCTCGATGATCAGCTGTGGCGCACCGGCCTCGCGGTTCTCCATGAACCGCTGGTTGATCCGGATGATGTCGACTAGCTTGTGCGTGAGGTCGTCTTCCGAGCGCTGGCCGTTGTCGAGCGTGATCGACGGTCGCGCCGTGACCGGCGGAACCGGCAACACGGTGAGGATCATCCACTCCGGCCGGGACCGATCGGAATCGATACCAAGCACCTCGATATCTTCGTCGGGAATGTTCTCGAACCAGTCCCGAATATCGCTTGGCATCAGCTTGTTGGTGTCCTCTTCGGTGAGGTCGATGTCCAGCGCTTTCTCGATGGCCTTGCGCTGGTCCTCGCGTGGTCGGAACGACCCCGACAGAATCTCGTTGATCCGAGAGAGTTCGATCTCGGTCTTCTCGGCGAGTTCGTCCGGCGAGGTGCGGTCGATGCCGGCTTCCTCGTCGCCTTGCATCGCGCCCGCGATGCGCTGGGAGTACTCGCTGGTCAGGACCTGCTGGACCTCGTAGTAGGTCGTGGGCTTCTCGTGGTCGATGTCGTACTGGATCTCGCCGCAGTGAGGACAGCGATCCTTCTTTCGGGCCTGACGAATCGCGGCCTTCGTGACGTCGTTTAAGTCGCGGCCGAGTTTGCGCGATTCCGTGATGTCGTCACGGAACTCCTCGCGTTCGTCTTCGGTCAACAGGAGCTTCGAACACTCCCGACACGTTCCGCGGAGCAGCCGCCGAATGAGCTTCGTAAAGCCGACGTGGATGACCGGTGCGGCCAGTTCGATGTGGCCGAAGTGGCCGTTACACGAACCCGAATGTTTGCCGCAGGTCTTGCACTCGAGGCCAGGATCGATCACGCCCAGACGCGGGTCCATCAACCCCATGTCGATGGGGAAGCCGTCGTCGTCGTAGGTGTCGGCGGTGATGATCTTCGTCGCGCTCATTTCTCGATACTCTTCGGGCTCCATCAGCCCGAAATTGATCGATCCGATATCTTTTGGTGTGCTGTTTTGCATGATTTAGACGGCGTCCGATAGTTCCAGTCGTGGCGCGATACCCAGGGCCTTCATCTCGTCTAAGAGCAGCTTGAACGCGTAGCTCATCTCGATCTCGTGGATGTCGGTCTCCTCGTCGCAGTTCGGACAGTAGACCCGACGTTGCTCGACGTTCTCGACTGCGCTCATCCCACACTGTCCACAGACGTTGATGAACTCGCGGTCGGATTCGTCGAGCAGGCGTTCTTTGAGCGTCATTGCGGCCCCGTGGCCGATGAAGACGTCTCGCTCCATCTCCCCGATACGAAGACCTCCCTCGCGGGCGCGACCCTCCGTCGGCTGGCGGGTCAGCACCTGTACCGGTCCGCGAGAGCGGGCGTGGAGCTTGTTCGAGACCATGTGGTAGAGCTTCTGGTAGAAGATGATCCCGACGAAGATTTCGGCCTCGATCTTCTCGCCGGAGATGCCGGAGTACATCGTCTCCTTGCCCGCCGAATCGAAGCCGGCATCCTCGAGGCCCTGGCGAAGCTCGTCCTCGTCCTCACCGAGGAACGGCGTCCCGTCGACGCGTCGTCCCTCCATCGCACCGAGTTTCCCGCCGATCATCTCGAGGATGTGACCGACGGTCATCCGCGACGGCAGCGCGTGCGGGTTCAAAACGAGGTCGGGGACGACACCCTCCTCGGTGAAGGGCATGTCCTCCTGGGGTGCGAGGTGGCCGACGACCCCCTTCTGGCCGTGACGGGACGCGAACTTGTCCCCGAGTTCGGGGATACGCTCGTCGCGCACCGAGACCTTCGAGAGCTTCGAGCCGTCCTCGCCTTCCATCAGCGTGACGGTGTCGACGACGCCGCTCTCTCCCGAGCGCATCGTGACGCTGGTCTCGCGGCGTTTCTGTGGTGAGAGGCCGCCCATGTCGTCCGGTTCCTCTAAGAATCGCGGCGGACTCGTCTTCCCGAGCAGGACGGAGTTCTCGTCGACCGTCGTTTCCGGATTGACGAGACCGTCCTCGTCGAGGTGGGCGTACGCTTCCTCGCCGCGGGCTCCGCGGACGTCCTGGCTCGGAATCTCGAATCGGTCTTCCTGTCCGCCCGGATACCGGCGTTCCTCGCCCTCGTACGTCCGGAAGAAATGCGAGCGAGCGAGTGCGCGCTCGACGCTGGCTTTGTTCATGACCAGCGCGTCCTCGATGTTGAACCCCTCGTAGCTCATCACGGCGACGACGAAGTTCTGTGCTGCGGGTCGGTCGTCGAAGCCGATCTGTTCGGTCGTCTGGGTCTTGACCATCGAGAGCTGTGGGTAATGCAGCAGGTGCTGGCGCGTATCCGGCCGAATACGGTAGTTCGCGCTCGGCAACCCCAGCGACTGCTTGATCATCCCGGCCCCCATCGTAATACGCGGACTGGCGTTGTGCTCGGGGTAGGGGATCATTCCGGCACCGATCCCGAAGATGAGTTGTGGATCGATCTCGAGGTGGGTGTGGTTGTCGGTCAAATCGTCCTCATCGACGGCGACGAGGATGTCCTCTTCTTCCTCGGCGTCGATGAACTCGATGTAACCGTGCGAGACGAGGTCCTCGAACTCGAGGTCGCCGTTTTGCAGCGCCTCGATTTCGCTGTCGGAGATGCGCGGTTCGCCGCCCTCGACGACCAGGAGTGGTCGGCGTGCGCGGCCGGCGTCGGCGTTGATGATGACTTCTCGGGTGCGGTCTTTGACCGAGACGTTGACCATCTCGGAGACATCGCCGATGCGGCGTGCTTCGCGGATCTGTTCGGCTAGTTCGTGCGGATCGGGATGGGTCCCCACCAGCGACCCGTTGACGTAGACTTTGGCTTCGCGTTGTTGGCTGCTCATGTATCGTTAATCGTCGGCCGGCGTCGATTGGCTGATTCCCTCGAGGCCCGGAATGCCCTCGACGCCCATCGATGCCAGTTCGCGTTTGAGTCCCTGTTCGTCCTCGATGTTCTGGGAAAGTTCCATCGCTTGTGCGAAGTTCTTCACCAGCCCACAGTTCGGTCCCTCAGGCGTTTCGGAGGGACAGATACGACCCCACTGCGTCGCGTGGAGGTCCCGTGCCTCGAAGTGTGGCTGGGACCGGGAGAGCGGACTCCGAAGACGGCGAAGGTGAGAGAGAACCCCCATAAAGTCGGTGCGATCGACCAGCTGGCTCACGCCGGAGCGGCCGCCGACCCAGTTGCCCGTCGCGATCGGATGCTCGAGGCGTTCGGTCAGGACGTCCGAGCGGACGACCGTCGAGACCGAGAGATTGCGGTTTCGCATGTTCGCGCGCTCGAGCTGGTATTTGACGTCCCGGGCGAGCTTGTTGAGTGCGGTCCGGAACAGGTCTTTCATCAGGTCGCCACTGACCTTCAGGCGCTTGTTCGCGTAGTGATCCTTGTCGTCCGCTTCGCGACGGCCGAGCGCGAGTTCGAAGCAGGCCTCGGCCATCCGACAGAGGTAGTGTGCCTTGTTGATGCGGACGTCTTCTTCCTCGACGCCATCCTCGTGGAGATGCGGCAGGAGGTAGCGGTCGATGACGTAGTTGGCGCGTTTGAGCTGGTAGTTCTTGCCCTGGCCCGACGCGACGCGTTTGCCCAGTTCCTCGATTGCTTCTTGCTCGGTCTGGACGTCGGCCTCCTCTAAGTTCTCGAGCATGTACTTGACGACCTCGGGGTCGTTCGAGACCTTGTGGACGATCTCCTCGTCGGACTCGAGACCGAGTGCGCGAACGAGCGTGACGAAGTTGATCGAACCCGACACGGAGGGGAACGACACCTCGAGCAGGCCGTCGCGGGTGCGCTCACAGAGGACCAAGGCCCGGTAGCCACGCCGTTGGGAGAACGTCTTGGCGACCTGAATCTCGTCGCCGTATTTGGTGTCGTACTCGGCGAGAATCTTGTTCGGTGCGAGGTCCTCGCTGGTCATCAGCACGCGCTCGGAGCCGTTGACGATGAAGTAACCGCCGGGATCGGCGGGGTCCTCACCGATCTCGATCAGTTCCTCGTCGGAGAAGCCGGCGATGTTACACTTATCGGAGCCGACCATGATCGGCATCCGACCGATCTTGGTCTCCGTCGAGTCGACGACCCGTTCGTCGCCTTCCTCGCCTTTGACGATCGACATCTCCATAAAGACCGGCGCGGAGTAGGTGATGTTGCGCAGTCGTGCTTCCTGCGGGTAGAGCAGTTCTTCGGAGCCGTCGGCCTCGCGAACGCGGGGCGTCACGACCCGGACGTCACCGAGTTCGACGTGGACCGGTTCCTCGCCTTCCTTGTCGCCGATGTCCGTATCGATCGTCTCCTTCTCGTCGACGACTTCCTGCATGCCTCGGTTGAGGAAGGCGTTGAACGAGCGATAGTGGTGTTCTGCGAGTCGTTCGCGCGAGAAGTACTCGCGTGAGATGTCCCGTCGTTTTGCTCTGTTGAGTTCTGTTGCCATTTATTCCACCACGAGTCGGTATACGACTGCCTGGTCGGTCGTTCTCGAGTCCCGAACGATCTTGATCACGTCGCCGATCTCCGCATCGTCGGGCAACGCAGCATCGGTGCGCTTGATCTTCGGAAGGTCTGTACGGTCGATGTCGTACTCCGAAAGCACCTCCTCGAGGTCGTCGTCCTCGAGGATGGTATGCTCCGGAACGAGTTCGTGTTTACTTACGTCTACCATGTGTCGGTGTGCCTGTGGGCTATGGGGAGAGAAGTGGCTGTCACGAGATACTACAGTCTCCTACCGGTGGGACGCAGTTAAGCGTTACTAACTCGAGTCAGAAGCAGGGCTAACCGACCGGGCGACCCTGACCGGGAGAGCCGATCACACGTCACAGTTCCCGACTCTCGGTTAAATTCCTTGTGGGTCGTGGCATATACTGACATGCAGGGGCGGACTCGAGGGCATCGTCGTGTCCCGATTCCCCGTACCAAAGGCCGATCGATTGGAAAGCCTTAAGACTACCAGCGGGAAACGATGTGGTGTAAGCCCGGATGGTGTAGTGGCCCATCATACAACCCTGTCACGGTTGTGACGCGGGTTCAAATCCCGCTCCGGGCGTTTTTCACAGACTAATACGACGAGCGGAGCGAGTCGCTCGTCTGTGAAAAACCTCAACAGGGATTTGAAAACAAAGAGTCGAATGCCCGGAACGGCGCGAAGCGCCGCATGCCCGGACCGTCTCTGCCGGGTTCAAATCCCGCTCCGGGCGCTTTCTGCTGACGCCAACTACGAGCGAGAAGCGGAGAGACGAGCGAGGGTTGAACTTGAGGGCCGTGGTGAATCACTATCCAGCGTTGGATTTGTTGTCTTACGGCATATTTGCTTTTGTAGACGCCACATCTTGTGGCGATTTCTCGGAAGTTGTCTCATCGTCTGTGAACGAGTTATATTGTTCACTGAGTCCTGAACGGTGGCTTCGCTTGTGCCACGTTTAACTCAGTGAATTAGCCATTCGATAACCCTGAAACCCCAGGGACCAAAAATTATACATTACGTCTCAGAATATTATAATATCATGGGAGCTAGGATTCCGTCCTACTTCATGCCGTTCCTTGCAGTAGTGTTCCTTATGGCCGTCATAGCTGCGTACTGGTCCCTTTACATTCTGTTCAGTTTTACGTCCCTCCTCGTTCTGTTGCTCCTCGCTGCTGTGATTGCCGCATCGTACGCAGGGGCAATGATGGCACTGGAAACGTTTTTTAACCAGAGTGGCCAAAAGCGATAAAAACTACCGGGCCAGAATTGAGCGTTCATTTCTCGAGTAGTCGCGGAAACCGAGCAGACACCGACCTCGAGTGGTAGCCGGCTATAGAGAGCCGCCCGCTCGAGGACGACGGAACGACGGAGGCCGCTCGCGGGGAGATGCGATCGCAACGAATCTCAAATAATCGTCATATGCCGCCGAGGAATTGCAGTCGCTGGTGAATCAGTTCGAGACCGAGTTAGGCGACGAAACCACGTATTCATAGGGATTATCGTAGCCAGCCGGATGTGTCGCCTCGCAGGGATTGATACCGTGTTTCGATCCCGGACCGGGAAATCTATGAACTCCGACGATAATCCCTATCAGGCCGCGTCGCGTCGAGTGACAACTGATATGGAACGGATGAAATGCCGACTCGAGCGGCGGGCCCGGTACTGCCAGTGCTGTGAGAAGTTAGCAGGCCACTCGAGACGACGAGAACACAACCCTTAATACTTCGACCGGGAAACGATGTGGTAAGCCCGGATGGTGTAGTGGCCCATCATACAACCCTGTCACGGTTGTGACGCGGGTTCAAATCCCGCTCCGGGCGCTTTCTGCTGACGCCAACCTACGAGTGAGGAGTGTAACGACGAAGGAGTAGCGGCGTCAGCGAAACGCCGACGAGGGATTTGAAAACAAAGAGTCGCACGCCCGGAACGGCGCGAAGCGCCGCACGCCCGGACCGTCTCTGCCGGGTTCAAATCCCGCTCCGGGCGCTTTCTGCCGACGTCAATACACGATCGCGGAGCATCGCGACGAGCGACGGCTGAAATCGAGCGAAACACACGCGTCGTTCGAGCGAGAGTTTATATCCGATAGATTGGCGAACCGTCGTATGAACGTCGACGCGTCGGGGTCGATCGGAGCTATTGGGTTCGTGATGGTTGTCGTGCTAGTGATCGCTTCGTGTGGAACCGTAGTCGGTTCCGGATCGACCGGCTCCGAGACGACGAGCGAGACGGTGGTCACCGACGAGGGAGCGATCGAGTCGGTCGAAAGCGTCGTGACCGTCGACGATGCAGGGTACGACGTGCTCGAGATGAGTGCCCAGCAGGCCGGCTACGACGACGTCACCGACTGGTACGAGTCGCTGTATGCGGACGAGCCGTGGATCGGGACGGTCTCGGTCTCGAGGGAAGATCTCGAGGGTGGTCACCAGCTTACGATAGTCTTCGAGGACCTCGAGACCGATGCCGTCGATCGGCTGGACGTATACAGGGAAGGTGAAACCGTCGTCTACGAGGAACTCGAGGTCGTCGCGCCGGCTGCCGGCCCACAGGAGACGACGGCGACACATCACGTGAGGATGCCTGGTCCGGTCACCGATACGAACGCCGACGAGGTCTCGGGCAACGTCGCGACGTGGACTGGCGAGGACCTCCCGAACGAACTCTCCGTCGAGTCGGGTATCGGCGACGAGACGGCTGTTGGCGACGGCGACAGCCAGCATCCACACAGCGATAGCGAACTCGAGGGTGGTGAAGACGGCGACTCCGAGCACACAGATGGTGTTGCGGACGGGCTGTCCGGCTTCGGCGGTGGCGTCGCGGTCGTCGCGCTCTGTGTCGCAATCGTCGCCCTCCGGCGTCGGTAGCCGAGACCGGCCTCAAAAACGCGAACGACGGGTTGTTAGTGTTCGCCGTTCAGTTCGTCGCGAAGCGTCGCCATCTCGACGACGCGCTCGGCGTGGGCGTTGTGCTGGTGGATCGACTCGTCGTTGGACTGTTTCATCGTGATGACGGCGTCTTCCGGGAGATGATCGAACTCCTCGACGACGCCTTCGGCCATCGAGCGCACGCAGTCCTCGACGAACTTCGCGTCGGAGTGGGCCGCGTAGGTCATGTGGTCCTCGTCGGGTCGCTTCGCGAGGTTGTAGATTCGCGCGCTCATCGCGTCGCGGGCGATGTCGATCACGTCGTTCAGGTCGACCTCCGGATCGCCGCCGGCCTCGACGGTCAGCGTCGCGTGGCCCCGCTGGGAGTGACCCGGCTGTGGCACTTCCTCGAGGAACTCAGTAATGGTCTCCTCGTCGACCTCCAGATCCTCGAGGGTCTCTTTCGCCCGCGCGGCGGACATGCCCTGGGAACACGGACAGACGGTCATCCCGGTGACGGTCGCGCCGATCTCCTCGCGGGTTCCCTCGTCGGTCGCCGTCGCCGAGGCGACGATGTCGACGGTATGTTGGGTCTCGCGGTCGCTGGCGGGGGTCTGTTCGCGGCGCATGAACTCGGCTTCCATCGACACTTCGGCTTTCGAGGTGTACTCGTGTTTCTCGAGGAGACGCTCGGCGGCGTCGCCACAGACCTCTTCGACGTGGTAGGCCTCCTCGCGGGTGGTATCCTCGAGAATTTCGTCGATGACCTCCATGTTGCGACTCATGTCCGCACCTTTTCGCCAGGCGGGGAGGTCGACGAAGACCTCGAATTCGGCAGTGAAGACGAGCGGGCGCTTGCCCTCGCGGGCGATCTTGACGAGTTTCTCGACGCCAGTGACGCCGACCTGACTCAGACCGACGGTGACGTCGGGCGACGTTGCCTGCACGTCCGGAAGCTGGTGACTCATTGTCCGCATTCGGGACAGCAGGCGAATAGGGGTTTCGGAACCGACGGTATCGGCGTCGATCTCGGATGTACGTCGATCGAGCGCCCGCTGTCGAAACTCGAGAGAGTGAGCCCGATCTCATCCAAGCCGTTTTTCCCATTCCGTGGCGGTCATCGACTCCCCGGTGACGCCATCGGGACCCTGCGCGGCGAGCAGGACGGCGGCGTCGTTCATTACGTCCGGATCGAGGATCTGTTCGCGTTCCTCGTCGGGGAGGTGCGCCCAGATGTCGGTATCGACCCGACCGCCGGGATCGAGGGCGTTGGCGTTGACGCCGTATTCGTCGCTCTCGAGGGCGGCCGTCTGCGTGAGTCCCTCCAGCCCCCACTTCGAGCTCACGTACGCGGCGGCTCCCGGCGCCGCACGCCGGCCGAGCCCCGAGGAGATGTTGACGACGTTGCCCCGTCCTTGCTCGTACATATGTGGCAGGGCCGCCCGCGTAAAGAGGAAGACGCCTTTGAGGTTGACCTCGAGGATCGTATCCCAGTCGTCGTCGGCGATGTCGACGATGTGGTTTCGCGAGTCGTGCATCCCGAGTTGGCTCACACCTGCGTTGTTGACGAGGGTATCGATGTGTCCAAATTTCTCGATAGTGCGGTCGATCACCCGTTCGACCGCGTCGCTATCGCGAACGTCGGCGGGGACGACGAGCGAGTCGCTCGGTAGTTCCGCGGCGATGTCTTCCATCCGGGACTCGTCTCGAGCGGTGAGCACGACGCGGGCCCCCTCGTCTGCGAAGCGGTCGACCATCGCACGACCGAGGCCGCGGCTCGCGCCCGTCACGATGACGACGTCGTTCTCGAGTGTTGACATGGCGTGACAATCGCTCTCGACTGGCAAGAAAGTTTGCTCGAGCGACGACCCCGCAATGGGGTAGGTGGTACCGACGAACGTCGATGATCAGGCCTCGAGCATCCGCTCGCGAACGTACTTGACGAGGAGGCCGACGATCGCGAGCGCCATCACCGCGGCGAAGGCGACGACGAACGCCGAGACGGGCTCGGTGACGGTCTCGAGTTCCTCGAGGACGAACTCGCCGGCGAGGACGGCGGCGACGCCGAAGAGGACGAGGCCGCCGAGATTCAGCAGGAGAGAGTTTGTCTCGGGAACGACGTCGGGATCGTTCAGCAGGTAGAGAATGAGTGCGAGTGCGAAGGGCGTCCCGACGAGGCCGAACGCCAGTACGAGCACGAGTACCTGAAAGAACGCAGCGCCGAGGAACGCGCCGATCGCCGAGGCCAACGCGACGACGACGATCGCGGCCCGGTATCGAGGATCGTCGACGGACTGCTCCCAGCCGAGTTTGTCGGCCAGCAGGTATGGCGGGACGATGGTGTTGCCCCCGAGCGTGGAGACGGCCGCACCCCAGAGACCGAGCAGGAAGATCCACATCGCGTGCTCGCCGGCGACCGGGACGAGCGCCTCGGCGGCCTGGATCTCGTCGATCGCTGCGGGATCGGTGACGACCTCCGGCAGGACGCTCGCGGCGACGAGGAAGACGGCGAGACTGAATACGCCGAAGGCGACGAGCATCGAACTCACGACGTCGAACGTGGCGATGTCGCGGTCGGAGTCGGTCCAGCCGCGTGCACGCATCGTGTAGCTCTGCATCGTCAGCAGCGTGATGTGGACGGCGCCGCCGAGGACGCCGGCCGCGACGACCGCACCGCCGACGCCCGGCATCTCGGGGACGAGTCCGCCGACGGCCTGGGCCGGTTCGATCGGGACGACGAACGCCGAGACGACGAACGCGAGCACGACCAGCGAGACCAGTAGTTTCGCACCGATTTCGGCCACTCGGTAACCGCCCCCGGCCAGTCCGAGGGCGAGGATCACGGCCCAGGTGACACCCCAGAAGCGCGGGTCCGCCAGCATCGCGATACCGATGCCCGCGTTACCCACGATGGTCGCGCTGACATCGGCGAGGGTTAGCATGATCGCGAGCTGTGCGAGCCCCGCCGCGAGGACGACGTCGACGACGAGTACCCACGCCCAGAACGAGCCGAGGTGGTCTTCGACGACCGAGACGATTCCCGCCTCGGTGAGTATCCCGAGTCGCATCGCGAGATACTGCCCGACGGTTCCAAGGACGGCCGAGAGGACGACGACCCACAACAGTGTGTAGCCGAAGCTCGCGCCCGCGACCAACAGGCTCACCATCGTCGCCGGCCCCGCGGCGATCGCACCGGCGAGCCAGGTGGGCCCCAACCGCCTGACGAAGGCCCCCATCCGCCCAACTGTACCGCTCGTCGATTCCGTCTGTGTTGCCATCGGACGCCCTTGTAAACTGAACTATATAACTCCGTGGTATTCGTCAGTAACGGGCCCGACAGCATCGACGAGTAGTTATATGTGTGACAATGCAGACACTCCCAGACATGTCAAGACGAGCGCGTCTCGAGGCGACGAGCGAACCGCTCGCGGATCGATCCCTGCCGTGGGTGCTGGTCGTGCCGTTCGTTCCCGTCGTCGCCGTCGTCGTCACTATCGCGGCTGGCTATACCCTCGCGATGGGCGACGACCCCGGCTTTCCGCCGCAGTTCGCGAACCTGCCCTTGGGGATCGCCGGCGTCGCCGTCGTCGGATTTCTCTACTGGCGCTGGGACCGAGCGACGTGGCGTGCGAGTGCAGTTTTCCGTCGTCCATCACGAAACGAGATCGGTGCGTCCCTTCTCGCGACGGTCGTCGGGATCGCCTTTCTGATCGCGTTCAATCGACTGGCACGGACACTCGGCGTCGCCCCACACGACCCGGGGACGGCCGCGACGACGCTTGGACTGGTGAGTCTGGCAGTCGGATCGTTGCTCGTTGCGCCCGTCGTCGAGGAGATCCTCTTTCGCGGACTGCTGTTGGGACATCTGATCAGTCGCGGCTATGGAATTCTCGTCGCGGCGGCTCTCTCGATACTGCTGTTCGGGCTCATGCACGTCTTCGTCGCCGGGCTCTCGAGCGTCATCGCGACGGCGGTGTTGGGCACGCTACTGACCGCTCTCCGTCTGTGGTACGACAACCTCGTGGGTGCCTGGCTGATGCACCTGCTGGTCAACTGCTGGGCCGTCCTCGTCGCGCTTGCTGTCCTCCCGACGGCCTGGTGAGCGTTCCCTGTGGCACTCGATCGGATCCGGCGATGGTGAGTGTCGTTCGGACTGCTGGAAGTCGTTACTGCCGAAACCGCAGACGGGTCGCGGTTTCGCCGCTACATCGTTACAGCAGACCGCCTCACTCCTGCCAGGCAGGGTTTGCTCGAGGCGGGCTGAAGATGTCGACACCCCGAGCGGGTTCGTCGCCGCGGTTCTCGACGGCGTGGGGCTGGTCGCCTGGAATCGCGTAGCCGTCACCGGGCCCGCAGACGATTTCCGCACCGTCGGTCAGAAACACCAGTTCGCCCTCGTAGATGAATCCCGTCTGCTCGTGGGGATGACTGTGTTCGTCAACGACCGCGCCGGATTCGATCTCGAAGTGTTGGATATTCATCGCATCCGCTCCGGCCAGCAGCGCCAGGTGGACGCCCTCGGCGGCTTCCGTCGGTTCGCACTCGGACAGCGACACGCGTTCCATACGCCTTGAGAGGAGGCGACGATACATAGAGCCACAGGCCGATCGCTGCAGCCCACTTTCGCCCCGCTTGCCCAAGCTTGAACTATCCTGCCCGCTCACCTCGAGACGAGACATGTACGCCGTCGTCGGCTGTAACGAGTGTTCACACCTCTGGCTGCTCGAAGGGCGCTCGGAGACAACCCAGTGCCCTCGCTGTGGATCGCGCCGATCCTACGAGCGCCGGAAGAAGTTCGTCGAGACCGACGACGTCGACCACGCTCGCGAGGTCCGTGCGTCGATGCTCGCGAGTCGCCAGGGCGAAGGCGAGGCGTTCGCGGCGGTCGATTCCTTCGCCGACCTCGAGTCGACCGTCGAAGACGGCGTCGTCGACGACACAGCGTACCTCGAGGCGTCGGGACTCGACGTGGACGAGCTCGAGACCGCCGGTGACCGCGATCCGCGCGGACCCAGCCGTACCGGCAGCAAGAAGGAAATCGTCGAACGGGCGCTCGCGGACCTCGATCGACCGACCGAAGACGAGGTCATCGATTATGCCAGCGAGCACGGCGTGTCGGCCGAGTACGTCCGAACGGCACTCGAGAAACTCGTTCGGCGCGGTGCGGTTAGCGAGAGCCGTGGCCAGTACCGAACGCTGTAATAATCGAGAACGGCAGGGCTTTGCGTCGGGCGGTCGAACGACCGGGCGAATGGCGACCCAGGTTGACGTCCAGGAGCAGACGATCGGCGCCGGATCGATACTCGCGTTCGCCCTCTATGGCTACGGAATCTTCGTCGACGAGGCGCTGCTTGGCTTCGATGCCAGGAACCTCGGCCTGTTGGCGTTCGCTGGAACGTTCGCTGCGGTCGCTCTCCTCCATGGTGCCTACGGTCGCCGGGATTTCGCTGTTGCACACGCGGCCGCGGGCGTCGGCCTCGCACTCGTCGCGTTCGCCTCGAGTGGGCTACAGGTACTGGGTGGAATGGTGTTGCTCGTCGCCGGCGGCGCCTACATCGCCGTCACGACGATGCGGGCTCGCCGCGAAGCGAACGAAGTCGCCGGTTAGTCTTCCCTCGAGAGATGCCACGTAATCTCGCTACTCCCGATCGACGCGGTCGCGAAGCCACGCCGCGGCCGCGACGACGGTTTCCTCGTCGGTGCTCTCGAGCGTAATCCGAACCGAGTCGCCGGGATAGCTGCCGACGTCGACATCGTAGCGCTTGCGTAGCGTCGTGAGACGATCGAGCAACGCGCTCTCGGGTTCGTCGGCGACGACGACCTCGCGGTAGACTGGCTGGCCGGAAAAATCCGATTCGATTCGCTCGAACATAGCCTTCATTTCGGCGGGGACGCCGGGCAGGACATAGACGCCCTCGAGTGTGACTCCGGGGGCGACGCCGACGTCGTTGTGCAGCGCCCGACCGCCGGCTGGCAACTCGGCAGTCCCCGTCGTCAGATCGTCACGGGAGTAGCCGTGGTCTTCGAGCCATGCGAGTGCGTCGTCGTGTTCGGTCATCGGCCGGCCGAGTGCGGCGGCGACGCCGTCCATCGTCACGTCGTCGTGGGTGGGACCGAGTCCGCCGGTGACGATCACGGCGTCGTAGGCCGCGCGATACTCGTTGACGACCCGGGCGATGTCGCCGACTCGGTCGGGGACCGTCGTCACCCGTTCGACGGTGACGCCCCGGTCGGCCAGTTGCTCACAGAGCCACGTGGCGTTCGTATCCGTCGTCCGTCCGGCGAGCAGTTCGTCTCCGACCGTGACGACCGCAACGTTCATACAGCGACGTTGGGTTCGAGAGGTCAAGTCTCCTTCTCCCGCAGTTGCCCACTCGTGGTCCTGACAGCGTCAACGTAATGAGTTCGGCCCGAGGAGATGCTCGTATGGCCGAAACTGAACCCGATCTCGAGGGCGTCGTCGCGTTCGCACGCGACGAACTCGGCGAGCAGCTTCGCGCGGTCGATTACTTCGAGCGCAGCGAGTACGACACGTTGTACATTCGCGACGACGTTGCGGGACTCTACACGGAATCGCAGTTCGAACGCATGAGCGTCGAACGGATGTCGAACCTGCTGAACGTCCACTTCTTCGAGGAGCTCTACGATATCGGTGAGTTTCACTACTCCGTTCGGCGCTTCGAAGACGCACTGCTCATTTTCCTCCCGTTGAGCGAAACCGGTGGACTCGTCATCTCGACGGAGGTCGAGTTACCGACGTCGATCGTTGACTTCGCCGAGGCGGTTTTCGAGCGGGCGATGGCAGACACGTAGTCGTCATACGGTTTCCCGTCCGTCAGTTCCGGCCCAGCCGCGACCCGGACGGCGGCTGGGCCGGCAAATCGGTACAGGAATCCGTATCAGTCACTCCCCGTGCGACCGCAAACGGGATTTGTGCGTGTACCGGCGACCGGAAACCCCGATCCGCCTCAAAACTCCGTACCGCGTCTGGCACGTTGCCCGTCGTCGATCGGGTGGGCCACTTTGCGGACGTTCGTAATGAGGTCCGCTCGACCCGCCAGATACGAGGGTTCGGTGTGGCTCCCCGAGAGGACACACTCGAGATTCGCCGGTTTTGCCTCGAGCAGGTCGAGCACGTCGTCTTCGCTAACCAGACCTCGATCGGCCGCGTAGAGAATCTCGTCGAGTATCAGCATGTGGACGCCTGCTTCGGGCGGAGCGTCGAGATCGATCGGCGACTCGAGGTCGGTAGCGGACGCCGCCTCGAGCAGTTCGTGGGCGCGCTCGAGACCGGCCTGTGCCTGGGCCTCGTGATCGGCATCTTCGCTGCCGTCGGCCATCCCGTGCCAGCCGTAGTGACCGAGGTTTTCGTAGCTCATTCCCGGCAACACCGCCATCGCGTTGTACTCGCCGCGGACGGCGTCGACGCTCGCCGCACCGCCTTTCATGAACTGCAAGACGTGGACGCGATGGCCGTGGCCGGCTGCGCGCATCCCCATGCCGAGAGTCGCCGTCGTCTTTCCTTTCCCATCACCCCACCAGACCTGTACCAGGCCGAACGCCTCGGGTGCGGTCGGTTCGATCCGCTCGGCGGCCGGCGCCCGCCCCTCGCCTGGCGTCTGCTCGCGCGTCGATTCGGGTGTCAGGTCGGCAGATGATCGCTCGTCGCTCATTGTCACATCGACTGGGGCCGAGCCTATAATCGAACCGGTCGTTCGATCCCGTTGAGCGGCCAAAAAATGTAATATTCTTAATAGATGACCAAACGTGTCTTGAGTCTCCACTCCTAACGTGGGTGCATCACAATGGCACTCGAGCGTTCCTCGCCTGCCGACGAGCAAGATCTCGAGACCGTCGTCGGCGTGTTGAACGACGCCGGCTGTCGACGGATCGTCGCCGTCCTCGAGGAGCCGATGACCGTCGACGAAATCGCCGAGGCGACGGACCAGCCCCAGTCGACGACCTATCGCAAGCTCGATCGACTGACCGAGGCGTCCCTGGTCACCGAAACGACCGGCGTTCGGCGTGGCCGCTATCAGAAAGCCCGGTACGTGACCGACTTCGATCGAGTCACGGTCGATCTCGACGACGATCGTGAACTCCGGGCGACCGTCGACCGATCGCCGAACCGCGCGCTCGGCATCTGGTCGAACGTTCGACGAGAGCCGTAAGACCGTCGTATCGACTCGTTTTTCCACCCCAGACGTTGCGAGCGACTACTGTGCGAGATAGCCGCCGTCGACGGGTAACGTTACGCCGGTGACCCGCGAGGAGAGGTTCGAGCCAAGAAAGACCACGGCGTGTGCGATCTCCTCGGGATCGGCCAGTCCCGGCATCGGCTCCGTCTCCTCGAACTGTGCTTCCATCTCCGGGTGCTCTTCGATCGTCCGTTCGATCATCTCGGTTCTGACGATCCCCGGCGCGATAGCGTTGGCTCGAATGCCGTCCTCGGCGTACTCGGCGAGTGACGCGACGGGGCCTTCGATGGCCGCGTTGTTGTAGAGGATGTCCAGTCCGCCGTACGTCTCGACGGCGGTTTCGACCATTTCCTCGACATCGTCGGGATCGGCGACGTCCGTCCGAACGACCGTCGCGTCGCCGCCGGCGTCCTCGATCGTCTCGCCGTCGCCGCGGCGCCGTCGGCGTCGGCGACGACGACCGATGCGCCGTGGTCCGCAACCGTCTCTGCAGTTGTACGGCCGATTCCTGACGCTGCGCCCGTGATAACCGCAACCTGTCCGTCGACGAGTTTCATCACACCATCTCCGCTCGGACGACAGATATGGATTTGGTTGCGAACGGTTAGTCGTCCGCCGCGTCGGCTGTGTCGGCTGTCTCTGTCCCGACGCCGGCCTTGTCCGTGCTGTCGACGCTGACCGTCTCCCACTCGTTGTCGGTGTGGGCGCCTTCTCGTTCCTGTGCACTCGGCGCGACGCGGACAAATTCCGCACGCTCTCGAGCCGTCGGGATCGTGTGGCCGCCACAGTAGGAGAGGCCGGACTTGATGCCCGCGTGGAACGACGCCGCGACGTCGGCGACGGGACCTTTGTACGGGGTCAGCCCCTCGACTCCTTCGTCGGCGCGGACGTTTTCGCCCTTGTCCGAACGCGCTTCGGCGGCGGCGGTCGTCGCCATCCCGCGTGAACGTTTGTACCGGACGCCGTCGACTTCGACGACCTCGCTCGGTGCCTCCTCGGTGCCGGCGAAGAGACTCCCGAGCATGACCGTATCCGCACCGGCCATCAGCGCCTTCACCGCGTCGCCGGACGTTCGGATGCCGCCGTCGGCGACGATCGTGACGCCGAGTTCGGTCGCTACCTCGGCACAGTCGTCGATCGCGGTCACTTGCGGTACGCCCGCACCCGCAACCTTCCGCGTCGTGCAGTGTGAGCCCGGTCCGATGCCGACTTTCACGCCGTCGGCACCTGCCGCGGCGAGATCCTCGACCCCTTCGGGCGTCGCCACGTTTCCGACGACGAGTTCGCAGTCGGGAAACGTCTCGCGAATCGTCGCCGTAGCCTCGAGCGTCGCCTCGAGATGCCCGTGGGCGACGTCGACGACGACGGCCGTCGCGCCCGCCTCGAGGACGGCGGCGGTACGGGCGACGTAGTCCTCGTCGATTCCGACGGCAGCGGCGACGGGGACGCCGGCGTCAGCCACGGTCGCGACTTCGTCGGCCTGCTCCTCGACCGTCAGGAACCGATGGATCGTCCCGATGCCGCCGGCTTCCCCCAGCGCAATCGCCAGCTCGGCCTCCGTCACCGTGTCCATCGCCGCCGACACGAGTGGCGTCTCGAGGTCGATAGTCGGCGTCAGTTGCGTCTCGAGGTCGACATCGTCACGGCTGTCGACCGGCGACCGCTGTGGCACCAGCAGCACGTCTCCGTAGCTCAATCCCGTCCTGATGTTGTTCATGACCCGTCAGTAACACGGCTTCGACGGGCATAAAGCCGTCGGGGACGGCTGTTTGCTGTTCGTATCGAAACGAACACCACTGGTACGGTCCGTTGGCGTTCGTTACCGGTGTTCGCTCGAACGGGACAGCGAGAACCGGTAAATCGTTACAGTAATCCGTATGAATCGAGCGTTGTACCACGTCGCTGACGGTGACCGATTTTTCAAGGCACTCCCCCGCGTAGAAGCCACCGATGGACACCTTCGTCATCGTCGGCGGCGACGCAGCGGGCATGTCCGCAGCGAGCAAAGCCAAACGCGACGACCCAGACCTCGAGATCGTCGTCTTCGAACAAGGGGAGTGGGTCTCCTACGGCGCCTGCGGCCTGCCGTACTACGTCAAAGGTGAGATCCAGTCGCTCGAACACCTGGTCTCGGTGACGCCCGAGGAGTTCCGCGAGGACCGCGACATCGACCTGCGGACGGGCCACGAGGTGGTCGCGATCGATCCCGACGAGCGGACGGTGACGGCCGAGCACGACGGCGGGGCGATCGTTCAATCCTACGACCACCTACTGCTGGCGACCGGCGCGGCGGCTGTCGTCCCTCAGATCGACGGCGTCGGCCGCGAGGGCGTCTACACGCTCGGCTCGATGAGCGACGGCAAGGAGCTCCGGGAGTACGTCGCTCGAGCGCGCGAGGGCGAGTCGTTCCACCAGCCCGATAGGGGGCCGGCCTGTGCGTACCTCGAGGATTGCGAGGGGCCGGTCGGCGTCGTCGGTGGCGGTTATATCGGCATCGAGATGGCCGAGGCGTTGGCCGCGAACGGCTTCGAGGTGAACCTCTTCCAGCGCAGCGAGCGCGTGCTGACGGGCTTCAGCGAGGAGACGAGCGAAGTCGTCGCCGACCACCTGCGCGAACAGGACGTCGCGCTCCATCTCGACGCTGGAGTTCGCGAACTCGCGGGCGAGGACCGGGTCTCAGCCGTCGTTACCGACGACGACCGAGTTCCGGTCGAGATGGTGCTGCTTGGCACCGGCGTCAGTCCACGAACGGCGCTCGCCGAATCAGCTGGCATCGAGTGTGGGGCGACGGGCGCGATCGCGACCGACCCCTACCGCGAGACGAACGTCCCCGACGTCTACGCGGCGGGCGACTGTGCGGAGGCACTCGACGTCGTGACCGGCGACCCAGTCTACGTCCCGCTGGCGTTGACGGCCAATCGCCACGGACGCGCGGTCGGCCAGACCGTCACCGGTACGCCGACGGAGGGTGGCGGCGTCGCGGGGACGGCCGCGGTCAAGGCCTTCGACGTCGAGGCCGCTCGGACTGGCATGCTGGATCACGAGGACGCTCGCGCGGCCGGCTTCGATCCAGTCACGGAGACGGTAACGGCGAAGTCACGCGCGGGTTACTATCCCGAGGGCGGCGAGGTGACGATCACGCTTTCGGCCGACCGCGAGACGGGGCGACTCCTCGGTGGCAGTCTGGTCAGCGAGTACGGCGAGGGGGCGGTCCATCGCAGTCACGCACTCGTCGGCGCCCTCGAGTCCGGCGCTACCGTCTTCGACCTCGAGAACTACGACCTGGCGTACGCACCACCGTTTAACTCGACGTGGGATCCGGTGCTCGTGGCGGCGAAGGTGCTCTCGGGCTCGTTACAGTCGTGATACGGTCTGCTGGATCGAGATCGTCCTGAGGCGCTCCTGGATCGAGACAGTCCCACGTCACATACATACGGATCGACCGCCTTGCTCTACGCATGACCGACACTGCAACGCTTGGCGGCGGCTGCTTCTGGTGCGTCGAGGCGGCGTTCGAAGAACTCGAGGGCGTCGAGTCGACGACCTCGGGCTACGCTGGCGGCCACGTCGAGGAGCCGACCTACCGGGAGGTCTGTGCCGGCACCACCGGCCACGCCGAGGTCGTCCAGGTCGAGTACGATCCCGCCGAACTCGACTACGAGGACGTCCTCGAGGTGTTTTTCACGGTTCACGATCCCACTCAGTTGAACCGCCAGGGACCGGACGTGGGGAGCCAGTACCGATCGATCGTCCTGACTCACGACGACGACCAGCAGGCGATCGCCGAGTCCTATGTCGACGCACTCGAGGAAGCGGGCGGCTACGACGACGAGATCGTGACCGAGATCGAGCCCCTCGAGACCTTCTATCGCGCCGAGGAGAACCACCAGGACTACTTCGAAAAGAATCCACGGGACGCTTACTGCACGATGCACGCCCAGCCGAAGGTCGAGAAGGTGCGCGAGAAGTTCCGCGAGAAAGTACGAGCCTAATCTGCTGGCGAACCCCCCGCTGTCGGCGCTGTGAGCGGACGCCGTCTCGGGAGCCGTTTGGGGTCCCCTGCCGCGGCGGCGTTTCTTGAGGACCGAGAGCCGGAGTTCGAATAGTAACGGGAGTGTGGGACGGGAGTCCGATCAGTCCTCGACTACCCAGCGCAGTAACACGCCGTCGTCGACCCGCTCGAGGGATTCGAGTGCGAGCGACGGAAAGTCCGCGACGAACCCCTCGCCGTCGGCCAGGGTGGGTGCGTCGCGTCCGCCGATAAGTTTCGGGCCAACGAAGACCCGGAGTTCGTCGACCAGCCCGGCCTCGATCAGCGAGAAGATGAGTTCGCCGCCGCCCTCGACCATAACCTGTTCACAGCCGTCGGCCTCGAGTTCGTCGAACGCTGCTGTGAGATCGACGCGCTCCTCGCCCGCGACGACGACCGTCGCCCGTTCGGCCAGTTTCTCCCGCCGCGTTCGCGATGCGCGATCGCTCACGCAGACGTAGGTCGTCGCGGCGTCGTCGAGAATCTCCGCATCGACTGGCGTCTTCCCGCTCGAGTCGACGACGACGCGAGCTGGCTGTGCAGGGTCGCCCCGCTCACGTCGCTGCTCGCACAGCGCACTGTCTTTGACGGTCAGGTGGGGGTCGTCTGCCGTGACGGTGCCGACGCCGACGACGACGGCGTCGCTGTCGGCCCGGAGGCGATCGACGCGGGCGAAATCGGCCTCGCCGCTGATCGCGATCTGTTCGCGGCGTCTCGAGGAGAGTTTGCCGTCCGCGCTCGTCGCGGCGTTGACGACGACGTGCATATACGTCCGGCTGCGTGGCGACTCCTAAAGAAGACACCGTGTCCACGCTCGATTCGTCGTCACTCTCGGTTTCCTCGAGTCGTGACTCGAGTGCTCGGTTGGTGGCACAGCGGTACGACAGACGGTATCAGACCGCGAGTCCGACGTCGACGACGAGCATGACGGCGAACCCGGCGACGAACGTCAGCGTCGCGATGTCGGCGTAGCCGTGGCCGTGACTGGCGGGGATCAACTCGCGGAAGATGACGGCGATCATCGTCCCGGCCGCGAAGCCGGCCGCGAGGGGGAAGATCCCGGTGACGACGGCGACGAGTGCGAACCCCGCCGCCGCGGCGATCGGTTCCGGTACCGCACCCGAGAGTGTCGTGTACAACACGGTTTTCGCGTTCGAGAGACCCGTTCGACTCGCCGGAACGGCCATCGCAAATCCGTCCGGAACGTTCTGGATCGCGATCGCGAGCGCGAGCGCGACGCCGACGCCCTCGAGGCCGCCGGCGAAGGCGATGCCGATCGCCAGTCCCTCCGGAACGTTGTGGATGGTGATCGCGCTGGCGACCAGCAGCGCACGACGGCGGTTCTCGGCGGGGTCGTCGCCGTCGTTGTCGGCACCGGAGTCCGATTCGTCCAGTTCGGACGGTCCTGCTGCTCCACCCTCGAGGGTGATCTCGTCGGCGTCGACGGTCTCCTCGGCGGCCGTCTCCGGGTAGGTTTGTCCGTCCCCCTCGGCTTCTTCGGCGATGAGCAAGTGGACGTGCGGAACGAGCCGGTTCGCGACGAGCAAAAAGACGGCACCCAGGAACACGCCGGCGACGACCTCCCAGAGCGATCCGACCTCGAGGCCCGGAACGACGAGCGCGAAGACGGCGGCGCCGAACATGATGCCGGCGGCGAGTCCGACGGCAGCGTCGTAGAACCGGTGGCTGATTCGCTCGGTGACGAACACCGGCAGCGCACCGAATCCGGTCGCCGCGCCGGCAAGCCCCGCGATCACGACGACTTCGGCGAGTGAAACCACTGATATTCGGGTTTCAGGTTCTCGGACAAAAGCGTTCGCACCGTCACGGATTTACCGTAGATCGCCACAACGCAGTTCGTCGTTCCGCGAAGCCGTCGTCTCGCGGGCACCTCGTCAGTCGATCCGTCGCGGATCGTCGCTCGAGCCCAGTAGAATGCGATAGACGACGTAGCCGATCAGGGCCGCGAACGCGAACGTGGCGACGGTTTCGGCAAACCAGATGGCAGCGTACAGCGCCCGCGTCAGGACTCTGATGACGACGATACCGCCGAAGATCGCGACGACGAAGACCACCCCGCCGAGGGCGGCGCGGAGACGTTCCATACGACCCGTTCTAGCGCAATCGAAATGAACGTACTGCGTTCGACCGGCGGGAATCGGTCGTCGCGGCCGTCGGGTCGCCCGTTCTCCCCGGGACGCTTTTAAATCCGCCGTACGAATGGCCATTGATGGAACTCGACGAACGTGCCGAGGATCTCGCCTCCGACCTCGGTGTCGACAAAGAGGAGGTCAAAGCAGACCTGCAGAACTTGGTGGAGTACAGCGTTCCGCTCGACGAAGCGACCCAGAGCCTGCGCCGGAAGTACGGCGACGGCTCGAGCGGCGGGAGTGTGACCCCCTCGAGCAAGGATGTCGGCGAGGTCTCGCCGGACGACGGCAACGTTACCGTTACGGGCGTCGTCCTGACCGCCGGTAAGCGCTCGATCCGCTATCAGGGCGACGACCACGTCATCGTCGAAGGGCGATTCGCCGACGACACCGGCGCGATCGACTACACCGCCTGGGAAGACTTCGGTCTCGAACCGGGCGATACGATCACCGCGGGCAACGCTGGCGTCCGCGAGTGGGATGGCCAGCCCGAGCTCAACCTCGGCGAGAGCACGTCACTGTCGGTCGCCGAGGACGCACCCGCGATCGACGACGAGTTGCGTGCGGAGATCGGCGGCGAGGCCCAACTTGCGGCCCTCGAGACGGGCGACCGCGCGCGGACCGTCGAGGTGGCCGTCCTCGAGTGTGAACGCCGGACGATAGACGGTCGAGATGGCGAGACGGACATCCTGAGCGGTGTCTTCGGCGACGAAAGCGGTCGGCTGCCGTTTACGAACTGGGATCCAGCGCCCGAGATCGAGAATGGCGATGCCGTCCGCATCGAAAACGCCTACGTCCAGGAGTTCCGTGGCGTCCCGGAAGTCAACGTCTCGGAATTCTCGCAGGTGAGCACCCTCGAGCGCGAGGTCGATGTCGGTGCGGAGACGACGACGATGGCCGTCGGCGAGGCCGTCGACACCGGCGGCATCTACGATGTCGAACTCGTCGGCAACGTCATCGCGATCCGAGACGGCTCCGGGCTCATCCAGCGCTGTCCGGAGTGCTACCGCGTCATCCAGAAGGGCCAGTGTCGCACCCACGGCGAGGTCGACGGCGTCGACGATCTGCGGGTGAAAGCGATTCTCGACGACGGCACCGGCGCGTTGACGGTCGTTCTCGACGATGAGTTGACTCAACAGGTCTACGGCGGTACCCTGGAGGACGCACTCGAGGCCGCCCGTGAGGCGATGGATCAGGAAGTCGTCGCGGACGAGATTCGCGACCGTGTGGTCGGACGGGAGTACCGCGTGCGCGGCCACCTCTCAGTCGACGAGTACGGCGCGAACCTCGATGCCGAATCCTTCGCCGAGAGCGAGCACGATCCCGAGGAGCGAGCCCGGGACTTCCTCGAGGACCACGACGGCCTCGCGACGACCGCGGAGGTGAGCCGATGAGCGCGAGCGACGACGAGGAGATTCCCAGGCGAGAAGTTGCCTATCGTCTCTTCGCCGCCGAGTACGACGACGCCTCGCTCTCTCACACAGAAAGCGACGAAGAGCGCGCCCCGAACTACGTCATCTCGCCGACTGGCGCGCGCCTCAACCGGCTGTTCGCCGTCGGCACGCTCACCGAGGTAACGTCGGTCAACGAGGAGATGGTTCGCGCACGCGTCGTCGACCCAACCGGCGCGTTCGTCGTCTACGCCGGCCAGTACCAGCCCGACGCGCTGGCGACCCTCGAGTCGATCGAACCGCCGGCGTTCGTCGCGGTGACCGGCAAGGCCCGGACGTTCGAACCCGACGACGGCGACCGGATCTACACCTCCGTTCGGCCCGAAAGCATCGCGACCGTCGACGCCGACACGCGCGACCGCTGGGTCGTCACCGCGGCCGAACAGACGCTCGAGCGCATCGGTACCTACGCCGAGGCAGCCGCCGTCGACGCACGCGGCGAGGAACTGACGAATCTCCTCGAGGATGCCGGCGTCGAACGCGGGCTCGCGGCCGGACTCTCGCTCGCACAGGACCACTACGCCACGACGCCGTCGTATCTCGACGCGCTTCGTGACCGCGCCCTCGAGGCCGTCGCGGTCGTCGCCGGCGAGCGCGATCAGGTAGCGAGCCTCGAGATCGCTCCCAGCGGTGAACGCGGCGGCGATGCGACGTTCGAGTCGCTCGCCGACCTCGCGAGCGTCGGGCTCAGCGATGGGATCGTAGACACCGGCACGGATGCGCCGGCGGAGCCGCCGTCGACCGACTTCGAGGCGACAGCAGCGACCGACAGTGCAACGGGTGCGGTCGAATCGTCAACGGTTGCTACGGACGATTCGTCGCCAACGGAGACCGCTGACTCCGTAACGGACGACACCAACGTCGGGGAACCGAACGACGCGGCTTTCGAGCCCGACTCGAGCGGGGTCGAATCGACTGCCGCTATCGACGACGAGCCAGGGCCGGCCGACGAATCCGCGGGGTCAGTTACCGATTCCGGTGACTCGAGTGATTCCGAGGCTGTCGTCTCTGCATCGACTGAGGCCGCCGAAACCGGCGAAACTGCCGAAACCGACGATCGAACCGAACCGGCGACCGACGACACTGACGATCTCGATGTCGACGATTTCGACGACGGGATGTACGAGATGGACGACGAGGAACGCGAGCAGCTAGAGGACGAGTTCGGTGCCGAATTTACGACCGGAAGCGAAGTCGACGCCCCCGGCGAATCCGATATCGATGTCCCCGAGCCAGCCGACGAGGGTGGTGTCGGTGACGACGAGACCGACCCACTCGAGACCGACGACGAAAGTGCCAGCGACGATCTCGCCGAGGCGCCGACCTCGACGCTCGAGGCCGACCCCGAACCGGAACTGGGTGACAGTCCCGAGTCGAGCCTCGAGGCTGGCGCCGACGCGACCGACGACGGGACGACCCTCGAGGCTGGTGACGCCGGCGGTGCCGGCGAGGATTCGTCCGGTGACGACGTAAGCGGCGACGCGACCGACGACGAACCCGACGAGGATGTCGATCTCCAGCGCTACGTTGTCGAGACGATGGACGACCTCGACGACGGCGACGGTGCCGACCGGATGACCGTCCTCGAGACGGTCGTCGACGAGACCGGCGCCCCCGAAGCCGATGTCGAGGACGCGATCCAGGACGCGCTGATGGGCGGCCAGTGTTACGAACCCGCCGACGACAAGCTGAAAGCGATCTAACCGCACGATGGCGCCGCCGCGACCGTCCGACGTTCGGATCGAACCCGTGCCCGACGAGCCGGCCGCGACCGTCGCCCTCGAGGATGGCCGTGCGCTCCTCGTGGCCGACTATCACGCCGGCTACGAGGCCGGACTGCGGGACGAACGCGGCGTCGACGTTCCCAGTCAGGCACCCGATCGTCGCGAACGGCTGCTCGCGCTCCTCGAGCGAACCGACGCGGATCGGCTCGTCGTGCTTGGCGATTTCATGCACTCGATCGGCGAGCCCGGCGGGGCCGAACGCGGCGAACTCGAGGTCTTACTCGAGTCCCTTCCGGACTCGTGCCAGATTGCTGTCATCAAGGGGAACCACGACGGCGACATCGAATCCTGGCTGCCGACCGGCGGTAGGGCGGACGCGGTGACCGCGTACCCGCCAGTTACCGTTACGGACGGTTCGGGCGTCTCGATCGACGGTATTGGCTTCTGTCACGGTCATACCTGGCCGTCGCCGGCCGTCCTCGACAGCGACATCGTCTGTCTCGGCCACGAACATCCGTGCGTCCGTCTCGAGGACGACATCGGCGGGAGCCGCCTCGAGCGGGCGTGGCTCCGGGGTCGGATGGATTCGACGCCGTTTCGCTCCCGGCCCGAGTACGACGACGTCGGCTGGCTGACCGACGGTTCACCGCCGCGGCTGATCGTCGTCCCGGCGTTCAACGACCTCGTCGGTGGGACGTGGATCAACCGTCCAGATCAGTCGTTTCTCTCGCCGTTTCTCCCTGCGGGCCTGGCGGATGGCGACGCATACTTGCTGGACGGAACGCGGTTAGGGCGATATCAGTCGGTGTAACGCGGTCCGGTCGTACGCAGTCGCTTCGAGGATGTCGGCCCACCCGTACTACTGTTCGAAAACGGTCAGATATACGTATAGTTTATTCGACTATTTTTATTTCGATCGGCGACTGGCGTGGATTATCTGTCGTGAGGTATTTCAACTCCCGGTGTAACACTCGCACGTATGAGTACAGGCAGTGGACAGGGACGATTTTCGAATGTGACGGCCCAAGACGTCGTTGGTGGGTTACTGTTACTTGGGATCGCCGTTCTGATTCTCGATCTGATACGGCTGGTCGTAACCGGTGGTCTACCACTGGGGCGGTTGTGGGCGTACGTATGGAACGGAATTGTCGACTCGCTGTACATCGGACTTGCCGCGATCGGTCTCTCGATGACCTACAGCATTCTTCGATTCGCGAACTTCTCGCACGGTGATCTCGTGACGACGGGTGCCTTCTCCGGGTGGACGGCCGCCTACCTCGTCGGCGGACTCGGCGTGGCCGAGTTGAGTAGTCGATTGTTACTTCGAGCCGACGGCGGCGCACAGCCTGGGTCTGTCGGCATGGATGTCCTCTCTGCGCCGCTTGCGATCGTCGTCGGGCTGATCGTCGCCGCGATCATCACGATCGGCGTCGCGCTGGCGATCGATCGACTCGTCTACAAGCGGCTTCGTGACGCCGGTGGGATTCCGTTGCTCATCGCCAGCGTCGGGGTCGCGCTCGCGCTCCGATATCTGATCGCGTTTTTTTACACGACCGAAACGCGAGGCGTCGTCGCATCGGCGCCCCAGCCGGAAGCACCCGGTTTCCTCCCGATGGAGACGATCAATTTGCACGAAGCGACGCTCGTCATCTCTGCACTGACGTTGATTCTCGGCATCCACCTCCTCTTGCAGTATACAAAACTCGGCAAGTCGATGCGGGCGATGTCGGACAACAAGGATCTCGCGCTCATTACGGGGATTCCGACCGAACGCGTGATCTTCGCGACGTGGGTTATCGGTTCCGGACTGGCGGGGGTCGCCGGCTACCTGATCGTCCTCGATCGTGGCCAGATCACCATCAACCTCGGCTGGTTCCTGCTACTGTTGATCTTCGCTGCAGTCATTCTCGGCGGTATCGGCTCGATCTACGGCGCACTCGCTGGCTCGCTCGTGATCGGCCTGACGATCAACCTCTCGCTGGTCTGGATTCCGGCCGACATGAACGAGATCGCCGCGTTTACGCTGATGATCCTCGTGTTGATTTTCAAACCTGACGGCCTCTTCGGCGGGGTGGAGACGGCATGAGTGACGATCGGACCACCGGGGACGGACTGCTCGACGGCGTCCGCGAGTCTGATCTGCCACAGTGGGCCACCGATCTGGGACTTATCGCCGGCATCGTCCTCGCAACCTACGTCGGGTTCGCGGTACTGGGCCTGCTTACCGGCGTCAGCGTCAACGCCATCGCGGGATTCCTCCAGACCGTGACGTTTTACGCGGCCGTCTACGCGCTCGTGGCGCTCGCGTTGAACCTTCATTGGGGATATACGGGGCTGTTCAACATCGGTGTGGCCGGCTTCATGGCCGTCGGCGTCTACACGATGGCGATCTTGACCGCCGCACCCGATGGCTCCCCGGCCGGACTCGGACTCCCGATCCCGATCGGCGTCGTCGGCGGGATGATCGCGGCCGCCCTCGTCGGCTTCGTCGCTGCACTCCCGGCGCTTCGCGTTCGCGCCGACTACTTCGCCATCGTCACGCTGGGTCTCTCGGAGATTATCCGGCTTTCGCTGCTCTCCGGCGCCCTCCGTTCGTTCGAAATCGGCGGCACGGAGTACGGTACCGGCGGCGGCAGCGGCATTCGGTACACGCCCGTCGACAGCGTCATCCCGTGGCTCCTCGAGCGTCCGGTCTTTGGCTTCGTCGGCGACCAGTTGTTCGCCCTCGGGACCATACTCGGTATCCAGCCGTCCGTGATTCAGGGCGCCCTCTATACTGGTGTCTTGATCGTGTTCGTCGTCGCGTTCTACCTGCTGTTGACTCGGATCACGTACTCGCCGTTCGGTCGGCTGCTCAAGGCCATTCGGGAAGACGAACTCGCTGCACGGTCGCTCGGGAAGAACACGGATCGAACGAAGATCATCGTGTTCATGGTCGGTTGTGGACTGATGGGGCTGGCCGGAATCCTCTGGCAGGGCAGCCGAAGTCTGGTTAGTCCGGATAGCTTCATGCCGATCGTCACCTTCTACATCTTCGTCGCACTGATCGTCGGCGGCGAGGGCTCGAACACCGGCAGCGTCATCGGCGGCTTCGCGTTCGCCGCCTTCCTTTGGGAAGGACCGCGATTCATCAGAACGATCGTCCGCACGCACGCCGACGTTCGTGCACCGCCGACCATCTACGACGCGTTCGTCGCACTCGGCGGTGGCGATCCGCTGGCGCTCGTCGGCTACATGATCGGAACGCTCGACGAAATTCGCTTCATCCTCGTCGGCGTCGTCCTCATCTTGCTCATGATCTGGCGACCGGACGGACTGCTCGGCCACCGCAAGGAAATCGCCGCGGCGACCGATCTCTCGCGACGACCGACCGCAACCGACGGCGGGCAGACGGGCGAGGAGGCGGCAACGACCGGAGGTGAGACCGATGAGTGATGTCGAAACCGAACCGACAGCCGACGCCGCGACGACCACGAGCGAGGACAGTACTGAAGCGACCGGGAGCCGACTGGACGAGATGCCGATCTTGCGCGTCGACGACCTCGTCAAACGATTCGGCGGTATTACCGCGATCGATGGCGCGAGCTTCGAGGTCGAACGCGGCACTATCACGGGGCTGATCGGGCCCAACGGGGCCGGAAAATCGACGACGTTCAACTGCATTACTGGCGTTCACGAACCAAGCGAAGGGTCGGTCGTCTTCGAGGGAACGGACATCACGAGTCGCCGGACCCATCAGATCGCCACCGAAGGGCTGGTCCGGACGTTCCAGATCGCTCGCGAACTCCCCGAGATGACGGTCCTCGAGAACATGATGCTTGCACCCCAGGGCCAACTGGGCGAATCGTTGTGGCGGTCGGTCGCCCCGATCGCACGTCGGGAGGTCGTCCGCGAGGAAGAACAACTTCGCCAGCGCGCCTGGGACACCCTCGAGTTCTTCGAGATCGATCATCTCGCTCACGACTACGCCGGCACCCTCTCGGGCGGCCAGCGAAAACTCCTCGAGATGGCACGAGCGCTGTTGACCGATCCCGAGATGATGCTGCTCGACGAGCCGATGGCCGGGGTCAACCCCTCCCTCGAGAAGAAACTGCTCGAGCACGTCCATGAACTCCAGGAACAGGGCTATACGTTCCTCTTGGTCGAACACGACATGGACGTCATCATGAACCACTGCGAACACGTCATCGTCATGCATCAAGGACAGGTCCTCGCCGAAGGTCCGGCGGCCGAAATCAAATCGAACGACGAGGTCATCGAGGCCTACCTCGGAGGTGAGGTCTGATGGCGCTGCTCGAGGTTGCGGATTTGGACGCCGGCTACGGCGACTTACAGATCCTGGAGGGCGTCGACCTCATTGTCGACGACGGCGAGTACGTCACCATCGTCGGTCCGAACGGTGCCGGCAAATCGACGGTGATGAAATCGATCTTCGGGTTGACGGCGTATATGGGCGGCGCAGTCGAGTTCGACGACGAGGGAATCCACGGCTACCGTCCCGAAGATATCATTCGAACGGGCATCGGCTACGTCCCCCAAAACGACAACGTCTTCCCGTCGCTGTCGGTCAAGGAAAACCTCGAGATGGGTGCCTACATCTTAGACGAGGTCCCCGAGGATCGCATGCGGCGCATCTACGACCGATTTCCCATCTTAGAGGAGCGCAAGAGTCAGAAGGCGGGCACCATGAGCGGCGGCCAACAGCAGATGCTCGCGATGGGACGGGCGCTGATGCTCGAGCCGGATCTGTTGATGCTCGACGAACCGAGTGCCGGCCTTGCCCCCGACCTGGTCGACGACATGTTCGATCGGATCGACGAGATCAACGACGACGGGACGGCAATCTTGCTCGTCGAGCAAAACGCCAAGGAAGCGCTGCGTCGCTGCGATCGAGGCTACGTGCTCGTCCAGGGCCAGAACCGATACGAGGACAGCGGCGACGCGCTACTCGCCGACGACCAGGTTCGACAGGACTTCCTCGGCGGTTGATCGCTTGCCTCGCCTGGCTGTCAGACCGAGTGTTGATTTCAGCAGTGAAGGCAGCGTCGCAGTCTCTCTTTGTCGATCATGGAAGCCCGACCACAGCATGGATACGGCTCGGCCACGTCCATTCTGCTTCCCGAACGAGCCCGCAGGTCGGCTGCTCGAGCGATCGAGCGTTCGCGAACTCCGAGTGGCGGCGTGGACCCATCGTTGTCCGTGGAGGTTGTTCGTCAATTAGTACTCACGATCTTGATTACGTCGCCCTCCTCGAGTTCGTAGTCGTCGCCGATCTCGCGGTCCGATTTCGCGTTGACCGCGTGGAGATAGCCGTCGCCGATGTCGGAGTGGACGGCGTAAGCGAGGTCGACGGGCGTCGAGCCGTCGGGTAGCAGAAAGGCGTCGGGCAGGACGTTCCCGCTCCCGTCGGACCACTTCGAGGCGTCCTCGACCGGGTAGGCGGTCAGGTGCTCGAGCAGGTCGTAGACGGCGTCGTTCAGCGCCGACTGGACGCCGGTGCCGTCCCACTTGGCCATCGTGTCGGCTAATTCCTCGAGGGCCTCACGTTGGGCGTCGCTGACGCCGTCGCCGATCTCGAGGGTATCGTCGCCCGGATCGTAGTCGACGAGGCCGTTGTCGGCGGCCCGACGCAGCGCGAGTTCGCCCTCGGCGGTGGTCGGAATCACGGGTTTGTCGAGCTCGAGTAGTTTCTCGATGTTCTCCGCGGGCGCGATATCGATCTTGTTCGCCGCGACGACGATCGGTTTGGTTCGCTCGCGGACCAGTCCCGCGAGTTCTTCGCGGTGGTCGTCCTCCCACTGGATCGGGTCCGCGGGATACTCAAGCTCACGCAGTACCTTCGCGATCTGGGTCGGCGACGCGCCAAAGCCCGAGAGCATCTCCGTCAGCGCATCGTCGATGTCGAAGTCGGGCGATCGGGATTTGCGCTCGACGGACTCCCAGTTGTCCTCGACGATACCGGCAAGCCAGAGATCCATCTCTTCCTCGACGAAGTCGATGTCCTCGAGCGGGTCGTGTGTGCCGACGTCGACGGGTTCGCCCTTCTCGTTGGTGCCGCCGGAGGCGTCAACGACGTTGATTATCACGTCGGCGTTGGTCAGTTCGTCCAGAAACTGGTTGCCCAGTCCCTTCCCCTCGTGGGCACCCGGCACGAGCCCCGCGATGTCGAGCAACTCGACCGGGACGTAGCGCTTGCCGTCCTCGCAGTTGTCGGCGTTACAGCGCTCCCCGCGCTCGAGGCAGGGGCAGTCGGTCCGGACGTAGCTGACGCCCCGGTTCGCGTCGATCGTCGTGAAGGGGTAGTTCGCGACGTCGACTTCCGCCATCGTCGCCGCGGTGTAGAACGTGGACTTGCCGGCGTTTGGCTTTCCGGCAAGCGCGATCGAAAGCATGGCGGATCCTTCTCCTGTTGCCCAGAATTGCCTTTCGGTTCGATCGGTCAGAGAGGAATCGGTCCGCCGGTGGCCGTCTTACAGGTTCGTTGCCGCGTCTCGCGCGCGCTCGAGCACGGCACGCTCCTCGAGCGTCTGGACTTCGCGATCCCGCATGAGCACCTGCCCGTCACAGACGGTGTGGCGCACGTCGTCGGCCCGCGCCGCGTACGCGAGGTGGCTCACGAGGTCATGTGCCGGGGTCAGATGTGCCGACTCGAGGTCGATCACCGCCAGATCGGCGGGCGCGCCGGCTGCGAGACGACCCGAATTGAATCCGAGCGCGTCGGCGCTGCCCGCCGTGAGCATCCGGACGACTGCCTCGGCGTCGACGGCGCTGGCGTCATCAGCGGCGAGTTTGCCGAGCATGGCGGCATCGCGGGCCTCCCCGAGCATCGAGAGATCGTTGTTCGAGGCCGCGTCGGTACCGAGGCCGACGGCCACGCCGGCCTCGAGCATGCGCTGTACGGGAGCCATCCCGCTGGCGAGTTTCATGTTCGAGGCGGGACAGTGGATCACGCTCGTTCCCGCGTCGGCCAGCAACTCGATCTCGGTGTCGTCGACGTGGACGCCGTGGGCGACGAAGTCATCCGGCTCGAGCAGGCCGTATTCGGCGGCGTAAGACAGCGGCCGAACGCCGTACTCCTCGGCGATCGGCGTCACCTCGTTCAGCGTCTCGTTTGCGTGGTAGTGGATCGACACGCCGAGGTTGCGAGCTTTCGGGACGAATTCCTCGAGATACTCGGTGCCGACGGTCACCAGCGAGTGGGGCATGAACGCCGTCGAAATGCGCCCGTCGGCCGCGCCGTCGTACTTGCGGGCGAACGCGAGACTCTCCTCGGCGTCGGCCCGTGCTGGCTCGTCGCCCTTCCCAGCGGTCACGATACCGTGGCCGAGCATCGCGCGGACGCCCGCTCGCTCGACGGCGTCGGCGATTTCCGGCACGTGAAAGTACATCTCGGCGAACCCGGTCGTCCCGGATTTGATCATCTCGAGGACGCCCAGTTCGGCACCAGCGCGGATATCTTCGGGTTCGAACTCGCTCTCGGCCGGCCAGATGTCCGCCTCGAGCCAGCGATCCAGCGGCTTGTCGTCGGCCAGCCCCCGGAGCAACGTCATCGGGGTATGACAGTGGCCGTTGACGAACCCCGGTGTCACGAGTGTGTGCTCGGCGTCGAGGACCGATCTCGAGAATCGTCCCGTCGTCCTGATCGATCAGTACGTCGGCGCGAGAAATCGACAGATCGGGCAGGAGGACGCGGCCGCCGGATACTGAAAGCGTCGTCATGGCTCGCCGTTCTCGCTCCGACGTAATATACTGGGGCGACACGGTGACCGCTCAAGCCCACTCGCCCGGTACGAATTCTCGAACGTCGCTACGGTCTGTATAGACGGCGTCGATAGCCGCGAGTGCGGCAGTGACGTCACCCGGTGATGGCAGTTCGGTCTGGTGATATAGCACGACGCCGCGATCCTGCTCGTACTCGAGGTGATCGTCGTCTTCGGTGAAGATGACCCAGTCGTTCGCCGCTGCGTATCGTCCAATTTCGTCGTCTTGAGCGTCCTGTGCGAGCACTTCACGGACCGTCACGACGGTGATCCAGTCCGGCTGTCGGAACGCCTCGGTGTACTGTTCGTTGACGTTGTGGTCGCACAACAGTCGCACGGTTACGCTCCCGTCTCGGACTCTTCGGTGCTGGGGGCACGACTCTGGCTTCGAAGCCGGTACTTCGTCGCTTTCCGCTGCATTCGAATCACGTCCATCGCCTCGGGATGGTCGTCGTAGTACTCGAGTGCAACACGCACCTGTCGTCTAGAGAGGTCGGGGTAGCCGTTCAAAATCTCCTCGACCGTTTGCCCCCCTTCACGGATGCTTTCGCCGATCGTAAACACCCCGATACGCGTACCCTCAAGTCGGGGCTTGCCACCGAGCGTCTCGGGCGTTTTGACGACCCGCGCCTCGTCGTCACGCGAGACTGTGTCGTCGAGTCGCTCGAGCGCTTGCGTCCGTGTTTCACCCCGGGCTTCAACACCGGTTGCTTCGTCGATGGCGATCCACTCGTCGGCATCACGAGTCAGCGTGATCGTGTCTGTGCTCATTCGTATCGGTCCCCGTCAGTCGGGTTCGGCGAGCGCGTTCTGTGGCCGCCACGGTAATCGGGTCGGCACTGCGTCTGTGCTCCGCGCTCGCTCATACGGGCAGGTAAACGCGCTATCAACTAAAGCCCACCTCCTCTTTCGGAAGCCGGCCCGTGCCCGTATGACTCGGAGCGAGTGAAACGAGCGAAGGGAAAGGAGGAGCGCTTGTAATCGAATTTTTGCCGAGGGTGCGCCAAGGCGTACCCCCAGAGCAAAACTTCGGTTTCTAGAACCCTTTGCCGAGCAGTTCGCGGGCGATGACGTTCTTCTGGATCTCGGTGGTGCCCTCGTAGATCTGGGTGATCTTGGCGTCGCGGTAGAAGCGTTCGACGGGGAAGTCGTTGACGTAGCCGGCGCCGCCGTGGATCTGGAGGGCCTCGTTGGCCACCTCGACGGCGGTCCGAGAGGCGTGCTCCTTGGCCATGGAGGCGAGTTTGGTGACGTCGTTGCCCTGTTCGACGTTCCAGGCGGCCTTGTAGGTCAGGTTGCGAGCGGCCTCGGTTTCGGTCGCCATCTCGGCGAGTTTGTGTTGGATGGCCTGGAACTCGGAGATGGACTGGCCGAACTGTTCGCGGTCCTGGGCGTACTCGAGGGCGTTGCGAAGGGCGCCTTTCGCGATCCCGACGCCCTGTGCGGCGACGCCGGCGCGGGTGGCATCGAAGAACTGCATCTGTTGCATGAAGGCGGCGTCGCGCGTGCCGATGAGGTTCTCCTCGGGGACGCGAACGTCGTCGAAGATGAGTTCGGCGGTGTCGGAGGCCCGAATCCCCATTTTGCCGGTGATCTTGTCGGCTTCGAAGCCGTCGCGGTCGGATTCGACGACGATCTGACTGAAGCCGTTGTAGCGGCCCTCGGCGTCGGGATTGGTCTTACAGAGGACGACGAAGAAGTCGCCGACGGTACCGTTGGTGATCCACATCTTGTTGCCGTTGACGACCCACTCGTCGCCGTCTTTCTCGGCTTTCGTCGAGACCGAGGAGACGTCCGAGCCGGTGTCGGGTTCGGAGATGGCAGCCCCGGAGATCTTCTCGCCGGCTGCAACCGGCTCGAGGAAGCGCTCTTTCTGGCCTTCGGTTCCGAACTCCATGATTGCCTCGGTGCCAAACGAACAGGCCAGAATCGAGAGCGCGATCCCGGGGTCGTAGGAGAACAGTTCCTCGGCGATGATGACGGTATCGAGCGTCGAGTAGCCGGCACCGCCGTACTCGATCGGGATCGACGAGCCGACGAGGCCCATCTCAGCTGCCTGATCGACGATGTCGTGGGGGAACGTCTCCTCTTCGTCGAACGCCGTCGCCTGCGGGACGATTTCGTTCTCGGCGAAGCGCTGTACCTCTTCGCGAATCTGTTGCTGTTCTTCGGTGAGACCGAATTCCATGCTTACACATTCCAACCGGCGTTGTATAGTCCTTTGTAACCCGATGTGAACCGAACGAGAGTTTCTTCGGTGAATAGGGAAACGTTGAAACAGCCGCCCGACACATGTTCGAGCATGGAGTTAGAAGATATCAACACTGTCGCAGTTCTCGGAGCCGGCAATATGGGCCACGGCATCGCGGAAGTCCTCGCGATGGCCGGCTACGACGTGAACATGCGCGATATCAACGACGAGTTCGTCCAGAACGGCTACGAGCAGATCGAGTGGTCGCTCGAGAAGCTCGCCGAGAACGACCAGCTGAGCGACGAGGAAGCCGAGGCAGCTCTCGATCGGATCTCGCCGCTGGTCGACATGGCGGAAGCGTGTGGCGATGTCGATGTCGTCGTCGAGGCCGTTCCCGAACAGATGGAGATAAAACAGGATGTCTACGAGGAACTCGAGTCCGTTGCGCCAGAGCGAACGATCTTCGCGACGAACACCTCGAGTCTCTCTATTTCGAAGCTCGCGGAGTTCACCGACCGACCCGAGCAGTTCTGCGGGATGCACTTTTTCAACCCGCCGGTCCGGATGGATCTCGTCGAGGTCATTTCGGGTGCCGAGAGCGACGAGGAGACGCTGGACGTGATCGAAGCACTGGCCGACGATATCGGCAAGTCACCCGTACGCGTCCACAAGGACTCGCCCGGCTTCATCGTCAACCGAATTCTCGTGCCCCTGATGAACGAGGCTTGCTGGCTCGTCGAGAGCGACGAAGCGACCATCGCCGAGGTCGACTCGACGACGAAGTTCGAGATGGGACTGCCGATGGGCAGTTTCGAACTCGGTGATCAGGTCGGTAACGACGTCAGCTACCACGTCCTCGAGTACATGCACGAGGTGCTGGGCGAGCCCTACGAGCCGTGTCCGCTCCTCGAGCGCACGGTCGAGAACGATGAACTCGGCAAGAAAACGGGCAAGGGCTTCTACGACTACGAGGACGGCCCGGGCGCGGAGATTCCGACCGACGAACAGTCCGACCTCGTCAAGCAGCGACTGCTCGCGTCGATGGCCAACGAGGCCGCGAAGCTGATCGGCAACGACGTTGCACCGCCCGAATCGATCGACGAGGCGACCAAACTCGGTGCCGGCTTCCCCGACGGCCCCGTCACAATGGTCGACGAGTTCGGCCTCGAGAACGCCCTCGAGGCCCTCGAAGCGGCCTACGAGGAGACGGGCCACGAACGGTACGCGCCCGCCGATTACCTCGAGGAGCGAGCGGGCGAGGGTGGCTTCTACGAGTCGGCAGACGACGATGGCGAGGGCGTCGACTTCGAGGCGATTCGCGTCGAGTACCCCGGCGAGATGGTCGGTCATATCGTCCTCGATCGGCCCCACCGGATGAACACCATCAGCGACGAACTGCTCGAGGAACTCACCGCGGCGGTCGAGTTGCTCGAGGACGACGATGACGTCCGGTCGATCCTGATTACGGGCGAGGGCGAGAAGGCGTTCTCCGCGGGCGCGGACGTCCAGAGTATGGCCGCCGGCGGGGCGGACCCGATTGCGGCCCAGGAGCTCTCCAAACAGGGCCAGCAGACGTTCGGCACGCTCGAGACCTGTGACATGCCAGTCGTCGCCGGTATCGACGGCTTCTGTCTCGGCGGCGGGATGGAGCTTGCCACCTGCGCAGACATGCGCGTCGCCAGCGAGCGCTCGGAGTTCGGCCAGCCGGAACTGGATCTCGGTCTGTTGCCGGGCTGGGGCGGGACACAGCGACTCAAACACATCGTCGGCGAGGGCCGTGCGAAAGAGATCATTCTCACGGCCGAGCGCTACGAGGCCGCGACGATGGCCGACTACGGCTTCGTCAACGAGGTCGTCGACAACGACGCCCTCGCAGAGCGCGCCCTCGAGTTGGCGACCGATCTCGCCGGCGGGCCGCCGATCGCCCAGAAGTACACCAAACGCGCGATGCTCGCGGGTCGGGACGACACCGAGGCCGGTCTCGAGTACGAGGCGTCGGCCTTTGGCCACCTGATGGCAACCGACGACCTCATGGAGGGAATCACGGCCTTCATGGGCGACGGGGAGCCGAACTTCGAAGGGAAGTAAGCGTCGACCTCGAGGTGAGCGGCGACGGTGACTGTCCCGAGACGGACTCGTTTTCGGTCAGTTGGTTTCGGTCTGGTCGACACCACTCCGTATGACGGTGGTCCGTCTCACCGTCCGGTCGCTCCCGAATCACAACCGCCACCGACGGAATAATAGTATGGTATCTTACATTTGGTCGCGAGTTTTATGTCCCAGAGGCTCAATGAGTGACTCGTGGCAGTAATGGACGGAACGAACGGAGGGGTAACCCAATGAGTGGCGAGGGGAAGATCCTCGTCGTCGACGACGAGTCTCGACTCGCGGATCTATTTGCGGCCTGGCTCGAGGCCGACTGGTCGGTCGAGACCGCCTACGACGGCGAGCAGGCACTCGAGGCGATGAGCGAGAGTGTCGATGTCGTTCTGCTGGACCGGCGGATGCCCGGGCTCTCCGGCGACGAAGTCCTCGAGAAGTTTCGCGACCGGGAGTACGACAGCCGCGTCGTCATGGTGACGGCGGTCGACCCGGACTTCGATATCATTCAGATGGGCTTTGACGACTACCTCGTCAAGCCGGTCTCGAAGGACGAACTGCTCGAGATGGTCGAAGACGTCTCGACGCGGTCGGCCTACGAAACCGACATTCAGGAGTACTACGCACTCGTCTCGAAGAAAGCGCTGCTCGAGTCCGAAAAACCCGATCGCGAGCTCGAAACCAACGAGGAGTATCAGCAACTCTGCGATCGGGTCACCGACCTCGAGTCACAGGTCAACGAGACGGTCTCCGGCATGTCCTCACACGACGATTTCGTCGGTGCATTTCAGGATCTGTCGTAGATTACTCCTCGTCGAAATCGAACTCGAACCGCGCCCCGCCGTTCTCGCTTTCGCTCGCCGTGACCGACCAGCCGTGGCCAGTCGCAACTTCTCGAACGATCCAGAGCCCGATCCCAAGACCGTCCGTCCCCGACGACACCGAGGGATCGAACAGGTCGTCACGAATGTCCGCCGGCAGTCCAGTGCCGTCGTCTTCGACGTAAAATCCGTGTCGATCGGGGGCGTCGAACGAGCCGACACGAATAGTCACCGCGATACCGTCGTCTTCGACACTGTCGTCGGCCTGTGGCCGACTGCTCGTGGAACCGTGTTCCACGCTGTTCCGAAAGAGGTTCTCGAGCAGCCGCAGGAGTCGCGACCGATCGGCGACGATCGTCGCCTGGGTGTCGATCGAGAGCGCCGCCGTCTCGGTCGAGACGTGTTCCCACGCGTCGGCGGCGATGTCTTCGAGTGCGACGGTCTCGGTGTCGGCGGCCCACTCGCCGTCGCGAGCGATCGCGAGCACGTCGTCGATGATCGACTCCATCCGATCGAGCCCGTCTCGGACCTGATCGACGTGGTCGATCGACCCCGTTTCCTCGACGAGATCGAGATAGCCCTGCGAGACGCCGAGGGGATTTCGGAGGTCGTGACTGACGATTCTGGCGAAGGCATCGAGGCGCTCGTTCTGTTCGCGCAGTTTCCGTTCGCTCCGTTTTCGCTCCGTAATGTCCCGGACGACACCGACCGAGCCGAGGAACTCGCCGTCGTCTACGAGGATGGCGATCTGTGCTTCGCTCGGAATGCGATCGCCGGTTTTCGTCTCGAGTGTCATCTCGACGGTATCGGTCTGATCGCCGTCTTCGAGTAACGACCGGATCGTCGTTCGACCGGCCGTGACGTCCGCTTCGTCAAACAGGATCGACGCGTGTTCGCCGAGCAAGCCGGCACGCGTATAGCCGGTCATCTCGACGAGTGCATCGTTGACAGTCGTGAAATGACCCTGATCGTCGAGGACGTACATACCGTCGCCTGCCGTTTCGACGAGCCGTTCGTATCGATTGAGGGCACGTTCCCGGTGAGCGAGGCGACCACGAACGGCGATCGTCTCGAGCACCGACGAGGCGGTGTCGGCGAGTGATCGGATGACCGCTTGGTCCGCCATCGACAGTGTATCGCGTGTATAAACGACGAGCACGCCGTATCGATCCTCCGCCGAGGCAAGTGGCGCGACCGCGACCGACTCCACGTCGGCTTCGAGTGCGTGGTCGGCGAGCGGTACAGCGTCCCGATTAGCGCCAACGTCCTCGAGCAGCTGTAACTCGCCACGTTGGAGCGCCTGCTCGAAGAGTGGCTGCTCGCCGCTGCCAACGCCGAAGGTTCGTTGCAAGGGCCAGTCCGTCGCGGTCGGATCGGTGAGCCAGGGGACGATCTCGCGTTCGCCCCGGTCGTACTCGCCAACCCAGGCGAACGAGAAGCGATCGATGCGCTGACACTCCTCTCGGATGACGCGTTCGACGACGATTGGCGAACGGGCGTCGACGAGCCGGTAGCGAACGCGCTCTAAGAGTTCCTCGAGGTCGTCCGGCGCATCTGCGATGCGTGGCTCCGAATCCCCGGTGACTGGCTCCGATCCCGATTGTAGTGCCGTATCGATGCCGGTGACGATGCGATCGGTAATCGCGTCCGTCAGCCGCGTCCTGGATTCCGTCTCGTCGCTCCGGGCGACGACCTCGCTCAGGACGGCAACGGAATCGCCGTCTTCGCCCCAGTGGACGAACGTCGGAATATCCGGCGCTTGGGTATCGACGGCGTCGACGACGGTCGGGACGGTCGCCACCGTACTCGCGTCGATGACGACGGCGTCGATCCCCTCGGTCTCGAGGCGCTCGACAGCTCGAGACGAGTCCTGCGCGATGACGACATCTACTGGGACGTCCGTCAGCGACAGCGTAACGGCTGCCCGCGTTGCCCGGTCGTTGCTCACACAGAGGACGCGTGGTCGACTCATAGCAGTCCGTGCACCCAGCCGTGCGATCCGACGGGTTCGAATGGACACTCCGTTTCGAGCGAGATTGTTCTTTCGACATGTCGCTCAAGCCGGTCACTGTGTTGAACTGTTCTCGACATCGACTGGGGTGAACGATAGTCGCCGTCTCAGACGGCCTCTCGTACCGGTATTCCGTTCGACCGCATGACGGGTCGCAGTCGCGCTGGCTGGTAGCGTCCCACGCCTGCACTGCAGGGTCGAATCCGCGGCGTGGGTCGAATCCAGCTGTGCTGGTTGCGGCCCATCAGTCGACGGTTGGAACGGTACCAGACTACAGCAGTCCACATCAAGACGCCTGCCCGTAGATCAGATTCCGCTGGATTTCGTTTGCGCCTTCGTAGACGACGGGGATCCGAGCGTCCCGATAGACGCGAGCGATCCGTCGCTCGTCGAGAATCGAGCGGCCGCCGTGGAACTGCATCCCCTGTTCGGCCACGTCGACTGCCGCCTCCGTCGCGGTCGTCTTCGCCAGCGCCGCCCAATAGCCCGCGTTCTCGCCGCTCTCGACCTTCTCGCAGGCGCGCCAGGTGAGCGCGCGAGCGCGCTCGAAGTCGAGGAGCATGTCGGCGAGGCCGTGTTGTACCGCCTGAAACTCGCTGATCGTCCGCCCGAACTCCTCGCGGTCGTGGACGAACTCCCAGGCCTCCTCGATGGCGGCCGCTGCCAACCCGAGGCCGTGACCCGAGACGACCAGCCGTCCCTGGTTGAAGAACTCCGCGAGCATCCAGAAGCCGGCCCCTTCGGTACCGATCAGGTTCTCTTCAGGGACGCGACAACCCTCGAGTTCGATGTGGGCCTGTTTCGAGGCGCGCATCGCCATCTTTTCGGGAATGTGTTCGGCGTCGTAGCCGTCGGTATCGGTCGGTACGATGAACATTGAGTGGTTGCCGTACCGGTTGGTCTCGTCGTCGCCGGTGCGGGCATACAGGGTCACCCAATCGGCCTCGACGCCGTTGCCGATCCAGTACTTCTCGCCGTCGATGACGTACTCGTCGCCGTCTCGTTCGGCGGTCGTCTCCATCCCCGCGAGGTCGCTGCCGGTGTCCGGCTCCGAGACGGCCAGGCCCGAACGCTGATCGCCCTCGGCGACTGGGCGAATATACTCCTCGCACTGCTGGTCGGTACCGTACTCGTAGGTCATCTCACAGCCGAAACTCGCCAGTTGCAGCGTCAGCGCGATGCCGGCGTCCGCTCGGTAGAACTCCTCGGTGATCGCGAGCAACTGTGGCAGGTCGAGACCGCGCCCACCCCACTCTTCGGGGATGTCTTGGGCGACGAGCTGTGCGTCCTGGCCGGCCTCGAGTATCTCCTCGGGATACTCGCCCGATCGAAAGTACTCCGTCGCGGCGGGTTCGATGTGCTCGTGGGCGAACTCCCTGGCTTCCTGTTTGATGTCGTGGGCGTGGTCGGGAACGATGCTGTCCTCGAGCAACTTCATGCCGTGGCCCACCACGGGACGCGGAATATAGCCGGGGGCTGCGCTGGACGGCCGTTCGTGTTTCGTGGCGTCGGCGGCAGCGCCCCAACGACCGTCGGTTCGGTCAGCGAAACGCTCGAGCGAGCTCGCCAGTGTCGGCCGCCCCGTTGGCGTGACTGTCGACGCGCCAGATGTCCCAGACGATATCGGCACAGATGTGAGCATAGAGGACGCCAGCGACGATGACTGCCAACGGGACGCTCGAGAGGGCGACGATCGAAACGAGCACGCCCGTGACGAGCAGGTGACTCAACAGCCTCGAGAGGACGCCGACGTCCCCCGGGTCGAAAATCCGCCCCTGGTCGGTAAAGACTGCAGTAGGGTGGCCCAGACAGAACTGGGCGGCGTCCCAGGAGCCAGTTTTGAACCGCGCGATGACGAAGTGATCGAGGTCGACGAGCACCCCGAGTGCGGTCCCGAACACGAGCACGCCGATGGTTGGAACGGCGACCCCGGAGACCGACACTGGCGGGAGCACGACGACGAGACCGGCGGTCACGAGCAGGGAAATGGCGGCATGGTGTTTCGAGTAGATCGGTTCTCACCTACGCTCGATGGACGACACGGACACACTAAATCGTCTCGCCGATTCTCGCGTCAGGTACTTCCCGCGAGCGTTCGACCACGAAGCACCTCGTCGATTCCTCGCCTCCTCGTCGATCCACTCAAATCATACTGGGGACCGTCTCGACCGCAATCATCCGGCAAAGCCAGTGAGCAACCACTCGCCATCGTCGCCGTTCTCGTCGCCGATACTGGGCGCACTCACGAGAACGAACGCGCTCTCCTGGTTACCGTTTTTGATCTGGCGGGTCGATTCCGGCGAGATCCAGACGGCGTCGCCGGTTTCCATCTCGATCGGTTCGTCGTCGATGACGACCGTCGCTTCGCCCTCGATGAGGACGTACACTTCCTCGTGGTCGTTGTCCGCGTGATCGTGTGGGCGGCTGTTCCAGCCCGGATCGCAGCGAGCGACGGTTACGCCGACCTGTTCCGTCTCGAGGGGGTCGCTGAGAAAGTGCATCGCACTCGAGACCTGATCGACGTCTTCGTAGTTCACCTTCCGGTAGGTCATACGTCTGTCTTCGGGCCCGTAGCAGTAAAACTACGCGTTCGTCCTCCGATCTCGAGGTGACCAGATGTCGCCCGAAGAATATATTTGAACTCTGGGTATTCAGATGATTTATATAGTGGGTGATATATTGTCTGCTCTAATGGAGAAACAAGCTTGCAGACGATAATATGCTCCCAGATAGTTTTTACGATGGTGTTATGGATAACGTTCGGCTATGAGACATCGAGCGATAGAAATTCGAAGTATGTGTATTTGTACGTATTAGCGCCGTTATGTGGCGACTAGCTGTGCCTGCCATAAATGATCGGAATATAGATATATTTTATATATCTATTATGCTAATCATTCATACCTTCTATTATGGGTTCATCTGGGTGGCTATCGACAACTATCACGAGTCAGAGATTTTCCCGGTCGACAGTTCGCTGTCGAAGTTTATACTTTTCTAACTTGTTCGTCTTGGTCGTCGGCATCTGGTCCGTGAAATCGATGTATGCCGGTCGCATGAATTCGGGCATTCGATCGTCGACGAACGCTCGCAGGTCGCGCTCGGTGAGTTCGGCTCCGGCGACGGGTTCGACCGTCACTGCGACTTCGTCTTCGCCGCCTTCGCGTGCCGGAACTGGATACGCGGCCGTCGTTTCGACCTCGCTATGGCTGTTGAGTATCTCCTGGACTTGCAGGGACGAAATATTCTCGCCGCGTCGACGAATGACATCTCCCTGCCGATCGACGTAGAAATAGTTGTCTCGATCGTCGGCGTAGGCCGAATCACCCGTGTGAAACCAGAGATTCGAAAACGCCGCGACCGTTCGTTCCGGCTTGCCGTAGTATGCTTTCAGGATGATTCCGGGTAGTTTCGGACGGACCGCGAGTTCCCCTGGGACGCCGGTATCCGTCCGTTCGTCGCGGTCGTCGAGCGTCGTCACCTCCATAATCGATTCGATCGGCCGACCCATGTATCGGTCGTCCGGGGCGGCGTCGATCACGGGTGCGCCGATGCTCTCGACATCGTTGGCGATCGTCTCCGGGGGCTTTCCGCGACGAACGTCGGTCGATGTCGCATCGTCACCCCGGGCCGCGCGAATAGCTCCAGCGATGGGCATCCCCGATTCGGTCTGTCCGAAGCCGACGGTGACGAAATCGAAGCCGAAATCGGATGCCATCCGTTCGTACTGTTCGGGCAACGGCTGCATGTGGACTTTGTTGAGCGTCGTCGGTGTGTCTCGCTGGCCCTGTTTCTCGAGCCACGTCGCCATTACCGACACGAGCGTCACCGTCGTGGCCTCGTACTCGTCGATGCGGTCCCAGAAGTCGGTCGGACTGAATCGATCCCAGAGGACCGTCGGCGCGCCCGCAATCCAGCCGCTGTGAAGATCGAAGTACACACCGCCGACGTGATACATCGGTAACGAGGTGTGGACGACGTCGTCGCTGTTCAGCAGCTGTTGTCGAAAGAGCGTGTAGTTGGCGAAAATCCACCGGTAGGGGATCACGACCCCCTTCGGCATCCCGGTCGTCCCCGACGTATAGACGATGCTCGCTTCGTCGTCCCAGGATACCTCGACCGGCGGCTCGTCGTCGTTTCCGTCCCGAAGCTCGTCGAAGGATGTCGCCGAAAACTGATCCGCAGGCGACTCGCCCTCGTCGTCGGCCTCGACGACAACGACGTCGGGAACCGATCGTATGCCGTCGGCGATAGCGTTGAGTCGATCGACGTACTGCTCCTCGATAATCAGTAGTTCTGGTGCTGTATCGTTGATCTGGTACGACAGCGCATCCCCCTTGTACTCGAAATTGATCGGCGAGTACACCATCCCTGCCTTGTTGATCCCGACCATCGAGAGCACGGCTGTGAGTGGGTTGCTCGCCATGACCGACACCTTCTCTTGGTGATTGATCCCCGCCTCGAGCAGCGAGTTCGCGATTCGATTCGCGACGTCGTTCAGTTCGTCGAACGTGTACGTTCGATCGCTTGGCCCGTACACGATTGCGGGCTGATCGCCGATCTGATCGGCGCGATTTCGCAATAGATCGGAAAGCGTGACGCAAAGCAGTGGCTGCTGATCGTAACTGGTCGTCCACTCGTTCATGGGTGCTGATGACACATAACACCACAATAAACGTTTGTATCGACACGCCCGGACTCGAGCCGTTTCCGTGTCTACATCTCGTTCATAGGGAGTATCGTCGCCTCCCGAAGGTCTCGAAACCGGGCTGTACGTCCTCGCGACAGTGGCCGGCCGTCGATAGCCGGGACAGAAAGTGCTTTATCGATGTGGCATCGTGTGACAATCATGCGAGCTGCAGTACTCAGCGACTACGGAGAGCCACTCGAGATCGAAGACGTTCCGAGCCCCTCGGCTGCCGAGGACGGCGTCGTCATCGAAACCGAAGCCTGTGGTATCTGCCGGAGTGATTGGCACGGCTGGCAGGGAGACTGGGGCTGGATCGGCGCACAGCCACCGGAAGGCCAGATTCTCGGCCACGAACCGGCAGGTACCGTCGTCGAAGTCGGAACTGACGTGGAGACGGTCTCGGTCGGCGATCGAATCGCCGTCCCGTTCAACATCGCCGACGGGACCTGTCACTGCTGTCTGACCGACCATTCGAACATCTGTGAAAACGTCCGTCCGCTCGGCTTCGCCGAGTCGGTACAGGGCGCGTTCGCCGAACAGGTCCACGTTCCAAGCGCCGATTTCAACGCCGTGGCGCTCCCCGAGGGCGTCTCCTCGGTCGACATGGCCGGGCTGGGCTGTCGGTTCATGACCGCGTTCCACGCGCTGGCCCACCGCGCCGACCTCGAGGCCGGCGACTGGGTCGCCGTCCACGGCTGTGGCGGCGTCGGGCTCTCTGCGGTCCACATCGCCGACGCGCTCGGCGCACACGTCGTCGCCGTCGATATCAAAGCCGACAAACTCGAGACCGCGACGGAACTCGGCGCGACCGAGACGGTCAACGTCGGCGATGTCGATACCGTCGCCCGTGAGATCCAGGCGATTACGGACGGCGGTGCAGACGTTTCGATCGACGCGCTCGGCATTGCCGAGACGGCACAGAACTCGGTCCAGTGTCTTCGCCGACTCGGCCAGCACATCCAAATCGGCCTCACCTCCGAAGAAGAACAGGGCGTCGTCCCGTTGACGACCGACCTGATGGTCATGAAAGAGATCGAGTTCATCGGCTCGTTCGGGATGCAGCCCCCGCGGTACGACGAGATCCTCCGGATGGTCCAGAGCGGGAAACTCGATCCCAGCCGGGTCGTCTCCGAGACCGTCGGTCTCGAGGACGTCTCCGACAAACTCGCCGCGATGACGAACTACGAGACGGCCGGCATTCCCGTGATCAACGAGTTCTAACTGCCGACACGGCTTTTCGACACCGCTTTCTCTCCCTCGAGCAGCCGGCCACTCGGTCTCGTATTCCGCACCTATTATAGTTGGTGCGTCACATGGTATTCGTAGACATGGTAACGACACAGCCAGCGCAGTTTCCCGACGAGGTCCCGGCTGAACCGACGGTTCCACACGGGACGCGACCGCTTCACGAGTATCTTCGACGCCACGCCGAGGAAACGCCGAGGAAACCGGCGCTGATCTACTACGGCACCGAGATCAGCTACGGGGAGTTGAACGACGCCGTCGACGCGTTCGCAGGCGTTCTCGCCGACCGCGGTTACGGGAAGGGGGACACGCTCATGCTGTTTCTCCAGAACTGTCCGCAGTACTACGTCGGCTACCATGCCGCCCACCGGCTCGGCATGCGGGTGAGTCCCTGCAGCCCGATGGCGAAAGCACACCGCGTCTCCTATCAACTCGAGGACGGCGATGTCGACGTCGTGCTTGCACTCGACGCCTACGCGGACGTTCTCGAGGACGTTCGCGACGAGTCGCCGCTCTCGGACGTGGTCTATACGCGCCTCGAGGCGTACCTCCCGGACGATCCGACGCCGCCGATCCACGAGGATATGGCGGACGCGACCGCCGTCAACCGACAACCGACGGACGATTCGACCCTCTACTTCGGACAGGCACTCGAGGACGCCCCCGCGGCGTACGACGAGCCGTCGACGGCGATGGACGACGTGGTCTTGCTCCAGTACACCTCCGGGACCACCGGGCAACCGAAGGGCTGTCAACACACCTACGAGACGATCCTCACCAAAGCCGCCAGCAACGCGGCGGTCACCGGCTACGGTGACGACACACGGTTACTCGAGGTGATGCCGATCTTCCACGTCGCCGGGAAACTGTTCGCCGTCGATACGCCGCTGATACACGGCAGCACCGTCGTCTTGTTGACGCGGTACTCGCCGGACGCACTGCTCGAAGCCGCGGATGCCCACGAACCGACGATCGGCTGGCTGACGACGCCGATGGTTCGTGGCGTCGTCGACCATCCGGAGCTCGAGGCGTACGATCTCACGTCGTTCGAACGCAATCCGACGACGAGTTTCGGCCAGTCGCTCACCGAGGCGCTCTGTGAGCGATGGGAGTCGATCACTGGTGGGGAGATGTTCGAGGCTGCCTACGGATTGAGCGAGACCCACACGATGGATACATTCACTCGCGGTCTCGGCACCGTCGAGGACGGCTTCATGGGTCGGCCCGCACACGACGTCGACATCGTCGTCCGGGACTGGCAAACCCACGAGGAACTCCCTCGCGGCGAGAAAGGAGAGATCAGCGTCGCATCGCCGTCGACGATGGTCGGCTATCTGAACAAACCCGACCGGACCGAGGACGCGTTTTACGGCGAGTACGTGCTGACGGGCGACGTCGGGAAGCTGACCGAGGACGACTGTCTCTACTTCCTCGGGCGGCGCAAGGCGATGATCAAATCCAGCGGCTACTCGGTGTCACCGGCCGAGGTCGAGGCCATCCTCAAAGAACACGAGGGCATCGACAACGCCGCCGTCGTCGGTCGGGCACACGAGACTCGAGGCGAAGAAGTCGTCGCGTTCGTCACGCTCGCCGACGACTCGCTCGAGGCCGACGATATCCTCTCGTGGGCCGACTCGGAGATGGCGGCCTACAAGCGACCGCGGGACGTGACGATACTCGAGTCGCTCCCGGTAACCGACGTCGGAAAACTCGACAAACAGTCGCTCGAGCAGCGAGCGTAGTTCGGTTACTCGGTCGAGACCTTGAGGTGTTGGTCGATCAGTTCCGAGTCACGCTCGATGTCGTCCGTTTCGGCGACGATCCGTCCTTTGTCCATGATGTATATCCGATCCGCCAGCGCGTTGACGACGTCGACGCTCTGTTCGACGAGCAGAATCGTCGCTTCCGACTGGATCTCCTCGAGCGCGTCGACGACGTCGTCGACGATCATCGGCGCGAGCCCCTCGGTCGGCTCGTCGATCAGCAACAGGTCGAAATCGCCGAGGATGCCGCGAGCGATGGCGAGCATCTGCTGTTCGCCGCCGCTTAGCTGTCCGCCCGTCGAGGACGATAGCTCCTCGAGTTTCGGGAAGTAGTCGTAGGCCGTCTCGAACGGCACGGTGTCGGTCCGCCGGGCGAGCTTGAGGTTTTCCTCGACGGTCAGCGCCGGGAAGATCCGTCGATCTTCCGGCACCCAGCCGATCCCTCGCTTGGAGATGTCGTTCGGCTTGAGATCGGTGATCGAGTCCCCGCGGAAGGTAATCTCGCCTCGTTCGGGGGGCGTATGGCCGAGAATGCTTCGCAGCGTCGTCGACTTCCCAACGCCGTTGCGACCGAGGAGTCCGACGACCTCCCCCTCGGCGACCTCGAGGGAGGTGCCGTGGAGGATGTGTGAATCGCCGTAGTAGGTGTCGATCCCCTCGACCGAGAGCAACGGGCTCATACGAACTCACCTCCGAGATACGCCTCCTGGACACGGTCGCTCGATCCGACCTCCTCGGGGGTTCCCTGGGCGATCACCGCACCGTTGGCCAAGACCGTAATCGTGTCGGAGAGTTCCATGATGAGATCGATGTCGTGTTCGATGAGCAGGATCGTATACTCCTCGTTGAGCGAGTGGATCAAGTCAACGACCTCCTTGGTCTCCTCTTCGGACATCCCCGCAGCGGGTTCGTCGAGCATGATCAACTCCGGATCTCGGGCGACGACGATCGCTAACTCGAGCAGTCGCTTCTCGCCGTGTGAGAGCGTCGATGCCTCGGCGTCGGGGTCGGCGGTGATGCCGACGTAATCGATGATCTCGAGGGTTCGTTCCTCGAGTTCCGGAATGTCCTCGGTCTTCGTCCAGAAGTTCCAGCCGTAGCCGTACTCTTCCTGGACGGCGATGCGAATGTTCTTTCGGACGGTGAGTTCGGGGAAGATATTCGTGATCTGGAACGAGCGCGAAATACCGCGCTTGACCCGTTTCTCGGACGACTCGTCGGTAATATCTTCGCCGTTGAAACGAATCTCGCCGTCGGAGGGCGAGAGCATTCCGGTCAACAGATTGAACGTCGTCGTCTTGCCAGCGCCGTTCGGGCCGATAATCGATTGGATCTCACCCTTCTCGACGGAGAGATCGACCTGGTCGACGGCGACCAGCCCGTCGAACCGTTTCGTTAGATCGGTTGTTTCCAGTAGCATGATATTAGTCCTCCTGCGTGAGCGTACCGACGATACCTTTCGGGAAGAGGATCACGACGAAGACGAACGCGATACCAACGAACAGCAGCCAGTGGTCGGTGACCGGGCTCAGGAATTCTTCGAGAAGGACGATGAACGTCGCACCGAAGAACGGTCCGATCAGCGTTCCTGCGCCGCCGAACAGCGTTATCAGGAGTACTTCTCCCGACATCTGCCAGTAGAGGAACCGCGGCGACGCGAAGTAGAGAAACAGGCCGAACAACGAGCCCGCAAGCACGGAGAAGACGCCGGATATCGTCAGTGAGGCGAGTTTGTACCGAAACGTGTGGTAGCCGATCATCTGTGCGCGCTCTTCGTTCTCCCGGATCGCTCGGAAGACGTCGCCCATCGGCGAGGAGAGGATGCGCTTCATCACGAGATACGTGATCACGAGGATCGCGACACAGAGGAGATAGAAGTGGACGTTGTTCCCCAGATCCACCACGGGAAGTATCGTTTCCGGTCGCATGAAGGTCGGGAGTCCCGACGCGCCGCCAGTGACGTCCAGCCGGTAGGCGATGATGTAGAGCAGTTGTGCGAGCGCGAGCGTCAACATGGCGAAGTAGACCCCGTGTGTGCGCAGCGAGATGATGCCGATGACGAGACTCAAGACGACTCCGGCGAGGATCGCGACGACGAGGATCGCCAGCAGCGGCCACTCCATCGCCGTGGTGAGATAGATCGATACGTACGCGCCTGTCCCGAAGAACGCGGCGTGTCCGAACGACAGTAGTCCGGTGTAGCCAAACAGCAGGTCGTAGGCGACGCCGAAAATCGCGAGAATCACGATATGGGTCATCACCTGCAGCGGATGGGCGGGCAACACGAATCCCAATGCTGCGAGCGCAACCCCCGCGATGACCGGGAGGAATTGCAGTACCTGTGGCGGTAGCGTCTCTTCGATGTCCGTCTTGACCGTAACGAATCTGGATTGTGTGGCTTTCAGTCGTGGTTTGAGTCCGATCGATGTCATTCGGTGAACACCCCTTCAACGCCGAACAGCCCCTGCGGTCGATAGAGGATGACGGCGACCATTAGTACGAACGGGATCGCTTCAGCGGCCCACGGCACGTAGATCTGTCCGAAGGACTGTGCAATTCCGATCAACAGCCCGGCGACGATGACGCCTTTGAAACTCCCCAGTCCGCCGACGACGACGACGACGAAGATGAGGATGATGATTTCGGCCCCCATCTCGGGAAAGAGCCCGAAAAGCGGTGCCACGAGTACGCCCGCGATGGCGGCGTAGGCTGCACCCAAGCCGAAGATGAAGGTGTAGGCACGATTGACGTCGTATCCCATCGACTCGACCATCTCCGTATCGAAGATCGCTGCTCGAATGATGAGGCCGTATTTGCTCTTGGTAAGAAACAGCCACAGCGCCGTCACGAGGATCCCTCCGGCGACGATCAGGAATATCCGATACGTCCCGAAGGTGTAGCCGGCGACGGCGATCGACCCCGACAGTAGATCCGGAATCGGAAACGGCTGGCTTTGCGGGCCGATGATAACCTCGATGAGTTCGATGAGGATGATCGCGGCCCCGAACGTCACGGCGAGTTGATACAGCGGCTCTCGGTCGTACAGCGGCCGGATGATGCTCACTTCCATGATCGCACCGATCGCGAAGCCGGCGATGACCGCGGCGACGACCGCGACCGCGAAATTCCCCGTCACGCCAAAGAGAACGAACCCGGCGTACGCACCCGCGGCGTACAGTTCGCCGTGGGCGAAATTGACCACGCCCATGAGACCGAAAATCAGCGTCAATCCGGCGGCTGTGAGCACGAGAATCATCCCGAACGAGATGCCACTGTACAGCCCCTGGACGATCCCGTCGACACTTATCTGCAGTAGCGTATTGTGCGGTAATACCATAACTAATTCGTAATTCGTACCCGTCCGTATTACTCGACGCTACACTCCATTCGGCCCGTAACCTCGTCACAGGAGGCCAGGACCTCGTCCGCCGGGATCGTCTCCTCGACCGACCAATAGATCTGGTCGTCGTCCGCGCTGTCGACCTCTGCAATGTACATCGGATAGGAGGCCTGGTGGTCGCACGATCGCATATTGTACTCGCCGGAAATCACCTCGCCGCTCCACTCTCGAATCGCCGACACCAACGTGTCGGGACCCGTCCCGTCGGCGCCGTCTGCCGCCCGGAGGGCCGCTTCGATGTGACGGTAGGCCTGGCCGGCGGCGAGCCCTGGCAATCGACCTGTTTCGGACTCGAATCTATCGACGAAGTCCTGATTGGCTTCCGTATCGATGTCGTAGGTGTACTCCGTCGGCGTGTACACGCGCGTTTCGTCGAAGACACTCGAGCCGGCGCCGAGGATCGTTGGTTCGTAGGCGACGTGGTGGAACTGCGGAATGTCGATACCGGTTTGTTGGGCTTCGGTCATGAACGCGACGGCGCCGGATCCCGCGAACCCGAACTGGATCCAGTCGGGATCGGCATCCTGAATCGCGCCGACGTGCGTCGAGAAGTCACTCGCGCCGAGTTCGGCCCATCCCTGATCGACGACCGTGCCGCCTGCTTCCTCGATGGTTCGCTCCCAGTCTTCCTGGATCTCGTGTCCCCAGCTGTAGTCGGGGTTGAGCTGGAAGACCTCTTCGCCGAAGAGGTCGACGCCACCGGCCGCTCCGGCTTTCGCTTTCGTCAGCGTCGACGTCGGTGCTCGGAACGAGTAGGGGTTACACTGCTCGTCGACGAGGAGTCGTGCGCCGGTTGCGCAGGTGACCGTCGGCACGCCGTTTCGGCCGCCGACGTTCATCACACCACCGTCCTCGTCGGTACTGAGGAACGTCGCTAACATGTCGACTCCCTCCGAGTCGATTAACTCCTGTGCCCGTTGAATCGCCGTCTCGGGCGCGGCTTCACTGTCCCGGTTGAACCCTTCGACTTCCATTCCCTGAACGCCGCCCATATCGTTCCAGTCGTCGATGAGCATCTCGAAGGCGTCCTGGATGTCGGGTGCAAACGCCGAGTACGGTCCGGACTGAAACGCGACGAGTCCCACTCTGAAGACATCGTCGCCACCGCCCCCACCGCCGTTCCCGTTCCCGTTACCACTGTCGCTTGAGCAACCCGCAAGTCCAACAACAGCACCGGTTCCCGTTGCTGCCAACACGTCTCGTCGTGAGAGGCCTTCTCGTACCATGTCTCACTCCCACTTACTCCAAGTATATATGTATGTCGGTTAGTGTCACCAGGACAATAAATATCGGCCGAAGATTGTTAGAGAAAAATACTGTTCCGTCAGGTGCTACAATCGCCGGTTTCGACGACCATATCGACCGGCCGGTGTCGGGTGGAAGCGTTCGATACCGAAACCGCCAGCTGGTGCAACGCCGGTGCGTTCGGTTCGGTCACTCCTCGCGGAGTTTCCGCCGTTGTACCTTCCCCGTGGTCGTGGTCGGGAAGCTCTCGACGAACTCGATCTCGCGAGGGTACTCGTACTTGGCCAGCCGATCCTTGACGAACTGCGTGATATCGTTCCGAAGGTCGTCCGACGGCTCGGTTTCTCCCGCGAGTTTCACGAACGCTTTGATGATTTCGCCCCGTTCTGCGTCTTCCTCGCCGACGACGGCTGCGTTCTCGACGTCCGGGTATTCGACGAGCGTTTCCTCGACCTCGGCGGGCCCGACGCGGTAGCCCGCGGTGATGATGACGTCGTCCTTCCGGGACTGGTACCAGAAGTAGCCGTCGTCGTCTTTCTCGGCCATATCCCCGGTACACATCCAGTCGCCGACGAACGCCTCCTCGGTCTTCTCCGGCTTGTTCCAGTAGCGTTTGAAGATCACCGGGTCGGGCTGTCGCAGGGCGATTTCGCCCATCTCGCCGACATCGACCGGCTCCCCGTCGTCGTCGATCAGCTCGATCGTCCGACCCGGTACCGGTTTCCCCATGCTTCCCGGCTTGATATCGAACCAGCTCGGTGCATTCGCGACGAGCATGTTCGCCTCCGTCTGGCCGAAGAGATCGACCAGGGTCGCGTCGAGTTCGTCTTCGACCCATCGAACGACCTCGGCGCCACAGGGTTCGCCGCCGGTCGAGATATTGTCCAGGTCGTCGATATCGTACTGTTCGATCTCGTCGCCGAGGCCCATCATCATCTTGAGCGCCGTCGGCGGGATGAATGCGTTCGTAATGCCGTGGCGCTCGATCGTCTCGAACGCCCACTTCGGATCGAACCCGCCGCCTTTGAGCCGCGTCACGTACGGCTTGCCGAAGTGCCAGGCGCAGTAGAGGTGTGCAACCAGGCTGCCGACCCACGCCCAATCGCCGGGTGACCAGTAGAGTTGATCGTCGCCGACGTCGAGATCGTTCCACATCTCGAATCCGGGATAGTAGCCGGCGACGTACTGGTGGCTGTGCAACACCCCTTTCGGGTCGCCGGTGGTCCCGCTCGTGTAGATGAGCAACGCGTCGTCGTCCCTGTGCGTCTCGACGGTCTCGAAGGACCGACTGTACGTCGGATAGCGCTCGCGCAGATTCACGTCGCTTCGCTCGTCGGCCTTGAGGCTCACCAGCGTCTCGAGAGCCGGAAGCTCCGCGATGTCCTCGACCTTCTCGAGGCCAGCGTCGTTCGTCACGAGGACCGTCGAGCCGGAGTCCCGGAGCCGATACGCCATGGCGTCCGTGCCAAAAAGTTTCGAGAGCGGGACGATCACCGCACCAAGTTTGTACACCGCGAAGTGGAGCAACACGGTCTCGGGCACGTTCGGCAGACTCACCGCAACTCGGTCCCCGCGCGTGACTCCCAGATCGGCAAGTAGATTCGCGATCTGGTTCGAGCGGACGTCGAGATCGTAGAACGTGTACTTCTCGACGCCGCCATCCTGATCCTCGAAAACCAGTGCGAGACGCCCTCGTCGATCGCCGTGGCTCGAGACGAGGTCGGTCGCGATGTTGTACCTCTCGGGGATATCCCACTCAAACTGATCGTGTGCGGTCTCCCACGAGTCGTAGTGAGAGATCAACGGCTTGTGGTCGTAGACGTCCATATCACAGTACTCCGAATGGATCCTGATAAAGGTACCTGACACCGGCATCGCTCGTATCAGCTGCGTGACTGTGTTGGTGATTGTGTACCCGCTGTGTACCCGTACGCCAGTAATCGTATTCCTGGTAGTGGATCCCAGGGCCGTGCGACTGCGAGCGTCCTACCCAGTGCCGGCTGGTCCATAACTATAAATATACCTGTCCGTAGAAGGAACGTATGGACGCCGAATTGGATGTCGTAGACGTGTCAATAGAGGATAATATTGCCTGGGCGACGATCGACCGGGCCGACAAGCACAACGCGCTCAGTCTGGCTGTCATCGACGACCTCACCACGGCCGTCGAGACGCTTTTGACGACCGACGACGTTCGACTCATCGTCGTTCGCGGCGCCGGTGAGCGGGCGTTTTCGGCGGGCGCGGACGTCGGAGAGTTCGCCATACGAGAAGCCAGCGAGCAACTCGAGTACAACCAGCGACTGACGGAGCTCTGTGACCTGCTCGATTCGGGGTCGAAACCGACGATTGCGGGCGTCAACGGCGTGGCGTTCGGCGGTGGTGCCGAGCTGATTCTGGCCTGTGACATGCGGGTCGCATCGACCGACGCTGCGTTCAGCGAAGCCGAAATCAACGTCGGCGTCGTCCCGCTCGCGAAGCGACTGATCGACACCATCGGCTACGGGCAGGCCGCCGAACTCTGTCTCACCGGCAGAACCGTCGATGCACAGGAAGGCCGTGAACTCGGCCTCTTCAATCGCGTCGTCGAACCCGAGGAGTTCGAGGCGGAAATTCGGACTCTTGCCGACAGCGTCGTCGAAAAGACCGAACCGTCGGTCAGATTGACCAAGGAAACCCTCGTCGCCGCCCGCGACAACGACCTCGAGGAGGCGACCCTGCACCAACTGCTCAACTTCTACGAAGCGTTCGAGACCGACGAAGCCGACGAACGAATCCAGGCGTTTCTCGAGCGCCAGTAGTACGCGGTGAGGACGACCGCGAAGCCAACACTTACCACACCAGTTCGTCCACAGTGTGTATGGAGACGAAATACTTCGACGACTTCGAGACCGGCGAGACCATCACGACCAACGGCCGGACGATCACCGAAGCCGATCAACTGAACTACGCCGCACTCAGTGGGAATTACGATCCGATCCACCTCGACGCCGAACGGATGGCCGACTCGCCGTTCGGCGAGCGACTCGTCTACGGCTACCTCGTGCTCAACGTCATGGAGGGGCAAAAAGTCCAGACGGGAGTCATCGAGGATTCGGTAATCGCCTTCTACGGCATCGACGAAGCACGGTTCGTCGAACCGGTCGCGATTGGCGATACGATCCATACGGAACTGACAGTTCTCGACCTCGAGCCGAAAGACGAGGATAGTGGCGTCGTCGTCCTCGAAGAAACGGCCATCAATCAGACCGACGATGCGGTCGTGGTCGCGGAAACCCGAACGCTCGTCGAGCGCACACCGTAGCGGGGGACCGACAGCCGATCGGCGCTATTCTCACAGACCAACAATTCGTCAGCGCCGGGTAATCCTCCCGGGCTCGCCTCGGGACGCCTCCGATTGGGCATCACCCAATACCGATCCACTCTCCGGCTCGCGACCGTTTGCTATATCATTAAAAAAACATGAAAATTAATATTTGATGATTTGTGGTCTACAACGCTGGCCGTGTACATGTGGCGCACGTGCTGTGGGTCTTACTCACATACTATTTCGCTGGGCATCACCCATTGTCTAATCGGATAGTAACCGCGTGATTTCGGCCGTGAAGTCTCTCGAATGCGTAACTCTTGGGTCGAAATACGATTGAATGTAGTGTGTGGGCGCTGTCGAGACCACGATCTCGCTACTGTCTCGGCAGCTGTCGCTCGAGCTAGCGTTGGGCGATGCCCAAACTATATTGTAGTCGGGTGTCTCGATGGGAGTATGGGACGACATCGGGTCAAGGCGACGGAGACCTCGTTCGCGATCATCGAGACACTCGTCACCAAACAAGAAGCGAGCCTTTCGGAGCTCACGGAAGCGGTCGAAACGCCCCAGACGACCGTTTACGATCACCTCGAGACCCTTTGCGATCTCGGATACGTTCGAAAGGACGATGGAACGTACCGACCGACGCTGCAGTTTCTGAAGTTGGGTGGACACGTCCGGTTCGATCAGGATCTCTATCACGTTGCACGGCCGAAACTGCGCCAGATAACCGAAGAGACGGGCGAACCGGCGACGCTTGCTGTCGAGGAAGACGACTATGCTGTCTTCGTCTACAGCACGGAAGGCGAGTATACGACCCGGTCGACGCAGGCGGATGGGTCTCACACGTGGTTACACACCAATGCGCTGGGGAAGGTGTTTTTGGCGTATGCCGACCGTGAACGGGTCGATCAGCTGATCGACGATTATGGGCTCCCGAGCAACACTGAGCACACGATCACGGACCAAAACGAACTGCACCGCGAATTGGCGTCGATTCGCGAGCAAGGATACGCACTCGATCGAGAAGAGGGGAAACTCAGTATGCAAGGCGTCGCGAAACCGATCTTTTCGCCGTCGAACGACGTAATCGCTGCCGTAAGCGTCTACAGTAGTACGCGCCGAATGCGAAACGAGGAATTCCTCGAGCAGGTGCTCAGGCCGCTCGAGCGAGCCGTCGATGTCATCGAGGTCGACATCGCACACGGCGTGTGACTCGGCGACCGCGAGATTTAAGTTGTGTGTGGTTCTCTCTCAGAGTCGTATGCCCCTACAGACAGCGGCAATGACCGACGAGGTACTCCGTCTCACGCTCGATCGGCCGAATTCGCTCAACGCGCTCAACGTCGAGTTGTTGTCTCGTCTCGCATCGGAGATTTCGAAGGCGGACGGCGAGTACGAGGTACTGATCATCGAGGGCGCTGGCGACGCATTTACCGCCGGTGCCGATCTCGAGGAAGAGGAGAGCGCCGGCGATCTCTTCCAGGAGATCACACACGCGGTTCGGGCGTTCGACGGTATCGTCATCGGTAAACTCCACGGCTGGGTCGTTGGTGGCGGGTTCGAGTGGACACTCTCGTTCGACATCTGTTATGCAGCACCGGATACGACCTTTAAACTCACCGAGTCGGAGGTCGGCGTGACGATCACGAACGGCTCGTCGTTGCTCCTGCCGATGGCTATCGGCAGTCCCAAAGCCAAGGAACTCATCTACACCAGCCGGGAGTTAGACGCACGGGAAGCCGAGGAACTCGGACTGGTTGCCGGCGTCTACGACCGCACGGAGTTAGACCAGCAGGTGCGCGATGTCGCACTGGATCTCGTCGAGAACAAATCCCACACTGCACTCAGATTGAACAAACACGTGCTCAACCACGCTGCCGACCTCGATGCAGTCATGGAACGAGAGGAAATCGTCAACGAGTACTGTCACGAAATCGAAGAGATGAGCTGGTAATGATCGGTCCGACCAGGCCCACGCCCGGCGTGGCAGCTAGTCACAACAGTTATTGCAGGCTGCACCAAGAGAGCCAACGGAGGCGATACACGTGACTATCCAGTACTACACCGATAGCGTTCGTCAGAATCACGCCGATGCGCGCGCCGACCTCGAGGTACTCGGCGCGTTCGAGACGTGGATCGACGGCGAATGGGCGCCGGCCGCCAACGGGGAAACGTTCGAGACGATCGATCCGGTCGTACAGGAACCGATCTGCTCGGTCCCCCGCTGTGGGGCGGCCGATGTCGATCGTGCGGTCGAAAGCGCACAGTCGGCGTTCGACGCCACCTGGGGATCGCTCGGGGCGGCCGACCGATCGCGAGCCATCCTGGCGTGGACCGAGACGCTGCGCGAGCACATCGACGAGTTGGCACTCGTCGAGAGTCTCGACGGTGGGAAGCCACTGAGTCACGCTCGAGCGGAGATCGAGTTCGGCATCGAATTCATCGAATATTACGCCAACGTGGTTCGCGCCGACGAAGGGATCACGTTGCCGACGAGCGACGACCAGCACGTCTACACCAGAACCGAACCCTACGGGGTCGTCGGGCTCATCGTTCCCTGGAACTACGCGTTCATCATCGCTGCATGGAAGCTCGGGCCCGCGTTGGCAGCCGGCAACGCGGTCGTACTGAAACCCGCGGAACAGACGCCGCTTTCGGCACTTTACGCGGCGAAACTGTCGAAATCGATCTTCCCAGACGGCGTCGTGAACGTTCTCACGGGCTACGGCGAGGAGGCGGGCGCAGCGCTTTCGAGCCACCCGACCGTCGGGAAGCTTTCCTTTACCGGTGCGGATACGACCGGCGAGACGATCATGGAGACGGCAGCGTCGACCGTCACGCCGGTGACACTCGAACTCGGCGGCAAATCGCCGTACGTGGTGTTTCCCGACGTCGACATCGACGAGACTGTCCGCGACGTTGCACACGGCATTTTCTACAATGCCGGTCAGTCCTGCGATGCCTGTTCCAGATTGCTCGTCCACGAGGACATCGCCGAGGAGTTCCTCGATGCGCTCGTCGATCGTGCCGAGTCGCTCGAGGTCGGCGATACGCTCCAGGAGGGAACGACGCTCGGCCCGATCATCTCGCAAGCGCAGTTCGAGACGGTCACGGGGTATCTCGAGCGCGGTACCGACGCGGGGGCGACGCTCGAAACCGGCGGCGTCGCAGACGAGAGCCCAGTAGACGATGGCTGGTTCGTCGAGCCAACCGTCTTCACCGACGCGACCAACGACATGCAAATCGCCCAGGAGGAGATCTTCGGGCCGGTGTTGACCGTGATCACCTTCTCGACGTACGAGGAGGCCGTCGACCTCGCCAACGACGTTCCGTTCGGGCTGGCTGCCGGCGTCGCGACGAGCGATATCGATCGTGCACATCGAGCCGCTGCGGACATCGATGCTGGCTCGATCTGGGTCAACGGAAGCTACGCGACACCGCGTCCCGGCGGCCCGTTCGGCGGATTCAAGCGCTCGGGGATCGGCCGAGAGCTGAGTAAGGACGCGCTTCGCCACTACACCCAGGAGAAGACGGTTTACGTCTCGGTAGACGATCCATCCCGGTAGCCGTTCAGCAATACTGAACGGACCGCAGCCGCCGACATATAATTACGACTGTACTTTTGTAAATACCGGTTGATACACGAACTGGGAAACATTATTATCGTGTTTTCCCCAACCAGTACCTGTGACCGAGAAAAGCCAGAACCGAAACCGGGTCAAATCGATCGGGAAGGCGTTCGATATCGTCGATATCGTCGCCGATCAAAACGGTGCGAGAGTGTCGACGATCGCCGACGACCTCGAGATGGCAAAGAGCACCGTCCACCTCCACCTCCAGACCCTCGAGGACGAGGGGTTGCTCCGACAGGAGGGCAAGGAGTATCGACTCGGCCTTCGCTTTCTCGATTTTGGGTATCGGGCGAGGGAAGACCAACCGATTTCGACCGTGGCTCACCCCGAAATCGAGGAGTTAGCTGCCGAGACCGGCGAGACCGTCTGGGTCGTCACCGAAGAGAACGGTCAGTGTATCTATCTCGATAGCGCAACCGGCGACAGAGCGCTTCACACTCGCGGTCGCATCGGTCGGCAATCACACATGCACTACCTCGCCGCTGGGAAGGCGATCCTCGCCGAACTACCCGCCGATCGGGTCGACGCGATCGTCGATCGACACGGGCTTCCGGCGGCGACCGACCGCACGATCGATTCCCGCGACGCGTTGTTCGAGACGCTCGAGCGCGTCCGTGACCGAGGGTACGCGATCAACGACGGCGAGGAGGTCGACGGCGTCTACGCCGTCGCAGCGCCGATCGTCGTCGACAAAACCGTCCTCGGCGCGATATCGGTGTCCGGGCCCGAGCACCGATTGAAACGCGACACCGTCCACTCGACTGTTATCGAGGCACTGTTGGCGACCGCCAACGCGGTGACGTTGAAGGCCGAGCAGTGGTGACCGGACGGCAAAATCCAGCAATGCTGAACGCCACCCTCCTCTGACGGGTCTCGCTGAGACGGATGCCCGCCATGTTTATATAATTCCGTTCTGATCGTGTGGTATGGCAACTACAGACAACTATGCCTACGAGACGGACGGGAATATCGGCCGCCTCACACTCGATCGACCGGACGTTCTCAACGCCATCAGCGGCGAATTCGCGGTCGAACTCGAGTCGGCGTTTCGTGATATCGATGCGGACGACGACATCTCGATACTCCACCTCACGGGTCGTGGCGACTCGTTCTGTTCGGGATTCGATATTGGCGAACTCGAGGACGACCTCTCGGGGATGTCCTACGAGAACTACGAGCGCCACGTCGACGGCATCGTCGCGCTGCAGAACCTCAGCCGGATGATCCGCGACGCCGATACGGTCGTCGTCGCCGAGGTAACTGGCAACGCCCTCGGTGCCGGACTGGAACTGGCAGTTATCTCGGATATCGCTATCGCGGCCGACGACGCGCGGTTTGGATTCCCCGAGACGAACGTCGGGCTCTCGATCACGAACGGTGTTACGAACTTGCTTCCGCGGGCGGTCGGCCTCCAGCGTGCGAAACTCCTGACGCTCACCGGAGAGTACTTTTCGGGACGCGACGCGGCCGACATGGGGTTGATCGCCGAATCGGTCCCCGAAGCGGAACTCTCCGAGCGAGTCGAGACCGTCATCGAGTCGGTGCTGTCGAACTCCGGGTCCGCAGTCGCCGCGACGAAAGCGCTGCTCAACTGCGGCAGCGAGGTCCGATACGAGGAGTCTCTCGAGCGAGAACACGTCGCCGGCTCCGAGTTGCTTCGATCCGAAGAGTACAAGCGCATGGTGCGTGAGTTCGTGACGGACTAGGACTGCCCTCTCGAGCCCGTTTTCGGTTTACACCCACACCGATGTCACAAATCGGGATCCGGGCAGGAATTGGTGTGCTGTGACGACGATCTTCGGCCTCTCGTCCAGCTCGCTGACGGTTCGAGTTACCGTCCGCCAGCGTGACGCTCCTCGAGCGGATTTCCGATCGACGGTGGACGCGATCAACGGAGTGAGAGATTGACCTCGATTTCGTTGACGGCCGTTTCGATGTCGTCGACGAGTCGCTCGCGGCACTCGTCGTCGAGCCGTTTGATCGGCCCTGCGACCTCGACGGCGCCGTGGGGCTGCCCGTCGTCGTCGAGTATCGGCATCGCGATCTCGAGCAACCCTTTGATGCTCTCGGCTCGAGCGTACGCGATGCCATCGGCGCGAATCGTCTCGAGTTCGGCGTAGAGCTCGTCCTCGTCCGTGATCGTTCCCGGTGCCTCGGCTGGCATCCCCCATCGTTGGATGATTTCGTCGATCCGTTCGGGCGGCAAGTGTGCCAGAATGGCCTTCCCGGTAGCCGTGTTGGTCATTCTGGCCTGGCCGCCGGGCAAAAACTCCCTCCGTATCGAACAGGTACCCTCTGCGACGACGATATTCGTGGCCAATCCGTTCTCTTCGATAGCGAAGTACGCTTGTTCGTCCGTTTCGTTGGCCAGGGTTTCGATCGTCGGCGCGACGATCCGGCGTAACTCGTCGGACTGCTCGATCGTCCGACCCAGATGGACGAGTCGATAGCCGAGCCGGTAGGTGCCATCGTCGTTTCTGAGATACCCCAATTGGTTGAGCGTCGTCAGGTGCGAGTGGACCGTACTTTTGGGTAACTCGAGCTGGTCTGCGATTGCGGAGACACTTCCGGTCGTCTCGTGTTTGAGATACTCGACGATCTTGAACGTCGTCCGGACCGATTTGAGCTGTTTCGTTCCCGGGCCCTGCTGTGCCATACCACATACCACGCCGGTCGAAAAATAAATCTATCCGATAGTGTCGGACGGCCGTCGGTCGAGAGAAACGACAGCGGGTGTGCGAGAGATAACTCACCGTCACGTACGTCGACGTATACCGCGACCATACCGAAAACTGACGGTTGATCCACTACGACCCTCCCACGGCACTACCTGCCCTCGAATTCGGGTTCGCGCCCTTCGAGTCGCGCCGTGAACCCTTCGGTGTAGTCGTCGGTCTCGGTCAGCATCTCGCCGAGTTCACCCTCGCGCTCGAGCCCGTGCTCGAGTGGCGTTTCCAGCGCGGCGTTCAGCATCTGTCGTGCGTACGCCATCCCAAGCGGCGCGTTCTCGGCCAACGAGTCAGCCCACTCGCGAGCGCGGTCGTCGGTCGCCGACCGATCCTCGACGACCTCGTGGACGAGCCCGCACTGTTCGGCCTCGTAAGGATCGATGTACTCGCCGGTGAGGACGAGTTCTTTCGCCTTCGAGAGACCCACCAGCCGCGGGAGCCGCTGGGTCGCACCGCCGGACGGGAACAGCCCGAGTTCGACCTCGATGACGCCGTACTTTGCGTCCTCGCTGATGATTCTGAAGTCGACCGGTAACACGAGTTCGAACGCGCCCGCGATGGCGGCCCCCTTGATGCTCGCAACCGAGGGGACGCTCATGTCGTCGATGAAGTGCGTGATATCGTCGAGACCCATCTCCAAGTCGGGTGCGTCGTCCTCGCCGCGTCGTTTCATCATCTCGAGGTCCATTCCGGCACAGAAGACGTCCCCTGTCCCACTCAGTACCATGACCCGAACGTCGTCTCGGGCCTCGACCTCCTCGAGTGCCGTCCGGAGATCGCCCAGTAGCGCCTGGTTCATCGCGTTGCGTCGCTCCGGCCGATTGAGCACGACGTCCGCGCGGTGGTTTTCGATACGAAGCAAGACGTTTCCGTCACCGATCTCTTGCATACACCGACACTACCACGAGCGCTTACATAAATCTTCAGTACGATCGAATCCGGGGCGATCGGACGCGTCCGTCCGCCGTCGAGAGGCGTTCGGAGACGAGACGCTCCCGTCCACAACTGCCTATATCGGATTGATCGCTCGCTTCTTCGGCGGCCAGTCTCGATCGCGGTCGGCGTCGGCCCGGTCGAACGCGCGCCGGATTCTGTCACGGGTGTCTTCGGGTTGAACCACGCCGTCGATGCCGACGCGTGCAGCGGCCCGGACGGCGTCGGTTCGGTCCTCGAATCGGTCGATCAGCTCCTGTCGGCGGCCCTCGGGATCGTCGGCCGACTCGATCTCGTGTCTGTAGGCGATGTCGACGGCACCGTCGATCCCCATCGCCGCGCTCGATCCGCCGGACATCCTCGTCGTCCTCTACACCGACGCGACCGGGATGATGGCGGCCGCGTTCTTCTTCCCGCTGGTCCTCGGCATCTGGTGGAAGCGCACGACGGCGACCGGCGCACTCGCTGGCATGGCCGTTGGCCTGCTGAGCTACGTCGGCGCCTGGCTCTTCCTCCCGCTGTTCGGGGCGATCCTGCTCGCCTTACTGCTCTCGCTGTGTGTTACCGTCGGCGTCTCGCTGCTCACCGACGCACCGTCGGTCGAAAAGATCGAACGCCTCCGAGACCAACTCGGCCACGAGGAGGCCGGCTGGTAACCACCGATGCGCTCGCTCCGCCATCACTGCCGTCGGCTCGTCGACGCCGTTCTCGTCGGGAACCGCTGGCGTACGTTCTGTGGCTGCTCGCACCCAACGTTTCTCGAGGCGCTCACAGGGGCACTCGAGGACGCTGCCGTTGCCTTCGAGATCGAGACGCGTACGGACGCTCGAGACCGAGCGACGGCTGGCGTTTGCCTCGTCGATGTCTCGCCGATTCCCGACGACCACGGTGCTGAACTCGCAGCCCTCATGCAGGCGGTCACAGCCGCCCTCGAGTCTGCACCGTGGGACCTCGCCGGGCATCCGCGATTCAGGTTTGCCCTGTTGCACCGATATAAAATCAGATCGAAGTGGCACTACTGGCTCCGAAACGATTCCGCTGTCGACACACGTCACGTACACCGTGATACCCACGAGGGGTAGGCCGCATCTGTTTATCACTCATCTATATTTCGAATGTATATAGAGGGGCTGATAGTATGTGAGCATTCCCTCCGAAGACTAACATTATGTTTACTGATAGGATATCCTAGTGAAGATGTTCGGGATACTATTCGAAAGACAATAGCTAGGCGCATCTGGTGCTCTATCGGAGAATATTGTACTGAACGAAAGCTCTGAAGCATTCGAATCATCACACATATTGTATGGTGGCTGAAGTATATCTACCCTTACCTATAAGATAGATGATTAATAGCTCGTATTATAGACGAACCATTACATTCTATAAACGACAGAGATCACGTTCTGTGGGGTCCGTAGACGTTCGTAGGGACTGTTGGACGCCGTTTCCGGTCCAGCCGCGACTCGGGCGGCGGCTGGGCCGGTCGACTCGCGTCGCCCCTCGACCGAGGCTCGTTGCACACCGTTCGACTCACCGCCGGGACATCGGTACAGGAATCCGTATCAGTAGTAGCCTCGAGTGCTGTCTTTGGGGTTATCGTCCCTGCGAGATCGGATCGAACTCGTCGACGGGAATCACGGAGTAATCGACCGTCAGGGCGTCTTTGGTCGCACGGATCTTGCCGACGAACGTCGAGATATCCTCGAGTTCGCCCTCGAGAACGAACAGCTCCATGCAGTAGTGATCGCCGACGTGGCTGTGGAAGTTCGAGGCCACGAGGTCTTCGTGTTCGTGGCGCAGGTGCATCATGCGCTCTTCGACGCTCGTGGTCTCGTAGTCGAACAAGACGGTGACGATACCCATTAGTTCTCGGTCCTCGAGTCGGGTGTCCTCGAACTCGCCGAGCAGGTTTCTCGAAGCTTCCCTGACGACTTCGCTGCGACCGGTGTACCCGTGCTCCTCGGCGAACTGATCGAGCCGGTCGAGAAGTTCGTCCGGCATCGAGACGCTGACGACTGCCATATAATAACTCGTCGGCGGTTAGCTATTAAGGTTTACTATGTTTTTCGGCTCGCGGTCCGTTCGACTCGAGACGCAGGCGATCGAAACGGCGGTCGGCCATACAATGTTTTGGAGTTCCACTCCCAGATACGGCTATGTACCTTCCCCACCGAACGTGGCAGGAACTTACCGACTACGTCGGTACCGAGTCGGTCGCCATCGTGCCGCTCGGATCGACCGAACAGCACGGCCCACACCTCCCCGAGGGCACCGACTACATGATCGCCGAGGCGCTCGCTCGAGCGGCGGCCGAACGGTCGGGCTTTCTGTGTACCTCGCCGGTTCGCATCGGCGTCAGCTCCCATCACCGGCAGTTCCACGGCACGATGTGGGTCGAGCCGCCGATATTCCGCGACTACGTCGAGAGCTTCTCGCGGAATCTAACCGCCCACGGGATCGATCGGATCGTCTACGTCAATGCCCACGGCGGTAACGTCGCCCACCTTCGTGAGGTCGGTCGCCGACTGCACGACGACGGGACCGCCTACGCCATCGAGTGGATGTGGGACGAGTCGATCCCCGAACTCATCGAGGAAGTCTTCGAGACGCCTGGTCCTCACGGCGGCCCCAAAGAGACCGCGATGATCATGCACATCGCCGAGGAACTCGTCCGCGAGGACCGCCTCGAGGACGCCCGCGATGGCGGGACCGTCTTCGACGACGGCGCCGGTCGCGTCCACGGTGCGACGACGTTCTACGACACGATCGAAAACAGCGAAAACGGCGTTTTCGGTGATCAGACCGACGCGACGCCCGAGATTGGCAAGCGACTCTTCGACGCCGCCACCGAACAACTGGTCGCCTTGCTCGAGTGGCTCGACGACCGACCGCGTGAGCAGTTACTCCCTGCGCCACACGTCGACCCCCAGCCGAGCGCGGGGGACCGTTCCGATACTCCGGACCGATCGTAACCACTCGCTGGGTGCGTGGGACTTATGCCTCCGAGTCCTGTTACAGAGGCAATGAGCGAACGGAACGCGTCACCATCGTCGTTCTGGACTCCCGACGGGGATCCGGCACCGGACGAATGGTGTCAGTCCCTTGTCGAAGCGATCGACGGTGGCGTCGTGCAGTTCGATCGGTCGCTTCGGATCTGTGCGGCCGACGAGACGCTCCTCGAGATTACCGGTTACGGCCACAATGAGTTGGTGGGCGCACACGCCTCGTTGCTCCTGTCGGATGCGACGGTGGCACACCTCGAGGAGTCGGTTACCGACACGGAGCAGCAAGACGCCGTTGGAGAGCCGTCGATCGACGTCGGGCTGTACACTGCAGCAAATACGAGGCGACACTGCCGGTTCGGGGTAACGCCGGTCCGGATCGACGACCAGTGCCACGGGGCGGTCGGGGTTCTGACGCCCCTCGAGCGGGCCTCATCGACGACGAACGGCGACATCGAGACGGTAGGTGCCGACGCGGACGGGGCTCGGCCTCCAGCCGAAACGGACGTAACTGCCTCGAGTGCGTTCGAGGCAGCCACAACAGTTCTCGAGGACGCCGAGATCGGTGTTTTCGTACTCGACGAGCACTTCGACGTCGCGTGGATCAACGAGACGACGGAACGGTACTTCGGTATCGATCGAGCGGCTGTGCTCGGGCGAGACAAGCGCCAGGTAATCCGAGAGACGATCCGGGACTGCGTGGCCGATCCCGATCGGTTCGAGGAGACCGTCACAGCAACGTACGACGATAACACCTACGTCGAACGATTCGAGTGTCACGTCACCCCGTACGACGACCGCGAGGAACGACGACTCGAGCATCGGAGCAAACCGATCGAGCACGGCCCCTTCGCCGGCGGACGCGTCGAACTCTACTACGACATTACTGAGCAACACGACCGCGCAGTCCAGTTGCGGCAGCTCAACGACTCCCTGCGGGAGTGGGTCACGAAACCCTCCCGCGAGGACGTCGCCAGCACGGCGAGCCGACAGCTCCGATCGATACTCGGACTCGAGATCAACGGGATCTATCTCTACGACGAGGCGACTGACTCACTCCGACCGGCCGGATGGTCCGAGCCGGCAGCCGAGTTGTTCGACGAGGTTCCGATCTTCGCGGCGGGCGAAGGCGTCGCCTGGCGCGTCTTCGAATCCGGCGAGCCGGAGATCTACGACGATGTCAGAACCGACCCCGATGTCTACAATCCGGAGACGCCGATTCGAAGCGAGATCTGTCTCCCGATCGGCGATCATGGGATTCTATTGGCTGGGTCCCAACGGCCACGGGCGTTCGACGACGGGGACCGCTCGCTCGCGACGGTCGTCGCCTCGGGTCTCGAGGTGATCTTCGATCAGATCCGTCAGAAACGCGTTCGCGAGCGCGAGCGCGCCCAGACCGAACAACTTCTGCAGACGGCGCCGGTCGCGATCGCCGTCGAAGACGCGGCCGGCGACACGGTTGTCTCGAACAGACGAACCCGGGAGCTGCTCGGTGTCAGCGATGGCCTCCCACTGGGGAAAGCAGGCACGATCGACGGCTGGAACGTCTACGATCGGTCCGGCAAGCGACTCGCACCCGAGGACGCCCCGGTCGCCCGTGCACGGACGACGGGCACACCGGTGACCGATCGCGAACTCGTCCTCGAGGGGCCGACGGGTGACCGAATCTGGGTGTCGGTCAATGCGGCACCGGTCCATGCGGCCGACGGCTCGGTCGCCCGCGTTATCTCGGTCGCCGAAGACGTTACGGAGCGTAAACGACACGAACGACAACTCGAGCGTCGGAAGACGGAACTGGAGACGGAGTTGAGCGAGATTCTCGGTCGCATTTCGGACGCGTTCTATGCGCTCGACGAGGAGTGGCGGTTCACCCACGTCAACGACCGCGCCGAATCGTTGCTCGGTTACTCGGCCGAGGAACTCGTCGGGGAGGTCGTTTGGGATATCTTCCATCACGGCCGGGAATCGGATCTCTACGACCGGTTCCAGACGGCCATGGATAGCCAAGAAGCGGTTTCGGTCGAGCGGTATTCGGAAACGTTAGACATCTGGATGGAGGTACAAGCGTACCCGTCCGAAAGCGGGCTATCGGTCTACTTCCGCGACATTTCCGATCGGAAGGCTCGCGAGCACCAACTGCTCCAGTACGAACGGATCATCGAAACTGTCGACGACGGTATCTACGTCCTCGACGCTGACGGTCAGTTTACCGCGGTCAACGAGGCCTACACCGAGCTCACCGGCTACGATCGATCGGAACTGATCGGCGCTCACGCCTCCCTCGTCGCGACCGACGCGACCGTCGAACGTGCCAGACAGCTCGCCGCGGACGACAACAGCGTCTCGACGATCGAAACCGAACTCCAGACGAGCGCCGGCGAGTGGGTTCCGGTCGAGGCGACGATAACGGCGTTCAGCCGGACCGATACGGGACCCGAACGGGTTGGTGTCGTTCGAGACATCACGGAGCGCAAAGACCGCCAGCGGCGTCTCGAGGCCAGCGAACAGCGGTATCGAACGCTAGCAGAGCACTTCCCCAACGGCATGGTCGCACTCTACGACGAGGACCTTCGCTATACCGCGGCCGGTGGACAGCTACTCGAGGATCTCGGCATCGATCGCACCACTCTGATCGGCCAGCGTATCCGTGAGCGATATCCCGACGACCTCGTCGACGACATCGAATCGGAGCTTCGAGCGACACTCGAGGGCGAGGAGCGGGCGTTCGATGTCCAGTATCGCGGCCGCGAGTTCCGGGCGCATACGCTTCCCGTCGACACTCCCGACGGCGACCACACCGGGATGCTCGTCGTTCAGGACGTCACCGAACGGGTCCGCTACGAGCGCAAACTCGAGGCCTCGAACGAACGCCTCGAACAGTTCGCCTACGCCGCCTCCCACGATCTCCAAGAGCCGTTGCGGATGGTCACGAGCTATCTCGGTCTCATCGAACAGCGCTACGAGGACGAACTCGATCAGGACGGCCAGGAGTTCATCGACTTTGCGGTCGACGGCGCCGAGCGTATGCGGACGATGATCGACGGCTTGCTCGAATACTCCAGGGTCGAGACCCGTGGTGAGCCGTTCGAGCCCGTCGATTTGAACGATGTCCTCGCGGATGTCCGAAAGGACCTCGAGGTACAGATCGAAGAATCCGGTGCCGACGTGACCGTCGAGTCGCTACCCTGTGTCAGGGGCGACGCGAGTCAACTTCGCCAGGTATTCCAGAACCTGCTCGCCAACGCGATCGAGTACAGCGGCGACGGGCCACCGACCGTCACCGTCTCGGCGTCCCGGTGGGCAGACGAATCGACTGCAGCGTCGACCGACCGTTCCTCGAGTGCAGTAGAGGGCAGTGTCGGTCCGCAAGCGGGCGTTCAGCCGGATACTGTCGACGGTTCCTGGAGTGGCGAGACGTGGATCGTCTCGGTTACCGACGAGGGAATCGGTATCGACCCCGACGATACTGATCGGATATTCGGACTCTTCGAGCGACTTCACGGCCGTGACGACGGTGATGGGACCGGCATCGGACTGGCGCTTTGTCGACGGATCGTCCAGCGCCACGGCGGCGACATCTGGGTCGATTCTGAGCCGGGCGTCGGCTCGACGTTTTCGGTCGCGATCCCGGCACCGCCGTAGTAACATCCTTTGTCGGGCCTCGCCTCCGAGGACTCGACGACTGATACGAATTGTCGACCGTTGCCGGCGAAACCACGATCCGTACGTAACTCTCTTCGATGATTACACCACTCGGTGGTATGCAACCGGAATTGACCTTCGAAGGAAAAAGTTATTCAATAGCGATCTATGAGGTATAGTCAACCATAGGTGACGTAGAATGGTCAAAATGGAAACGGCGGAGCTGGAAACCGATTTGAGTTTGTTCAAATACGACAACTTAGAACAGCTACCGTCTCGATACCGCGAGCTCGAGGAGACCGACCGAACCGAACGCATCGACGCGGCGCTCGAGGCGCTGGGCGACGACGTGGTGATTCTGGGCCACAATTACCAGCGCCGGGAGATCGTCGACCACGCCGATTTCGTCGGGGACTCCTACCAACTCTCGAAAGAGGCCGCCGCGGCCGACGCCGAGTACGTGATCTTCGGCGGTGTCACGTTCATGGCAGAGAGTGCAGATATCATCACCGACGACGACCAGACGGTGATCCTGCCGTCGATGGAGGCGTCGTGTCCGATGGCCGGGATGGCAGAAGCCCTCCAGGTCGACAGCGCCTGGGCCGAGATCACCGCGGCCGCGCCCGATGCGAACATCATCCCGATCACGTACATGAATTCCTACGCCGATCTGAAGGCATTCTGTGCGAGTCAGGGCGGGCTGGTCTGTACCTCCTCGAACGCTCACAAGGCCTTCGAGTACGCCTTCGAGACGGGCGACAAAGTGCTGTTCCTGCCCGACAAACACCTCGGCGAGAACACTGCACACAGACTGGGCATGGAAAACGATATCGCCGAGTGGGACCCCTGGGATCCAGAAGGGAAGGACGCGGCCGACGTCGCCGAGAGCGATATCATCCTCTGGGACGGCTACTGCCAGGTCCACGAACGCTTCCGCGTGGAGCACATCGATCAGGTTCGTGACGCCAACCCCGATGCGAAGGTCGTCGTCCACCCCGAGTGTCGCCGCGAGGTGGTCGAAGCCGCCGACAAAGCCGGCTCGACGGCGACCATCTGCGAGACCATCGCAAACGCCGATCCCGGCGACACCTGGGCGATCGGCACCGAAATTCACCTGACGAACCACCTCCAGCGCTGGCACCCCGAGGTGAACGTCCTCCCGCTGTGTGGGGACGCCTGTATGGACTGCAACGCCATGCGCCAGATCGACCCCAACTACCTGACGTGGGTCTTGGAGGAACTCGTGGCGGGTCGCGAACGCAACGTCATCGAGGTCGCCCCCGAGGAGAAAGAACTCGCCGAAGTCGCGCTCGATCGCATGCTCGAGATCTAACCATGACCGAGACACCAGCCGAATACGACACCGCAGACGTCCTCGTCGTCGGCAGCGGCATCGCCGGCTGTGGGGCCGCGTTACAGGCCGCTCGTGCGGGTGGCGATGTCGTGCTCGTCACCAAGGCCGAACGTCCGGACGACGCCAGCACCGACTGGGCCCAGGGGGGGATTTCGACGACGCGGGGCGATCCTGAGAGCCTGAAAGACGACATCCTCGAAGCCAGCGACGGAACTGCCGATCCCGACGCCGTCGATGTCCTCGTCGAACACGCCGACGACGCCGTCGACGATGTCCTACTCGACACCCTCGGAATCGAATTCGACGAGGCGGCCGACGGTGAGTTCGACTACACGCGCGAAGCCGCCCACTCCGAGGATCGTATCCTCCACGTGGACGCCGCGACGGGCACGCACATTTTGCGGCCGTTTCTCAACTACGTCGACGACCACGAACGCATCGAGCTCCGGCAAGATACGGCCGCACTCGAGTTGATCACCCACGAGGGGCGCGTCCACGGTATCGTCACCGACGAATCCGGCGACGGCCACCCGATCTACGCCGGATCGACCGTCCTCGCGACCGGCGGCATCGGCGCGCTCTATACGCGCTCGACCAACCCCGACGACGCGACCGGGGACGGCATCGCGATGGCGGCCCTCGCGGGCGCGGACGTGGCGGACCTCGAGTACGTCCAGTTTCACCCGACGGCCTACGCGGGCGAGGATCCCTTCCTCCTCTCGGAAGCCCTGCGTGGCGAGGGCGCAGTCCTGCGAAACGGCGACGGGGATCGGTTCATGACCGACTACCACCCCGACGGCGACCTCGCACCGCGAGACGTCGTCGCCCGCGCCGTCGACGCCGAGCGCGAGGCAACCGGTGAAGTCGTTCTGGACGTGAGCACACTCGAGGACGACTTCGAGCGCGAGTATCCTGCCATCGCCCGGAACTGTCGCGACCGCGGCATCGAGGGCGAGGCGATCCCCGTCGCGCCCTGCGAGCACTTCCTCTGTGGCGGCATCGACGTCGACGACCGCGGCCGCACCTCGCTCGACCGGCTCTACGCCGTCGGCGAGTGCGCCCGCACCGGCGTCCACGGCGCGAACCGCCTGGCGAGTACGAGCCTGCTCGAGGGGCTGGTCTGGGGGCTGCGAGCGGGAGCGGACGCCACAGACGTGGGGACCGAACCCGAAATCGTCGAGGCACCCGACCTTCGCAACAGCGACCCTGATCTCCCCGACCGGTTCGCCGCCGAAAAGTTCGTCCGGCTGAAGCGGACGATGGACGAATCTCTCGGTCTCGAGCGTAACCCCGACGAAATCGCCCGTGCGAGCGCCGTGCTTCGACGACTCAAAGGGGAAGTCGACGCCTACGTCCGCACGCGGACGGCGCGGGATCTCTACGAACTGCGCAACGCGAGCGTGACGGCGCTGTTGGTCGCGCGGGCGGCAAGCGAGAACACGGAGTCGAAGGGCTGTCACTACGTCGTCGCCGACTCGAGCGCCGAACCAGTCGAAACCGAGTCGGCGGCGGACGACTGACGATGATCACCGACACGCAAATCGAACGCTGGCTCCGCGAAGACATCGGGCACCACGACGTGACGAATCAGGTCCCCGGCGAGACGACGGGACGACTCGTCGCAAAGGAAGACGGCGTCGTCGCGGGCGTCGACGCGGCGACGGCGGTCTTCGAGTATCTCGGCGTCGAGGTTCACGACGCGCTCGAGGCCGGCACGCAGGTCGACACGGGCGACGAGGTCTGTTGGGTCGAGGGGCCCGCACGCGAGGTTCTGCGCGGGGAACGGGTCGCTGTCAACCTCGCGGGCCACGCCTCGGGCATCGCGACGCGGACGCGCGCGGTCGTCGACCGCGCCAGAACCGAATCGTCGGACGTCAGGATCGCCGCGACCAGAAAGACGACTCCTGGCCTGCGCGGCCTCGAGAAACGGGCCGTCGTCGCAGGCGGGGGCGACAGCCACCGGCTCGATCTCTCGCACATGGTGATGGTCAAGGACAACCACGTCGCCGAGATGGGTCTCGAGGGCGCGATCGACCACTTTCAGGCACGAACGTCCTTTGCGACCCAGTTGGATGTCGAAGTCGAATCCGTGGCGGATGCGCCGCGAGCCGCCGAGGCTGGCGCGGATATCGTCCTGCTCGACAACATGACGCCCGCCGAGACGAGTGAGGCCGTGGACCTGCTCGAGGCACACGATACACTCGCGGAAGCCAGCGGCGGAATTACCCTCGAAATGGTCGCCGACTACGCCGCGACGGGCGTCGATATTATTTCGATGGGATCGCTCACGCACTCGGCCGACACACTGGACCTGTCGTTTCGAACTGCCCAGTAGCGGCGGGAATCGCTCTGCTGGGGGCTCACTCGAGTCCCCTTTTGAACTAAACTGGCACTGTCTGACAACCCGAACTGGCGGTTTAGAAGCAGCTTTAAAATATCTGGAGCAATTAAAACCCATTATTCTCGAAGACAGAAAACGTATGAAACCGACGTAAAACCTTCAGTGAGTGTCACGAATAACTGACTGTCCTAAAACGAGATGAATCTCATCGAACCATCGGCCCGCTATATAGGGCTAGCGACACTCGCTGACGAGTAGGTGAGACCGATGTCGTCGTCAACGAACACTGATCGACGCCCACGGTGGGCCGACACGCAGCCGGTGAGCGGAATCGAGATCGTCGTCAGCGCCGTGCAGGGGACGGCGTTCTGGACGACGGTGTTGTTGCCCGTGCTCGTCCCCCTGCTGGTCGTCGTCGGAATCGTGACGATGACGCCGTCCGCGGCAGTCGGGTTCCTCGGAGCCTACTGTGCGTGTGCGGTGCTCGGCCACAACCACTCACCTACCTAACCTCCACCCATGAAACGACACGTCACCCCCGACGAACGCGCTCGAGCCGCAACCGAAGCCGCCAGACAGGTCCAGAAGACCCTCGAGAGACACCCGCGACGCAACGACGAGTGATTCGGCTCTCCACCACAGTCCTCCGCGACGTGTGAATCACCACCAGTGCTTTTGCTCTCACCCGACGTACAGTCGGCTATGAGCCAGCGAGCTACAACCGAGACTGACGGCCACTACATCGGCGGCGAGTGGACGGACGGCGACGGCGAGGATACCTTCGAGAGTGCCAATCCTGCAACGGGCGAAACGCTCGCGACGTTCCATCGCGGTACCGACGCCGACGTCGACGCCGCGCTTTCGGCTGCGACCGACGCCGCCGAGGAGTGGCGATCCTTGTCGTCCATCGATCGGGCTGAGTTCCTCTGGGATATTTATCACGAACTCCGCGAGCGCCACGAGGAACTCGGCGAGATCGTCACGAAGGAGTGCGGCAAAGAGATTTCCGAGGGGAAAGCTGACGTGACCGAAGCCTGGCACATGGTCGAGTGGGCCGCAGGTAACGCCCGCCATCCACACGGCGAGGTCGTCCCCTCGGAAGTCGCCGGCAAAGATGCCTACATGCGACGCAAGCCACGCGGCGTGATCGGTTGTATCACGCCCTGGAACTTCCCGGTCGCGATCCCCTTCTGGCACATGGCTATCGCCCTGGTCGAGGGCAACGTCGTCGTCTGGAAACCCGCCGAACAGACGCCCTGGTGTGGCCAGGTTATCGCCGAGATGATGGACGACGCCGGCGTTCCCGACGGCGTCTTCAACATGATCCAGGGCTACGGCGACGCTGGCGCGGCGATCGTCGACGACGACCGCGTCGATACCGTCCTCTTTACCGGCTCCGCGGAAGTCGGCCACGAAATCGCCGGCAGCGTCGGCGGCGAACCCGGCAAGCTCGCGGCCTGCGAGATGGGCGGCAAGAACGGCATCGTGATCACCGAGAACGCAGACCTCGACATCGCCGTCCACTCGGCAGTGATGTCGAGCTTCAAGACGACCGGCCAGCGGTGTGTCTCGAGCGAGCGTCTGATCGTCCACACCGATGTCTACGACGAATTTAAATCGCGGTTCGTCGACCTCGCCGAAGATGTCGCCGTCGGCGACCCCCTCGAGGAAGACACCTTCATGGGACCGGCGATCGAGGCCGACCACGTCGAGAAGATCCGTCGGCACAACGAACTGGCCCAACAGGAGGGTGCCGACGTGCTGGTCGATCGGTTCGAACTCGAGGACGCGGAGATTCCCGACGGGCACGAGGGGGCAGCCACTGCCGCCGATGATGAGCGTCGCGCCAGCTACGCGAACGGCCACTGGGTCGGTCCGTTCGTCTACGAGATCGAGTACGATAGCGATCTCAGGTGTCTGAAAGAGGAGTGTTTCGGCCCGCACGTGGCCTTGCTCGAGTACGACGGCGACATCGAGCGGGCGGTCGAGATCCACAACGATACGCCCTACGGCCTCGCCGGCGCGATCATCTCGGAGGACTACCGTCAGATCAACTACTTCCGCGATCGCGCGGAGCTGGGACTCGCCTACGCGAATCTCCCGTGTATCGGTGCGGAGGTCCAGTTGCCATTCGGCGGCGTCAAAAAGTCCGGTAACGGGTATCCCTCTGCACGGGAGGCCATCGAAGCCGTCACCGAGCGGACCGCCTGGACGATGAACAACGCCGACGAGATCGAGATGGCCCAAGGACTGTCGGCGGATATTACGACGCGAGAGGAGTAACTCGAGTCGGAAGCGTCGTACCGGAGTTCGCCGATCGATTCCCGGAAGGAATTTACGCAACTCACCCATCGTCTCAGCCAGTATGTGGCCACTGGGACACGTCGCCGTCGCCTACATCTGTTATACGGTTTCGACTCGAGTGCGGTTCGACGCCCCACCCGGATCGATCGCGACGCTGATTCTCGTCGCCAGCAGCCAGTTTCCGGACCTGGTCGACAAGCCGCTTGCGTGGTACGGCGGCGTCCTGCCGACCGGGCGAACGCTCGGGCATTCGTTACTGTTGCTCGTCCCGTTGACGGTCGCCGTCTACCTCCTCGCGCGCCGATATGGCCGCGGGGAGTACGGGCTGGCATTCGCGTTGGGCGCACTCTCGCATACGTTCGTCGACGCGGTGCCCATCCTCTGGGACTCCGAGGAGAGCGTCGCCCACCTGCTGTGGCCCCTGACTGCGGTCGAACCGTACGAGAGCGGCGCGCCGAGCGTGCTTGCACTTTTCGTCGACTCGCTGTCTGACCCGTACTTTCTCTCGGAGTTCGTCTTCGCCGCTGTCGCGGTCGCGCTCTGGCGACGAGATGGCTATCCCGGCCTCGAGCCGATCGGTCGTGTGCTCGAGCGGCTTCGGCCGTCAGCGACGGGGTGAGACGTGACGACGCTACGTCGGCGACGTGGTTCGTCCCACCCTGATCTTCGCCTCGCTCCGCTCGCCCGGTAGTGTAGAACACACCGTCGTGCCGCCGGTAAACAGGGTCAGGAAGCCGGCGACCTGGAGGACACCCCGACCTGCACCGCGCTGAACCACAGGAGGGCTGATCAAATCCGGGAACGTCCCGGATCATTGTGAGTCCTGCCCAGACGACCGGTAGTGGCGCGAACGCGCCGGCGATGAGCTACCTTCAGTGGCCGTCGCGATACCCGTCGGTTCGAATACTGTTTCGTGGTATCATTCCCCGAATCCTTAATGCCGAGCGAAGCAATATTTGCGAGTATGTACGACGACGACGACCTCGAGGCGATTCGCGAAGCGGACGAAGACTGGAGTCACGAGACGCTCGAGCCGACTCTCGATCGTCACGGCGAGCGACAGGACCGGTTCGCGACCGTCTCGAACCACGAGGTCGAGCGACTCTACACGCCCGACGATATCGCCGATCTGGACTATCTCGATGATCTTGGCTTTCCGGGCGAGGAGCCGTATACGCGGGGTCCCTATCCGACGATGCACCGGGGTCGGACGTGGACGATGCGTCAGTTCGCCGGCTTCGGAACGGCAGAAGAGACCAACGAGCGCTTTCACTATCTGATCGACGAGGGCCAGACCGGGCTGTCGGTCGCCTTCGACATGCCGACGCTGATGGGACTGGACTCGGACGATTCGATGAGTGATGGCGAAGTCGGGAAAGAAGGCGTCGCGGTCGATACCCTGCGTGATATGGAGGTCCTCTTCGACGGTATCGACCTCGAGGCGATCTCGACGTCCTTTACGATCAACCCCTCGGCGCCGGTGATCTACGCGATGTACGTCGCGCTGGCCGACCAGCAGGGCGTCCCTCGCGAGCAGATCCGCGGGACCCTCCAGAACGATATGTTCAAGGAGTTCATCGCCCAGAAGGAGTGGGTGATCCCGCCCGAGCCGTCGCTCGATCTCGTCACCGACGTCGTCGAGTTCTCGACCGCGGAGACGCCGAAATTTCATCCCATCTCGATTTCGGGCTATCACATCCGCGAGGCCGGCTCGACGGCGATCCAGGAACTCGCCTTTACGCTCGCCGACGGCTTCGCCTACGTCGAAGACGCGATCGAGCGCGGCCTCGAGGTCGACGCGTTCGCCCCTCGGCTCTCCTTTTTCTTTAACTGCCACAACTCCTTTTTCGAGGAGATCGCGAAGTTCCGCGCGGCACGGCGGATTTACGCGCGCGTAATGGACGAGTGGTACGACGCCGAACGTGAGGAATCCCGGCGGCTCAAGTTCCACACCCAGACGGCAGGCCAGTCGCTGACCGCCCAGCAACCGATGAACAACGTCGTCCGGGTGACGATCCAGGCGCTGGCGGGCGTCCTCGGTGGAACCCAGTCGCTCCACACGAACAGCTTCGACGAGGCGCTCGCGTTGCCCTCGGAGGAGGCCGTCCGTGTCTCCCTGCGAACCCAACAGATCATCGCCGAGGAGTCGGGCGTTGCCGACATCGTCGATCCGCTCGGGGGAAGCTTCGCCGTCGAGTCGCTCACCAACGAGATCGAAGCCGAGACCATGGCCTACATCGAGGAGATTCGCGACCTCGGGGAGGGATCGGTTCGAGACGGCGTCCTCACGGGCATCGACGACGGCTACTTCCACCGGGAGATACAGGACGCCTCCTACGAGTACCAAGAGCGCGTCGAACGCGGCGAGGAAGTCGTCGTCGGCGTCAACGAGTACACCCTGGACGAAGACACCAGTCCCGACATCTTGCAGGTCGACGAAACTGCCCAACAGCGCCAACTCGAGCGCCTCGAGTCGGTCAAAGCCGAACGCGACGACGACGCCGTCGCCGACGCGCTCGAGGCGCTTGCCGATGCCAGCGAGCGCGGCGAGAACACGATGCCGTACATTGTCGATGCGGTAAAATCCTATGCGACGATGGGCGAGATCATGGATGTCTTCGAAACCCAGCACGGCGCCTACAGCGAGCGGATCGGTCTGGCCTGATCGCCTGACGATGGCCGTCAGAACGGCTGTGTGGTCGGCTTGCTGGACCGATGTACTGGCGCGAGAGCGACCCGTCATGCGGTCGCGCCGGAACTGCCGTCCAACACCGTCTGAGGGGCTATAGCCGCCGGAAGAAGTTCCTGACGGTCGCCAGTCGCGATGGCCCCTGTCGATTGCGCTTTCGTTCGCGATGGACTCGAGTCATGTGTAAGACCGTGACGTAGCCCGCGAGCGAGAGGACGAGTGCCACGATGACGTTCCCGACGAGCAACTGCTGGATCGCCCCCCAGGCGATGTCGGTCGCCGATCCGTCGGTAGTGGTCGCCGTGATCGATGGCGTCGAGACGAACAGGCCGCCGACCTGAAAGCTCGCCAGGTAGACGGCCGGCTTGATCAGGGGATTCATCACCGCGACGGAGGCGAAGATGGCGGGTTTGCTGATCCACGACCACAGCGAGATGAAGAGAAAAAAGAGCCCGATACCCAGTCCGCCGGTCGGAAACGCCGTGACGAAGACGCCGATCGCGAAACTCGAGGCGACTTCGTGAGGCGAGTGTTCTTCCCGGAACGCCGCCGTCAGTTTGCGGCGCACACGATCACGATAACGACTGAGCCGGTCACGTAGCATTCGGTCCCTGTCAGTCGGTCCGTACCAGCCCTCAAAAAGATGTCGAGTCCCGCAACGACGAGTTAGCAATCCGTCACGACGGTGGCGTCGGACGTAGACGGGCTGGTGTCGGTCAGTATCGGCGTGTCTCCGAGCTGTCCTGCGATTGTGCCGACGCGTCGAGACAGCAGACCGTCGCATACAGTTCACCGGACGTCATTTCCAGCGCGACTGCGATCCGAGTGGCGGTCGCGCCGGTACATCGGTACACCGAGCCGTATCAGGGGAAGCGACCGCCTTCTTCGAACGCGTCAGCGACGCGTTGCATCGCAACGACGTAGGCTGCGGTCCGTGGGTTGTCGAGGTCGTGTTCCTCGATCGTGTCGACGAGCGCGTCGAAGGCGTCGACGATGAGACCTTCGAGTTCATCGTTGACCTTCTGTTCGGACCAGTAGAACCGCTGGCGGTTCTGGACCCACTCGAAGTAGCTTACGGTCACACCGCCGGCGTTAGCGAGGATGTCCGGGATGACGAAAACGTCCTCGCCCTCCAGAACCCGATCAGCTTCCGGCGTCAGCGGACCGTTTGCGGCCTCGGAGATGACGTCGGCAGAGACATCTTCGGCGAGATCGCCGTCGATCGCGTTCTCGAGCGCAGCGGGGATCAGGAGATCGACGTCCATCGTCAGGACGTCCTCGTTGGTGATTTCTTCCTGGCCCTCCTCGTAGCCGACGATGCTGCCGGTCTCGTTTTTGTGATCCTTTGCGGCGACCGGATCGAAGCCGTCGGGGTTGTAGATGCCGCCACTCGAGTCGCTGGCGGCGACGACGGTCGCGCCCATCTCGTCGATCAACTTCGCGGCGATCCAGCCGGCGTTGCCATAGCCCTGAACGGCGACGGTCGCGCCCTCGAGGTCCGTATCGAGGTAGTCGAAGGCTTCGCGGGCGGCGATAACGGTCGATCGGCCGGTCGCCTCGACGCGACCCTCGCTGCCGCCGCTGGCGAGGTTCTTGCCAGTGATGACGCCCGGTTCAGTCGTATTTTCCAGCGTTTCGTAGGTGTCTTTGATCCAGTTCATCTCCCGCTGACCCGTGTTCACGTCGGGTGCGGGAATGTCTCGGTCCTCGCCGACGAGCGGTCGCAGTTCGACGGCGAACGCGCGAGTGAGTCGCTCGAGTTCGCTCTCGGAGTACGCCGTCGGATCGACGACGATTCCACCTTTGCCGCCGCCGAAGGGGATGTCGACGATCGCCGTTTTGTAGGTCATCCATCCCGACAGCGCCTTTACTTCGTCACGACTGACTTGTGGATGGTAGCGAATGCCCCCCTTGTACGGCCCCCGATCACCGTTGAACTGGGATCGGAAGGCTTTGAACCGCTCGAGAGATCCATCGTCGAGCTCGACCGACAGATTCGTTTCGAGAACGCGTTCTGGATGTTTGAGTCGCTCGATGACATCGTCGTCGATATCAAGATACGCCGCCGCCTCGTCGATCTGAGACTGCAGACTCTCGAACGGATTGGCACTCTCTGTCATTACGTGGCAGTTCCGGTGTTACCAAAATAAGGATACCGAAAGCAAATTAGTCAGCGATCCTCGATATTAGGTCTTGATATCTATACTAATCGCGGATGTATGTGTGTGAATTCTAACCCTCTCAGGGGACAGAGCGTTCATACGGTTTACTGTACGTCAGTTCCGGCCCAGCCGCGACCCGGGCGGCGGCTGGGCCGGTACATCGGTACAGTAATCCGTATCAGTGGGGTGGCTCGAGTCACGTGTTCCGATCGGCCGCACTGGCGCGCTCGAGGATCTGTTTGGCCTGTGCAATAACCGGCGGATCGATCATCTCGCCGTCGACCTCGAAGACGCCGCGGTCGTCGGCGTCGGCGTCGCGCTTGGCCTCGAGGATTGCTTGGGCCCACTCGACCGTCTCCGCGGACGGTGAGAAGGCGCTGTTGATCGGGTCGACCTGACTCGGATGAATGGCGATTTTGCCGTCGTACCCCAGTTGTACGGCGAAGTCGGCCTCCTCGCGGACGCGTTCGGGGTCGTCGAACTCGGTGACGACCGTATCGACGGCATCGATCTCGTGTGCGCTGGCCGCGAGAACGACCTGCTCGCGAGCGTGAAGCACCTCCGTCCCCTCGTCGGTTCGCGTCGCGCCGATATCCGCCGAAAAGTCCTCGGCACCGAAAACCAACGCGTCGGTCGCCGACGCCGCTGCGATGTCGGCTGCCGCCAGAATGCCCGCCGCACTCTCGAGCAACGCGAGAATCGGAAGCGAGCGATCGTAGGTCTCGAGTTCGGCCGCGAGTGTTCGGATGTCGGCCGGTGCGTCGACTTTCGGCAACAGGATACTATCGGGCCGGACCGCGTCGGCGTCGTCGGTTCCGAACAGCCCCTCGAGGTCGGCGTCCATCACCGATCCCGTCGGATTGACGCGAACGCAGACCTCGCAGTCGGGATCGAACGACGGATCCGCGAGTACCGCGCGGACGGTCGCTCGGGCCGCGTCCTTTTGGTCGGGCGTGACGGCGTCCTCGAGATCAAAGATGACCGTGTCGGCGCCAGTTGCAGGGGTTTTTCGGAGCAGTTCGGGTTGATCGCCGGGAGCAAACAGCAGACTTCTGCGAGCCATACAGCGTCTCCGTGCTCCGACACTGTGAACGTACTGGAGCCGGTACCGACAACACGTTTTTGTAGAACTTTCACGATGGCATCGGTATGGCGGGACGCTACTACGAGGAGTTCGAGGTCGGTGAAACGATCGAACACCAGCGAAAACGAACGATTTCAGAGAGCGACAACCAGCGCTTTTGCGATATGACGATGAACCAGCAGCCGCTACACCTCGATCGGGAGTTTGCCGCTGAAACCGACTTTGGCGAGCGACTCGTCAACGGACTCTATACGATGTCGCTGGCCGTCGGTATCACGATTCCGGAAACGACCGACGGGACGATCGTCGCGAACCTGTCCTACGACGATGTCGAGCATCCGAACCCGGTCTTTCACGGCGATACGATCCGCGCCCAGTCGACGGTGACCGACAAACGCGAGACCAGCGACGGCGAGCGCGGAATCGTTACCATGCACGTCGAGGTCTTCACGCAAACCGACGACCTCGTCTGTGAGTTCGACCGCACGGTCCTCTCGTTGCAACGCGAGACTGAATCGGGGTCATAACCGACGTACGCGAGCTGTTACCCGAGGTGATCGAAACCGATCGGCTCCGACTCGAGCTACTGACCCCGTCGCCGGTCGATGTCTCCGAACTGTATCCGCTGTATTCGGACGATCCCGACGTCGATCGGACCACCGAATACCTCCCCTGGGATCCCACCAGACGCCCAAAGAGACGCTCGAGTTCCTCGAGCACGCGGCCGACCAGTACGACACAGCGCGGGCGCGGTGTACGTGCTTTGTCCTCGGGACGGCGAGGACGGCGCCGGTGAAATCGCCGGCACCACGAGCGTCGAGATCGACTGGGAGAAGCGAACGCTACAGCCGGGTATCTGGTTTCGAAAACGGTTCTGGGGCCGGCGATACGCCGGCGAGCGCGCCGCCGCCGTTTTCACGCTCGCGTTTGACAGACTCGACCTCGAGGTGGTTACCCATCACCGTCCACGTCGATAACGATCGCTCGAACCGCGCTGTCGGGCGGGTCATCGATCGCTACGGTGGTGACTGCGAGGGTCGACTCCGAAACTGGCGGGTTATGAATGGCAACCCGGTCGATTGCTACCGATACAGCCTCTCGAGGGCCGACTGGGCGGCTGAAACGGGGACGTTTCAGCGAAGTAGGGTGGGGTAGTTTACTGCGGTTCGACTGACGACTCCCACTAAACGGCCAGCAATCGTTGCGGCGGTATCGCCGCATTTCGACCAGCTGGTGGCTGCTATATCGGTATTATTCCAGTTGGTGAACTCCCTCGTTCGACGTTACGTTCGTGTACGTGAGTGATAACTAACGGTATCCACGGCCACATCGACGGTATGATAGACAGCCTCATCGTCTTCGTCGTCAGCCTGTTGATCGGTGCGCTCGGCATCTACGTCGGTGCCAAAGCAATCGTCGACTCGGAAGACTACACCTACGCACTTATAACGGCCTTGATCGGTGCGGTCGTCTGGGGCGTCGTCGGCTTCTTTTTCGGCTGGGTCCCGCTCTTGGGTCCGTTGCTGGTCTTCGTGGCGTACCTCGCCGTCATCAACGCCCGGTATCCCGGTGGCTGGGTCGACGCGGCAGCGATTACGCTCGTTGCGTGGATTGCCGTCCTCGTCGTCCTCTACGTCCTGGCGATCCTCGGCGTCACCGGCTTCGATGCGGTCGGCGTACCCGGCCTCTGATAGACTGGTGTCGGCCAGTGCCGGCGTGACCCGCCGTTCTCGCGAACACTCGTCGGTAGAACGGACCGTCTGCGTAGCTTGGCGCCCACCTCTCGTCGCCGCTGCACGATCGAGGTTGCGTTTCGGACTGGTCGACGGTATCGACAGTCCCGCCAATGAACGGTTACTCGATAAAGTCAAACAGAATTCGTCTAGTCGAATCGAACGTCCAACCGAGTTTATCCGGGACGGGGGCAACTCGTACCGATGAGTGACCACGAACGACCGGCTCGAGCGGAGGCGGTCTGACTCACCGTCGGTAGTAGCGACTCGAGACAACATATGGTGTAAATATGATAAATATGGAAGGTGAACAGTACTGCAGAAATATAACAACGGGAAACCCATAAAAAATGCTTTGTGGAACGGTCACGACGGTACTGCAACGAGCGAGCGAGATACGTCAACTATCGATGCTATGAGCATACAGGTTCGAGGCCCGGATGCTGCGTTACAAATTCGATATACGCCACGAGAGGTGTCCCTTTCGTGATTGCTTTTTTGACCGGCTTCGGGTACGCCTTGCCGCTCCAAGTTGGCGGCGTTCACCTCGCGGCTGTCGTCGGGATGGTGGTTCTTGCACTCCTCGGCGGCGTGCTCGTGCTCAGAAATCGACTCGAGGATCGCCACTCACTGACGACACGCCAGGAATCCACCCGGGAGGAGTTCGTCACCGATCGCGAGAAAGTCCATCAATTGATCGACGAGAACGGTGGCCGGATGAAACAGTCACAAATCGTCGACTCCGTCGACTGGTCGAAGGCGAAAGTGAGCCGACTGCTTGCCGACCTCGAGGATGACGAACAGATCACAAAACTCCGACTCGGCCGGGAGAATCTGGTCTGTCTGCCCGGTCACGAACCGACGGCCTCGAAGTCACCCGAGCAGGCAAACACCGATTGATACGGCCTGCGGGATCGATGTCCCGGCAACCCCCACCCGTCCGTGTCCGGAGGTCAGGCCAGTAACTGGTAGAGACTGCTCGCGGCGACGACCAGGAGGACGAGAACGCTCCACAATACCGGATCCACACTCGAGAGAAGTGGCAGATTCAGCCCGGCGATCGCAATGAGTGCAAGCCCGAGAACGCACGCGACGAGGTGCAACTGCAGGAGCTGTGACTGATCTTCGCTGTGGCCGTTGATGTAGGTGATGACGTCGTCGAAGTTCGGACCGGGGGAGATCGTTTTCGCTTCCGAGTCGTACTCGATGACGGCGTCTTCCTCAAGTTGGGGGAGGTGGGTCTGTTGGAGGGAGACGTAGACGCTCTTGTAGAGGTTGTTGGGGACCGGGGTGGTATCGGATTCGGTCGCGGCAATTTCGTTTGCGACGTCCGAAACGTCGATTTGTCCCGATTCCTGAGCGAGCAATTGGACGATGGCTCGCCGTCTGTCGTTTCCGAGGATGTGAAAGACCTCACTTTCCGCCAGCGAATCGGATCGACGTGTCTGGACGGACATTGATCAGGCGTAGTACTCGAACGCAATCTCAGCACACTGTCCACCGTCGACCGTCATGTAGGTTGGTGTTCACCAACCACCGACTTTAACTTCTAGTATTTATTCTGTATGTGTGTCGTGTGGAAAATAGGGCGAACCACGCTATCGGCAGGCCTCGTACGGTCGTCAGAGTCCGTTCCGGTGTGTCAGCGACCGTCCTCCGGTTGCGGCGGGGTTGTGGGTACACCAACCGATCTTAGGGGCGCGAGTTTCCGGGGAGGTGGTCACCGGATTGCATCTCTCGATAGGTCGTACAGGCGGGACAGCCGTGGACGATATTGCCGTTGTCGCCGAAGACGCGAGCAAACTGCTGTGTGACGTGTTCGCCGCAGTTTCGACAGCGAGCACCTGCTGTCGACGATTCCATCGGTCGCCAGTTGTCTTGTGAGGAGTTCATCGGTGTACTACAATCGAGGCGGGTAGATACGAATAAAGAGCTACCACCGTTTACCACCCTGTCGGTCGACCCGGCTAGAAATACTGTATTTCCCGCCGAAACCCGCCGATAGAAGGCCCAGAAGTCGATTACATCTGCACGCGACGGATCCGACCTCAACGTGAATTCAAATGGGTTGGGATACGTTCGACGGACAAAGCGGTTGTTGATTTGGCTTGGTCGCTACAGAAAGGTTTCATTTCGATCGGAGAAATACCAGATTAGCTGCCGGAATGGGGCCCCTTCGTCCGAGAAGGTCCATCGTTATAAAATACCACTATCGCTTACTGATCGAATCGTTGGAACGTAATGGTGGTACCGTGCTAGTATCCCCGGCCAACGTCGCGCGTTCCGGACCGGCGCCTCTCGAGTACGAGAGCGAACGAATCCGACAGCCCCATGATAGGTAATACGCCAATGGCAACGAAAGCAACCAACACTCAGACAGAACCGACCCCCGATCCAGCAGCACAGCTCGACGTCCTCGGCGACGAGTGTGCGCGAACGATCCTCATCGCGACCAGTGAGAGTCCGAAGACGGCGAAGGAACTCACCGACCGAACCGATAGTTCGTCGGCAACCGTCTACCGACGCATCAACAACCTGCTCGAGGCTGACCTCCTCGCCGAGTGCGTTCGGTTCGACGAGGATGGTTCGCATACGACTGCCTACGAGGCGACGATCGATCAGCTCCGCGTTCGCATCGATTCGGGTGGAATCGCCGTGACGCAGTCGAATTCAGGGGGGTAACTCGTTTTTGGCGGATCGAGCTGCCGTGATCGACTCGTGTGGTCTCCGGTCGTCGACCGATACCGAATCACGATAGTCACAGAAAATAGACAGTCACAACAGAAATAGCTGTGAACGGCCTTCTAATCTGTTGTACGAGACGGATAACAAATATCTATTCAGTAGAACGATCACTGTGATTGAGCAATGCACGATCTGACCGGCTTCCAGCGAGACCTGTTGTACGTGATTGCAGGCGCAGATCAACCGTCGGGACAATCAGTCAAAGATGAAGTGGAGGAGTATTACAGTTCGGAGATCAATCACGGTCGACTGTACCCGAATCTGGATACGCTGGTCAACAAAGAGCTCGTCGAGAAAGGCCAACTCGACAGACGGACGAATTACTACGCCATTACCGACGCCGGTCGCGAGCGGATCGCGGAACGACGCGAGTGGGAAGCACAGTACGTCGATCTCTAGTTCGGCGATCGGATAGCGTCGTCATAACAAAACGACCGGATAGTAAAGACGCAGGCGAGCATGGTTTCTGGATCGCGAACCGCCCGACCAACGGCCAGTCGAACCCATCGACACGCTGGGGGCCGCTGTGGAACTCGACGAGTCACTATCGGTCGACAGCTCGACCGACACCGCGAGGGGCGACGATGAGCATTCGTGCACGAACGTGGCAACAACTCACTACGGTCCGCCAGTATCCGTTCGACCTCGCTGTCATCTCTCTGGCTGCCATCTGTGTCTACGCGGTCGTCGTATCGTTGCCAGCAGCGAGTCCGTTTCGAGTGGGTGCTGCCGCGTTGTTCGTCCTCTTTCTGCCGGGATATGCACTCGTTGCGGTGTTGTTTCCCGCGACTGCAACCGCCGGAGCCAGGCGGCCACCGGACGACCCCGGCGGCGTCGACGCCGTCGAACGAGTTGGGCTCTCGTTCGTTCTCTCGCTGACGATCGTCGCGTTGCTTGCACTGGTGTTGGCGCTTACCCCGTGGGGACTCGGCCTCGAGCCGCTCGCGGTCGCTCTCGGCGGTATTACGATCGTTCTCGCCCAACTTGGTGCCGTTCGGCGACTCCGACTCTCGCCATCCGAGCGGTTCGTCGTCTCACCGATCCGCTCTCTCGAGCGACTGCGGGCCCGCCGCGGGCCGGCTGGAACCGTCTCGACGATCCTGCTCACCGTCGCGATCGGATTAGCAGTGGGCGCGTTATTGCTCGGCGTCTTCGCGCCGGTCTCCGCGGGCGGATTTTCCGAACTCGGACTCTACACCGAGACCGACGACGGCGAACTCGTCGCCGGCGAACTTCCAGGTGAGGTCGAACCCGGCGGCGAGGTTCCCGTCACGATCGCCGTCGAGAACCACGAGGGCGAACGTACCGACTACACCGTCGTCGTCCAGCAAACCACCATCGAGGACGACGAGGTACTCGAACGCGAGACCCTCCAGGAGCTCGAGGCGACCGTTGCCGACGGCGAAACCGAGACCGGAACCCGGTCGCTCGAGCCGACGGCAGCCAACAACGAGACCGTTCGAATCGACATCTTGCTCTACCAGGGCGAGCCGCCGGCGGAGCCGACGACCGACAACGCCGAGGTCGACACCTACTTCTGGGTCACGGTGACCGACGAGGCCGACTCGTAGCGGCCTCGAGCGATCCGTCCCGATACAGGCAGGATACACACGTACTACGATTGACTCGCAGTGGCTACTACAGAAGACGTGCTGGACGGAGGGCAGCGGGCGATACCGTTAGGCCGGGTCGAACGGGACCTCGAGGTCCGGTCGGCGCGAGACGTGCTGAACGAGTGCGATTGCGAGGACGATGCCACAGAGTGCGAGGACGACGAGCGGGACGGCGGCGACTGATACGGGTGCCAGCCAGGTGGCCACGACGGCGACGGTGCCCAATAACGTGGCTGTCAGGTAGTGGCGGTGCCACTGTCGATGGTTCTCGAGGCGACGATCGAGGTACGGTTCGAAGACGTCCTCGCTGGGGAGCAGTTCGATCGCGTGTGCATCCGGGTCCCAGTCGACGATGCCGTGGTCTTCGAGCATCGGTAGGTGGGTCTGGTAGAGCGAGATGTACACGCGGCGCCGTTGCGTGCGCGTGACCGCCTCGAGATCGGTGTCGTTCTCCCAGGCGGCGACCTGCTCGACGAGCGGTGCGAGGTCGCAGCTCCCGTTTTGATAGGTCAGATACTGCACAGCGCGTCGCCTGCGAGCGTTGCTGAACACGTCGAACAGCTCGGCCTGGGTGAGTTCGTGGTCAGACATGAGTGCCCTCGTGGTCCCGATTCGAAACGCGATCGGGGATGTACTGCACACCACGTGGTGCCAGTCCCGGTCCCTTTACTATCGATCAGCTACCCGCTCGAAATCGGATTATACCGGTTAGAAGCCGTGATTGACGAGTATTCCAACGTTTCCGAATGAAACTGCGGGCGACGATCCAGGCGACGACGAGTGGCGAGCGTGCCGGAGAAACTGCCGCTGGGACCACCCAGTCGCTGTAGCGTCACGCTACGCCATCGTCAAGCCAGGGATAACAAAACCTCGCTATCGGCTGTATCAGGACGATTCCCACCCGGGTATCGAGCAACCGATGATAGCACGTCAACGACGAGTACGAGTTCGAACGCGACGGACGAGGCCGATGAACGCGAGATCGTCCGCCGACGGAGGTGTACTGTAGTGAGCCAGTTCGAGAGCGAGCCGACATGCCAGATCGACGACGAGGCCACGATCGGCTACGGCGAATTCGACCAGCCGACGGCACTCGGCGACGACGCGACGATTCGGGCCGGCTCGATCATCTACGGCGACGTGACGATCGGGGACGAGTTTGCAACCGGTCACGATGTCTTGGTCCGTGAGGGGACGACTATCGGGGACGACGTCCTCGTCGGCACTCAGACCGTCATCGACGGGCAGACGACGATCGGCTCGCACGTGAGTCTGCAGACGAACGTCTACGTCCCCACCCAGACGACGATCGGCGACAACATCTTCGTCGGCCCCGGGGCCGTCCTGACCAACGACGAGTATCCCATCCGAGCCGACGTCGACCTCGAGGGGCCGACGATCGAGGACGGCGCATCGATCGGTGCGAACGCGACGCTGTTGCCGGGCGTGACGATCGGCGAGAACGCGTTCGTCGCGGCCGGGGCCGTCGTGACCCAGGACGTGCCGGCCGACAGCCTCGCGGTCGGCGCGCCGGCCAGCATCGAACCCTTACCCGACCCCCTCGAGGGGCCGAACCAGCTCGAATGACAGATACCGACACGCACACCGATCGACGCATCGACAGCGACCCAGCGTCGGGGAGCGACGCGAACGCGGATGGCGCTACCGACCCCGACGATGCCGAATTCGACGCGACCGCCAGCACGGACGACACGATCTCGATCGCGAACCCGGCTCTCAGCGAAGATGCCGTTTCCCGCGTCGAGTCGGTTCTCGAGGATGGCATGCTCGCCGACGGACCCGAAGTTCGGGCGTTCGAGTCCGAATTTGCCACCTACTGTGACGTGTCTCACGCCGTGGCGACCTCGAATGGCACGACCGCACTGCACGCGGCGCTCGAGGCGCTGGGCGTCGAGGAGGGCGACGCCGTCGTCACGTCGCCGTTCTCGTTCGTCGCGAGCGCGAACGCGATCCGGCTGGCGGGTGCAACCCCGGTCTTCGCCGACGTCGATCCCGACACCTACACGCTCGACCCGGACGCCGTCGCCGACGTCCTCGCCGCTCGAGACGATATCGTCGGCCTGTTGCCGGTCCATCTCTACGGGCTGGCCGCCGATATGCCCGCACTGAGCGCGCTCGCCGACGACCACGGCGTGTTCGTCCTCGAGGATGCCTGTCAGGCCCACGGCGGGACGGTGGCGGGCGAGCGCGTCGGGAGTCTCGGCGACGCGGCCTGTTTCTCCTTCTACCCCACGAAGAACATGACGACGGGTGAGGGCGGGCTGATCACGACCGACCGCGACGACGTTGCCGAGCGCGCTGCAAGCTACGTCAATCACGGTCGCGAAGCCGACGATAGCGGTGGCTACGACCACCGCTCGCTCGGACACAACTACCGCTTGACGAGTCTCGCGGCCGCCATCGGGCGTGCCCAACTCGAGCGACTGCCTGAGTTCAACGAGGCGCGCCGGGACACCGCTTCGTACTACGACCGGGAACTCGAGGGGGTTGCCGGTCTCGAGACGCCCACAGAACCTGACGGCTATCGCCACGTCTACCACCAGTATACGGTTCGGACGCCACACCGTGACACGGCCCAGCAGGCGCTTTCCGAGCGCAACGTCGAAACGGCGATCTACTACGAGACGCCGATCCACCGCCAGCCGGCCTACGAGACGATTAGTACCGCCGCAGCCGACCTGCCCCAGGCCGAACGCGCGGCCGAAACCGTCCTTTCGTTACCGGTGCATCCGACGCTGTCCGACGATGACCGCAGACGGGTCGTCGACGCAGTTCGCGACGTTTTCCAATCACTATGAGTATGGATACCACCGCATCGTCACGACCGATCCGAGCCGGCGTCGTCGGCGTCGGCGCAATGGGCGAAAACCACGCACGCGTCTACAGCGAGTTACAGTCGGTCGAGTTGACCGGCGTCACCGACCACGACGGCGAGGTCGCTCGACGTGTCGCACACGAGTACGGGGCCACCGCCCTCGAGTTCGAGCGACTCCTCGAGCGCTGTGACGTCGTCAGTGTCGCCGTGCCGACACCGGCCCACTACGAGACGGTCACGACGTGTCTCGAGGCTGACGTGCACGTTCTCGTCGAAAAGCCCATCGCCGAGACGGTCGAACAGGGACGGCGACTGGCCGAGCTGGCTCGCGAGCGCGGGCTCGTCCTCCAGGTCGGCCACATCGAACGGTTCAATCCGGCCGTCCAGACGACCACCGATCTGATCGACGACCTCGATGTGATCAGCCTCGAGGCCGAGCGGCTCGGGCCGCCGGTCGATCGCACCGCCCGGGGGAACGTCGTCTTCGATCTGATGGTCCACGATGTCGATATCGTCGACGCGATGCTCGGTGATCGGCCGGACTCGGTGTCGGCGATGGGCACCGAAAACGGCCAGTACGCTACGGCGACGATGGTCTACGACGACGTCGTCGCCTCGGTCACCGCAAGTCGGGTGACCCAGAAGAAGGTCCGCAAACTCACCGTCACGGCCCGCGAGTGTCTGCTCGAGGTCGACTATCTCCAGCAGTCCGTCCTGATCCACCGGGATTCTTACCCCGAATACCTCGTCGACGACGGCACCCGTCGCTACCGCCACGAGAGCGTCGTCGAACGACCGCGCGTGGACAACGGCGAACCGTTACGTCACGAACTCGAGGCCTTTCTCGAGGCCGTTCGGACCGACTCGGCGCCGACGGTGACGGCCGAAGACGGGATCGAAGCACTCGAGACGGTCAAGACGATCGACGCGCTCGTTGCCGACCGCGATCCAGACGACTCGAGTCGCGAACGGGGGGTGCAAGCACGATGAGTCGGCCACCGACCGACTCGGCTCTCGACGCCGATTCGATCGGCCTCTATGGAACCGATCTCGAGGAGCCACGCCAGCGCGAGCTGTTGACGACGGGCGAGATACCGGTCGCGGTCTACGGCCTCGGCAAGATGGGGCTCCCCCTGGCGGCCGTCTACGCCGAGACGACGGGCAACGTGATCGGCGTCGACGTCGATCCGACAGTCGTCGAGACCATCGAGCACAGCGAGAGTCACGTCGTCGGCGAACCCGGTCTCGCGGAGCTGGTTGCCCAACAGGTCGAGGCGGGACGACTCGAGGCGACGACCGACGGCCCGACTGCGGCAGAGCGGGCCCGGATCCACGTCGTCATCGTTCCCACGCTGCTGGACGACGCGAACCAGCCCGATCTGACGACGGTCGAAGCCGTCGCAGACGACATCGCGGCCGGGCTCACACCCGGCGACCTGGTGATCGCCGAGTCGACGCTACCGCCCGGAACCTGCCGGGATGTGCTGGGGCCCCACCTGGCGAGTCGGTCGGGCCTCGAGCCCGACGAATTTGGTCTGGCGTTCTGTCCCGAACGGACCTCGAGCGGCCGCGCGATTCGGGACATCCGCGGGGCCTACCCGAAGGTCGTCGGCGGCATCGATACGGAGAGTACGCGCGCCGCCTCGCTCGTCTACGACGAACTCTCGAGCAACGAGGTCCACCCGGTCTCGGACGCGACGACTGCGGAGGCCGTCAAGGTCTTCGAGGGGGTCTATCGCGACGTCAACATCGCGCTGGCGAACGAACTCGGGCGACTCGCCGACGAACTCGAAATCTCGACTCGCGAGGCGATCGAGACGGCCAACGATCTGCCGATGTGCCAACTCCACGACCCCGGCCCCGGCGTCGGCGGCCACTGTATCCCGTTCTACCCGCACTTCCTGCTCTCGCGGATGGATGAGCCGATGGCACTGACCCGAACCGCACGCGAGGTCAACGACGCGATGCCGTCGATCGTCGTCGACCGCCTAGAGCGCGAACTCGCGGCCGTCGGCACCGAGCTCAGCGAAGCCTCGGTCGTCGTCCTCGGACTCACGTACCGTCCGGGTGTCGAGGAGACTCGCGCCTCGCCCGCACTCGGTGTCCTGGCGGGGCTGCGGGAAACCGGGGCCGACGTCGCCGGCGTCGATCCGCTCGTCGATCCAGCCGACTACGGCGCTCGAGCCGTCGATCGCGAGGACCTGCCGCGGGAATCGTTCGACGCCGCGGTGCTCGTGACGCCCCACGAGTCGTTCGGGGGTATCGCGTGGGCCGACCTCGAGCCGATGGTCGTCCTCGACGGGCGGGACGCGCTCGGCGACCTCGCCGGCGACGCCGTCGCCGAACGCCATCGCATTTACACGCTAGGCGGATCGAGCGACGGCACCGCGCCCCAGGGGCGAACCGACGGCGAACGCGACGGGGGGGCGGACCCGGCTGCCGTCGGGCGGACGGACGGGGGCGACGATGTATAAGGGACGGACGGTCGGTGTCGTCGTCACGGCCTACGACGAGGCCCGATTCGTCGGCGAAGTGCTCGAGACGGTTCCGGACTTCGTCGACCGGATCTACGCGATCGACGACGCCTCGCCGGACGAGAGTTGGGACGTGATTTGTGGCGTCGCCGAGCGGGTCAACGAGACCGAATCGGTCGAGCGAGCGGTGACCGACGGCGGCGACCGACGGCGCATCGTCCCGATTCGCCACGAGGAGAATCGGGGCTACGGCGCGGCGGTCAAGACGGGCTACGAACGGGCGGCCGCGGACGGCATCGATGTCGTCGCTGTTATGAACGGCGACGGGCAGATGGACCCCGCGATCCTCGATCGGATCGTCGATCCGGTTGCGACGGGCGAAGCCGACTACGCGAAGGGCAATCGGCTGCTGACGCCCGCCGATCGCGAGGATATGTCGCGATTTCGACTGTTCGGAAACGCGATGCTGACCGGCCTCTCGAAGTTCGCCTCGGGCTACTGGACGATCGGCGACCCCCAGAACGGCTACACCGCCATCTCCAGAGCGGCTATCGAGGACCTCGACCTCGAGGCGATCACCGATCGGTACGGCTTTCTCAACCACATCCTCACGCACCTCAACGTCGCCGACCGGTGCGTCGCCGACGTCTCGATGTCGGCGGTCTACGGCGAGGAAGAAAGCAGCATCCGGTACGTCCCATTCGTTCGGTACGTCTCGTTGCTCTTGCTCCGGAGTTTCTACTGGCGGCTCAAACGCCAGTATGTGATCGAGGGCTTTCATCCGGCGGCTGTCTTCTACGCCACCGGCACGTCCGGGCTGGCCGGCGGCGTCGCCGGGTTCTGCGGGGCGGCGTGGGAGCGTGTCCGTCGCGACGATGTGACCGGTCTTACGGGCGTGATCGCTGCCTTCGCCACCGTCGTGCTCGGCCTGCTCGCCCTCGGCATCGCCATCGCCATGGACGCCGACGAAAACGATCCCCTCGAGGTGACTCGCTACGAGACAAGCGAGAATCGCGCCGGTCACGGTAGTGAACTCGGCGGCCACGGCGACAGTTACGGCGGGGAGGGCGACGACCAGCCGGTCGATTCCGGGACCGATCGCGATCGGGAGTGGCGAACCGACCCGACGAGTTCGGGCCAACCCGGTCGTTCGAGTACGGATCCCTCGAGCGAGCGCCCGGAAGACGGTCCGCATCCGCTCGATTGAGCTGTCTTCTCCCTTTTCGCACTCGAGTTCTCCTCGTCCCCGCTCGAATCAGGGCGTCGGCGAGGGGTTCTGGAGTGACTGGCGGGTCCCGGCCTCGAGGTGATCGATCGATCCGCCTGCGTCTCCGATCTCGACCAGCAGGTCGGTCAGGTTGACGAGGTCGCCGACGTAGGCCCGACGGCGTCGCTGCCACCGGTCGGTCGCGTCACCGTCGCCGGCGAGCTCGAGGGTACGATCGCGAACGCCGTGGTAGGTCTCGAACTGTTCGACCAGATCGACGCGCTCGAGTTCGCGGAACTCGCCGTAGACGTGATCGTCGGTGCCACGGTAACGAAGCGCCGGCGTTCCGAGCAGGCCGGCTTCGGTGACCATCGTCCCGGTGTCGGCGACCAGCAACGACGCTTCGGCCATCGCGTCGTGGATCAGCGCGGGGTGGAGATCGTAGGGACGGGCGGGCAGGTCCCACAGGTCCAGATCGTCGCCCTCGTCCGAGACGAAGACGGTCGCGCGCTCGCTCAGTCGCTCGATCAGGTCGCGTCGCTGGTCGGGCGTAAAGCCCTCGAGACCGGTGTCGTGAAGTGCGTCGAGGGCGTTGAACCGGAGGAGCGCGTACGGTTCGTCCGGTCCGACGCCGAGGGCCTCGCGGACGCCGGGGTCGGGGTCGAACACATCGGGGTGAAGGTACGCACACTCTTTGAAGCCCGCGAAGGTGTAGTGATCGTCGCCGAGGTCCCGACGCGTTGCCGCCGGCGAGAGGATGCAGTCGGCAAACGGCCGCGAGACGGCGTGGTTGAAGTCGCCGGGTTCGTCGTCGAGGACGAGCACGACCGGCGCTCGAGCGATCGTTCCCGCGAGCGCGGCGTAGGGACCGCGACCGAAGACGAGATCCGGCTCGAGCCGTCGGGCCGTGGTTGCGATGGTCCCGAGTTGCCCGCCCAGTTCCCGAACCAACGTCGCCCGCCCGCCGTCGGTGTCGTGTTCACCGTAGCGTCGATAGGGCAGCCCGTAGAACTCGAGTAAGTCGATCGTACAGTCGTACTCCCGCCCCATGACGAGGACATCGTGTCCCAGTTGCTCGAGCTGGGAAACGGCGTGGCGATACAGGTGGACGTGTGCCGGCGTATTCGCGAAGACGAGAATCCGCATCGATCCAACGTAGCCGCGATTGGCGTTTTGTAATGAGATGGGTACACGTCGCGAAACCGACCCGAACGCCTGACTCGTTCGGTTCGCTCGAGGCCAGCGCCTGGCCCGGTCAGTGACGATCGACGCGAGGGCCTAGCCCGGTCGATTACGGTCGATGCGAGCGGTTACGTTTCCGCGTCCCGATACCAGGCCAGCGTCTCGGGGAGGTGACTCTCGAGTGGCTCGTACTCGTAGCCGAGCTCGGCGTTGGCTTTCTGTGAGCTGTAGAAGAGTCGCTGGGTGGCGAGTGCTGCCATCCGGCGGTCGAAGGGAAACACCTGCCGGCCGGTGACGGCGCGGACGCCCTCGGCGACGGGACCGGCCGCGCGGATCGCGGTCGCGGGAACGCGAACGGGTGCTGCCGTCCCGCCAGCGTAGTCGGCGATTCGCGAGGCGGCCTGGTCGTAGGTGAGGTTCTCGCCGCCGAGGATGTAGTGTTCCCCTCGCTCACCGTCGGCGGCGGCCGCGAGGAGGCCGTCGACCACGTCCGAGACGCCGACGATGCTCGCCCCGCCGGGCAGCGTCGCCGGCATCGTCGGCTCGAGGCCCATCGCGAGCAACTGGGTCGTAAAGGAGTCGTCGCCGGGGCCGACGATCGAGGTCGGATGAACGGTGACGGCGTCGCCGCCGGTGGCCGCGTAGTCGTCGAGGAGTCGTTCGGCCGCCGCCTTCGACGCCTGATACGCGCCGATCGGCTCGGCGATGTCGTCCTCGTCGGCGAACTCGCTCGAGCCGTTCGTTCGGCGAGTTCCTGCCGTACTCGTAAAGACCACCCGACCCACGTCGCCGTCGCGACAGGCCTCGAGGACGTTCTCGGTCCCCTCGCGGTTGACTCGATGGACGGTCTCGGGATCGGCGCTCCAGAGGCCGACGCCGGCGAGGTGAAAGACCACGTCGGCGCCGTCGACGAGCGAGGAAAGCGTCGCCGCGTCGAAGCAGTCGCCGACGTACCACGCCACCTCTGCGAGGTCGCTGGATCGCGAGGCTGGCCGCTCGAGTCGCCGATCCGAGGACGGCCGACAGAGTCCCCGGACGGTCCACCCCTCGGCGAGGAGCCGTTCACAGAGGTGGCCACCGAGGAAGCCGGTCGCGCCGGTGACTGCGGCGACCTGTCCCATCGTCACTCACCTCCCTCGAGTTGCGGTGGCACGACATCGCCGCTGACAGCCGCGTAGAGACGATAGGCGGCCGTGACGGGGGCTGGCGTGTCGTCCGCGGGCGGCAGCCCGCCCGTCGGGAGCGCCGCGCGAAGCGACTCGAGATCGAACGATTCGGGGTCGACACCGACGGGGGTGACGGTGATCGACGGCCGATCGTCGTCGAACGCGCGCCGAACTACGTCGTCGGCCTCGAACGAGCGCTCGAGCAGCGACGTCCCCACGGCGTCGACTGCGGCGGCCGGCCCGGCAAACAGCGTGTTCGCCGCGTACGGTTCGCCGGCGTAGACGGTCGTCGCGTCGAGCACCGAGAGCGCGGGATCGATCGCTCGGGCCGCCCCCAATGCTCTCGAGTCTGCCGACGCGTCCGTCTCGTCGGTCCCGTCCTCGAGCATCGCGGCGAGCGTTCGTAACCCGCCAGCGACCCGACCGGTTTCCGTCGGGCGAAGCGACGGCATCGTCACGACGGTGCTTCGCGTAAGCCGTGACGGTACCAACGTCGAGACCGTGTCGTCGCCAACCGTGACGCGCGTATCGGTGTGGCCTTCGCTGGCGAGATCGACGGGATCGGCGTCGAAGCGCTCGAGCAAGGATTCGTAGCCGAGGTACTCGGCCGTGCGCTCGAACGAGATGGTGTCGTCGCTGCGGCCGGCGACGACGACTTCGCCGTCGATTCGTCGCTCGAGGATCGCGACGGTCGCGCCGACGACGGCCGGGTCGGTGACGACGCCGCTCGAGGGATGATACGGGTAGTGGGCGTCGGGGACGAGCGTGATTCGGTCGGCGTCAGCGAGCGCGTTGGTACCCGGTGTGATGTCGAGCTCGGACGTGAGGAGGGAACTGAGCGGCGTCTCGAGGGTCGCCATTCGCGTATCGATATCGGGGCACCACCCCCCGGCCGTCCCTGGTTCGACGAGGGTTCCACGCACTCGAATCCGCCCGGCCGATTCGGTATCGCCGTCGAGCGGCTCCGTATCGGTAGCCGCCGCGCCCACGTTACCGCCGTCCGTTCGGTGATCGTCGGTAGCATCCGCTTGGTGATCACTGCCGCCGTCCGTTCGACGATCGTCGCTCGAGTCGTCCGCCGGTCGATCGACGGTCACGTCCGCACCTCCGGACGCTCGACGCCGTCTCGATCGCTTGCTGCAGCCAGTTCGTAGGCAGTTTCTGCGAGCTCGAGCGTTCGTCGGCCGTCCCGACCGTCGACCGGCGGCGTCTCGTCGCGCTGGATCGCCTCGCAGAAGGCAGACAGGGCCTCGTAGTGGGCCTGGTAATAGAACGTCGGTCCAAAGATGTCGGGATCGTCACCCGTGACGCGGCTCGCGACGTTCGAGAGCGCCGACTTCGCGGCGTCGGCGTAGAAGTTCGTGGGAAGGTGGTCCGCGTTCGAGATCGTCCCCGTCACGCCCTCGAGTCGGACCCGGGTGTTTACCTCGGGCAGTTCCTCCCACTGGTAGGAGCCACAGTGTAGGGTGACCGTCGTCCCCGTCTCCGGTGCGCGCATGAGCACGGTCGCCGCATCCTCGACCGGCACCTCGAGCGTCGCGTCCACGGCAGCGCTTTCGACCTCGAGATCGCCGAAGAGCCACTCGAGCACGTCGAAACAGTGCACGCCGAGTTCGAGCAGCGAGCCGCCGCCGGCCCCGTCACGCTCGAGGGCCCAGTCGGGCGGTTCGTCCGCGGCCGGCGGGCGACCGAGCGGCCCGTCGTTGACCCGCGTCATCGAGGCGTAGGGGACGTGGCCGACCCGGCCCTCGTCGTAGGCCTGTTTGACGCCCCGAACGTCGGGCTGGTACCGAAGCGTGTGATCGACGCCGACAGCGATGCCGCCCTCGGCAGCGGCCTCGAGCAGCCGATCCGCTTCGTCGGTCGAGCGAGCCAGCGGTTTCTCGACGAAGACGTCGACGCCCGCCGCCGCCGCCCGCTCGACGGCGTCGGCGTGGAGAAACGGCGGCATCGCGATCACCGCCGCGTCGAGCGATTCGTCCTCGAGCAGCGTCGTGTAGTCGTCGTACGTGCGATCCACGCCGGCACGTTCCGCCCGGGCCCGATTCTCGGGCACCGCATCGGCGGCCGCGACGACGTCGACGCCGTCGATCGCCCGTGCCGATTTCAGGTGAACCGTGCCGATGTTGCCGACCCCGAGCAGCCCCAGCGAGAGCCCACTCGAGTCCGTCCATCGACCGAGCACTGGTGGTGACATCCACTCCGAGAGGGTGGCCCGTTCGGGCTTTGTTATCGGCGTCGTACAGTGAGACACGCCGATCGAACACCGGCGGACGAGACGACCAGTTGGAAAGTACTAGACCCGGCTATCGGTCGCCACCGCGCCGCCGTCGACGCCTCGAGCGTGCTCGAGACGGCGGGCGACGTCGCCCATCGTCTCGACCGTCAGGTCCGTACTGGCACGGGTTCGGTCGAGATACGAGAGGATCGAGCGCAGTCGCTGGTCGTCTCGTGGCCGCGTCAGGTTGTTCGGGTGAAACCAGAGGTGGAACACGCCGTCGCGGCGTGTCGCCTCGTCGATTCCCCGACGAGCCTGGCGAACCATCGGATCAGCCCAGACAGACTCGGCGACGGTCCGGGCCGGTCCCTCGAATCCGAACAGGAACATCGACGCCGGGACGTTCACCAGGCCGAACTCGTCGACCGTCGGTCGGACCAGCAGCGACCGGTTGCGAACCGTCGAATCGACGAACCCGCGGACGCCCTCTCGGTAGGGCGAGATCCCTCTGTAGGCGGTGATTCCGTACTCCGCGAGGATGTCGCGGTGGCCGACGTCGTTGCGCGGAAAGACGAACGACGCGACCGACTGGTTCCACGCCGTCGCGATCTCGAGTGCACGCTCGAGTTCGGCGGCTGCGAGCTCGCGGTCGGTTTCGGGCTGGCCGAAGAGGACGTGCGAGAAGGAGTGGCTCGCGAACTCGTGGTCGACGTCGGCAGCGAGCACCGCATCGACGAGATTCGGGCCGAACCGGAGGTCCTCGCGGTCTCGCCACGCGTTGCGCTCGCGGGCGAACCAGCCGTCGGGTGCCGGATAGTCGTCGTGGATCCCGTCACAGGACTCGAGCATGAGGTGGCCAACGACGGCCCACGTCGCGGGAACGTCGAACTCGTCGAACAACTCGAGACAGGCCTTCCAGCCCCGGCGGCCGGATTCGACTCGATTGCGAGGCAGCGTCTCGAGGTCGTGAAATCCCCAGCCAAGCTCCGCATCGAGCGAGATGACGACGCTACCCATCGAACTCACCACCGCCACCACACGGCCAGTCGGGACCATCGACTGGCACGCTGGCACCGTTGGCTAGCCAACCACCACTGTCGATCATACCCAAGCGGCTGTTACGGCAGGGGTTTGTTATGACGCCCTTTTTCCAGCACCGGAGCGGCTACGTATCCGTGCGAGTCGACCCAGTCGTCCCGGGCCGTCCGTGAACGGCTATCGGCGGTCTGGGAGATGCTATCGGTCGCTTGTAGCGTCTGTTCGCCAGCAGTGACTCTCGAGACGACTAATGGTAACCTCACCGAACATGCGTCTGTTCGGTCTAAGAGAGCATTACGTCGACCGAACGCGATTCGAACGCTTCGCCGCCATCGGTGAACACTCTCTATAACAAAGCGGCCAACGAGTCACCACCACAGCAGGTTTCTCGATACAATCATGAGCGGATCAACCCCTACTTCGGAGCGCGCGTTCGTCCTCGGCCTCGATGGCGTGCCGTGGCGCCTCATCGAACAATGGTGTGAGGCGGGCCATCTCCCGAATTTCGGTCGACTGCGCGAGGAGGGCGCATCCGGCCCACTCGAGAGCACGACCCCGCCGACGACGCCACTCGCGTGGCCCTCGATCGCGACCGGCGTCTGGCCGGACAAACACGGCATCTACGGCTTTCAGAACCTCTCCGGGACCTACTCCCACGAGATGTATACCAGTCGGGATCTTCGCCAGCCGTCGCTGTGGGATCAGCTCTCGCCGGCCCACGTCGGCAACGTCCCGATGACGTATCCGGTCAGTGAGATTGACGGCAGCATGGTGACGGGAATGATGACGCCATCGACCGACCAGTCGTTCGTCCACCCACACGCCCTCCGCGAGAACCTCGAGCGCGACATTCCCGACTACGAGATCAGCCTCGACTATCCCGAGTACGCCGACCGCCTCGAGGCGTTCGAGGGCGCCGTCGACGACATGCTCGCGGCCCGGCGACAACTGATGGATCTCCAGATGGAACGCGCTGGCGACGACTGGCAGCTCTTTTTCTTCGTCTACACGGCCCCGGACCGCTTCCAGCACCTCGTCTGGGAGATGGATCGATTGCTCGAGCACTATCAACAGCTCGACGAGATTCTTGGGGAGGTCATCGCCTACACGGACCGACACGACGCCGATCTCTACGTCGTCTCCGACCACGGCTTCGGCGAAATCGAGCAACTGGTCTACGTCAACCACATCCTCGAGCGCGAGGGCTATCTCACCAGACGCGAAGACGAGGGGACCCGCGGCGCACTCGCGAGTCTCGGCATCTCGCGCGACCGGATCACGGGGGCCTTAGAGCGGGTCGGCATCTCCGAAGAGGTGTTGGTCTCGAGACTGCCCCGAACGCTGCTCGATTCGGTCGCCGAGCAGATCCCGGGCGATCACACCCTCTACGACGTGGACTTCGAGCAGACGACGGCATTCGTCCACGACGCCGGAAACTGCTATATCAACGATACCGAGCGCTTCGAAAACGGCACCGTCGATCCGGCCGACGTGCCGGAACTCAAGGCCGAGCTCACGGATATCTTCGACTCGGTAACGACCGACGACGGCACGAAACTGCTCACGGTTGCCGACGGTGACGAGCTGTTCCCGACCGACGACCACTCGCCGGACCTGATCGTCAACGCCATCGACGGCTACGAATCCCGCAACGCGATCACCGACGAACCGCTCGGCGACACCGGTACCTACGCCGCGAGTCACCGCTCGACCGGCATCATGCTCTGTCGGGGCCCGTCGATCGAGCCGGGTGCAACGCTACGTGGCGCCCGCGTCGTCGACGTTGCCCCCACACTGTTACATGGCATCGGCGAACCAGTCCCCAAAAACGCCGACGGGCGCGTCCTCTTCGATGCTTTCGATTCGGCGGCCCGTCCCTCCAAGACCAAAGTCGAACGGATCGCCGTCTCGAGGGCGGACCGCGAGGAGGAAGACGTCGACGAGGACTTCGACGAGGTCGAGGACCGGCTGAAGGGGCTCGGATACATGGAGTGACGGCCACTCCGTTTTGACCGACTATCGGGCTGCCTACTGCTCGAGGCTCGGGTGCATCGTCGGCCGGTTTTCGAGTGGCTCCGCGAACGCCTCGAGCATCGTCTCTCGCGCCCGCTCGTCGCGGCGTCGCCGTTCGTCGTCGTCGATCTCTTCACAGCCGGGCGGCACCTCACGACCGCGACCCGTGAAGTAGCCCTCGGGGGCGACCCAGTCGTGATAGAAGTTCGCGTCGGAGTCGTGGATCGCTGCCAGTCCGACCTTCGTGCCGTGGCCTGCCGCGACGATCGTCTGGTGGGGTTCGTCGGCGAGGCGCCCCGCCGCGTAGACGCCGTCGACGGCCGTCCGTCCGGCCTCGTCGACGTCGACGAAGTGCTTGCTGCCGCGTTGCATCCGTCCGACATCCAGCGGCACGAGATACTCGCTGTCGGACCACGAGGCCGCGATCACGCGCCGGGCCTCGAGTGGCTCCCCGCCGTCGGTCTCGAGGACGAACCCCGCCTCGAAATTCCCCTCCTCGATCGGTTCGACGCTCGTCACGCGCCCGAGTTCGAACGTCGCACCCGCAGTACTGGCCTGCTCGCGAGCCAGCTGTAGGTACCGGCGGGCGTCGACGCCGTCCGGAAAGCCGGGGTAGTTCTCGAGACTCGCGTTTCGGGCGAGAATCGATTCCCCGCCGTCTATCACGAGCGTCTCCAGTCCCGCTCGAGCCGTGAAGATCGAGGCGGCGAGTCCCGAAACGCCGCCGCCGACGATACAGACGTCTCGCATGACTCGTCATTTGTGGGATGTGGGTATAGAAGGTTCCCATCGCGATTTGTCGCGGGCCGTCAATCCGAGGTACCGGGTGCCGGCCGATCGGCCGACTCGAGGTAGACTCGATTGGAGTACAACAACAGGATACACGCCGTGGCGAGTACTGGGCCGACGGCCAGCAAGAGGAACCCGGTTCGCATGCCGACGACCTCGAGGAGGTAGCCGATGACGGTCGGTAAGGGTGCCCCGGTCAGCGTCACGGCGGTGAAGATGTAGCCGAAGGTTCGGCCCTCGTAGTCGGGTGGCGAGAGGTCGCTGACCAGCGCGTCGCGGGCCGGATTGACGCTGTAGAGGCCCGTTCCGAGGACGACGATCACGACCAACAGCAGCAGTGGGTGGAGATCGAACACCGCAAGCGCGACCATCCCCACCGTTGCGAGCGCCATACAGCCGAGTAGAATCGACCGCGAGTCGTACGTATCGGTCAATCCGCCCAGAATCAGTTGCATGACCGCCCCGGCGACTAACAGCCCGGCAAAGTACAGATTGGCGACGGATTCGGCACCCACGGAGACGCCCATCACCTCGCCGGAGTAGGCGTAGACGGCGACGAGAAATGCGGGTAAAAACGTGTTGAGGCCGCGGGTCGACAGATTACTCGAGACGAAAAAGAGATAGACCATGACGATCGGGTAGAGATACGTTCGCCGGTCACTCGGCTGCGTCTCGTCGGCGGTATCGTCGTCCTCACCCGACTCGATCCGTTGGCCGGCCGGGACGGTTTCGTACTCGTCGCCTTGGAGAATTGCGTAGAGTCCAACCCCGTAGAGAACGCCGGCAACGCCAAAGAGAAAGATGATCTGGTGCCACGGGAGGAGCAACATTAACGCCGCGATGGCAGCGGGGGCTGCGGCGTCGCCCAACTTCGAGGACGCACCGAAGACGCCCAGCACTTTGCCTTTGCTGGTATCGCTGACGTTGTCGGTGATCATCGGATACCCCGTCGGGTGAACGACGGCTAATCCGACGCCAACGACCGCCATCGCGAGACACATGACGAGAAACCCGCCTTCGAAGTTGGCGCCGAGCACCTCGAGTGTCGCGAGTGGCGCGCCGAGTGTCGGTGCAAACGCGAACAACACGTACGCTGCGCCGGTGACCGCGAGCCCCGTCGGGAGCAAGTACTGGCGATCGATCCGATCCGAAAAGACGCCTAACGGCGCCTGGACGATTCCCATCCCGAGTGCGTATACGCTGATCAAGAGCCCGAGTTGCCACAACGGATACTCGAGGGCAACCGACAGTACCGGGATCAGCGGCGGGAGAATTCGATAGTAGACGTGCTGGGCGAAATGTCAGCTACCAACGGCTGAAGCCGTTGGCTTGTCGGTGGACTCCCGTTCTGCCGACACGTAGGTGTCGGACGCCACTTCAGTAGCGTTCACGGTCATTGTCCCCAACTTTAGGGCGTACTGACAGAACGCCCCTCCAGCGGGGGACTTCTGCCCTCGCTGGAGTTTGAGTGTGAGTTTCCGGGCGATATTTTTCGCCCCATTGTAGTCGGCGTTCGCCGAGTACGAACAGTCGAGACACTTGAAGTGCTGGCCATCACGATTCTCTTCGAGCGTACAGCCACACTTCGAGCATTGTTGGCTGGTATAGGATGGTTCGACTGTTTCGACCACGATACCAGCCAGTTCCGCCTTGTGTTCGGTCTGTTCTTGCAGTTCGCGGAACGCCCACTGTTGGAACTTCTTGTCGTCGCTGATACGCTCTCGAATCTGCTCCAGGTCCTCGAAGGCGATGTGCGTACAGCCGTGGCGCTTGGCTTCCGCGACGATCTCTTTGGAACACCGATGAAGGTAGTCTTCGCTCCACCGACCGAACCTTTGACCGATCCGCTGGAAGGTCAGGTGTGCGCTCCGTGTCCCAGTCTGTTGCAGGCTGGCCCGTCGTTTCTCGAACTCGCGGCGTTGGTGGTTAAGATAGTCGGCGTTCCCGACGAATGCACCCGTCGAGGTCACGGCGATATGGTCATCAACGTTGCAGTCCACGCCAAGCACGTTCGAATGCTCGGCTTTCTCAGGACGGGCAACGTCAAGTTCCCGTTCCATCGCTGCGTGGAGGTAGAACTCGTCGGCTTCGCTGTCGTAGTGGACAGTACTGGTCGAAAACGAGTAGTCGTCGTTCAGCAGGTATTCGCCGTGTGGTGTACCGTCTGGGTCGTCGGGGAGGTCGTATTCGCATTCGACTCTGCCGTTGACGGTGGCGAGGCTGACTTTGTCTCGGTAGTAGGTGCCAGCTCGCTTATCGTAGACGATGCTGAACGTGTCGTACTCTGGCTTACTGGTGTTTTCACCGTCAGCAAGCCGGTCAACGCAGTTGCCAATGTCGTCGGTGGCGCGTTTGATGGCTTTCTGGACGAGGTTCGCGTGCAGGTAGTCTGTTTCTTCACGAAGGTCGTCATAGATGGCGGCTTCGGCTTCGCTCTTGCTGGTTACACAGTCCTCGTCGGGGTACCGCCACGCCCAGTCTGCGGTGCGGTTCGCGCAGTACTGGAATTTGTCGTTGGTGGCGTGGAGGTCACTCTTGGGGTCGTCAGGCACGTCGAGACGGACGCGGACCGTTCGAGTCACCTCCCACGCCATGTACGTCACAGTAATGACTTCTCTTTAGTAATATTTTTCAATAACGTTAGGGAGTCAGCAATGCTGTAGTCGGTGGTTGCTTCGCGGAGCTTACGCGCTTCCTCCCACGGCTAAAGCCGGTGGGCTTCCGCGCTGTTACCGCTGTGACGAGCTGATAACGAGTGCAAACCGAAGCTCCCGACGCGACAGCCCATACATAGCACCGGGATGATTCTACTGGGAAAAGAGGCTACCGCATCGTTCGGCTCGCGCGATAGCAATCCTTACGTTCGAACGCCTGTTACAGCCGGTGTGGATAGGATTCTCCTCAGTACCGTCGCCTATCGCTCGCCCGAGGAGGTCTTTCCGTACGTCCGCTCGTTTACGGACTACCCGCGATACGCGACGCATTTGAAAGACGTTCGCGTCGACGGTGACGGCGGCGTCGGCTCCGTCTACGATCTCCAACTCGCCTGGTGGAAACTCAGCTATACGGCTCGCTCGAGGGTCGTCGATATCTCCGCCCCGGACTCACTCGAGTGGCAACTCGTCAACGATCTCGACGCCCGCGGCGAGTGGCGCGTCGAGCCCGAACCCGACGCTGCGCCCCCCGACTGGGAGACGGCGAGTCGGATCTACTTCGAAGCGGTGTACGACCCGCATTCGGCCGACGCCGACGCGATTTCGCTCCCGCGATTCGTCTCGATCGATCGAATCGTCGACAAGGTGCGTCCGCGCTTGCTCGAGGAAGCCGAACGGGTGGTCGAGCGACTCGTCGCGGATATCGAGGGCGATCACCGCTCGGTCAATTTGCGGGTCCACGAGGTTCCCTAGTACGGGATTACCACCGTCAGTGGCTCGCTGGCGATCGGCGGGCTCGTCGACGAACGCGGCGATCTACAGTATGAGCCTGTCCTGATAGACCGGTGAATATTCGGTTGTATTGGTCACACCAGTTCAACCGTCTCATACGGTTTACTGTACGTCATTTCCGGCGCAACCGCGACCCGGACGGCGGTTGCGCCGGTAAATCGTTACAGCAATCCGTATCAGAGCGTGTACTCGTGCTCGCCGTCCTCGCTCTCGAGGAACGCTTCCAGCAGGTCAATCGTCGCCGCGATGTCGTCGACGTGGGCGGTTTCGGTCGGCGTGTGGAGATACCGCGTCGGAATCGAAATTGCGCCGACGGGTTTCGCGCCAGCCGAGTTTTGGAACCCCCCGGTGTCGGTGCCGCCGGCGGGGAGGATCTCGAGTTGGTACGCGATCTCTGCCGCGTCGGCGACCGACTGCAGTCGCCTGTTGACTTTCGGGTTGGTGATGACGCTCGAGTCCTTGAGCTTGATCGCGGTGCCTGCGCCGAGATCGGTGACGTGTGCGCCGTCGTCGAAGCCGGGGACGTCGTTGGCGACGGTGACGTCCAGTGCGATCGCCAGGTCGGGATCGACGTCGACGCCCAGGGCCTGTGCGCCCCGCAGGCCGACTTCCTCCTGGACGGTCGCACAGAAGTGGATCGTGGCGTCGGGCTCGGTGAGCCGATCCGCGGCCTCGAGCATCGCGAACAGACAGACGCGGTCGTCCAGTGCTTTGCCGGTGACCGTCTCGCCGACGCGCTCGGTCGTCTGCTCCATCGTGACGAGATCGCCCGGCGAGATTCGGTCGGTCGCCTCCTCGTAGGGGAGGCCGATGTCGACGGCGACATCCTCGACGTCGGGCGTCTTCTCGCGCTCGTCGTCGTCCTGGGTGTGGGGCGGCGGCGAGCCGATGACGCCCGGTACGTCGCCGTCGTCGGTGTGGATCGTCACGCGCTGGGCCTTGAGGACGCGAGCGTCCCAGCCGCCGAGCGCGTCGAGTTCGACGAACCCGAAGCCGTCCTCGCTGCCGGCGACGTGGCGAACCATGAAGCCGATCTCGTCCATGTGGGCCGCGACGGCGACCGAGTAGTCGGTGTCGCCCTCGAGCGTGCCGACGACGTTGCCCATCGCGTCGGTGCGGACGCGGTCGACGCTGTCTGCGAACCGGTCGACGACGAGGTCGCGGATCCGATCCTCGTAGCCGGGGACGCCACTCGTCTCGGTGAGCGTGGCGAGCGCATCGATATCGACGGTCGGTGAACTCATACGTACACGTGATCCATCAGACGTGTTAAACGCGCGGATCGAACCTCTAGGGAGTCCGAAACGGCGACCGTAACCGCTGAGTATTAACGCCTCGATCCGATAGGGGTGTGCATGAGTGACGTACGCGTCGCCGGAACGGGTGTGACGCCGTTTGGCAGTACGCCCGAGCGGACGAGCCGAGACCTCTTCGCACGGGCGAGCCAAACGGCCTTCGAGGACAGCGACGTTCCTCGAGACGATGTCGAGGCCGTCTTCTACGGCAACTTCATGGGCGAACTGGCAGAACACCAGGGCCACCAGGGACCGTTGATGGCCGAAGCTGCGGGCGTACAGGCGCCTGCAACGCGCTACGAGTCGGCCTGCGCCTCGAGCGGGGCAGCCATCCGGGAGGCCGTCGTTCGCATCCGCAACGGCGAGGCCGATGTCGTCCTCGTGGGCGGCGCCGAGCGCATGACCAACCTCGGGACCGCGGGCGCGACCGAGGCGCTCGCCATCGCCGCCGACGATCTCTGGGAGGTTCGGGCCGGGATGACCTTCCCCGGAGCCTACGCCCTGATGGCACAGGCGTACTTCGAGGAGTACGGCGGCGAACACGAGGATCTGGCGCACATCGCCGTCAAGAACCACGAGAACGCGCTGACCAACGACAAAGCCCAGTACCAGAGTGCGATCGAGGTCAGCGACGTCCTCGAGGCGCCACAGGTCTCCTCACCACTCGGGCTCTACGACTCCTGTCCGATCTCCGACGGGGCGGCCGCGCTCGTCCTGACGAGCGAGGACTACGCCGAGGACAACGACCTCGAGGCCCCGGTCGCGATCACGGGGACCGGGCAGGGCGGCGACCGGATGGCCCTGCACGACCGCGAGTACCTTGCTCGCTCGCCGGCCGCGCGCGAGGCCGGCGCCGAAGCCTACGACGACGCCGGTATCGACGCGAGCGCCGTCGACTTCGCGGAGGTCCACGACTGCTTTACGATCGCCGAAGTGCTCGCGATCGAAGCGCTCGACATCGCGGGCGTCGGCGAGGGCATCTCGGCCGCTCGAGACGGGCGGACGACCGCCGACGGCGAGACGCCGGTCAACCTCTCGGGCGGACTGAAGGCCAAGGGCCACCCCGTGGGCGCGACAGGGGCGTCCCAGATCGCCGAGGCTGCGACGTTGCTGTCGGGCGACCACCCCAACAGCGAGTTCGTCGCGGACGCCACGACCGCCCTCGCGCACAACGCGGGTGGCACCGTCGCCAGTGCGACCGTCCACGTTTTAGCGGAGGTCGAGCCATGAGCGACGCGGTCGGCGACGCCGGCTTTGACGACTGGCTCGACGCCGCCGCCGAAGGCGAGGCCGACGCACTCGAGTGTCCCGAGGGCCACGGCTCGCTGCCGCCGCGACACGTCTGTCCGGAGTGTGGCGCGACCGACTTGACTGCGGTCCCGCTGCCGGATACCGGAACGATCGAAACGTTCACCGTCACGCACGTCCCGACGCCGGCCTTCGAGGACGACGCCCCCTACGCGACCGCGATCGCCGACTTCGGTCCCGTCCGTATCACTGGCCAAGTCGTCAATGCGGATCTCGAGACGGTCGAAAACGGACTCGAGGTCGCCCTCGAGGTTACGGTTTCGGAGACGACAGGTGAGCGCGTCCTCGGCTTCGAACCGGCGTAGCGGCCCCGAGCTATCGGTTCACATCGCGCCGGAAATGACTTCCAGTAAACCGTATCAGTCGTCGGTGTCGGCGTCGACATCCGCGTGTAGCAGTTCTGCGATCAGATACTCGACGAACTCGTCGGGGTGTTCGACGTGGGGAAGTTGGGTCGCGTAGTCGATGACGACCAGTTCGAGGTCGGCGGCTTCGGCGAGGTCGCGACCGTCTCGCAGCGGGACGAGTTCGGCGTCCCGGCCCCAGACGAGCGTCGCGTCGGTCTCGAGGGCGGCCAGTTCGGTCTGGAGGTCGAGGTCGGGATCGACCGTGCCGGCGGCGAAGGAAGCGCCGGCGTAGCGAGCGCCGGGCTGGTGGGCGCTCGCCCAGGCGTGGGCGACCATGTCGTCGTCGACGTTCGAACTGTCGTAGAAGCCGTCCCGATCGTAGAAGTATCGTATCGAGGGTCGACTCGAGAGCAGGTTGTACGCCGTCGTGCCGACGATGGGCGTCCGGAGGAGGGTCCGAAGCCAGGGTCGCTCGGCCATCGTCTCGTCGGTCGGACAGACCAAGACGAGGTGTTCGAACTCGCTTTCGGCGCCAGCGTCGACGGCGAACGCGCCCGACAGCGAGGACGCGACGACGATGGGGTCTTCGGTCACGTCCCTCGCGAAGTCCCGGAGGAACTCGGCATACAATTCGGCCGAGTAAACCAGCGGCGGCCGTTCCGAACGGCCGAACCCGGGGAGGTCGACCGCGACGACGTGGTACTCCTCGGCCAGTCGGTCGACGATCGACTGGAACTCGTGACTGCTCGCACCCGCATGGACGCCGTGGACGAGTAACATATCGGGTGCCGCGGGCTCGCCCGCGACCGTATATCTCGTCTCGATACCGCGCCAGCGATAGGTCCGCTCGATACCGGGAAGGGGATTCTCGAGGTCGCCAGCGCGTCGTTCGAGGAGGCGGTTGCCGAGAACGGCCGCGCCGACCACACCGGCGGCTGCGCCGAGGACTGTTCGGGCTTTCATGCACCGCTTTACATCGGCGACGGTCTTCAAATTGCGGTTGTCGACGGTTCTCATAGGGCGTATCGTCGCCACTCGGCGATTCCGAGGCCCGATCTTCGGTGTTGTGGCTCGCTTTGATCGAGGAAATGTCTGTATTCTGATAATACTTCTTCTCACTCCAGATCCGTCTCGTCGATAGGCCGGTGTCACCCACAGGGTAGGGCTATGTTATCTCGCAGCATAGGTGGCGGTGGATGAGTCGACCATGGCAGACAAACCACCAGCGGAGAGGAGGCCAAACGAGAGACCACCGGACGGACGGAGAGCGATTGATACGGATTGTTGTAGCGTTTTACCGGTGATCACCCGGACGGGGTCGGTGATCACCGGTAAAGAACTACAACGGTCCGTATGAAACAGTCACGTCCCCGGACGGGGCCGAAATCGCCGTCGAACGAACGGGACGGGGACTGCCGCTCGTGCTCGTCCACGGCGCCGTCAGCGACCATCGGTTCTGGGAACTCGGCGACGTTCGTCGAAGCTTCGCAAAACACCGAACAGTCCACGCAATGGACTATCGGGGGGTCGGCCAAAGCGGCGACGGCCCGGCTTACGAGCTCGCTCGGGAGTTCGAAGATGTCGCTGCGGTCGTCGACGCTACCAGCGAGCCAGCGGCGCTGCTCGGCCACTCCGGCGGGGCTTTACTGGCGATCGAGGCGGCGCGTCGGACCGACAATCTCGAGGCACTCGTTCTGTACGAACCGCGGATCCAGATGCCCGCAGAGACCGGTGAGGAAGCCCAGGCGGTATTCGACGACATGCGAGCGCTGCTGAAGAGGGGAAAAACGAGGAGGCGATCGTCGAGTTCTTGCAGGAGATAGCTCGATCCACGCCGGAAGAGATCGACGCACAGCGGACGGCTCCCTACTGGAACGACGTCGTGGATGCGGCCCACGTCTGGCTCCGTCACCTCGAAGCCGGAGTGGACTACGAGTTTGACCCCGACCGGTTCGCGAGCCTGACGACGCCGACGCTGCTGTTGACCGGTAGCGAAAGCCCGCCAAACCTGCAAGACGCGACAGCAATCGTCGACGAGGCGCTCCCGAACAGTCACGTCGTGACGTTCGAGGGTCACGCACACGAGGCGATGCTCACCGCACCGGACCGCTTCATCGAGCTAGTCCTGCGCTTCATCGACGACCCGAACGCCGACTCGCGCCATCCCGCCTGACCGCCGCGTAGGATCCCGGTCGACCCGCAGCGCCAGTCGTTACGCGGCGTCGGACGGCTCGACGTCGACCTCCTCGAGGCAGTCCTCGAGCGGCGCCAGGACGTCGTCGGCGATCGAGTACGGATCCGTTTCGCCCTGGCGAACCGATTCCGCGAGCGCGTCGACGCCGCCGGCGGCCTCGAGTTCGGCCTCGAGCATGGCGTGGATGTCTTCGCGCAGGAGCGTTCGAACCTCCTCGGCGTAGCGACCGCGAACCTGGGTGGCGTGTTCGCCCGACTCGAGGAGATACTCGCGGTGAGCGCCGAACTCGTTGAGGAGGTCGTCGACGCCGGTCCCTTTCGTGGCGACGGTTTCGACGATGGGTGTGGTCCAGCCCGTCTCGTCGGTCGTGTCGTCGTCCTCGCCATTCCAGTCGTCGTGGGCGTCGATGACGTCCTGGCTGTGGTGGCCGCCGGCGCCGCCGCTCATGCCACCCTCGTTGCCCAGCTGGATCATATCCCGGAGTTCCTGAACGGTTCGATCGGCGCCGTCCCGGTCGGCCTTGTTGACGACGAAGATGTCCGCGATCTCTAAGATGCCGGCTTTCAGCGTCTGGATGTCGTCGCCGGACCCGGGGGGAACGAGGACGGCGACGGTGTCTGCGGTCCGGACGATGTCGATCTCGTTTTGTCCGGCACCGACGGTCTCGATGATGACCTTGTCCTTGCCGAAGGCGTCCATCGCCTTGACGGCGTCTGCCGTCGCCGTCGAGAGGCCACCGAGGGTCCCGCGGGCGCTCATCGAGCGCACGAAGACATCCATATCCCCCACAGTGGAGGCCATCCGGATGCGGTCGCCCAGCACGGCCCCGCCCGTAAAGGGCGAGGAGGGATCGATCGCGATAATGCCGACCGTCTCGCCCCGTTCGCGATAGGTCTCGGCGAGTTTGTCGACCAGCGTCGATTTGCCGGCGCCCGGACTGCCCGTGATGCCGATGACATCTGCGTTGCCCGTGTGCGCGTAGAGCTCCGAGACGAGCTCTCGATAGCCCGGCGAGCGATCCTCGATCTTCGAGATGACGCGAGCCAGCGCGCGGTGTTTCCCCGCGAGCAACTCCTCGAGTAACGTCTCCTCGCTCATCGCTCGGGGGCGTTCTCGCGGACGAATTCGATCGTCTCCTCGATCGATGTCCCGGGGCCGAAGACTGCGGCGACACCCTCGTCTTTGAGTTGCTCGCGGTCTTCGTCGGGGATAACGCCGCCGGCCAGCACGAGGGTATCCGCTTTGGCGTCGTACTCCTCGAGCCCGTCCATGATCTTCGGGACGAGTGTATCGTGTGCGCCCGACAGAATCGAGATGCCAAGCACGTCGACGTCTTCCTGGACCGCTGCCTGGACAATCTCTTCGGGTGCCTTGTGTAGTCCGGAGTAGATCACTTCGAATCCGGCATCACGGAACGCGCGTGCGATAACGTGGGCCCCACGGTCGTGGCCGTCGAGGCCAACTTTGGCGACGAGACACCGAATCGACTCTCCTTCCTGTTCGCTGCTCATACCCTCCTGTTTCCGGGCCGCCTGTTTGACTTTAACGGATGACTATGATGAACACACGCATTGACGACAGGTTCGACGACCGCGGCCCGTCGAGAACCGACGAGCGCAAGCGACGACACTCGACAGCTGATCGAAGTCTCGACCTCGAGACGGTCAACGAAACCGGAACTAGCCCGAACCAAAGGCTAAAGAGTGCAACGATCGAACATTCCAGTAATGACTATCGTTCGTTTACTGCGGAGGGATCTTTCGTGGGCGTCGAAATAAAAGAGACCAGGGTAACTGACGAAGAGTTCGAGGAGATGAAAGCCTTCGTCTTCGAGTATCTCGCAGCGAGCGTCGAGAAGGAGACCGAAGGCGGTCGCATGCGCTGGTACCCGTGGCACTCCGCGGAGTACCGTCACAACCACATCCTCAACGTGGTCGCACTCGCCGAAGAGATCGCTCGCGAGGAGGGTGCCGATGTCGATATCACGCGCGTTGCCGCCCTCTTTCACGACGTTGCCAAACTCGAGACCGACCAGGAACTCCACGCCGAGGCCGGCGCCCGCGTCGCTCGCGAGTACTTGGAAGCCCGCGCCGAGTATCCAGAGTCGTTCATCCAACAGGTGTGTCGCGCGATCGAACATCACTCCTATCAGGGCGATCTGACCGACCTCTCGCGTGAGACGCAGTCGCTCATCGAGGCCGATCTGCTCGATAAGGTCGGGGCCAACGGCACCGTCCTCATGCTGTTGCGCATGGGCTATGAAGCCCGTACCCACATGGACGCCGACGAGATGGTCGATCGGGTCCTCGAGCGGGGTTACGATGCCGCCTCGCGCGTCCAAAGTGACACCGCAGAGAGCATCGCCCACCAGCGCCTGAAACGCGTGACGTGGTTCCGAGAGTGGCTCGAGGACGAAATCGCGGCGATCGGATAACCGTCGACCGTCGTCGCTGGTTTTCGACGCGTCATCGAACGATATTTATCAACCGCCACTAGTTACGAGAGTAGCATGTACGCCGCTGACGACCTCGGTGACGCCCTCCACCTCACGAAGCGCTATCTCGGTGTACTCGGATTCGTCGACTATCTCAAACTCGCGGCTGTCGTCCTCGTTATCGGCGGTCTCGGGTTTTCGAACCAGTTTACCGGCGTCGATACCGAACCGATCGCAGCCCAGTTCGAATCACTCACTGGACTCGGCCTCGAGGCGGCGCTCGTCGTGGCCGGCCTCTCCCTCTACGTCGGCTTTCGGTACCTCGCTGCCGTCTTCGAGTTCGTCTTCGTCGAATCGCTCCGTTCGGAGACAGTATCCGTCCGATCGGACGCCGGTCAGAACCTCCGAGAGGCCCTCTGGTTGCTTCTGTTTCGGGCGGGGCTCTGGCTGGCTTTCGTCGCCGTCCTCGCGAGCGTGGCTGCCGTGTTCGTCCTCGGCGGGAACGTCGACGGCGTCGACGACGTGACTGCCGGCCAGATCCTGACGATGCTCGGCGTCGGGTTCGTCGGCTACGTCGGGTTGTGGATCGTCTATACCCTGACGACGGCCTTCGTCGTGCCGGTCATGCTCCTCGAGAACCGCGGGCCGATCGACGGCTGGCGACGCGTCGCGCCGGCGCTTCGATCGAACTGGACCGCGACGCTCGCCTTCCTCGCCGTCGGCTGGGTAATCGGTGCCGGCCTCTGGATCGTCTTCGCGTTCATCGGCATTTTCGCGATGGTCATCGGACTCTTCGTGAGTCTGTTCGTCCTCGCCCTGGTGAACGAAGGGGATCCTGCCTTCATCTACGTCGTCGGTGCACTCGCCATCCTCGGCGGTCTCGCCTACTCGTACGCGCTGTCCTTGCTCGAGGCGCCCGTCCGGAGCTACGTCCGGTACTACGCACTCTTGTTGCTGGGCGACACCGACGAGACGCTGGATCTCATCCCCGACCAACGCGGTGCGGTTCGATCTGTGGCCGGGACAACGGGGAGTCACCGCGGGACCACAGGTACCACTCAGAACTCGACTGGGTGGGGCGACTCGAGTGAGCCGACCGACTCCGAGACGGATTCCTGGGACGACTCGCCCAGTTGGGGTGCGTCGTCGGGCTGGGACGATGAATCGACAACCGGCGGGCGATCGGTCGACGACGGCCGGCACGATGATACTGATTCGAATGGCGACTCGAGCGCGATGTCCGAGTCCAACGACTCCGACGACTCCGACGACTCCGACGACTCCGACGACTCCGACGACTCCGACGATCCGTGGGCATAGACCCGACTCGAGACGAGTAGCTCCAGGCAAAAACAGATCGCCAACAACCGTCTATGGGTTCCCGATCAGACGACTCGAAGCGCACCCATCGCCAGAAAGCCGAGTCCGAAGCCGACCAGGACGACGGCACTTCCCGCGGCGACGATCGGTGCGGCGGCGTCGATGCGCCGGCCCGCCGAGACCAGCGCCGCCGGGTAGACGACGATCCAGACGGCGATGCCCGCGAAGAAACCGACCAGTAGCGACGGCGACCCGGTCTGGACGACGAGCGTTCCCGCGAGGGCCTCGCCAAGTGCCGGGACGTAGGCCAACACGTCGAGGGTGCCCGCCTCGAGCAAGCCGACGCCGACAGTCACCCAAAAGCCGATCTGGTACGGATTGGTCAACGAGAGCGCGAACGTCTTGCGAAAGCCGCTCGAGGTGTCCTGCCCGCCGTCGGTAAAGGAGGCGGCGGCTCTGGCTTCCTCGATCGCGCCGACCGCGAAGTACAGCATGAGCAGGCCGCCGCCGAAATAGAGCAACGGCCGGACCGCCGGATAGTGGTCGATGACGGCGACGACGCCGGCGAGCGTCAGGACGAAAAAGAGCACGTCGGCGGCCATCGCGCCGAGGCCGGCCGAAAAGCCGGCGGTCCAGCCGCGGACGACGCTCTCCTCGGCGATGATGGCGTTCATCGGGCCCGGCGGTGCGGCGAGTGCCAGTCCGAAGACGGCGCCTGCAGCGAGCGTGATACTCGTCGCGATCATGAGGACCGCCCCGTCACTGCGTGGCTAACTCGTCGGCGACGACGCTCGCGTCCATCAACTTCGGATCGATCGCGAGATCCAGCTGGGCCGAGACGAACTCCGGAATCGTCCGATTCGCGTAGACGACGGTCCGAACGTCGTCGTTCAGATCGCAGACGATCGGGATCGTCGTCGCCTGATCGAGGTCGGTGAGCACGTACAGATCGGCCTCGAGCGCGCCCGCCTCCTCGAGTTCGGGTCGGCTGATGACGCCGTCGAGCCGGGAGACGGCGACGCCTTCGGCCTCGAGAGCCGCGCCAATGTCGTCCTCGTCCGGTCCGGCGACGATAGCGTCCATACTCATTCGTACTCGATGGTCGCGGGCGGTTTGTGGGTCACGTCGTAGACGACGCGGGCGACGTTGTCGTTCTGGCCCGTAATGCGAGACTGGATGCGCTGGAGGGTCTCCCAGTCGATCTCCTGGGCGCGGGCGGTCATCCCGTCGCGGGACTCGACCGAGCGAACGGAAACGACCCAGCCGTGGACGCGGTTGTCGCCTTTGACGCCCGTCGCCTTCCCGATGACCGCCGCGAGGGCCTGCCACGGTTCGTACTCCTCGAGTTCCTCTTCGACCACGTGACAGGCGTGGCGGGCGACCGCGAGTTTCTCCTCGGTGACCTCCCCGATGACCCGCACGGCGAGTCCGGGACCGGGGAACGGCATCCGCTCGGCGACGATCTCGTCTAAGCCGAGGTGGCGCGCGACCTCCCGAACTTCGTCCTTGTAGAGGTCACGAACGGGTTCGACGATGCCCTCGAAGTCGACGACATCGGGGAGGCCGCCGACGTTGTGGTGTGATTTGATCCCGCCCTCGCTCTCGATGCGGTCGGGGTAGATCGTCCCCTGGACGAGGTAATCGGCATCGGCGTCTGTCGCTTCGCGCTCGAACTCCCGAATGAACTGTTCGCCGATGACCGACCGCTTCTGTTCGGGGTCCGTGACGCCGGCAAGCGCCTCGAGGAAGCGATCTTTCGCGTCGACGATCCGCAGCGACTCCATGTAGTCGAACGTCTCGCGGATCTGGTCGGTCTCGCCTTTCCGCATCAGGCCGGTGTCGACGTAGACCGGCGTGAGTCGGTCGCCGATAGCCTCGTAGGCCAGCGCGGCGGCGACGCTCGAGTCGACCCCGCCCGAGAGGGCGATGACGGCGTTTGCGTCGCCGATTTCGGCTTCGATCTCTTCGACTGCGTCTGGAACGAACGTCTCAGTGTCTACCATTAGTGGGTAACCTCCGTTTCGGTGTCGTCGGCTGTCTGACCGTCCGTCTTGCCGATCGATTGACCGTCTGCATCGTCGTGTTCTTCGGCCGCGGTGACGGCCTCGACCAGGCCCAAAAACGGCGGGCTCGGCTGGCCGGGTCGGGACGTGTACTCGGGGTGGAACTGCGTCCCGAGGAAGTAGGGGTGGTCCTCGAGTTCGAGAATCTCCATCCGGTTGCCCGCGGTGCCCGAGAACGTCAGGGGCTCGTCCTCGAAGGCGTCGAAGTACTCCGGATTGACCTCGTAGCGGTGGCGGTGGCGCTCCGAACAGGACGTATCGTCGTAGAGGTCGTAGGCGAGCGTCTCCGGCTCGATGACGGTCGTGTGCTCGCCCAGGCGCATCGTCCCGCCCATGTCCTCGACCTCGTACTGCTCGGGCAGGATGTCGATGACGGGATGGGGCGTCTCCTCGTCCATCTCCGCGGAGTGAGCGCCCTCGAGGCCCAGCACGTTGCGGGCGTACTCGACGACGGCCATCTGGAAGCCCAGACAGAGCCCGAGGAAGGGAATGTCGTTCTCGCGGGCGTAGCGGACGGCCTCGATCTTGCCTTCGGAGCCGCGCATCCCGAAGCCGCCGGGGACGATGACGCCGTCGGTCCCCTCGAGTTGGCCGTCGTGGCCGTCGGCCAGGTCGTCGGCCGGCACCCAGTGGACATCGACGTCGACGCCGACCTCGAAGCCGGCGTGTTTCAGCGACTCGTGGATCGACATGTAGGCATCCTCCAAGTCGTACTTGCCGACGAGCGCGACATCGACGGTGCCTTCCTTCTCGGTCGTGACCGTCTCGCGCCAGTCGCTCGTGCGATCGGCCGGTGGCAGGGCCTCCTCGGCCATCCCGAAGTGCTCTAAAACGTACTGGTCCAGGCCCCCTTCCTCGACCATCAGCGGGACGTGATAGACGTCCTCGACGTCGGGGTTCGAGAACACCGCGTCGGTCGGGATGTCACAAAAGAGCGCGATTTTCTCTTTCGTTTCGGGATCCAGACGGTCCTCACAACGGCCGACGATCACGTCGGGCTGGAGGCCGATCGAGCGCACCTCCTTGACGCTGTGTTGGGTCGGTTTCGTCTTCTGTTCGCCGTTTTTCGAGTAGGGGACGAGGGTGACGTGGGCGAAGAGGACGTTCTCCTCGGGTTCCTCGTGAGCGAATTGGCGCAATGCCTCGAGGTAGGGCATCCCCTCGATGTCCCCGACGGTGCCGCCGACCTCGATGAGACAGACGTCAGTACCTTCGGCGGCCTCCCGGATCCGCCGCTTGATGTCGTCCGTAACGTGCGGGATGATCTGGACCGTCTTCCCGAGATAGTCGCCGGCACGCTCTTTCTCGATGACGTGCTGGTAGGTCTTCCCGGTGGTGATGTTGTGGTCCGAGGTCATGTCGATATCGAGGAACCGCTCGTAGTTCCCCAGATCGAGGTCGACCTCGCCGCCGTCCTCTAAGACATAGACCTCCCCGTGCTGGTAGGGATTCATCGTCCCCGCGTCGACGTTCAGATACGGGTCGATCTTGACCGCGGTGACGTCGAACCCGGCGTTTTTGAGGAGCCGGCCGGTGCTCGCGGCCGTGATCCCCTTGCCCAGTCCCGACATGACGCCGCCGGTGACGAAGATGAACTTGTTCCCCAGTTCGGGGTCATAATGAGTGTCCGATTCCGTCGGCATACCGAGTGTGCGCGTGAGCAGTTGAAAACGGTTTCGGAGGGGAGTCGACGAGACAGGGACTCCCACACCGCCGGACTCGAGTCTGCAGTACCAGTGTGGGGAGTCCGCACATCACTGTTTGGGGCTGCGTTTACAACTGTCGGGCTCTGACCTCCGTCAATGACGCAAGTCGCTGTTCTGGGCGGCGGTGTCGGCGGTCTGTCGGCGGCACACGAACTCGCCGAGCGAGGGGTCGACGTCAGCCTGTTCGAGGCGAGAGCGCGGTTCGGCGGGAAGGCCAGATCGATGCCGATCGACGGCGAGGGGACGCTTCATGGCGAACACGGCTTCCGGTTCTTTCCGGCGTTCTATCGCCACGTCGTCGACACGATGGCACGGATACCGGACGGAAACGGAACCGTCGCGGACAATTTGGTGCCGACGAGCGAGACGCTAATCGCAGGCATCAGCCGACCCGATCGGCTCGGCGAAACCGGGACGCCGACGACGGTCCGGGAGTGGTTCCAGCGCCTGCAACCCGCGTTCGCGGATGACCTCCCCCGTCGCGACGTTCGATTCCTCCTCGAACGACTTTGCTACCTGCTGACGGCGTGTCGAAAGCGGCGCGAAACGGAACTCGAGGCGATGTCCTGGTGGGAGTTCGTCGATGCCGAGCACCGCTCGCCCGAATTCCGTGATCGCCTCGCCTACGCGACACAGTCGCTGGTAGCGCTCCGGCCACAGGTCGGCAGCGCTCGAACGATCGGCACAATCTATCTCCAGTTACTGTTCGGTCAGCTCGATCCAACCCGGCCTGCCGAGCGAGTGCTGAACGGACCGACGAACGACGTGTGGATCGATCCCTGGATCGATCGGTTGACGGAACTCGGGGTCGATCTACACGCGGCGACGCCGGTCGCCGACCTGACCCTCGACGGAGACCGGGTGTCGACCGCCGTGCTCGAAGATGGCCGCACCGTCGCCGCTGACGAGTTCGTCCTTGCGGTTCCGGTCCACGTCGCTCCCGAGTTCGTCACCCCGTCGCTCGCCCGAGCGGCACCGGCACTCGCAGGAATCGACCGCCTCGATACCGCGTGGATGAACGGTATCCAGTTTTATCTCGACGACGACGTCGAACTCACGCGGGGCCATCAGGTCTACACGGAGTCGCCATGGGCACTGACCTCGATCTCACAGCGGCAGTTCTGGGACGTCGCTGCCATCGACCGACGGGCTCCCGACCAGGTCGAGGGTGTGCTCTCGGTCATCGCGTCGGAGTGGGACACACCCGGCGTGGTCTACGAGAAGTCGGCGAGGAACTGTACGCGCGAGGAGATCGCCGAGGAAATCTGGACGCAGGTGCAGTCCCATCTCAACACGAACGGCACCAGACTCCCCGAGGATGCGCTCGTCGAGTGGTTCTTGGATCCCGCTCTCGTCGAGACCGAAAGCGGCGTCGAGAACCGATCGCCGCTGTTGATCAACACCGCCGGATCGCTTCGACATCGACCGCCCGCCGATACTGCCGTCGAAAACCTCTCGATCGCCGGGGACTACGTTCGAACGAACACCGACCTGGCTTCGATGGAATCCGCGGCCGAAGCCGGACGCCGGGCCGCAAACGCCATCCTCGAGCGCCACGGCTATGACGACCCGGCACGGATCTGGGAGCTCCAAGAGCCGGCAGTCTTCGAGCCGTTCAAACGCCAGGATCGGCTTCGCTATCGGCTCGGATTGCCACACCCTGCCAAAGTGACTCACTCGCTTCGATCCCTGCCGAGAGCAGTACGCCGGTCCGTGTGACAGGGTGGTTACAACGGCGAGGGTCGGTCCCAGGAATCTCGCCGCGGCCCTCGAGTCGTCAGTTCGGTAGCATTATCATCGACGGCGTGGACCGATTCATATGGCCACCCAGCAGGTCCCGGAGTTGGCCGATTTCGACGGCTCTAGTCTCGGCTTTACGGCGGCGCTCGCGTTCTACGTCGGCGTGATCGTCGCCGGCGTCGTCACGCTCGGGAGCGTCGTCGCCGGGGCGGACAACGCGACCATCCTGTCGACGTTTCCGACCGTCGTCACCGCCGTGACCGTCCTCGGTATCGTCTTCGTAAACCGAACGTCCGGACTGACGGTTCGTCTCGGTCGGAGTCGCCGTCGCCGACTCGTCTGGTTCCTCCCGGTGGTCGCGCTCGGCTCGGTCTGGTTCGCCCACCTCGTCGGTCTCGTAACCCTCGAGTGGCGACTCGGGTTCGCCATCGGATTGCTGTTCGTGCTTACGACCCCGCTTGCGGTCGGCGGCGCACGGATGGCTCGAAACCGCGTCGCCGCCGCGCGGACGCCCGACGATCCGATCGCGCAGTGGGACTGGCACCGAAGTGGGATCCTTACCCACCGGAGCGTCAGCACCGTGTTTCTTGGGATCGGTCTCCTGACCAGCGTCGCCTCGGTACTGGCAACCGGTTCGCTCTACGGACTCTTTTTCGCGGCCTACTGTGGCGCGTTGCTGTACTCGGTCTGGACCGATCGCCACGCGAACTTCGATCCGACGAACCGGTGGAACCCGCCGACGATCTCGGTTCACGAGCACGGTCTCCGCTTCGAGAAATCCCTCTCGCAGAAAGTCGTCCCGTGGGACGCGATCGAGTCGGTTCGGCTGACCGACGACGAACTCGTCCTCGAGCGTTCGGGATGGCTCGACGTTCGCTGTGATCGACGGACGATCGACGATCCCGACGCAGTCCTCGAGGCGATCGAACGCGCACGGACTGGTGGCAAACCGGTCGAACGCATCCCTACTGGTCCCGAACCGGAACGCGAGACCGAGACCAAACGATGAGTCTGCCGACGGTGAATCGGTGGCGAAAAGTAGTCCATTGCCGTCGCTCGTTCTATGACCGACCTTCGAGTCACCGTCGGCGAGTACGACCTCGAGGCGACCTGGACCGACGACGCGCCCGAAACCCGGGCGGCGTTTGCCAACGCGCTTCCTCTCTCGGGCGAGGCGATCCGCTGGGGTGACGAACTCTACTTCGACGCGTCGATATCCGTCTCGAACGAGAACGCACGCGAAGTCGTTCCCGAAGGCGCGATCGCCTACTGGCCTGCCGGCGAGAAGTGCTGTCTGTTCTGGGGACCGACGCCAGCCAGCGTCGACGACGAACCGCGAGCCGCTGCGCCCGTCACCGTCGTCGCCGTCCTCGAGGATGTCGCGGCGCTTTCCGGTCTCGAGGGCGGGGCCCGCGTGAGCCTCGATCGGTCGTGACCGACGCTCGAGTGTGTGTCGTTTCCAGTGTCACCGATGCGTAGGTTTTAGTCGGCGACGGACGAACGGGCGGCGTATGGGAAACGAGTCGAACGGCGGGCGTGCGTCGGCATTTCCGGACGGGTTCGCGGTCCCGATAACGGGACTGCTCGCGTTTCTGTTCGCGCTGCTGGCTGGCATGACCGTTTCGCAGGCTGTGTCGGGTTCGGCGAGTGATCTAGCGACGCCGGTGATCTTCGCCCTCGCCAGTCTCCTCTGTGTGTGGCTGCGACAGCGAGCGATTGCGAGCAAAGACGCCGCCTAATCGGATCTGGCCGGCGCCTTCTCGACGAGTCATACGGATTACTGTAACGATGTACCGACGCAACCGCTGCTCGGGTCGCGGTTGCGCCGGAAATGACTCACAGGAAACCGTATCACTGGTTTTTCGCGATCTCGAGCGAGATGAAAAAGCCGAAGTAGGCGGGAATGCCGGCGAGCATGAACATGTAGAACGCCCACCGGGGTGCGTCGGTAAAGACGACGTCGAACAGAAAGCTAACCAGGCCGACCCAGACGACGGCGAACATCAGGTCGTACAGCATTCCCCCACGGTTGTCACGAACGTGCTCGCGAAGGCGGTCAGTGAGACTCATCGTGGCGTTTCACACCGCGAGTGTCGTACGAGTTCGATCATAGTCTGTGGAAAGAAACGGTCGTACGTCAGTCTTGCGCGTTCGTCCGTTCAGACGGTCTGCTGTGGGTCGATGCCGGTGTGCCCGCGACCGCCCTGCGGGGCCACCGGGACGTCGTTCCACGCGACCGTATCAGTCGTCTTCCTGGTAGTCGACGACCAGCACCGGGGTGTGCGTGGATCGAAGGACGCGTTCGGTGACGCTGCCGAGCAACGCACGCCGGACGCCCGAGCGACCGTGGCTACCGATCACGATGAGGTCGATTTCGTGATCGTCTGCGTAGTTGGCAATCATCCGGTGGGGTTGTCCCCCCGCGTGGTGCTCGACCGCCGCGACGCCTGCTTTCTCGGCCTGTTCGGTCACGTAACTGGTTGCTTCCGTGGCGTCCTCGCGTAACTCGGTCATCCCCTCGAAGTTCCCTTGTCGGATCCGATCGACCTGTTCGGTACCGAGACCGTACGCCACTGCGTCGGTATCGGCGACGAACAACGCGTGGATCTCTGCGTCGTACCTCTCGGCGAGATCGATTGCGCTGTCGACCGCTGCCTGTGCGACGTTGCTGCCGTCCGTCGGAATGAGTATGCGTTCGTACATTGGTTAGTCGTCGGCTGGTGCGTTTCCGTTCTTTTCGGCGACGATATCCGCCGCAGTCTTGTCTTTCGGCATCGGATCTGGGCTGTGACATTGTCGGACCATCTGTTTGGTCTCGAGTGGCGGGTCGTCAGTGAGCAGCGAGACGACGATGACGACGGCGAAGACGACTGGGACGCCGATCAGTCCGGAACCGATCGCCGGCACCCAGGTCGCGAGCCACTCGATGCCCCACGGTTCGTTCATGAGATGTCCTTCGTTGAGCATCGGGATGGTCCAGATGATCAGTCCGATGACCATGCCGGCGAGTGCACCCTGTCGGTTGGTGCGCTCCCACCAGAGCCCGAGGAAGAACATCGGGAACAGCACGATCGCAGCGAGTGCGAACGCAAAGGAGACGAGCGCGGCGATCGGTGCGGACGGATCAAGCGTCATGATGATCGTCAGCACGCCCAGCAGGACGATGCTCAGGCGCCCGATCAGGACTTGCTGGCGCTGGGTCGCGTCTTCGTTGATGATGTTCGCGTAGATGTCGTGTGAAATGGCAGACGACGCGGCGATGAACAGGCCGGCCGTGGTCGCAATCGCCGCCGCGATACCGCCGGCGGCCACGATGCCCACGAACCACTCCGGTAACCCGGCGAGCTGTGCGGCCAGGACGACGATCACGTCACCGGCGACGTCGGTCATGCCGGGGTCGCCGTAGGCGGCTGTGATGTTCTCGCTGAACAGGAGCGTTCCGATCGCCGCGAACGCGGGTGCACTCAGGTACAGCAGACAGATGAAGAACAGCCCCCAGGTGCACGACCAGCGGGCGATCCGTTCGTTCTCGACCGTGTAGAACCTGACCAGGACGTGGGGCAGTCCGCAGGTCCCGAAGATCAGGCTGAAACAGGTCGCGATCCAGAGGTAGTAGCTCCCACCGGCGAAGGGATCGGAGAACTCGTTGCCGAGCTGGTCGATCAACAGCCCGTACTCGATCTGTGGCAGGATGGTCGTGTACCCGGTGGTCCAGCCCGTAACGAGCAGGCCGACGAGGAACGCGACGATCAGAATAACGTACTGAAGCACCATGTTCTTGGTCGCTCCCAGCATCCCGGATAGCGCGAGGTACGCAATGGTGACGACCATGAACAGGACCATCATCGTCTGGTAGGCACTCAGCGTGCCGCCAGTGATGGCAGACCAGTCACCGAGGATGTACATCCCGACGAGTCCCATCCCACGGGCCTGTCCGAGCGCGTACACGAGTCCGATGAGGAACGTGGTGACCGCGGCCAGCGCTCTGGCGGTGTCGGAGTTGAATCGGTCCCCGACGAAGTCCGGTGCGGTGTATTTCCCGAATCGGCGCATCTGCGCGGCCATGAAGATTAGCAGGATGAAATATCCCGTGGTCCAGCCGACGACGAATGCGAGGCCGTAAACCCCCGAAAGGGCGATCAGCGCCGCCATTCCGAGATACGACGCGGCCGACATCCAGTTCGAGCCGATCGCCATCCCGTTCTCGACGTTCCCGATCGAGCGGCCGGCGACCCACATGTCGTCCGTGTTAGCGACCCTGTAGAAGAAGCCAGCCACGAGGAACGACAGCATCATCAACACGACGATGACTGCGGGAGCGGCCTTGAACGAAATGTCGAGCCCCTCCGGTAGCAGTTCTTCTGACGCCTGTAGCGGAACCGTCGCGAGTTCCGGCGTCACCGCGAGCGCGTCTATCATTCGCTTACACCTCCATCAGCCGCCGCCGCATCGTCCGGCACAGTCTCGGTCGTTTCGGGTTCGTACACCTGCTGTTCGATACCGTACTTGTCGTCGATCTGATCTCGTTTGCGAGCGTACCACACCGATAGAATCAGTGCGGCCGATGGCCCGACGATCGCGATCAGGAAGTAATGCAACGGGAAGCCAAGTACCGGCATCGTCGACGTCATCGCATCCGGTGCGAGCCGCGTCGCCGTAATCGGCCCGAACGTGGTGACGACCCAGATGGCGAACCCGATCAGGATCACCCGCTGGTGGTCCCGCATGAACGGCGTCGCCGGCTTCAACAGGTTGATCTCGACGTCCATATAATCGATCTGTTTCTCGCGCTCAACGTCCGAGAGGCCGCCATCGGTTCTGACGTCCTCTGCTGATTCTTGCTTGTCTTTGTCTGCCATAGTTTGTCTCGGTGGAAAGTCTGTGGCTTGGTTCGTTCGATAAAATCGACCGCTCGGTTAGTTCTCCCCTACCTGTTCGGCGATGTCGTCGACGACATCCGGATTTCGAAGCGTCGAGGTGTTCCCGAGTTCGTTGCCGCTCGCGATGTCCTCGAGCAGCCGTCGCATGATTTTACCCGAGCGCGTCTTCGGGAGTTCCGGCGTGAAGATCACGTCTTCCGGTTTCGCGATCGGGCCGATCGAATCGAGCACGGCCTCGACGGCGCGCTCTTGTAACTCGTCGTCGCCGTCGTAGTCGTCTTCGGGGATGGCGTAGACGTAGACGGCTTCGCCTTTGACGTCGTGGTCGCCGCCGACGACGGCTGCTTCGGCGACGCCTTCGACGCCGACGACGGCCGACTCGATTTCCATCGTCCCCAGCCGGTGGCCGGAGACGTTGATCACGTCGTCGACGCGACCGAGGATGGTGATGTAGCCGTCCTCGTCGAGTTTCGCCCCGTCCTCGGGGAAGTAGACCCACTCGTCGGTCTCCTCGTCGGAGTACTCCGCCCAGTATTCCGAAATGAACCGCTCGTCGTTGTTATAGAGCGTCCGCAACATGCCCGGCCACGGGTTCTGTACGGTCACGTAGCCCGCTTCCCCGGCGCCGATTTCGTCGCCGTTGGCGTCGACGACTTGGGCGTCGATTCCCGGCAGCGGCGGTCCGGCGGAGCCGGGTTTCATCGTGTTGATCCCCGGCAACGTCGTGATCATCATCCCGCCCGTCTCGGTCTGCCACCAGGTGTCAACGATCGGGCACGCTTCGTCGCCGATATGCTTGTAATACCATTTCCACGCGCGCGGATTGATCGGTTCCCCGACCGTTCCCAGCAATCGTAGCGAGGAGAGATCGTACTCCTCGGGATACTGACTCCCCCACTTCATGAACGCCCGAATCGCCGTCGGGGCGGTGTAGAAGATGTCGACGCTGTTCTTCTCGACGATCTCCCAGAGCCGGTCCTTCTCGGGGTAGTCGGGCGTCCCCTCGTACATCACCGTCGTCGTGCCAAGCGCGAGCGGCCCGTAGACGATGTAGGAATGGCCCGTGATCCAGCCGATATCGGCCGAACACCAGTAGGTGTCTTCCGGCTCGATGTCCAGGACCGAGTGACTCGTCCAGGCCGTGTAGGCCAGATAGCCACCCGTCGTGTGTTTGACCCCCTTTGGCTTGCCCGTCGTTCCCGACGTATACATCAGGAACAACATGTCCTCCGCATCCCGTGACACCGGCTCGACCGACGCCCCCGCGTTGGCCTCGACTAACTCGTCGTAGTCGCACTGGTTGTCGGCAAGCGAGTGCTCGAGCGCGTCGCCGAGTCGATCGACGACCACGACGTCGGATACGTCGTGGTCGACGTCGGCGAGCCCCTCGTTTGCCTTCTCGATGTGATCGAGGGCGTCCCCGCGACGGTAATAGCCGTCACAGGTGACCAAATACTCGCTGTCGGCCGAGTTCATCCGCGTCGCGAGCGCGTCCGCGGAGAAGCCGGCGAAGACGACGCTATGTGGGGCGCCGATGCGTGCACACGCGAGCATCGCGATCGGCAGCTCCGGAATCATCGGCATGTACAGCGTCACGACGTCGTCTTCCTCGACGCCGAGGTCCCGCAGCGTCGCCGCGAACGCTTCGACCTCGTTCAACAGCTCCCCGTAGGTGTACGTTCGCGTCTCGCCTAACTCACCCTCCCACTTGATCGCCGCGCGATTCTTCGCACCGTCCTCGACGTGGCGATCGAGACAGTTGTACGAGGCGTTCAACTCGCCGCCGGTGAACCACTCGTAAAACGGCGCGTCGTCGTCCTCGAGCACCGTGTCGTAGGGCTCGTCCCACGAGAGGAGATCGGCCGCACGCTCCCAGCAGTCGGGCCAGTTCTCCTCGAACTCGTCGTAGATCCCCGGATCGGATACGTTTGCCTGCTCGACGAACGACTCGGGGGGCTCAAACGCCGCTTGCCCCTCGAGTCGCGCCTCGAGATTGGCTTCGTCCTGTGACATGCTACATCAATTCAATGCAGTACGAGCATAGTAAAGCGAGGCTCTAGCTGTGCAAAACCATCCGGGTTATCGTGCGGCCGATCGTCGTCGATCGGCTATTCTTTCATATTTATTCGCGTGGAATGGCGCACGATGCCGATCTGATCGCGCAGTGAGTAGCGAACGATCGTGTTTCGAGCGGCCCGCCGACCGGCATCGACTGCCGAACCAACACGAAACTCTAGAAGATTAGTGCAGGCGATCGGCCAGTAGTCAGCTCCCGATACTGCCTGCAAACCTACTGCAATCGTCCGAAAACCCGGCTCGAGTCGTCGATCTCACTCGGTACGATTCTGTTCTGATTCGGCCGTCGGTTCGTCGAAAAACGTCCGCAGGAGTTCGTGTTGGCCCTTCCGGAGGTGATTGTGAAGCGTCGGCGAGGAGATGTCCATCGCGTCGGCGACTTCCTCGGCCGTACTCTCTCGCGGCCAGTCGTAGTAGCCGCCGAAGTACGCCGCTCGAAGTGCAGCCTCCTGGCGATCCGTTAGCCGATCCTCGAGGCCCTCCCTGAACTCGCGGGCGGTTTGGACGGTCCGTTCGGCCTCGCGTTTGCCGACGAGTTCCGACGCCGGAAACGCCGCCCGGAGGCCGTCGACGATCGTTCTGATGTCGGCGTCGAGTGCACACTCGCCGGTGATCGTCGCCGTCCCGTCTTCGACGACGGCGTCGACGACCGTGACGCCGTACTCGGTCAGCGTCAGCGTCGGCGAGGAGCCCTCGACGACGAACTCGACCCGCCAGCCGTCGGCGTCGGTCTCGATCAGCCGGCAGTCGCCGATGTCGGGTTCGCCCGCCGCGAGGTCGAACACCGCCGCCGGCGAGGCTCCCTCGAGGCCCATGTAGTACAGCTGGGTCGATTCCGAGAGTGCTACGAGTGAGTCGAGTTCGAACCGACAGTCGAGTTGTTCGGAGGCGCTTGCAAAAAACGACGCCGCGTCGTGACAGGCGACCTCGAGTTCGACGACGCGATCCGACAGCAAGAGGTTGCGCCGTCGGACGGCGGTGATGGCGTAGCCGACTTGGCGCCCGATCGTCCGCAGCCAGCGTCGTTCTTCCTCGTCGAAGGAATCCGAACGGTCGGTCGCAACCGAGAGGGTGCCGTAGGTCGTATCCCCATACTGTAGCGGGATCTGTGCGATTGCACCGGCAAACGTCGTTCCGTCGAGTTGCCCCGTTACGTCGCGTTCGACCGTTACTGCCGGCGAGATCGCATTGCCGGCACCCGACTCGAGGGGCTGTTTGTCGTCGGTGTCGGATCGAGTACCGCCGTCGTCGGTTCCGGCGGCCGCTGGCTCGTCGATGTCGTGCCATCCCTCGGGAACGAGTCGGTCGATGGCGTCGGGTTCGATCCCGCTTGTGGCTCGCCACTGGTTTCGTCGGTCGGCAAGCGCCGTCCGGTCGATCCAGGCGAACTCGTAGGCCGAGCCGTCGGCCAGCGACGTACAGGTGTTCGTTTCGACCTCTTGATGGTCGTTCGAGGCGAGCAGGGACTCGGATAGCTGTCGGTGTCGCCGGGCGACGGCGTACTGATCCTCGAGTTCGTCTCGGCGGCTCTGGACCGTCTCGAGGTCGTCGTAGTATTCCGAGACGTCCCGGACGAAGACGGCGTATCCCCGGTGACGTCCTCGGTCGTCTCGCAGCGGCGTGAGGACCTCGGTCGCGCGAAACTGGCTCCCGTCTTTGTGGACTCGCCACCCCTCGGTCTCGTGACCCGACTCCTCCAGCGCAGCGGCGAGTGCCCGTTCCGGTATGCCGTCGTCCACGGCGTCGTCGGTGTAGAACGCCGAGACGTGGGTCCCGACGATTTCGCCGGCCCGGTAGCCAAACAGCGCCGCGCCGCTTCGGTTCCAGCGTTCGACGTAGCCGTCGCCGTCCAGCCGAACGAGTGCGTACTGCTCGCTGGCCGCGAGCAACAGCCTAACGACGCTGTCGTCACTGATGGCCGTTCGGGCTGTCGAGCGATCGTCCTCCCGTCCTGTCCCCGACGGCTGTTCGACGGCGTCGAAGCTGTCGACGATCTCCGTGTCGGTCGGCTCGGGAAGATACGTCTCGAGGGCCTCGAAGCTCTGCCAGCCGCCCGCGGATTTGACGATGCGGGGGTTGACATCGTGGTCGACAAGCGATCGGTACGCGAAGTACTGTCTGAGTTCACTCGAGGAGACGTCTGTAAGCTCGGGATCGTCGAACAGGTCGCTCGCCCGGTCGGCGACGTCGGCCACGAGCATCTGCAGTCGTCGCGGCGTCACCGAGAAAATTGGATCGTCCGCCGACAGACTGTTCGATCGCGCGTAGCGACGCAGCTCGCGTTCGACCCGCGTCGGGAGATACGCAGTTCGACCGTCGCGATCGCCCACCGACGGAACCCGAACGAGGTACCGCGGCGGCTCCATTCGCACCTGTTCGATATCGCCGATCGTCAATTCGGCCAGCTCCGCCGGGCGGAGACCGACGTCGCCGCAGAGTCGGACGACCAACGCTTCGCGATAGGTTTCGGCGGCGTCGAGTAACGACTCGTACTGTCGCGGCGAGAGGACGGTGTCGACGGCCCCCTCGAGAGACATAGTTCGCCCTTTCTATAGGCGCGAACATAATTGTATCGTCTCTCTCCCCGCTCTATCCTCATATCTGTGGAGAGACGCGTCGCAATTCGTCGAGACTCGTTTCGCCACGTTTGAAACGGCGAAACGTCACCGACCATCGCGCTCGGCCTGAATCTCGCCGACGATTTCGGGGTTGCGAAGCGCGCTCGTATCACCCAGCGACTCGCCGTTGGCGATATCCTCGAGCAAGCGCCGCATGATCTTGCCCGAGCGCGTCTTGGGGAGTTCCGGCGTGAAGACGATGTCACGAGGGACCGCGGCCTCGCCGATCACCGACTCGACGTTCCCGACGATCGAGGCCCGAACGTCGGTGCCGTCGTAGCCGCGTTCGGTACTTACGTACGCGTAAATATCGGTTTCGTCGCCGCTATCGCTCGAGCGGCCGACGACGGCGGCCTCCGCGATGCCGTCGACGCTGGTGATCGCGCTTTCGATTTCCATCGAGCTCAGCTGCTTGCCCTCAACGGAAATCACGTCGTCGACCCGCCCGAGAACGGTGATGTAGCCGTCCTCGTCGAGACAGGCAGTATCGCCGCTGAAGTAGTTCCAGTCGTCGGTGTCGGGGTCGGAAAACCGTTCCCAGTACTCCCTGACGAATCGCTCGTCGCCGTCGTACAGCGTTCGAGCCATACCGGGCCAGGGACGAGTGATGGTGAGATAGCCGGTGTCGCCGGCCGCGACCGGCGTCCCGTCCGCGTCGACGACTTGGGCGTCGATCCCCGGCAGGGGTCGGCCCGAAGCCCCCGGTTTCATCTCGTCGACACCCGGCAGCGTCGAAACCAGTATCGCACCGGTCTCGGTCTGCCACCAGGTATCGACGATCGGACACTCGCCGCCGCCGACGTGTTCGCGATACCAGTTCCACGGGCGCGGGCTGATCGGTTCGCCGACGGTGCCAAGCAGCCGCAGCGAGGAGAGATCGTAGCGGCCCGGATACTCGGCGCCCCACTTCATGAACGCACGGACGGCCGTCGGCGCGGTGTAAAAAACGTCGACAGCGTTTCGGTCGATGATCTCCCAGAGCCGGTCCCGATCCGGATAATCCGGCGTTCCCTCGTACATCACCGTCGTCGTGCCGAGTGCCAGCGGCCCGTAGACGATGTACGAATGCCCTGTGATCCAGCCGATGTCGGCCCCACACCAGTAGGTGTCTTCGGGTTCGATATCCAACACGGCCCGACTCGTCCAGGCGACGTGGGAGAGATACCCCCCAGTCGTGTGGACGACCCCTTTCGGCTCGCCGGTCGTCCCCGACGTGTACATCAAAAATAGCATATCCTCGGCGTCTCGCGCGACCGGTTCGACCGTCTCGCCGGCGTGTGTCGCCTGCAGTTCGTGATAGTCCCACTCGGCGTCACCGAGAACGTGAGGGAGATCCTCGCCGAGGCGATCGACGACGACCGTCCGAACGTCCTGCTCGAGTGCGAGTCGGGCGTTGTCTGCCTTGCTCTTCTGATTGAACGCGTCGCCCCGTCGATAGTAACCGTCGCAGGTGATGAGATACTCGCTCTCGGCGGCGTCCATGCGCGTCGCCAGCGCGTCCGCCGAGAGCCCCGCGAAGACGACGCTGTGTGGCGCGCCGATGCGTGCACACGCAAGCATCGTGATCGGTAACTCCGGAATCATCGGCAGATAGATCGTCACGACATCGTCGGTTTCGACGCCAAGTTCGCGAAGGCCAGCGGCAATCTCGTTGATCGCAACGTAGAGGTCCTGATACGTGTAGGTCGCCCGCTCACCGCGTTTACCCTCCCACCGGATTGCCGTGTGCGTCTTGCGGCCCTGCTCGACGTGGCGATCCACGCAGTTGGCTGCAGCGTTTAGCTTCCCGCCAGTGAACCACCGATAAAACGGCGCGTCCTCGTCGTCGAGCACGGTATCGTAGGGCTCGATCCACGACAGGAGTTCGGCTGCTCGATCCCAGCAGTCGGGCCAGTTCGCGTCGAATTCTTCGTGAATTCCTCCGTTCGAAACGGTCGCCTGCTCGGCGAACGATGCGGGAGGATCGCGGGGTGAGCCGGTCGGCGCTGGATGCGTCCGCCCCCGGCCGTTCCCATCGTCCATATATCGTTCGAACTGACGGGAGTCAGGGGAATAAACGTTCCTCCGGCGGCGAACTGCCGTGGGTTTCTGGGGGCAGTCGCTACAGCAATCCGTCTCATTCGGTCGTCGAATCGATGTCGGTGATCTCTTCGGGATCGGCCGGCTCGCCGGGTTCGCGAACGACGTAGACGTCGTAGCGATGGTCGCTGGCGACGGGACTGCCGACGCTCGATTGGGGTGCGATCACCGAGCCGGCGTTTTCCGAGCCGATGAAGACGACGCTGGCATCGATTTCGGCGGCAACTCGACGAATCTCACGGACGACCTCCGTCGTCGCCGTCGCGGTCGGTTCGTCGGCGCTCACCCGCTCGGTTTCGACCGTCGCTTCGGGCGCGACCTCGCTCGCTCGCGACTGCAGTCCCGCTTCGATCGCGTCGGCATCGAAGGGCTCGCCCCGCGTGATCCAGCCACGTTCGCGGGCGTACTCCTCGTCGTCCGGGATCACCGTCAGCACGACGATGCTCTCCTCGAGTAACTCGCCGAACGTCGCCGCCTTCTCGAGTGCCTTCCGTGCCAGTCTGGAGCCGTCGTAGGGAACGAGCAGTGTCATACTGTCATCCCAGGGTCACTGTCAAAGTAAACCTTCGCCCACCGCCCACCTGATGAAAATCACTCCGCGTCGCCGACGACGAGCACCGGCCGATCCGCGAGTCTGACGATCCGGTCGACCGTCGCCCCGAGCAGCGCGCGCTTGAACGATGATCTCCCTCGAGCGCCGATGACGACGGCACCGGCGTCCCGTTCGTCGGCATACGCCAACACCTCCTCGTGGGGCACCCCCGAGCGAATCGTCGTCTCGACGGGGACATCCGCGGCCGCCGCTTGCTCCTCGAGATACTCGAGTGCCGATTCGGCCGCCGCTCGCCGTCGCTGCTCGACTTCCGCCGGATCGACGATCGCGTTGTCGTACTCGGTCCGGGACTCGAGGACCGCGATGCCATAGACCGGAATCTCGAGTCTCGTTGCGAGTCCGACCGCGTGCTCGATCGCGGTCGTTGCGGCCTCACTGCCGTCGGTCGCTACGAGTAGTGAGTCGTACATACCGTCGCATACGGCTCGAGGCCGTTAAGGGTTTGACCCGACCTGCACTGCCGCCCCGGCAATCGCCCGACTCCTCGAGTACCGCCTCGCCGTCACAACTCTAGCAGCGTATTTATGCCACGAGTGGAAAGCACCGGTATGACCGACGAGGTCCCGGTACATCGGACGGACCTGCTCGTTCTCGGCGTCGTATCGCTACTCGGTGGCTTGCTCATCGCGACCGTAACGATCACGCCGGAGCTCTCGCCACAGTTTTTCAACGCGATCTTCGTCGGCGCGACGCTGCTCGCGTTCTTCCTCTTTATCCCGATCATGGGGCTACGGCTGTTCATCGGGGACGAAGACGAGTAACGGCTCGCGTCGACGTCACCTGCTTTTGTCCGGCATCGTCGAGTGTCGAGCCGTCCCCCGCATATCCGCTCGATCGGACGGTGACGACGCGACCGTCGAATGCCGAACCACCCCACGACTGGTCGCCGAGTCGTCGGAGCCAAACTCCATCTCGAGGAATTTGTCGTCTCCGTCGGTGTCGTCGTCGGCATCGGTCGACGCCGATTTCCCGTCGTCGGAGGCCGTCTCCGCGTCGGTTTCCGCGTCCGTATCGTTGTCCGACTCGAGCGAGCCACTCGCCGCCTCGAGTCGCTCGCGGAGCGTCCCGACGTCGTCGCCGACTTCCGTCACCGTCGATTGCAGCGCCGATTTGATCGCATCGCCGATGTCCGCCGGTGTCTCGTCGTCTTCGCCGGCTGGTTCCTCGTCGTCCGCTGCAGTCTCGTCGCGTCCATCGTCGGTTTCGGACGCAGTACGGTCGTCGTCTCCGGCCTCGCCACCCTCGCGCCGTGCTCGGACGTGGGCCGACGCCGCCTCGAGGTCACCCTCGTCACTGTCGTCGGCCAGTTTCGCGAGATTCAGCAAGCGTTTCAGATCGTCGACCCGTGACTCGTCGCCGCGAGCGATCGCGTCGGGGATCGAGGACGGCTCGCTCCCGTCGGGCAGCGTCTCGAGGCCGACCGCCGCGAGCACGTCCTCGGGATCGGCCGACTCGAGGAACGCTGTGGCTTCCGCTGCCGCCTCGAGTAACGACGATTCTGCCGACTCGCTCGAGTCGATGGTCTCGTCTGGATCGTCCGCCGCGACGAGTACGTGGCTTCGCTCGTCGGCCGTGGCCAGGATTTCGGTTACCTGGTCGTGTGGTGAATCGCTCATGGGTATCGGGGCCCGATTTGACGGGCGGTTGCGTACGCCGGCATCTCGCTGGGCGGTTCCCGTTTTCGTGGGCCGATCCGCCGTTTCCTGGGACGGTCGTTAGCTGGCTTTGGCTTCCGACTCGGTATCCGTCTCGTCGCCGTCTTCGCTCGAGTCGTCGGCGTCACCCGCATCCGCATCGCCGGACGTCTCGTCTGCCTCGTCGGACACCGTCTCGATGATTTCCGCCGTCATCTCCTCGCGACTGAGATTCGCCTTCACGTCGATGTCTTTCGCGATCGACTGCAACTCCTCGTAGGACATCACGCCCAGGAAATCCTCGAGCGTCTCCGTTCGAAGCTCCTCGAGGTTCCCCGCTGACGGGCCACTCGAGTCGTCCTCGGTGCTTTCGTCGCCGTCCTCGGCATCGCCCGATTCGTCCTGGGCGTCCATCTCGGCTTCGGCGTCGTCGGGCTCCGTTTCCGCGTCGTCTTCCGTTTGCTCGTCCGCCGATTCGTCGTCGCCCTCGCTCTCGGAATCGCGTTCGGCCTCGTCGCCCTCGTCGGCGTCGGTCTTCTCGTCCTCGAGCAGGTCCGCGAGGTCGCCCTCGCCGGTCGCTTCGCCAAGCAGCGATCGCACCGAGTCCGAGACGGCCGCCCCCTGGACGGTCTCGCTGACGGCATCACGAACCGCTGTGGTGAGATCCGATTGCAGTTCCTGCCGGTCTTTCTCCTGTTCGACCGCATCGGCGATCGCCAGGTGGATCTTGCGGCCGATCGCGGCGCCGAACGCGCGCCCAACTTGCTCGCCGAATGTGCGCCCGACTGCCGCGCCGAGTTCGTCGCCGTCGATGGCGTCTCGAATCGTGCCGTCGCCGAGCAGGTCATCCACCTCGAGTTGCTCGCTCACTTCGTCGGTGACGACCTGTTTGAGGTCCGTTCCGTCGCTCATCTATTCCCCCTCGTCGGTTTCTCCTGTGTCGTTTTCCTCCGCGTCCTCGGCCTCGGCGTCTTCGGCGTCGCTCCCCTCGTCGGCTTCTTCGCTCGAGTCCTCGCTCTGTTCGTCATCGTCCGTGTCGTCCGTCTCGTCCATCTCGTCCGCACCCGATTCGTCGTCCTCGCGTTCCTCTTCGCTCTCTTCGTCTTCGCCCCCGGTTTCCTCGTCATCGGCAGCAGTCTCCTCGTCTTCCTCGCCCTCGTCGCCTTCTGTCTCGTCTTCGCCCGCCGCTTCGTCGGGTTGGAGCAGCTCTTCGACGACCATCTCGCCGATCGTCCGGCCGATCTGCTCGCCGACTTTGCGTCCGACCAGCGCGCCGATCTGGGCGCCGAGGGCCTCACCCAACGGTCGATCCTCGTCGATCTCGTCTTCCCACTGGGTCCCCTCGACTAACTCTGCGACGTCGATGTTCTCCGCAAGCGACTCGTAGTCGATCCGCTGGGTCAGTGATCCGTCACTCATGATTGGGCCTCCGCTTGTGCGGCGCCTTCCTCACCCGCTGGCTGGTCGTCCTCGGGCTCGAGCTGATCGATCACCTGCTGGAGCACCTCGCGAACGACCGTCGCGACGAGTTCCTCGATCGGCAGCCCGGGGACGACGCCGACGAGTTTCTCCCTGAGCCAACTCATCGCACGGGAGATCCGTCCGGCGGACTCTTCGGGTTCGTTGTCGGCCTCTTCCTCCTCGCCGGCTCCCGCCTCGTCTTCGCCTGCTGGCTCCTCGCCCTCGCCGCCGACGCCGAACAATCCGGCCAGAAACTCGGTCGTTCGACTCACGAATCCGCCGAGGAACTCCCTGGCTCGAGTCGGCACCGACGCGAGAAACTCCTTCGGTCGTTGCAACAGCCCGGTGAACCACTCCTTGGGCTTTGCCAGCATGGACTTCACGCTGTCGAGAACCGCGCTCGGTCCGTCGAGCAATCCGGACACCGCCGACAGGAGGTTCCCGAGCAAGTTGTTCTCACCCGGCCGCGCCGAGACATCGAGGGTTACCTCGTTCAGGTTGACCTCGAGGCCGAGGACGTCGAGAAAGAGTCCCTCGAGATCGAGGTGGACGACCCCCGAGGCGTCGTCGCTCTCGTAGACGTCGTCGGCGTCCTCGACGTGGGACTCGTCTTCCTCGTCCGTGTCGCTCGTTTCGTCGCTGGCCGCCTCCTCGTCCGACGTCTCGTCCTCCACTTCGGATTCTCCGCCGGTCGCGGCTTCGTCGTCTTCGCTTTCACCGTCGTCGGTTTCGCCTTGGGTTTCCCCTTCGTCTGCGTCCGTCTCATCGCTGCCTTCCGTGTCCCTCTCCTCCCCGTCGGCTGCGTCGGTTTCCTCGTCGGCTTGCTCTTCGGTCCGTTCGTCGTCCGATTCGTCCGCTTCGACCTGTGCCTGCCCGCCGTCGGTGCGAAGTTCTCCGGTAGCAGTCCTCATCGACGGCTCCCGGACCGTTGCCTTCTCTGAACAGTCGTCGGAATCGCCAACGCTCTGTTCCGCTCTCATTATTCGGCAAAACCCACGTGCGACAGTGTTGTGGTGGTTGGCCTTGCGTATGCGATAGCGACGTGAATTCGACGCGGTTGTCGTCCACCCCTGCGACAGGACCGTCCGCTGGCAAACCGACTACACCGCTTCCGATTCGGCTCGAACCCGTGCCGTGATATCACCGGACTTGGGGGAGCGTAGGCGCCACCGTTATACCTGCCAGGGTGCTACCAATGACGGTGTCGCTAATCGAACAATCTGCTGTTAGCGCGACGAATCCCAAAACGATGCTTTACTGCTATAATTGTGGATTTGAAAGTCCTATCGACAAAGCGTGGCACGTCTACGCCCACGGCGAATACGTCGATTCTACGTGTCCCGAATGTGCGACGACGATCGATTCTCGTCCACGAAAAGAGGCGAAATCTCTCTATACCTGACAGGGGTTACCGGCGGAGTTCATCGGTTCCCCTGCCGAACCGAGACCAATGGATACGACAGCTGTACGATCAGGTGTGCAGTGACGTGTCGTGGCTATCGTGCGTCCTCGAGGGCCTCGAGCGCTTCGGGATTTTCGATACTACTCATGTCGCCCAGATCCTCGTCGGTGTAGGTCGCCTCGATAGCGCGACGGATGATCTTGCCCGACTGGGTTTTGGGGAACGCGTCGACGAACAGGACCTCCCGCGGGCGGAAGGGTTTGCCAAGTTCCGACCCGACCTGGCCTCGAAGTTCCTCGCGAAGGTCGTCACTCTCTTCGACCCCGTCCTCGAGGATGACGTAGGTGACGACGGCGGTGCCGGTGGTGTCGTCGGGAGCGCCGATGGCGGCGGCCTGGTTGACCGCCTCGTGGTCGATGAGCGCACCCTCGACCTCCGCGGGGCCGACCTTACGCCCGGCGACGTTCAAGGCGTCATCGGCCCGCCCGTGGAGGAACCAGAAGCCATCGGCGTCTTTCTGGGCCCAGTCGCCGTGGTTCCACATGTCGTCGAAGCGCGACCAGTACTCCGCTATGTAGCGTTCGTCGCCCGACCACAGCGACTTGGTCATCGAGGGACAGGAGTCACGCGCGACGAGATAGCCGCGCTCGTTGGCTTCCCTGACCGAGTCGCCGGTGGCGTCGACGATGTCGATGTCCATGCCGAGGCCGGGCCCGCCGAGCGTGCAGGGTTTGAGCGGCTCGGTCGGCATCGGCATCAGGAAGCAGCCACAGATCTCGGTGCCGCCGGAGATGTTGATGATCGGACACTCCCCGTTGCCGACGTGTTCGTAGAACCACTGCCAGGATTCGGGATCCCAGGGCTCGCCCGTCGAGCCCAGCAGCCGCAGCGAGGAGAGGTCGTGACCCTCGAGCCACTGGTCGTCTCCGGCTCCACCGGAGCCGGATGGCTCGTCAGACGTCGTCTGACGCTCGCCGTGTTTTCGGAGCGCGCGAATCGCCGTCGGGGAGATGCCAAACTGAGTGAGTTCGTGGCGATCGATCATCGCCCAGAAGCGGTCGGGTTCGGGATAGTCCGGCGCGCCCTCGTACATGAAGACGGTCCCGCCGACGGTGTGGGTGCCGATCAGGGTCCAGGGCCCCATCATCCAGCCGATATCGGACACCCAGAAGAAGCGATCGGACGGCTTGAGATCCATGCCGAAATAGACCTCCTTGGGACACTGCACGCCCACACCCGCGTGCGTATGGACGATCCCTTTCGGCTTCCCCGTCGTCCCCGAGGAGTACAGTAGCATCGACTCCTGACTCGAGGGCAGGGATTTCGTCTCGTACTCGTCGGACTGCGTTTCGACGGCGTCGGCCCACCACTCGTCGCGGTCGTCGTCCCAGGGGATTTCGCCGGCCGTCGAGTCGGCGTCTTCCTCGGCCGCCGTACTCCCGAATCTGTCGAAGACGATCGTGTGCTCGACGTGGCCCGCCTGGGTAATGGCGTCGTCGGCGCCACCCTTGAGATAGACGTGGTCGCCGCGCCGGTAGAAGCCGTCGCCGGTAAACAGCACCGAGCACGCCGAGTCGTCGATGCGCGTTGCGGCGGCGTCGACGCCGAAGCCAGAGAAGATGGGGACCGCGATCGCGCCGACCTTGAAACAGCCATAGAGAATCGAGACGACCTCCGGCACCATCGGCATGTAGAGCCCCACGGTATCGCCCGTCTCGATGCCGCGGGCCTCGAGGGCGTTGGCGACCTGATTGGCCTGGCGGTGGAGTTCGTGGTAGGTAACCTCTCGAACCTCGCCGTCTTCACCTTCCCAGATGGTCGCTACTTTGTTCCGTCGTTCCGCGTCGACGGCCGCGTGGCGATCGACGACGTTGTGGGCGACGTTGAGTTTCCCGCCGGGATACCAATCGCTGAACTGCGGGCCCTCGCTATCGTCTCGAACCGTGTCGTACGCTTCGTAAAACTCGATGTCGAGATAGTCGACCACCTCGTCCCAGAACCACTCGAGACCCGACGCTTCGACTCCCTCGAGGTCGGTCGTCGTGCGCTCGACGAGCTCGTCGTAGTCGTCGATATCGTAGCTCTGCATGAACTCGGAGACGTTCGTCGATTCGACGAATTCTTCGCTCGGTTCGTGAACGATCTCGTCGACATCCTCGAGTGCGGTGTCTGATGGCATGTGTCGTACGTAGCCGTTGGCGATGTCCCACCATCAAACGTCTGGTCGTCCCGTCCGGGAGTGGGCTCTCGAGAACTGCCGGGATGACAGCCGCCGGTACGGTGGACGACAGATATACTATCGTACGTGTACAAGTACGTGTATGGGCACCAAAACGATAACGATCACCGAAGCGGCCTACGAAGCCCTGAAAGAGCACAAACGCGACGACGAAAGCTTTACCGAGACGATCGTTCGAATCACTGGGAGCAACCGGGACGTAATGAAAGGCTTCGGTGCGATGAAAGACGTCGACGGGTTCGCGGACGCGGTCGAATCCTCGCGTGCGGAGTTCGATTCCGACCTCAGAGAGCGTGAGCGGCGGTGATAGTCCTTGACACGACGTTTCTCGTGGATTACCTTGAGGAGGAGCCTGCGACGGCCGCGTTTCTCGAGGCCCACCGGAACAAGCCGTTCTTCGCGACGACGCTGACGCTGTTCGAAGCGTATCGGGGTGGGGCACGCACGGCCGGCCGCGATGGCGTCGATCGTGTCGCAGACGCCCTCGATTGGATCGAACCACTGGAACAGACCGAGTCGATCGCTCGTGAAGCTGCGGTGATCGAAGCCGAACTGCTCGAGGCCGGCGCACCGATCAATCTCGGGGACATCCTGATCGCGGCCACCTGTCGCCACAACGGGGCTCGTCTCGTGACCCGTGACGGGGACTTCGAGCGTGTCGAGGGAGTGGAAACGGTGGGGTATTGACACCTGCGTATTACTCCGCCTGTGGTCGTGTTTTGGGCGTGTGACATCGGGACATCCGGGATACGAACAGCGTCGGAACGAGCGGGACGTCTGGATTGGGGACAGGTCGACGGGACGAAATCGTAGTCGCTCTGCCGTCGGATTCGGTTACTCGGCGTAGAGACTCAAGATCACCGCGACGAAGCCAAGCGTCGTCACGAAGTAGTTGACCGTCAGCAGTTGGCGGGGATTCTGGAAGTCGTTCAGAAACGCGCTCATCGTGGTCGCGACGGCGGCGGCGACGATCAGCGTAAAGCCGACCGAGAGATAGATCATCGCCGTGCGTTCGGTTTCGGCGTAGGCCTGGACGGCCATCCCGGCCATCACCAGCCCGGAGGTCACGAGCGTCGCGGAGAAGACGACGTAGAGAATCTCGATGAACTCCATCTCAGTCGTCACCACCGATGCCCCGACTCAGGTCCTCCCACACGCTACTGAGGGGCTGTTCGGTGACGTCGCGCTCTTTCGATTCGATTTCGACGTCTTCCTCCTCGAATCGGATGACGATTTCCGAGACGTTGCGCTGGTAGAGGGTCTGACTTTGGCCCGTCTCGCCGAACTCGCGGTCGTCCTCGTCGTCCTCGAGCAGGCCGAGTTCGTTCAACGCCTCGACCCGGCGGTAGCTGGTCGTCACCGGGATGTCGAGCTCGTCGCTCAACTCCTGGGCCGATTTGGGTTCGTGAGCCGAACGGAGGATATCGGGGCTGTACTTCTTCCCCAGATTCCCCAGTACCTCGGTCGGATCCATGCCATGGCCTCTGTAGTGCAGTCACTAAACCGTATTGACCGATTCGAGACCATTTTCGAACGTGAAAATACGTCCGTAGATACGTTCTCGAGCCCACTACCGGCAGGGGTGGTGATTGGCAGGCTGGTGGTCGTGGACTCGAGTCGAGGCGATGGTCGAGTCCAGTACGCGCGTGCGTCTCGAGTACGACGGGGTACGACACCGGAACGATAGCCGATCGGTGGCGCGCAGGTGGGACACTCGGCGTGGGAGTCGCCCCGAATTACGGCCGATTTCGCCGAGTTTTGGCCCGGCGACCCGTTTCGATCCGTAAAAACGCCCGTTCTCGAGGCTGTGAGGGGTATCTGTCGACGGGTCGATTTTCGTGTGGTGGTGACGATGCTCGAGTTCCCGACAGGCACGGCGGCTTTGGCGCGGTTGTATTCGTCGATTAAACTCGAGTAGTGAGTGACTGTCACGCTCGCCGATCCGTTTTCATACATGAAAATACTGGCTCAGGTTTAATATCCGGTAGTCCTGAGTATCCGGTGACGCCCGCCCTGAGCGGGTGTTCACCCCCCTACACATGTTTACGAACGACGATACAGAGCGCGGTCAGGTGGGGATCGGCACGCTTATCGTGTTTATCGCGATGGTGCTGGTCGCTGCGATTGCCGCGGGCGTACTGATCAATACGGCTGGTATGCTGCAAACGCAAGCAGAAGCCACCGGTGAAGAATCGACACAGCAAGTGAGCGATCGGCTGGAAATTGTGAGTACCTCGGGAGAGATTGATGAGAGTAACGAGGTCAACCAGCTAAAGTTCGTTATGGCGATGGCGCCTGGCTCGGATCCGATCGATCTGAATCAGACGACTGCCCAGTTCATCGGTGAACAGGGTGAAGAAATGAAGGCCATTAACGCTGATGAATCTGGTGGTGGCGGCACTAACGACTACGTCGAACTAATCCAAGGTGTTGACGATGAGGACGAACCGGTTTTGACGGATACTAGTGATCGTGTCGAATTGATATTTGATGTTGATGGGGATGGCGAGAATGGCCTCGATTGGGACCCACTCGAGGAAGGAGAACAACTAACGGTAATCTTCACGACGGACGCTGGTGCGTCGACGCAGACGGAAATCCGTGTGCCGACGACGATTACCGATGAAGACGAATCGGTGAGGCTGTAATCATGTTCGCAAACGACTCTACAGAGCGCGGTCAGGTGGGAATCGGGACGCTCATCGTGTTCATCGCGATGGTACTGGTCGCTGCAATCGCCGCGGGTGTGCTCATCAACACCGCCGGCATGTTGCAGACGCAGGCTGAAGCAACCGGTGAAGAGAGTACGGATCTCGTCTCCGAACGGATTGATGTGACGAGTGAAGTCGGGATTGTCGAAGACACTTCCGGTGCAGACGATGGCGCGCTGGAGGAAATCCGTATTGGCGTGACCGGAGCAGCAGGTGCTGATGACATTGATCTCAACGAGACGATCATTCAGGCTGTGGGACCAGAAGGGCAAGAGAATCTCATATTATCTGAGGACGATGGGACTTCTGGAACTGGGCTCGATCATGGTGCCGGGGCATTCGGTGTCGAAAAGACAGGTGACGGGACTCTTAGTGGCCCCGATGATGCCGTTCTGAGGTCGGATAACGGAGACTTCGTCATTACCCTTGACCCTAAGGAAGATCCGTTTGGAGCTGGCACAGGTCCAGATGCCTTCGGTGAAGGCGACGAGGCAACCCTCGACATCGTCTCGCCATCGGGTGCAACCACGCAGGTCGAACTCATCGCACCGGATCTGTTCACTGAGGACGGAGAGGCAGTCCAACTCTAAGGCCCATGTTCACTACGCAAAGCGAAGACGACCGTGGTCAAGTGGGGATCGGGACACTCATCGTGTTCATCGCGATGGTGCTGGTCGCCGCAATCGCCGCGGGCGTCTTGATCAACACGGCCGGCATGCTGCAGACCCAGGCAGAAGCCACCGGTGAAGAATCGACCCAGCAGGTCAGCGATCGACTAGAAGTCGTGAGTGTTTCGGGAGATGTTGGTGAAGATGCTGGGGATAATGTCATTGATGAACTTCGGTTCGTCATGGCGATGGCACCTGGCTCCGACCCGATTGATCTGAATCAAACGACGGCCCAGTTCATCGGTCCACAAGGTGAGGAAACGTTGGCGCTGGATGCTACTGAAACGGGTGCCAGCGAAGAAGAATTTGAGCCGATCCAGGGTGTCAGTGATGCAGAAGAACCTGTATTAACTGATAACAGTGATCGTGTCGAGATCCAGTTTGATCTTGACGACGGAGATGTAGGCGATTGGGATCCCCTCCCAGAGGGTGAACAAGTAACGGTGGTCTTCACGACGGACTCCGGTGCGACGACGCAAACCGAAATCCGGGTTCCGACGACGATCATCGACGAGGATGACGCAGTGAGGCTGTAACCATGTTCGCAAACGACTCAACTGACAGAGGCCAAGTGGGGATCGGCACGCTCATCGTGTTCATCGCGATGGTGCTGGTCGCTGCGATCGCTGCCGGCGTGCTAATCAACACGGCCGGTATGTTGCAGACCCAGGCCGAAGCGACTGGTGAAGAGAGTACCGACCTCGTCTCCGAACGGATTGACGTGACGAGTGACGTTGGGATCGTCTCTGAAGCGGATGTAGAGGATGATCCTGCTAACCCTGCCGAGACTTTTGATGGAGCTGACCGCGGTGAACTCAGCGAAATTCGCCTCGGTGTGACTGGTGCACCAGGTGCTGATGACATTGATCTCAACGAGACCATCATTCAGGTTGTTGGTCCGGAAGGACAAGCAAATCTTGTCCTTGCTGATCCCGGTGATGGTGATATGGATGAGACGGATAGCTTTGTCCAAGTCTCGGATGAAGAGGACGAGGACGACCCTGGGGATCCAACTACTACAGATGCATCTACTGAAACTGAACCCCGGCACATTGCACAGGGTTACTTCGCGGTTGAAGACGAGGACGGTAATTTCGTCTCAGCAAGCGATGCAGTCTTGAATGATAATAATGGTGAGTTCACTATTGTTATCAATCCGATGGTAGAGCCGTTCGGATCACAAGAAAGCGAAAGCGATGGTGACCTTGAAATCCACGCCCTTGCTGATGGCGACGGCGGTGGCGAATCCGCCTTCGGCGAAGGTGACGAGGCAACCCTCAGCATCGTCTCGCCATCGGGCGCTACCTCGCAGGTCGAATTGCGATCACCTGACCTCTACACTGATGCCGGTGAAGCAGTGCAACTCTAATAACTCCTAGAATTATACATGTTTGTCAACAACTCGGAATCGGATCGCGGTCAAGTAGGGATCGGTACGCTCATCGTGTTCATCGCGATGGTACTGGTCGCTGCCATTGCCGCAGGTGTACTGATCAACACGGCTGGTATGCTGCAGACGCAAGCAGAAGCCACCGGTGAAGAATCGACCCAGCAGGTCAGCGATCGACTGGAAATCGTGAGTATCTCGGGGACCGTTGACGATAGTAACGAAGTCGAAGATCTTCGATTCGTCATGGCGATGGCCCCAGGCTCCGATCCGATCGACCTGAACAAGACGACGGCTCAGTTCATCGGTGAACAGGGTGAGCAGACAGTTGTCATCGATGCCGATGCCACTAACGAGTACGTCAATAACATTCAGGGTGTCTCGGATGCTGATAACGATCCTGTCCTGACTGATACCAGTGATCGTGCTGAAGTCGTATTCACTGTCGGAGATGGATCTGATAATGAGATTGATAACAGTTGGGACAATCTCGAGGAAGGTGAACAACTAACGGTGATCTTCACGACGGATGCCGGTGCAACGACGCAAGCGGAGATCCGGGTCCCGACGACGATCACTGACGAGGATGAATCGGTGAGGCTGTAATCATGTTCGCAAACGAATCAACTGACAGAGGTCAGGTAGGGATCGGCACGCTTATCGTGTTTATCGCGATGGTGCTGGTCGCTGCCATTGCCGCAGGCGTACTGATCAACACGGCCGGCATGTTGCAGACGCAGGCCGAAGCAACGGGTGAAGAGAGTACTGACCTCGTCTCCGAGCAGATTGAAGTCACGAGTGAAGTTGGTATCGTCTCAGAGTATGACGACGGTATTGATGGTGGTGCTGACCGTGGTGAGCTCAGTGAAATTCGTCTCGGTGTAACTGGTGCCCCTGGTGCCGACGACATCGATCTCAATGAGACGATTATCCAGGTTGTCGCTCCAGAAGGACAGGAGAATCTCGTATTAGCAGGTCCAGAAGATGAAGATGAAAGTATTGCTGACGCTGAAGGGATTGATGTCCCAACGGGTGATGATACTGTTGATACTAATGACGCAGATGAAAATGCCTTACCCCGCCATATAGAAAGCGGTTACTTCGCAGTTGAGGACGATGACGGTAATTTCGTCCAACCGAGCGAGGCTGTTCTCACCGATGAGAATAGTGAGTTCACTATTCTGATCAACCCCAAGGTGGACCCGTTCGGTGAACATGATTCTATTAGTGATGGAGGAACCGAGCTAGATCTTGACAATCTTGATGATGAAGATGTCTTCGGTGAGGGCGACGAGGCAACCCTCGACATCGTCTCACCATCGGGCGCGACCTCGCAGGTTGAACTGCGATCGCCCGACCTCTACACTGAAGACGGTGAAGCAGTCCGGCTCTAAGCGGCTCTCAATCGAGTAATTCCTTTTCTTTGTCGGCTATTGCACTTGAGATGCGTCGCCGCACTCGCTACTGAGAGGCGGTACCGCCCCACGTCCGATGTGGCCAATGGGCTTTTAAGAATCTGAGATAACATCACAACTCGAGCATGGGGTTCAGTACGAGTGGCGCTGTCGTGGTCATCCTCATCGGCTTTTTAGTCGCCGTCAGCGTCATCGTCCCTACGATATTCAGCGTCGGGGCCTCGAGCGGGGAGGCCTTTTCCACGCAGGGTGACCAACTCCGGGACCAGGTCAACACCGATATCGAGATCGAGTCGTTCGAGGCGCCCGTCAACGAAACCGACGATATCGTCGATAGTCCGACCGTGAACGTCACGAACACTGGCTCGAGAACGCTCTCGGTGAGTGACACGGACGTGCTTATCGGTGGCGAGTATTATTCGACTCGAGATGTCGGTAGTAATTCCGTCACGACCGTTGTCGTCGGCGATGAGTACCGATCCGATACTGACGCCTGGCTTCCAGGATCACACCTCGAGATCGAGTTCAGCGAGTACCAGCTCGGGCCTCTCGATGTCGACGGCTACGACGACCATGATGATTTCGAGGAGGGAGACCGCATCAAAATCACGACCGAGGGCGGTATCTCCGATACCGCCGAACTGACGACGGTCGAAGAAACGGACGGAGGCGCCGAATAGATGGGCAGCGTCTCGGCCACCCACTTGATTATGTTCATCGGCAGCCTCGTCATCGCGACCGCCGTCGCCGGGACGGTCGTCGTCGAGGTCGGCCACGTGAGTAACTCGATCGAGGACCGAAGCGCTTCGGTCACCACCGAAATCGAAACCGAAATCGCGATCATCAGCGACGAGTCCCAGACCGACGCGATCGTTTCCGAGGACGGGCAGGGGAACCTCGATACGATAACCGTGCTGGTCAAGAATATCGGCTCCGAAGACATTCCTGCGGATCCGAGTGCGGTCGATGCGACCGTGGACGGCTCCTACACCACGGTAGACACTGTCTCCCACGTAGAGGAAGACGATGCGAGGACGTGGGAACCGGGTGGCGTCACCGAGATCGATCTCGCGATCGCCGACGAACAGGAACCAAGTGGCGACATCGACGTGACGATCATCGTCAGCGGCAACGAGGACACGATGACGTTCTACTACCCAGAGTAACAACCATGGTACTATTCAGCGAAATCGGGGGCGACCCCGACGATGAAACCGAGGACGGCGACGACGAGGACGACCTGTTGGGCGGCGCCGAGGACGGGATGATGGGCGCTGGCGACGATATGTTCGGCGGCGACGACGACCAGTCGGACGACGACGAACTCAACTATCGCTTAGACGAGATCGAAAAGGAGATCGACGGCCTTCAGGGCAAGGTCGAGACCGTCCGGGGCGAGAACGAACAGATCAGCGACTCCATCGAGAGCGTCGAGCGCAACGTCGACAAACTCGTCGACATGTACGAGATCGTCACCCACGGCGTCAACCCCTTCGCGGCCGACCAGGAGATCGGCGACGCTTTCGAGACCGCCACCGGCCAGGACGGCCTCATCGGCGCTGACGACGAAGACGAGATCGACCCCGACATCGCCGGTGCCGAAGCCGAGGACTTCCTCGGCGACGACCTCCCCATCGAGGACGAATCCGAAGATGACTTCGAGGACGTGACCGACGAACCGGCCGACGACGACCCCTTCGCGGACGACCCACTCGAGGACGAACCCATGGACGACGAGACGCTCGCGGACGATTCGGACGAACCGGACGACGACATCGAGCAGTTCCTCCCCGGCGAGGACGACGAGTCCTTCAGCGCGGATGGTGACGACGACCTCGAGGACGAGGCCGTCGCGGACGACCTCGATGACGACCCGCTCGAGGGCGATGCGGACCCACTCGAGGGTGACGCCGACGACCTCGAAGCCGACGACGGCGCGGACGACCCGTTCGCCGACGACGAGGACGAGGCCCTCGCGAGCGAGGAATCACTCGAGGCCGACGACGCCGAGGAGATGCCGACGATCGAAGACGAGGCCAACGGCGAGATGGGCTCGCCGCCGTATCTGGCCAGCCACCCCTCGCGTCCCGACGCCGAGATCACGACTCTGGACTGGCTCGCGTATCTCGTCGAGACGGCGGGCGTCGACGGGGCGGCCCAGACGATCGCCTACTACGAGTCGATCGACTGGATCGCACCCGGTATCGAGACCTACCTGCACACGCTACTGGCCGGCTTCGGCGAGGAGTCGACCGTCCCCGAGGACGACCCCGAGCCACGCTCCGGGCTGAGCACCGACGAACACAAACGCAGTCTGGCCTATATCTCCGCTATCGCGACCCCGGAAAAACGGGTCAGTCCATTCGACGACGGCACGCTCGAGGACGCCGAGACGCCCTCGCAGTAACTCGGTAGTCAGATCGCGGGAGCGCTATTGAGACGAACTCGAGTAATGATTCCCGTCACGAGTACCTGTCGTCCTCGAGGGGCCCACAACCGACTCGAACACGCCGGATCCGTTAGGGGACTGGCGAGCCCAGCGAGCCGGTAGCCAGAAGTTTTGTATGCTGTCCATCGAGAGACTCTGGTCGAGAATCGACTCGGGTGCGGTTCTGGTGTCAGGAGTCGACGACGGGTATCATGGGAATCGTTGGAAAGTCTACGGCTGCGGGCGAACTCGCCAAGTCCATCATTCAGGCCTACGACGAGATGGAGATGCCGACGCGGATCTACCTCCTCGTCGTGTTGTTACCGTCGGTATTCGTCTTCGTACTCACGATTCTGGCTGCAGTGGCGGTCGAGGCATTCTTTCTGGTTCGACTGCTGATTCCCGCACTTGGACTCTTGATCTTGCTGTCGGCGATCGGCTATCCGCGCCTGGCGGTCGACCAGCGCCGGATCGAGATGGAGAATCGGTTCCATCTGTTCGTCATCCACATGACGATTCTCTCGACGACAAACATCGACCGGATGGAGGTGCTTCGGCGACTCGCCCAGGAGGAGGAGTACGGCGAGCTCGCGGTCGAAGCCCAGAAGGTCGTCGATCTGGTCGACGTCTGGCACCTGAGTCTCGGCGACGCCTGTCGCCGCAGAGCGAAGGCCGTCCCCAGCGAGTCCGTCGAGGACCTCTTAGAGCGCATGGCCTACACGCTCGAGGCGGGCCAGGAACTCGACGAGTTCCTCTTTCAGGAACAGGACGTCCTGATCGAGAAGTATTCGACGGTGTATCGCCAGTCGCTCGGCAATCTCGACGTGCTGAAAGACCTGTATCTCTCCTTGATCATCTCGATGACGTTCGCGCTGGTGTTTGCGATCGTGCTCCCGTTGTTGACGGGGAACGATCCGACCATCGTCACGAGTATTGTCATCGTGTTGTTCATCTTCGTCCAGATCGGCTTTTTCTTCGTCATCCGCGCGGTCGTCCCCGACGATCCGATCTGGTATCTCGAGGAGGGGTATCGAACGCGGACGAAGAGACTCATGCTCGGCTCGACGATCGCTGGCGTCGGATTGAGCGTCCTGCTCATCGCCGGCATGACGGTCGCGTATCTCGCCCACCTACCGATACTCCCCACACTCGAGTTTACGGAAATTCCACAGTTACTGTACATGCCGATTGCGACCCTGCCCCTGATGATTCCGGGGATCGTCTTCTGGCACGTCGAACGACAGGTGTTCGAGCGCGACCGCGAGTTTCCGAACTTCATCCGTGCACTCGGGACCAGCGAAAGCGCAACCCAGAGCACGACGACCGACGTCCTCGCGACGCTTCGGACGAAGGATTTCGGGCCGTTGACCGAGAACGTCGACGAACTGTATCGACGGCTGAATATGCGTCTCTCGACCGAGAAGTCCTGGCGGTTTTTTACGGGCGACTCGCATTCGTTTTTGATCCAAAAGTTCAGCGAGATGTACCTGGTTGGCCGGGAAATGGGTGGCGGTCCGAAACGGCTGGGCGAACTCATCAGTACGAATATGAGCGAGATCGTCAACCTCCGCGAGGAGCGACGCCAACAGGCGCGAACGCTCGTCGGCGTCATCTACGGCATTACCGCCGCCTCGGCGTTCGCGTTTTTCATCGGCCTCGAGCTCGCGGTCATGCTCTCGAGTTTCGATATCGATTTGCAAGGCGACATCATCGGCGGCTCGTTGATCCACACCGAACAGTACGACGTTCCAATGCTGCGATTTCTGATCGTCCTCGTGTTGATCTTCAACGCGTTCATCTCGTCGCTGGTGTTGCGGGTTGCCGACGGCGGTCACTTCGGCAACTCCTATCTCCACTTTACGGCGTTGCTGTGGGTCGGCGCAGTCACGGGGACGATAACGGAGTGGCTCGTCGACTTGATTATCACGGTCGATCTCTGATGCCGACTGCCGTCCCGGGGACCCGACTCACCCTGCGAACCGCGAGTTCGTGGCCACAAGATCAAAGGGGTGAGCGTCGAATGGAGTCGACGTACAATGGACGCTGATCCCCTCCGATTCGTCCGCGAATCGCGTGGCATCGAATCGGCACACAGCGGCATCCTCCTGTTTGGGTTTTCGGTCCTGCTGTCGCTGTTTATGGGGGCAGTGATGTTCATCAACGGCGGCTGACTGGCCACGGGTTTGCGTCGATCGTCTTGTATGGCTGGTTCGGTCACGATCGTTCGAGGCCGAACCCGTTACTCGAGTGCGTCGAGTAGTTCGCCGATCGAACTCGAGCGCGAGAGACCACGTTGCTTCGCTTCTCGCCGGACCTCGTCGGGAGAAAGTGGGGACGAAAACTCAGACTTCTCGAACAGCAACGAGGCGGTTCGCTGGGTCGAGGTGTCACTCGCGACGTGTTGGGCGTACCAGAGCACGAGGTTGTCGAAGGTGCCGACGACGTCGTCCGAGGTCGTCCGGTGGCGGATGGTCGTCCCGTTGAACTGCGAGACGATATCCATCGCGTAGCGGGCGTTCGCTCGCTCGAGTTCGGTTGCCAGGACCGACCGTGCAGTTTCCGGGCTCTGGACTGGCTGTTGGGTGGCTGCGGGCTGTCGATTCGTTGCCGATTCGGCCGATGGCTCGGACGGCGTCGGGGTCGAGTGTGCACTCGACGGGTCGGACGATCGATCGGGCTGATTCGTCTCCCGATTCGATGGGGTCGGCGGCCGCTTATCAGCGGAGACGACGTACCGATCGTCGGCCACCTCGGCGACGTGTGGACTGTCGGTAAAATCGAGTTCGTCCGGCGAGAGCACGCCACCCGCCTCAGACGCCGTGGGTTGTTCGTTCGGTAAGACGGGTGGGACGTCTGCTTTTTCTTTGGGATCTCCCCCCTCGTTGCTATCGGTCATGGCCTCTCCACTGTGGGGGAGTTACACGCGCGGCGAAAAGAAACTGTTGCTCAGCGTAAGACTCTGCTGTGGGATAACGTATCGCCGACCGACACAATATTATCGGGAACTAGTGTAATACTAACCAGAACTCCGTTGATATCTTCCGAAAACCGGCCACAATTACTTAATACATCGATTCGCATAGTGTTTACAGATGACCGCTCGTAGTCCCGCCGACCGACCCAACACCCCCACATTCCGAACTCGGCGGCGGTCGACTACGGGAACACGCAATCGGACACAGCAGCGGACAACCGTGATGAGTTCACAATGTTACTATCCATAATCGGCGATATACTCGGCAGTGATGGCGAGAACGCCAATACGAGTTCCGGCGGTGGTGACGACGGAATCGGTGGCGAACTCGCCGGCAGCATGAGCGAAGACGAGCTACTCCCGGGTTCCGCGAGTTCCTCGGGTACGAACGACGCCGGTGGCGATGGGATCGACGGCACGACCGAGATCGGTGGTGGCGATGGCGGCGACGACACCATGGACGACGCCATGGGCGATGTCTTCGGCGACGACGGCGGCGACGACTTCGATCTCGAGGGCGGCGACGGCGAGATGGGCGACGAGATGTCGATCGACGGTATGGAAGCCGGTGGCGACGAGAGCGTCTCGAGCGAGGTCGAAGCCCGCGTCGAGGAGATGGAAAACGAGATCGGATCGCTGTCCTCGACGGTCAACACCGTTCAGAGTGAAAACGAGAAAATAAACGACTCGCTCGACGATATCGAGGAGAACATTCGAAAGCTCCTCGAGGTCTACGAGATGGTGACACAGGGGGTCAATCCCTTCGTCGAAGACGATTCGTTGAACGATACGTTCGGCCCCGGCGCCGGCGGCGATACAGCCGGCAGCGGGAACTTCGGCGGCCAGAGTCTCTTCGATACTGACGACGATGGCGAGAACGAGGAGTCGATGGACGACAACATCGCCGACGCCGACGCCGAGGAGTTCCTCGACGAGAGCATCATCGATGGCGACGACGAGGAGATGGACGACTTCGACGCGGACGACGAGGACGAATTCGCCCTCGAGGAAGACGGTGACGGCGACGACGACCTCGGACTCGAGGACGATGGCGACGACGCAGCCGGCGGCGACGACCTCTCTTTCGACGAGCTCAAATCCGAGTACGAATCGGGTGACGCGGATTGGGGCGAGGGTGCCGACGGCGAGAGCGACGACGCGGATGGCGCTATCGACAACGAATTTGCGGAGGACCGTGGGGAGACGGGAGACGACGAGTTCGAGAGCCTCGAGGACGAGCCAGCGGGTGACGAAGTCGCCAGCGACCCCGACGGCGCCGCCCTCGAGGACGACGCCGGTTCGCTCACAGACGACTTCGAGGCCGGCGAGGAGACACTCGAGGACGACGGGACTGCCACGGAGACGCCAGCCGACGAGCCGACGATTCCGTGGGACGACGGTGGACGGCCGTATCTGGCGACGGTTCCCGCGGAGTACGAAACCGAGTTCGTCGTGATGGACTGGCTCGACTATCTCGTCGGCGAGGCCGGCCTCGACGGGGCAGCCGAGACGATCCGGTTCTACGGGGCAATCCACTGGATCGGCGAGCCGGTCGAGCAGTACCTCCAGACGATTCTCAACGGATTCCACGGTGGCCCCGACGTCGAGGATCCCGAGCCCCGATCGGGACTCGGCGTCGATCACAAGCGGAGCCTCTGGCGGCTCACCCAGATTTCGACGCCGAAAAAGAACCGCCAATCCTACGAGGCCTGGCTCGAGGCCGAATCGACACCGATCCTCGAGACGCCAGCCGCCGTTGATCGCGACAGTGGCGCGTCCGATCTCGACATCACGGCCACCGCGTCAGCGCCGGATCCATCGGCGGCGAACGACGAGAACGCCCAGCACGAACAGACGGGTGCACAGCTAACCTACACGGAAGACGCTGTCGACGGCGTCGGGGACGACGACGCTATCGACGTCGACGTTGGTGACGACGGGACGGAACCGGATTCCGGGGCGACGAGCGCCGGCCCCTCCGACGGTGCCGACGAGCATCAGCTCTCGGCGGGCGAGGCACACACGATCACCATCGACGATTCCGGTAGCGGCGTCGACGACGTCGGTGACGACCCGGAACCGATCGAACGACCTGGGGCCGACGATGGGCTGGAACTGCCGGAGGCACAGGTCGACACCGACGGTGGGCAGATGATCTGGGTCGACTCCGACGTCGTCCTCTCGGACTCGGGTGTCGAACTTCAGCGAACGGCCGACCGTTCCGGGCAGGTCGAACGCGTCCAGTCGATGCTCGAGCCAGCGGGGGAACAATCGGACGACGATGGCTACGTCAAACCACTCGTCGTCTCGGAGGAGCGCGCCGATTTAGAATCGTGGCAGGTCGATCTCATTCGATCACTGTTCGCTCCTGAAGAAGACTCTGCGGTAGGGAAATCGACATGAGTACGTTCAAAAACATCTTTTCGATCGGGTTAGACGACCGAGATAGGCTCAACAAGGAACTCGGCGGCGGCATTCCGACCGGTAGTATCGTCTTGATGGAGGGGGATTACGGTGCCGGGAAAAGCGCCATCTCCCAGCGGTTTGCCTACGGACTGTGTGAAACCGGCAAATCCGTCACGGTGCTGTCGACCGAACTCGAGGTCAAGGGCTTTCTCGAGCAGATGGACTCGCTCAATTACAACGTCGAGGAACATCTCCTGTTCGAGAACCTGCTGTTCCTCCACGGCGACCTCGACAGCGGCGGCGTACTCTCTTCGACCGACGAGGAGGACAACCGTCAGGACCTCCTGACGGATCTGATGGACGAAGATACGCTCTGGTCGGCCGATGTCATCGTCATCGATACCTTCGATGCGATCCTTCGAAACGATCCGAAGTTCGAAGCGCTCGTTCGTGAAAACGAAGAGCGACAGGCCGCCCTCGAGATCATCTCGTTCTTCCGTGACATCATCTCACAAGGGAAGGTCATCGTCCTGACCGTCGATCCGTCGACGGTCGGCGAGGAAGCGATCGGCCCCTTCCGATCGATCGCCGACGTCTTCATCGAGCTCGAGATGATCGAGGTCGGCAACGACATCCGTCGACAGCTGTTCATCAAGCGATTTGCAGGGATGGGTGAACAGGTCGGCGACCGGATCGGCTACTCGGTCCGGTCGGGTGCAGGAATCGTCATCGAGAACCGCAGCGTCGCCTAGGACGGTGGTCGATCGATGACGGAAATGGGACGGCCGAAACCGTCGGACGAGCTACAGGAACTTGCTGCCCGTCGGCCACACCTCCGCGAACACTTGAAGAAGTTCAGGCAAATCACCGGCGAGTTCCCGGTGTTGATTCAGGAGCCGACCGCGGAATACGAGACGGCACATCCGAACGTCCTCTATCCCGTTGGCGGCCCGATATACAGCCATATTTACGGCGATGTCGGAACCAAGATGCAGTACTTCGCCGTCGAGCCGACGCTCTCGGAGGAAGAACAGGACGTCTTCCAGACGGTCAAAGACTCCTTGCTTCGCAAGAGTGCGGCGAAGAAAGCGCCCGACGGCGACGCCGAGTACGGCGACCGGATCGAAGAGTTGCTCAACGAGACGACCCACATCAAAGGTGAGGAGGTAGAGAACGTTCTCGAGCAGTTGAAGATCCGATTCCATCCCGGCATCCAGGAAGTTCCACAGGAAACCTACGAGAATATTCGGTATCGGCTCAATCGGGATATCGTCGGCCTCGGACCGCTCGAGCCGGTGATGCGCGATCCGGCAAACGAAGACATTCACGTCATTGGCCCCAACGAGTGTTACGTCGACCACGGGGTCTATGGCATGGTCGAAACGACGGTCGATTTCGGCACGGCCGAGGACTTCGACAACTGGCTCTCCAATATGGGCGAACGGATCGGGAATCCGATGACCGACGCCGAACCGATCGTCGACTCCACGCTTCCCGATGGCTCGCGTCTGAACGTCATCTACAGCTCGGACGTCAGTGTGAAAGGGCCGAGTCTCACCATCCGTCAGGGCGACGAGGTGCCGCTCTCGGTGACCCAGATTACGAACTGGGGGACGCTCTCGCCGCAACTTGCGGCCTATCTCTGGCTCTGTCTCGAGAACGAACGAACCGTCTTCGTCGTCGGCGAGACGGCGTCGGGGAAGACGACGACGCTGAACTCCATCATGACGTTCATTCCGCGGGACTCGAAGATCTACACCGCGGAAGACACCGCGGAGGTCCTGCCCCCACACGACACCTGGCAGCAGCTACTGACCCGTGAGAGCCGTAGCGAGGACAGCGCGGATGTCGACATGTTCAATCTCGTCGAGGCGGCGCTGCGTTCTCGCCCCGAGTACATCGTCGTGGGTGAGGTTCGTGGTGAGGAGGGTCGGATGGCCTTCCAGGCAGCCCAGACCGGCCACCCCGTCATGTTGACGTTCCACGCGAGCGACATTGTCTCGATGATCCAGCGCTTTACCGGCGATCCGATCAACGTCCCGGAGACGTTCATGGACAACGCCGACGTTGCACTCTTCCAGAACCGGGTCAAGCAGGGCGACGACGTCTTGCGACGCGTTACCAGCGTCCAGGAAATCGAAGGCTACTCCGAGGAGATGGAAGGCGTCGTTACCCGTCAGGTGTTCTACTGGGATCCTGTCGAAGACGAAATCGTCTTCCAGGGGATGAACAACTCGTACGTGCTCGAAGAACAGATCGCAACCCTGCTTGGCTACGCCGACACCCGCGACATCTACGACGACCTCGAGTTTCGCTCGAACATCATCGAACGAATGATCCAGGAGAACATCCTCGAGTATCACGAGGTCAACTCGACGATCGATGCATTCCAGCGCGACGGCATCGAAGGGCTGCCGTTCCACATTACACGACCGGACTGATCGATATGTACCACCTGTCGAATCATTCACGGTAACCATAAGATTCAATTTTGATAATTGATAACAGAAGAACGATGTCCCGTTCGGAGCGAAACGACGTGACCTCGGCGGCCGTCCTCTCGGCGCTTGGCAACAAGTACAGCGCCAAGATTCTCTGTGAAGCTGGCACGCCGAAATCAGCACAGACCCTCAGTGAGAACGTCGGAATTCCGATTGCGACGTGTTACCGCCGTATCGAGGAACTCGTCGACGCCGGACTATTGACCTGTGAGGGCCGACAGCTTTCCGAGGAGGGTCGCCGAACGAACATCTACCGACGAACGCTCGACGAGATCGAGGTCGACTTCTCTGGTGACGCTCCCGACTTCTCCCGGAAGCGCCGAACGGAAGCCAAAAATCGACTCCAAGACCAGCTCGAGGAGTAGTCCGCGGCCCCGAACTCGATTTCGTGCCACCGAGACGCTCTCACTCGGTCACGACGACAGAGCCGATCATACCGCCCGTCACGTGGGGTTCACAGATATAGTCGTACGTGCCGGCGACCGCGAACGTGTGTTCGAACGTCTCTCGAGTGCCAAGACGACCGCCCCGGTACTCGTGCCAGGCGTCTCGAGCGGTCGATTCGTCGTCGTAGTCGCCCGTCGCGAAGTACGCCCCATCGTCTGGAACGCTGTTCTCGAGGGCCGTCACGGTGTGGTCGGCGCCGCTCGTGTTCTTCCAGACGACGGTCTCGCCGACGCGTGCCTCGTACGTTTCGGGGACGAATTCGTTGCGGGTCATGCCGATGTCGCAGTCCTCGCCGCGACAGAGTTCGTCGTCGTCGAAGGCAGAGAGCACGGACGAACAGCCTGCGAGGCTCACGGCCGCGCCAGTCCCGACAGCGGCGAGATAGCAACGCCGGTTCATGTCGCTGGGTTAGGCGGGTCGTGATATAACGAACCCGGTTCGTTCCCAGTCGACCGGAACCGAAAACGAAAACAGGTAAGAAGGGTGCCCGCCGAATCCGGGAACATGCTTCCTCGATTCGTCGGCCGCCTCGGCGTCGCCGACGCAGTGACGGTCGCCAACGCTGCGTTGGGATTCGTCGCGGTCGTCGTCGCGTTCGTCGACATCGACCTGGCGGCGCGACTCATCCTGCTGGCGGCCGTCGCCGACGGACTCGACGGCATCCTCGCGCGACGGTACGGCGGCACCGACGCCGGCCCCTATCTCGATTCGCTGGCCGATGTCGCCTCCTTTGCGGTCGCACCGGCAGTCCTCGCGTTCGTCGTCGTCAGCGACGGCCTTGGAATCGGCTTCGAGGCGGTCTCCCCCGCGCTCTTGCTCGTGACGGTCGTCTGTGCGTTGTTCGTCGCGATGGCGGTTGCGCGGCTCGGGCTCTACACCGCCTACGACACGGCCGAAGCCTACACCGAAGGCGTCCAGACGACGCTCGCGGCGACGATTCTCGGCGCCGCGATCCTCGCCGATGTCGCCGGTCCCGTGCTCGTCCTCGCGATCACGGGCGCGTTCTGCTATCTCATGGTCTCGCGAATCCCCTATCCCGATCTGCTGGCCCGCGACGCCGCCATCATGGGCGTCGTCCACGTGCTGGCGATTCTCGTCCCCGAATTTGCCAACCGTTCCTTTCCGTTCGCACTCCTGATCCTCGGACTCGCGTACATGACCTTCGGCCCGTGGCTCTACTGGCGAGGCGGTTCCTGGCTGGGGACGGTCGACGCCCACGAAAACTTCTAAACCCGCTGCCCCCATTACCGATAGCAGACGACGGACCCCACCCATGCAAACCGTCCAGGACGACACCGGCAGACGCTACCTGTTGCTCAAACACGCCGATCACGCGAGTCTCGTTCGCGATCCCGAAAGTGGCAACGAGTGTTACATCCAAAACGACCGCCTCGAGTCGGTCGACGAACGGCCGCTCGAGACGGCTGCGACGATGATTCCCGACTCGGTTCGCAGCCTCGTCACGAGCGTCCACGACGAGCACACCCTCGGGTTGCTCGTCGAACTCGACGCGCGCGGGCCACTCGGCGTTCGGACGCTGCTCGACGCCTACGATGTCTGTGAGAGTGATCTACACGGTCAGCTGACGGTGCTGAAAGCGTCGGGGCTGCTCGAGGAGACCGATGTCGACGGCCAGCGCGGTTACCGGACCACCGAGACGTGTACGACGGCGCTCGACGCACTCGCCGACCCGTCGTCCGGATCGCGATCGAGCGACGCCTCCGAAACGCTCGCTGATACCGCCACCGAGGGTAGCGATCTCGAGTTCGATCCCTGATACGGACTGCTGTACCGATGTACCGGCGCTACCGCAGGATGGCTCGCGGTTGCGCCGGAAATGACGTACGTACAGCAGACCGTATGAATCGACGGACTCGATCGACGTGATCGCTCAATCGGACGCAAGCAGCGCCGCCGCCGGCGTCTCGTCGCGCTCGAGTCGCGACCGATTCGACGTCGCGTCCTTTTCGACGCGGACCACCGAGTCGGCCGCACCGACGAGTTCTTCGTCGTGACTGACGAGGACGATCTGTTCGACCCCGAGGTCGCGCATCGACTCGACCAGTTCGACGAGTTGCGTGACGTGGCCCGAGTCCAGAAAGACCGTCGGCTCGTCCAGGATGAGCGGCGGCATCGGGGCGGTTCCCTCGACGCCTTCGGCCAGCAGCCGGTAGATCGCACACCGGAGGCTGAGGTTGAACAACGCACGTTCGCCGCCCGATAGCTGTTCGGGATCAAGCGCCTCGCCGTCTTTCTGATAGACCGTCAGCCGGTAGTCGCCGTCGAGTTCGATCGAGGCGTACGAATCGTTCTGGTAGATGAGATCGAACGTCTCGTTCAAAAGTCGTTCTAGGGTCTCGACGTTTCGCTGGCGCAGCTCCGAGCGCAACTCGCCATAGGTCGTCTGCAAGGTCTCTGCCTCGTCGTACAGCGACTCGAGTTTCGCGTACCGATCCTCGAGGGCAGCCAGACGGTCGCGCAAGCGCTCGAGTTCCTCGAGTTCGTTCTCGACGGCGCCGATGGCGTTCTGGATCTCGTCGCGGTTTGCGTCGAGTTCGTCGAGTTTCTCGTCGACGTTCTCGATGTAGCTCTGTGCCTTTTGCTTGTCCTCGCGGGCCGTTTCGACCTGGTTTTCGTCGAACTCGTCCTCGAGATCTCGCTTGCGGTCGCGTTTGTCCGAGAGCGTCTCGCGGCGCTCGTCGTTTATCTTGCCCCAATCCTGGCGCCGCTCGCGTCGCGTCTCGATCTCGCTCGCGATATCCGCGCGTTCGGCGACGATCTCTTGGAGCCGATGGTACGTTTCGAGAGTGTTCTTGATCTCGGCGCGTTCGGTGTTGATCTCGCCGATCCGCGACCGCGTCGCCTCGAGTTCGTCCTCGATCTCGGCCGCCTCGTTGCGTTTTTCCTCGGCGTCGGCCGCGTACTCGCTCGCGTCCTCGCGCAACTGCTTGCGGTGCTCGCGCCGGTCGGCAAGGGCCTCGCGTTTCTCGGTGAGCAACTGAGTGACGTTCTCGCGGTTGTTCTCGAGGCGATCGACGCGTCGCTCGGCCTCGCGAAGCCGTTCGGCGCGAGCGATCCGCTCGTCGAGATCGTCGCGATCGGCCTCGAGGTCCTCGAGCCGATTCTCGAGATCGGCGAGTGCCTCGCGTTTGTCCTCGAGCACGTCGACGTGGGGGGACTCTTCGACGGGCTGGCCACACTCGGGGCACTTCCCTTCCTCGCGGAGGCGCTCGCCCTCCTCGATGGTAGCTTCGACCGTCCGAATCTCGGCCGTGAGTTCGTTGCGCTCTGCCTCGAGATCGTCGCGGTCGGCCTCGAGGTCCTCGAGGTGGGTGTCGGCCTCGCCGAACGCGATCGGCGCGTCCTCGAACCGCTCGCGTGCGGCCTCGATTTCCTCGGCGAGTGTCTCGAGTTTGGCTTCGCGGTCCTCGATCGTCGCCTCGTCGGCCGCCAGTGTCGAGGCGAGATCGGCGGCTTCCTCGCGGGCCTGTTCGGCCTTCGTCTCGCAGTCGTCGGCCGCTTCGCGGAGCCGTTCGATCGCCTCGGTCTTCGAGTTGATCTCGACGCGAACGTCCTCGAGGTTGTCCCGCAGGTCCTCGTCGCGGGCTTCGAGGTCGTCGATCCGGCGCTCGAGCGCGTCCTCGTCGACGCCGTCGACCGAGTCCGAACCGGCGTCGGCGTCGATCTCGGTGAGTAGCTCGTCGCGCTCGTCGGCGAGTTCCTCGCGTTCGGTCTCGAGCTCGCTGATCGCATCGCCGGCATCCTCGCGTTTGCGTTCGGTCTCGGTGATCTTCGAGCGAAGGCGTTCGATATCCGCTTCCAGCGTGTCGATCTCCTCGCGGGTTTCCTCGTGGCGCTCGAGGACCTCGATCGCGGTGTCGCGGGTTTCGACGGCCTGTTTGCGCTGTTGCTCGTAGCGGTCGATCTCCTCGCTGATCTCGGCCAGTCGCGACTCGAGGCCGTTGAGACGGTCGTGAAGCTCTTTCTGTTCTTTCTGTTCGACTTGCTTGCTGACGTCGTCGATGACTTCCTGCTGGCCGTCGAGGACGGTCTTGACCCCCAGCCGGGCGTCGCTTGCGCGCTCGCGGTACTCCTCGAGGGCACCCAGTTGCAGGAGGTCGTCGATCATGTCCTGGCGGTCGCTGGGCGAGGCGTGGATGAGCTTGTTGACTTCGCCCTGGCGGACGTACGCGCAGTTGACGAACGCTTCGGCGTCCATCCGCAGGAGCGTCGTGATCTCGTGGCGGACGTCGCGAGCCCCTTCGATCGTCTCGGTGGGCGTCTCGAGGACACATTTCGTGGTTGTCGCCCGGTCACCGCGGCGCTTGAGGTGGCGTTCGACGCGGTAGTCCAGCCCGTCGTGGGCGAACGCGAGTTCGATCTCACACTCGTCTTCACCGGTCGTGATCACGTCGTCTAAGGTGCGGTCGTCGAGGGATTTCGAACCGTACAGCGCGAAGAAGACCGCCTCGAGCAGGGTCGACTTCCCGCTGCCGTTGACGCCGTGGACGATCGTCACGCCGCGCTCGAGGGCGAGTTCGCTCTCGCCGTAGCACTTGAAATTTTGCAGGCGAACCCGATCCACTCTCACGCGAAATCACCCAGCGAGGCGTCTGCAGCGTCGGGATCGGCTTCCTGATCGCTATCCGGTGGTGTCACACTCGTTTCAGGGGTCTGACTCTCCTCGCTGTCGGCCGTCGACCCGGAGTCATCGAGTTGGTCCGCGACCGTCGTCACGTTCTCGTCGCTCGGTTCGCGTTCGGGTGCCGGCTCGAATGCCGCGTCGTCGTCCTCAAGTAGCTCCCTGACGCGGCGCTCGACCGACTCGCGGACGTTGGCGTCGGCCAGATCGTCGTCACGGACCGTCTCGTCGATCTCGAGGGCCGCGTCGCTGAGCCCGAGATCGCGGATTCGATCGCGGACGGCGTCGTCGGGATCGGCGAAGCTCACCGAGACGGCCTCTTCCTCGTCGGGGAGCTCGCGTCGGTCGTTGACGCGGGCGACGAGGGCACCGCGGTCGATGGCCAACTCCTCGATCGACGCCGGCGTAATCGGCCGGCCGTCGCCTTCGATGGTGACGACGACGACGGCATCGTCGACCTCGTGCTGGCGAACCCGTTCCTGGACGCGGTCGACCCCCTCGCTCTCGGCCAACTCGACGTCGACGAAGACGAACTCCCGGGTCGAGGTGAGCCCGCGTCGGGAGATCGCAACCTCCTCGTCGAACTCGAGGCAGTTGTACCCCCGCGGTTCGCGCTCGCTCGCGCTCGCGCGCTCGGTCGACCCGCAGTAGGTGACCCACGTGTCGTCGACTTGGGCGGTGTGGGCGTCGTGGTTGTCCCCGAGCAGGACGGCGTCGAAGTCGACGGTCGATTCGGCGAGCAGGCGTTGGGTATCCCAGTCGGCGTGGGGGAAGGGTTCGAAGAGGCCGTGGCTCACGAGCGTGGCGTACTCGGCGTCGTCCGGGAGCGGAGCGAACTCGTACTCGAGGTCCTCGCGACGGGACCGTGGGACGAAATCGAGCCCGTAGAAGGCGACATCGCCGATTACCGTCGGTTCAGCGTCGAGTCGGGTTGCCAGCCCGAGATCGGCAAAGAGATCGAGCCACTGGGCGTCGCGTTTACCCTCGTGGTTGCCGACGACGGCGAGGAAGGGCACGTCGGCGTCGGCGAGCGTTCGCAGAATCTCGACGGTGCCCTGAAGGTCGATCAAACTCGGTCGTCGGTCGTGAAAGAGGTCGCCGGCGTGGACTACGGCGTCGACATCGTCGGCAATGGCATCGTTGGCGACCTGCTCGAACGCCTCGAGGAAGTCCTGGCGGCGCGCGGGCGAGTTGTATTGCTGATAGCCGATGTGGGTATCGCCCGTGTGGAGCACCCGTGTCATTGCACGGTGGTTGGTCGGCCGTCCCTAAAGGGATTCCGCGACCGCGGTGAAAGTGAAGCGAACCGAAACGATAGCGACGACGAGAAACGAGTCATACGGTTTACTGTAACGAGTTACCGGCCCAGCCGCCGCCCGGGTCGCGGCTGGGCCGGAAATGACTTACAGTAAACCGTATCAGGACTCGATATCCAGGCTGTAGAGGCGCTTTCGAGCGTCCGAGAAGGAAAACCGGGAGTCGATGACGTTTTCTTCGTCGAGGCGGTTCAGTGCGTACCGAACCGTCCGCGAGGGCAGCATCGTCTCGTCGGCGAGTTGCTGTTGGGTCATCGTGTCGTTGTACTCGAGAACTTTTGCGACGAGTTTTGCACTCGGGGGAAGATCGCGTACGTCGTCCCAGGTTCCCGGGGTGTCGGCGTCCTGCGAGATCGACTCTGAAGCACTCATCGTATACTCGTATCGAATACAGGGTGATAATATTTTCTGTTTCGTATTATGTCCTTCAGTTATAATTCTCGGCGAACTGTGCCGACCCGAAGTCTCTTATGAACCAACACCCAATGGACGGGTGATGAGCGACACTGTGGACGACGTCGACCTCCCATACGACGAGGACGAGGCGTCCCAACAGGAGAAAATCCAGACGCTCGAGGAACGCCTGGAGATCCTCGAGGCCCAAAACGAGGAGATGCGGGACAAGCTCCTCGATGCTAACGCCGAGAACAACAAGTACCAGCAGAAACTCGAGCGGCTGACCCACGAGAACAAGAAACTGAAACAGTCCCCGCTGTTCGTCGCCACGATCCAAGAGATCACGGACGAAGGCGTCATCATCAAACAGCACGGGAACAACCAGGAGGCACTGACCGAGGTCACCGAAGAGATGCGCGAGGAGTTAGACCCCGACGATCGGGTCGCGGTCAACAACTCGCTGTCGATCGTCAAATCGCTCTCGAGTGAGACCGACGTTCGCGCCCGCGTCATGGAAGTCACCGAGAGCCCCGAGGTGAGCTACGAGGATATCGGCGGACTCGAAGAGCAGATGCAGGAGGTTCGAGAAACCGTCGAGATGCCCTTAGAGAAGCCCGACGCCTTCGAGGATGTCGGGATCGATCCGCCAAGCGGCGTCTTGCTGTACGGTCCACCAGGGACCGGTAAGACGATGCTCGCGAAAGCCGTCGCCAACCAGACCGACGCCACCTTCATCAAGATGGCCGGTTCGGAACTGGTTCACAAGTTCATCGGCGAGGGTGCGAAACTCGTCCGTGACCTGTTCGACGTCGCTCGCGAACACGAGCCTGCGGTGATCTTCATCGACGAGATCGACGCCATCGCCGCCAAGCGAACCGAATCGAAGACCTCCGGCGACGCCGAGGTCCAGCGGACGATGATGCAACTGTTAAGCGAGATGGACGGCTTCGAGGATCGCGGCGAGATCCGCATCATCGCCGCCACCAACCGCTTCGACATGCTCGATCGGGCCATCCTCCGACCCGGTCGCTTCGACCGACTCATCGAAGTGCCAAAGCCTAACGACGAAGGCCGCGAGATCATCTTCGACATCCACACGCGCGACATGAACGTCGCCGACGGGGTCGACTTCGCGCAACTGGCCGACGACGCCGAGGAGGCCTCCGGCGCCGATATCAAGGCCGTCTGTACGGAAGCCGGGATGTTCGCCATCCGCGACGACCGGACCGAAATCCAGATGCAAGACTTCCACAACGCCTGGGAGAAAGTCCAGGCCGACTCCGACGAGACCGACGACATCTCGAAGACCTTCGCCTAACCTGGCCCGGCGATTTCTCCTGTTGACTGTTCGACGGCCGGCGTCGACGAGCGAGCAGCCTTTGTCGATTGCCACCCTACACGTTCCTATGAGAGAATTCGTCTTCGCCCTCGAGTACGAACCGGGCACGAACCCGGTTGCCGACGTACTCGCCGAGTATCCCGAGACCGCGGTCCGCTCGCTATCCTGTCACGTCAGCGCCGACAGCCTCTGGCGCGTCGACCACGCGACCGGCCCCGACAACGCCCTCGAGGCCCTAGAACGCGCCTACGCGAACGCCGACTACTTCGCGGACTGTCTCGTCAAGGACGACTGCGGCGCCGACTGCGAGGTGCAGGTCCTCGACCGCTCGAGCGACGAACTCGTCGTCTACACCTACTGGGAGCGCACCGAGCTCTGTACGTCGGTGCCCCACGTCGCCTTGGAGCACCTCGGTGACGGACTCCTCTTCGAGACCTACCGCGAGGGCCGGCGCTACCGCTGGCGGATCGTCCTCGCCAGCGACGCGCCGATCCACGACTTCTTCGACGCGCTGGGCGAGGAAGTCGGCGAGTGTACCGGCATCGAGATGCTTCGACTGACCGAACTCGATCCCGGCCGAAACGGGATCGCCCCCGACGAATCGATCCCGCTCGAGCAGCGTGAGGCCCTCGCAGCCGCCGTCGAACACGGCTACTACGAGACGCCACGGGAGATCGAACTCTCGGAACTCGCGGAGCGGGTCGGAATTCCACGCTCGACGCTCTCGTATCGACTCAGGCGAGCCGAAGCATCGCTCGCGTCGGCGTTCGTCGGCGACGAGTCGATAGAACAGCTCGCGGCGCGGTTGTAGTTCTGCTGACCGCGTTGTGCATCGAAGACGTGGTCGAAATACGGCCATCCCGACACCTCGCCCTGGCCCGGGCCGACACTCGAGTTGGCACACGCCAAATAACCCGTAAGATGATCGACCCGCTAGGAGCCAGTAATGAGCGATTCATCTCCCGCCGTGCCGCCCGATCCGGACGCGAACCGCACCCTCGAGCTACGAGTCCCGGATATGGACTGTCCCTCCTGTGCGGGCAAGGTGACCAACAGCGTCGAGCGCCTCGAGGGGATCGACGCGCTCGAGCCGCAGGTGACGAGCGGGCGGCTGGTCGTCGAGTACGACCCTACGGCGACGAGCGAGGCAGAGATCCGCGAGCGGGTACAGGCGGCCGGCTACGCGATCGACGACGATTCGTCGGCCTCGGAGCTGACGGTCTCGGTCCCGGACATGGACTGTGCCTCCTGTGCGAACAAGGTCGCAAACGCCCTCGAGGGGCTCGAGGATGTCTCGGCGGTCGAAACACGGCCGACGTCGGGGCGGGTCACCGTCACGGCGAGCGAAGGAGCCGATTCGGGAGCCATCGTGGCGGCAATCGAGTCGGCCGGCTACGAGGCGGCCCCGCTCGCGGACGACGCCGCCGGGTCGATCGGTGACGAGCGCGCGGTCTGGCGGAGTCGACGAGCCCTCGGCACGGCGATCGGTGGCGTGCTCGTCGCCGTCGGAATCGCTCTCGAGTTCGTCGTCCCCGGCATCGATCCGTTGCTTGGCACCGTCGCGGGTCGGTCCTACGAACTGTCTCACCTCCTCTTTATCGCGGCTGCCGTCGTCGCGGGGACGCCGATCCTGCGAAACGGCTACTACTCCGCGCGCAATCGCAGCCTCGACATCGACTTCCTGATGAGCGTCGGGATCGTGGCAAGCGTCGCGGCCCACCACCCTTTCGAAGGGGCGATGCTCGCCGTGCTGTTCTCGGTCGCGGAGCTCTTAGAGCGCTTCTCGATGGATCGCGCGCGAGACTCGCTGCGCGAGTTGATGGACCTCTCGCCCGACACGGCGACGGTTCGCCGAGCGGACGGAAGCGAGGAGACGATCCCCGCCGACGACCTCGAGATCGGCGATACCGTGATCGTCAGGCCGGGCGAGAAAATCCCCGCCGACGGTACGGTCCTCGAGGGCCAGAGTGCAGTCGACCAGTCGCCGATCACGGGCGAGAGTGTCCCAGCCGACAAGAGCGAGGGCGACGAGATTTACGCCGGCACCATTCCCGAGTCGGGTTACCTCGAGGTCGCGGTCGAGAGCGAGGCCGACGACTCGACGATCGCCCGGATCGTCCGGATGGTCGAGGACGCCGAGCGCGAGAAGACCGACCGCGAACAGTTTATCGATCGGTTTGCGAGCGTCTACACGCCGATCGTGGTCGCGCTGGCCGTCGCGTTCGCCCTCGTTCCGCCCTTGCTTTTCGGGGCGTCGTGGAGCTACTGGTTCCTCGTCGGACTGACGCTACTCGTGATCTCCTGTCCCTGCGCGCTCGTCATCTCGACGCCGGTCAGTGTCGTCTCGGGGATCACGAGCGCCGCACGAAACGGCGTGCTCATCAAGGGCGGCCGTCACCTCGAGACTGCCGGCGAAACCGACGTACTCGCGGTCGACAAGACGGGGACGCTGACGGAGGGCGACCTCTCCATCACCGACGTGATTCCTCTCGAGGGGGCCGACGAGGACGAGGTTCTCCGACGGGCGAGCGCCGCCGAACGGCGCAGCGAGCACCCGATCGGGCAAGCGATCGTTGGCTACGCCGACGAGCAGGGCGTCGGTCAGAACGGCAGTGACTCGGAGCCAGACGACGATCACGACCTCGAGGTCTCGAACTTCGAAGCGCTGACCGGCGAGGGCGTCCGCGCCGATGTCGACGGCGTGACCCACTACGTCGGCAAACCGGGTCTCTTCGACGGGCTGGCGGATCTCGAGCACGCTCACGCGACGACTGACGGTGGCGCCACGCTTTCGGGCATGGGCTACGAGACGACCCCCCAGTGTGACCGCGAGTGCTGTCTGGATGTCCTCACGGAGGTCGTCCCGGACCTCGAGTCCGAGGGCAAGACTGTCGTGGTCGTCGGTACCGACGAGCGACCGATCGGCGTGATCGCCGTCGCGGACCGCGTTCGCCCCGAGGCCGAGTGGGCCGTCTCGAGGGTACAAGAGCAGGGCATCCGCGTCGTGATGCTCACCGGCGACAACGAGGGGACCGCTCGCGCCATCGCCGAGGCGGTCGGTATCGATGAGTACCACGCCGAACTGCTGCCCGACGAGAAACTCGAGTGGATCGATCGTCTCGACGATGGTGGACCCGACGCCGACGACAATCGCGTCGCCATGGTCGGCGACGGTATCAACGACGCGCCCGCGCTGGCGACCGCGAGCGTCGGCATTGCGATGGGTGCCGCAGGCACCGATACGGCCCTCGAGACGGCCGACGTGGCGCTGATGGGTGACGACCTCACCCGGCTGCCGTACCTCTTCGAGCTCTCGGGGACGGCAAACGGCGTCATCCGTCAGAACATCTGGGCGAGTCTGGCCGTCAAGGCTGTCCTGGCCGCCGGCGCCCCCGTCGGCATCGTCACGGTGATCCACGCCGTCGTCATCGGGGACATGGGGATGAGCCTCGGCGTCACCGGCAACGCGATGCGACTCGCGAACGTCGAACCCGAGACGCCCGACGATCACCCGTAGCGATCGCGAACGAGGTCGAGCCCAGGCATTCCGTTGCGCCACCATAGCGCGACCCCACCGAGAAAGATCACCGCCTCGAGCCACAGCGTCGTCGCCTCGAGGCCTAGCCCGGGGACCGTTCCCAGCGGTTTGACGCCGGAGTACTCCGGCATCTGCGTGGCCGGCCACAGCAGGAAGCCGAGTTCGTGGTAGTCGTCGGCCAGGACGTGCCAGGGGATGTCGGTCGCGACGTGGGAACTGTAGCCGATCGCGAAGGCGACGCCGAGCCGGTCTCGGCCGCGCCGTCGAGCGACGAGCCACGCCAGCGCGACGACGGGAACGGCAAACAGCAAGGAGTGACCGACCGTCCGACCAACGGGCGTGATCCCCGCGTGGTACAGCGGTTGATCTAGCAGGTCGGGGATCGTCGCGGCCACGATCGCTACGGTCGCCGGAGTCGATGCCGGTGGATTGCCGTCCGCCCAGCGGGCGTAGGCCGCATAACAGAGATAGCCGACGACCGGATGAACGACCGGTTGCACGGACGGCTCTACGATCGCAACCCCCCTAAATTCCCGGCCGGAATGGTGATCCCGACATGTCCATTAGAGCGACTGAAATCCTCGAAACCGGACGATCCATGCTGTTTGGGACGACACGTATAGGTGTCCGCCACCTCTGTTGCATTGATGACACCACAACCGTCCGATACCGATAGGTCGCGCGAACTGGGACGGACGAGGGCCGCTCGAGCTGCCGGGATCGAGCGAACGATCGGGCGACCCGTGGACGGGTTCGGCTCGCTGCGGTGGCCGGCGGTCGGTGGGAGGCGTTTGCGACTGCGACCGAGACGTATATGCCCACTCGGTCCCGTGATCGGACACGACGAATGTTCGATGAGGCTCACTCTATCCTCCGAAACGACCCCGTGATGGCCGACCTTCTCGAGCGCCACGACCCGTACGTCGAATCCGACTGGACCGAGTTCGAGCGGCTCTGCATCTCGATCCTCAATCAGCAACTGTCGACGGCGAGCGCGGCGGCCGTCCGCGAGCGATTCTTCGAGGTATTGGACGACGAGGTCACACCCGAGACCGTCCTCGCAGCCGAGACGGAGGCGCTCCGGTCGGCCGGGCTCTCGAGACAGAAGATCGAGTACGTCAACAACGCCGCTCGCGCGTTTCAGGAGCGAGACTACACGCGATCGGGGCTGGCCGATCACACAAACGACGAGGTTGTCGACGCACTTACCGAGATCAAAGGGATCGGCAAGTGGACTGCCCGGATGTATCTGCTGTTCGTCCTTGAGCGACCCGATACCCTTCCGCTTGGCGACCTCGCCGTTCGTCGCGGGATCGAACAACTGTACGCCGACGGTGACGAGATGACGCGAGCGGAGATGCGCGAGGTCGCCGAGGCCTGGCGGCCCTACCGCAGCGTCGCAACCCGGTACATCTGGGCCGAGTACGAATCGGAGTAGCGGTCTGTCTCGTCGCCGTTCAAGGTCGGTAACCCCACACTGATACGGATTCCTGTACCGATGTACCGGCGCACTCGAGACCCGTGCGGCGAGCGCCGGAACTGACTTCCAGTTACTGTCGGACAGAAGTCATACGGTTTACTGTAAGTCATTTCCGGCCCAGCCGCGACCCGGGCGGCGGCTGGGCCGGTACATCGTTACAGTAAACCGTATCAGTGAAACGTCGGTCGCGAATTCGCGGCCGTCCTTGCGGTGACGGCCGCAGTACTGCGACCGATCGTTGAATAGTTCTGTCCAACAGTAAGTAACCCGTCTGACCCTCGAGTCACGCGCCCGGCGCTGGCGTTGCAGTGGACCAAGCGCGGATTACGGCCCTGATAGTGCAGGCCGGAATCGAGGATCGAAGAAACCCGATACTGATACTCGAGACGGCCACGCCGACTCAAGTGCGATTGGGTCGCGTTCGAACACGAGATGTCGAACGATCCATCCCCAGACGACGGTCCCGGACAACGCCGAATGACGACCGATCCGGACCGTATTCGAGAGTGGGCAGACACGCACGACGCCGTTCCCGTCTCGACACACGGCGGCGAGGGCCACGGTCACTCGCTCGTCCGCCGGGACGAACTCGAAAGCGACCACGAGGAGTCCACCTGGGAAGCGTTCGCCGAGACGATCCGTACGGAGGATCTAGTGTTCGTCTACCATGAGGAGGAGGAGTCGACCGGCGAGGAGCTCGGTCAGTTCGAACTGATCGAACGCGAGGCGGCGTTCGACCGCGCCTCGCTCGGTCGCAGCAAACTCGAGGACCAGCTCCGGAAGGGCGAGACGGTGACGACCGAAATCATCGAAACGCAGGTGGTCGAGACCCAGGTCGTCGAACGCGACACGATCGAGAGCGAGATCGTCGAGACCGAACTGGTCGAGCGCCAGCCCGTCGACTCCGAACTGTTGAACCGCGAAATCGTCGATACCAAGTTCGTCAGTGCAGATCTAATCAAGGTGACAACTGACGAATCCCGCCTCGAGACGGTCGAGGAGGTCGAACGCTACACGATTGAGAGCCAGGTCGTCGATGTCGACATTGACCAGCACGACGAACTCGAGCACGACGAGGTCGAGACGAACGTCGAACTCGAGAGCGTCCAGCGCTCAATCCTCGAGAGCGATGTCGTGCGGGCGGACGTAGCCGCCGCCGATGTCGTCGATCGAGAGGTTATCGAGAGTCGACGCGGCGAGGGTGATACCGTTCGCAGCGAGCTACTCGAGCGCCGAACCGTCGAAGAGCAGATCGACGAACGATCGCGACTGACCTTCAGACTCGAAGAGACCGAGGTGCTCGAGTCCGAGGTGGTCGGCAGCGATGTCCTCGAGGGCGGGATCATGGACCTCGAGGAGTACGGAGAGATGGGGCCGACGGCTGCGTCCGACACTGCGGGCACGGCGGCCAACGCCGGATCGGAGATGCCGACTGCCGGGTCGGGATCGGTCGAGTTCTCGGCGGACGATCAGGGGAAAGTGGTCGTCGGCGAGACGGGTGAACAGATCGGTATCGTCGCCGAAGTCGAGGGCCAGACCGCGTACGTCGATCCCGAGCCGGGGCTGGCGGATCGACTCAGGGCCCGACTCAACTGGGGTGGTCACGACGCCGAGGACTATCCGGTCGAGGCCGCCGAGATCAACGAAATAACCGACGAGGAAGTGATCGTCGAGAGTCCAACGGACGCCGACGAAATGGAGTGACTCGAGAACGACGATTTGCGGTCGTTACTCGAGGTCGAAGCGATCGTGGCTCATCACTTTGTGCCACGCCTCGACGAAGTCCTGGACGAATTTCTCTTCGGCGTCGTCGGATGCGTAGACGTCCGCGATGGCTCGAAGTCGGGAGTTCGACCCGAAGATGAGATCCGCACGGGTTGCCGTCCACTCGATCTCGCCGGTCTCGCGGTCGCGCAGTTCGAACACCTGATCAGTTTCGGATTCCGGGGACGCCTCCCAGCCCAGAATATCCTGGGAGTCGTCGGACGCCTCCCACTCGTAGTCCATGTCGAGCAGGGTTCGGAAGAAATCGTTGGTCAGCGTCTCGGGCTGGTCCGTGAGGACACCGAGGTCGGAATCCTGGTGGGTCGCACCGAGCGCTCGCATGCCGCCGACGAGCACCGTCATTTCGGGTGCCGTCAGGTCGAGTAGGTCCGCTTTGTCGACCAGTAGCTCTTCCTGGGACTGGTCGGCCTCGTCGCTGTAGTAGTTACGGAAGCCGTCGGCCGCGGGCTTGAGCGCCTCGAAGGACTCGATGTCGGTCTGTTCCTGGGACGCGTCGGTCCGACCTGGCTCGAACGGGACCTCGATATCGTAGCCGGCCTCGGCTGCGGCCTCCTCGACGGCCGCGTTACCGCCCAGCACGATCAGGTCAGCCAGCGAGACGCGCACGTCGTCGGATCGGGAGTCGTTGAACGCCGCCTGAATCTCCTCGTAGGTCTCGAGTACTGTCTCGAGCTGGTCGGGCTCGTTGACCTCCCAACTTCGCTGGGGCTCGAGGCGGATGCGCGCGCCGTTGGCACCGCCGCGCTTGTCGCTGTCGCGGTAGGTCGAGGCCGCCGCCCAGGCAGTCTTGGCCAGCTGGGAAATCGAGAGCTCCGACGCGAGGAGTTCCGCTTTGAGTTCGTCGATCGCTTCCTCGCCGATCAGCTCGTAGTCGGCCTCGGGGATGGGATCTTGCCACAGCATCTCCTCCTCGGGAACCTCCGGACCGAGGAACCGCTCCGACGGCCCCATATCGCGGTGGATCAGCTTGTACCAGGCCTTCGCGAACGCCTCCTGGAACTCCTTGGGGTTTTCCTGGAAGCGCTCTAAGATCTCCCGGAACTCGGGATCGCGCTTGAGCGCGACGTCCGTCGTCAGCATCATCACGTCCTCTTTCTCGTCCGGGTCCTCGGCACCCGGTGCGGCCTCGTCGAGTTCGCCGTTCTGCGTCGTCCACTGCCAGGCACCGCCAGGACCCTTCTCGGGCCACCACTGGTACTCGAGTAAGTTGTCGATGTAGCCCATGTCCCACTGGGTCGGCGTGGCGTTCCACGGGCCTTCGATCCCGCTGGTGATCGTATCGGCTCCCTTCCCGGAGCCGTGCTCGCTCTCCCAGCCGAGACCTTGCTGGTCGATCGGGGCTGCCTCGGGCTCGGGGCCGACGTGTTCGTCGGGGTCGTCGGCGCCGTGGACCTTCCCGAACGTGTGTCCGCCGGCGATGAGCGCGGCCGTCTCTTCGTCGCTCATTGCCATCAGGCCGAACGACTCACGAATTCGCTCCGCCGAGGCCTCCGGATCCGGCTCACCGTCGGGACCCTCCGGGTTCACGTAGATCAATCCCATCACGGTGGCGGCGAGTGCGCCCTCGAGTTCACCTTCTTCGTCGAATCGCTCGGAGGCTTCCCACTCGTCTTCGGGTCCCCAGTCGACGGCGTCGTCGGGCTTGTACTCGTCTTTGCGCCCGCCGGCGAAGCCGAACGTCTCGAATCCCATCGACTCGAGGGCGACGTTTCCGGCGAGGACGATCAGGTCGGCCCACGAGAGCTTGCGGCCGTACTTCTGTTTGACCGGATAGAGCAGCCGGCGGGCCTTGTCGAGGTTCGCGTTGTCGGGCCAGCTGTTGAGCGGGGCAAAGCGCTGTCGGCCGCCGCTTGCGCCACCACGGCCGTCGCTGGTGCGGTACGTCCCGGCGCTGTGCCAGGCCATCCGGATAAAAAGCGGCCCGTAGTGCCCGTAATCGGCCGGCCACCAATCCTGCGACGTCGTCATGACGTCCTCGATATCCGCCTTTACCGCCTCGAGATCGAGTTTCTCGAACTCCTCGGCGTAGTCGAAGTCCTCGTCCATCGGATCGGACGTGGGGACGTTCTGATCGAGGATATCCACGTTCAACCGGTTCGGCCACCAGTCTTGGTTAGATCTAGTCATCAACAGACAGTTGCTACTTTTCCCTATTAAGATTTCCTAATCCAATGATGAAGTCTTTCTTGCAGACCAAAAAATATTCTTGACTCATAAACTGCCGTTCGCATCGAGATCCGACTGCGTCCCTGGTACGATCGCTGAGCCGTCTTCGGAATCGATGTCGTCCGTGATTGGTTCTCTCGCATCCGTGTGAGCGACACCAACTGCGATTCGAAATCAAAGTTGCTATGTCCCCCACTCCCCGTTTGTCGAAATAGAATGGTACGTGCCAGCGTCATTGGCTGTGGAAACATGGGGAGTGCCCTCGTACGGGGCCTCTCGGAGAGCGGAACGCACGCGGTCACCGCTTGCGACGTCGATCCGGCAGCACTCGAGACAGTCGAAGACTGTGCGGAAACGACGACCGATCCGTCGGTCGCGGCCGAGGCGGATGTCGTCGTCGTCGCGATCAAGCCGGGACTGGTCGTCGACGTCGTCGACGATCTCGATCTCTCGCCCGATCAGATACTCGTCTCCTTCGCCGCGGGCGTTCCGACGTCCGTTCTCGAGCCGCATACGGACGCAACGCTCGTTCGAGCGATGCCGAATCTCGCGGCCGAGACGCAGAATATGGCGGCGGCCGTCACCGGCGAGACGATCCCCGAGGAGGTCACGACCCTGCTCGGGGCGGTCGGGGAGTTCGTCGAGGTCGAGGAATCCCAGATGGATATCGCGACGGCGGTCAACGGGAGCGGTCCCGCGTTCGTCTTCTATCTGATTGGCGCGATGCGAGACGCTGGCGTCGACGCGGGACTCGAGCCCGACGACGCCGAAGTCCTCGCCGCACAGACGTTCAAGGGAGCTGCGGAGACGGTCCTGCGATCCGAGCGGTCGATCGAGGAGCTGATCGACGCCGTCTGTTCGCCGAAGGGAACGACGATCGAGGGCATGGAGGTCCTCTGGGACAGCACGGCCGACGAGGCGGTCGCCGACGCCGTCGGCGCAGCCGAGCAACGATCCGCGGAACTCGCAGCCGATATCGACGATGACTGAGACGGTCGAACTCGGCGTCGTCGAAGCGACGCGTCAACTCGCGGCCGAGGCCGACCGCGTCGTGGTCAAAGCCGGGACGAACTCGCTGACCGACGAGGAGTCGAATCTCGATGACGCGAAACTCGACAAACTCGTCGACGATATCGCCGATCTACTCGCCGGCGACCGCGAAGTCATCCTCGTCTCCTCCGGCGCGGTCGGGGCCGGTAAGGGACGGGTCGGCTACGACGGCGGCGACGACAACGGGGAAACGGTCGAGGAGTCACAGGCGCTGTCGACGGTTGGCCAATCACACCTCATGCACCGCTACACCGAGAGTTTCGCGCGCTACGACCGGAAAGTCGCGCAGATCCTGTTGACCCAGACGGATCTGGACAATCCCGATCGGTTCACCAATTTCAAAAACACCATCGAGACGTTACTCGAGTGGGACATCGTCCCGATTATCAACGAAAACGACGCCGTCGCGACCGAAGAGATCCGCATCGGCGACAACGACATGCTCTCCTCGTCGGTCGCGGTCGGCATCGATAGCGATCTGCTGGTCACCTTGACCGACGTCGGGGGCGTCTACACGGCCAATCCGAAGGACAATCCCGACGCCGAACGCATCGAAGCCGTCGGCCGAAACTACGACGAGATCCAGGAACTGGTCGACGATAGCTCGAGCACGCAGTTTGGCGGCATCCAGACCAAGGTAGCGGGTGCGCGATCCGTCAGCGAACACGGTATCCCGGCCGTCATCGCCAAGTCGACCGAGCCGAACGTCCTCGAGAAAATCGCTGCCGAGAAGTCCGTGGGGACCGTATTCGTCCCAACGAACGGTGTCATCGATGACTGAGCAAGCCACCGAACAGAAAGTCGAGGAGGCACAGTCCGCAGCCCTCGAGCTGGCGACCTACGACGAGCAGCGACGCTCGAGCGCGCTCCACGCCATCGCCGACGCGATCGACGCGCGCCACGAGGAGATCCTCGCGGCCAACGAGATCGATGTCGAGGAAGCCGAGCAACTGCTCGAGGCCGGCGAGTACAGCCAGGCGCTTGTCGACCGCCTCGAGCTCTCGCCGACGAAACTCGAGAGCATCACTGAGATGGTCCGCAGCGTCGCCGCCCAGGACGATCCGCTGGGGACGACCCAGCAAGCCCGCGAACTCGACGACGACCTCGAGCTGTACAAGCAGACGGTGCCGATCGGCGTCGTCGGGACGATCTTCGAATCCCGACCCGACGCGCTCGTCCAGATCGCCGCGCTTAGCCTGAAGTCGGGCAACGCCGTCATCCTGAAAGGCGGCAGCGAGGCCAGCGAATCCAACCGAACCCTCTTCGAGATCATCCGCGAGGCGACCGACGACATCGTCGACGGCTGGGCCCAACTCATCGAGGCCCGCGAGGACGTCGACACTATCCTCGAGATGGACGACGAGATCGATCTGGTCATGCCCCGCGGAAGCTCGGAGTTCGTCAGCTACATCCAGGACAACACGAGCATTCCCGTCCTCGGCCACACCGAGGGCATCTGTCACGTCTTCGTCGATAGCAAGGCCGACCTCGAGATGGCCACGGAGATCGCCTACGACGCGAAGGTTCAGTATCCGGCCGTCTGTAACGCCGTCGAGACGCTGTTGGTCCACACCGATGTCGCCGAAGCGTTCCTGCCCGACATCGTCGCCCGCTGGGAGGAGGCGGGCGTCGAGGTTCGCGGCGACGAGCGGACCCGTTCGATCGTCGATGTCGAGGCCGCGAACGAGGCCGACTGGGCGACCGAGTACGGCGATCTGATCGTCTCGGTCCGGGTCGTCGATTCGCTCGAGGACGCCTTGGCGCACGTGACGACCTACGGCTCGAAACACACGGAGTCGATCGTCACCGCGGACGACGACCGCGCCCGGACGTTCATGCGCCGACTCGACTCCGCGAGCGTCTTCCACAACGCCTCGACCCGATTCAGCGACGGCTACCGGTTCGGGCTCGGCGCCGAGGTCGGGATCAGCACCGGCAAGATTCACGCCCGCGGCCCCGTCGGCCTCGAGGGGCTGACCACCTACCAGTACTACCTCGAGGGCGACGGCCACCTCGTGGGAACATACGCGGGCGCCGACGCGAAGGCGTTCACGCACGAGGATTTCGACGGCACCTGGTAGACGGCGTCGCGGGGCCGTCGCCGTCGATTCTGGTGGCGATCACTCGACCATCAGATAGTCGTCGACGCCCTGGACCTGATGGGCGGGAATGCGGAGATTCCCGTCGTCGGTCGTTTCGAACCGGTAAACGTCGTCGTCTTTCGGCGTGACGAGGACGGACTCGAGTTCGCCGGTAGTGACGTTCATCGTGATGTTGTGAACCGTGCCGAGTTCTTTCCCGTCCGATCCCATCACGGGCTTGCTGGAGAGCGTGGATGCGAGGACCGTCGTCATACGCGTTTATGCTAGCTGTATTGGACAATAAAGTTATCTGTTCACTCGAAGATCGCACGGCCAAGCCGACGGCATTGATCGCCGTTACTCCTCTTCTTCCGGCGACTCGGGTTCGTCGGCATCGACGCGACGGCTGACGTCGACTCGATACTGCTCGAGAATGTCCCGCCCGAGCAATACCGGGTAGTCCATGTGGCTACGATCCTCGACGCTCGCGGTGACGGTGTGTTGGTTGCCGCCGACGCCGACGACGACGTCGACGACCGGGCGGCTCTTGGCGGTCTTCGAACTGCCGGATTTGACGCGGGTGATCGATTTGATTGGGCCGGCACCGATCTCGGCCGCCAGCGAGGTGTCGATACTGGTTCGGGTCGCTCCCGTGTCGGACTTTGCGAGGACTGATGTCGAGCCGCTCGTCCCCGAGAGGACGATATCTTCGATGTAGCCGATGATGGCCGCCTCGTTGTCAGTCTGTGCCGGTCTCGGCGGCTGTGCAGCGGGTTGGCTGTCGTCGAGCGCCCTCGAGAGTTCGACGACCCGTTCGTCGTCGACCGATCCGCCGGCCCGCTCGATCGCCAGGCGGGCGATGTACGGTGCCGGGCTGATCTGTGTCGCCTCGTAGAGCCCCTTGAACCCTGCCGTGGGATTGACCTCGAGGACGTACCAGCCGTCCTCGCCTTCGACGAGGTCGACACCGGCGTAATCGAGGCCGATAGCCGTTGCCGACCGGCGAGCGAGATCCCGCGCTTCCGCCGGGAGATCGTCGCTTGCATCCTCGACGGTGCCGCCGAGTGCGACGTTGGTTCGCCAGTCGTTGTCGGGTGCATAGCGGTACATCGCGCCGACGATCTCGCTACCGACGAGGTAGACTCGAGCGTCACGGTGTCGCTCGCCCTCCCGATCGAGCAACTCCTGTAAGAACGCGTATCGGTTGCCAACTTTCGCGTTGATCGGTTCCTCGAGACCGACTTTCCAGGTGCCGCCGCCGTGGGTGCCGATCGCGGTCTTATAGACAGCTTCCTCGCCGTACCGATCTCGAGCGGCGGCCAGCCCTTCGTTGTTCAGTGCGAGGGTGACGTCGGGCGTTCGTACGTCGTGGGTTGCAAGCGTCGTCGCCGTCGAGAGTTTGTGAATCGCCGTCAGAACGGTTGCGGGTTCGTTGAGCATCGGCACCAGTTGTGCGAACGTGTTCGCGAGACCGAGCTCTTCGGCGGGATGTTCGGTGTTCGAGAGCAGCATTCGGTTGGCGATCACGTCCACGTCGGGTTCCAAGACGACAGTGCCGTCGGTGACACTGATCGTCGTGTTCTCGGTCCGGAGCCACTCCGTGTCGTGGCCGAGGGCCTCGACGGCGTTAAGAATCGCTTTCGTCTCCTTGCTCGTATGTAAACTGAGTACCCCGACGGTGACGGGATCGGCAACGGTCATACTGAGTGAACGACAACCGAGGGGATAAGCATTGCCAGTTAACGCTGCCGTCGGCCATTTTTTCGCTCGAGTTAGTCGACGGTTTCGGCTACCGAACGATCGCACGGACCTCGTGTGGATCGACCATGCCACTGGCGACCGCGAGAATCGCCCAGACGAGGGTACCGAGCGCGATCGCGCCGAGCAGCATGAGGATATTCGACGCCAGCGGCGTGACGAGGGAGACGGCGACGGCCATCGCGAGCGTGATCGCACAGATCAGCCCCATCGACCGGGCGAGTTGGCCGAGCCGGAGCGCCAGTTCGCTGTGGATAATGTAGAGGTTCACCGCGACGTAGACGGTGTGAGTCGCGACCGTCGCGATCGCCGCGCCGACGACGCCGATGGTCGGAATGAGCACGAGGTTCAACCCGAAGTTCGCGATCGATGTCGCGCCCTTCGCGATCGCTCGCGACCGCGCGCGCCCGAGATAGTCCAGGCTATCGCTCGTCAGGTTCGTAATCGCCTGTAACACCATGAACCCTGCCAACACCTGCAACACCACCACCGCCCCCGCGTACTCCGGAAACACCATCCCGATGAACGGCTCGGCGACGAGGACGATCCCGACGGCTGCCGGCACGTAGACCAACATCGTATGGGTCAACGACTCCTCGTAGATCCGGCGGGCCTGCTGGAGTTGGTCCGACGCCTTCTGCTCGCCGAAGTTCGGCGAGATCGTAAAGCCGAGCGACTCAGCCGGCGCGAGGACGAAGTCGGTGATCTGCTTGCCGAGCTGGTAGAAACCGACCGCAGCGGGCGTGAGGAAGACGCCGACGAGGACGACGTCGATCCGCTTGTCAATGACGTTGGCACTTCGTGTCGCCGTCAACGGGACGCTGTACTCGGCGAGCCGGCGCGATAGCCCGTCCTCGTAGGCGTCGGCCTGGTCGTAGTGTCGATAGAAACCGATGTAGAGGACGAGAAGGCCGAACGCACCGGCGAGCGCGTAGCCGACGATGTAGCCGTACAGCGCACCGAGTGCCCCAAACCCGAGGAAGACGAACGTGACGGCGAACACGAGCCGCGTCGCCCCGCTGACTGCCTGGACGGCCGCGCTGTAGCCCAGGCGGTTGAGTCCTTGAAACGCCATCATCGAAAAACTGCTGAACGATTGGGCGATGACGAACAACACCCCGACAGCCAGAAACGGCGTCGCGCTCGGATCGCCCAGCACGATCGCGATGTGCTCGTGTAAGAGCAAGAGAGCGAACGAGACGGCCGCCAGGACAATCAGCTTGTAGGTAATCGCCGACCGAAGCAGATACGGGATCTGGCCCTCGTCCGTCTCGCTGTACTCCGAGATGTACCGGGCGGTGGATTTCCCCAGTCCGAGGTCGGCGAACAGCTGGACGACCATCAGAATCCCGATCGCCCAGTACAACGCCCCGTAGCCGTCCGGGTTCAACACCCGTGCGAGGATAAACATCAACAGCGCACTCGAGAGCATGTAGATCGCTCTCGAGACGAGCGTCGCTTTGAATCCGCGAACGATGTGCTCCCGTGTGCTCATGCTGTGTCTGCGCGGCTGCAAGGACGGCTGGGCGGAACCGCCAGAGCACCCTGGCCGACTGCTCGCTCGGACGTGGAGGCCACTAATTGTAATGCGGTCCTTGGCCGACTACTCGGGCGATTGTGGAATCCGCCAATTGTAATGCGGTGACAACAGCAGTAAGGACGAGATACCACGACTGCAAACCGACGTTACGGATCGGTTGTGACGACGTGTGGCGGTCTGTGGCGTCGGTTCTGGCGGCAGGGGCTCGCGGTGCGTTGGGTTAGAGGTACGACGAATCCCACCGCGTCGCCTTGCGCTGGTTGCCACAGACGTTGCACTCGAGACGGCCCATCGCGTCCATCGCGTTGTCGAGCGAATCGCAGTTCCCACAGAACCAGGCGTAGAGCTCTTCGCGGTCGTCGGTCTCGTAAGCGCTGTAGAAGGGCGCTTTCGATCCCCGGTCAGCTTCGCCGTAGCTGACGTAGACGGTCTGGCCATCGACCTCGAGTTCGTCGACCGCGCCCCAGCCCTCGTCCTCGAGGTCGGTTTCGACGTAGACGTTTTCGGTGAACGTTTCCGACCCGATTTCGACCTCGCGCTGGCCGGCGTGTTCGAAGCCGTGGTCTCGGTAGAACGTGTTACCGCCCTCGTTGTCCTCGAGGACGAACGCCTGAACCTGTTCGGCACCGGCGTCTAAGAGTCGTTCGCGGGCGCGAACGAGCAACCGGACGCCCGTCCCGTCACCGCGGTGGTCGGGGCCGATGTGGAGCCAGAGGATGCGGCCGGTCTTGTGTTGGTGTCCGACGAGGTCACACTGGGCGAAGCCCGCCAAATCGCCGCCGCGCTCGATGCTGAGAACGAGCGAGCTGTCGTCCGACAGGTCCTCACTGAATCCGTCGCCGTACCACTGCTCGATAGCGTCGTCGATCGTCTCCGCGTCGAGAAAGTCGGTGTACGTCGAGTTGAGCGAGTCGTTGGCGATCGACCGGATGGCATCGACGTCGTCGGTGGTTGCATCACGAATCTCCATATGCTATCATACCACCCCCTCGTACAAAACGTATGCCCACGTGGCTAAACTCGCCAGCCACAGACGACAAGATTCACGTCGGTGAGTGCGGTGGAGGGGATATGAGCGAGGCTGGCGAGACGAACGACGATGCCTTTACCTATAACGGCGGTCGCGTCGATCCCGGAGAGACCGCCAATATCCGCTACGGTATCAGCGAAACGTATCTCGGAGACCCGGTGCGAATTCCAGTGACGATCGTCAACGGGGCGAAGCCGGGGCCGACGGTGTTTCTCTCGGCGGCCGCCCACGGCGACGAACTCAACGGTATCGAGGTCGTCCGGGAGGTCGCCCACGACTGGGATCACGCCGAGTTACACGGCACGTTAGTCTGTCTTCCCGTGATGAACGTCCCCGGTTTCCTGGCCCAGGAGCGGTATCTTCCGATCTACGACCGCGACCTCAACCGATCCTTTCCCGGCCGTGAAGGTTCGACCAGCGCCCGACGAATGGCCCACCAGATCTTCACGAACTTCATCGATCCCTGCGACCTCGGAATCGACTTTCATACGTCCACTCGAGGCCGGACGAACATGCTTCACGTCCGGGCCAACACGGAGGATCCATCGGTTGACCGTCTCGCGAAGGCGTTCAGTTCCAACGTCATCATCGCCGGCGAAGGTCCCACCGGAACGCTCCGGCGTGAGGCCACCGACGCCGGCGTTCCGACGATCACCGTCGAGATGGGCGAAGCCCACCGCTTCCAGCGCCGGCTCATCGACCGCGCGCTGACCGGCGTTGCGAGCGTCCTTGCCGAATTTGGCTGTCATCGCGACTCCTCGGTCCACTGGCCCGGCTGGCGAACCATTATCGACGACGACGACGAAAAAACCTGGTTGCGGGCCGACGCCGGCGGCATCGTCGACATGAAACGCGGTCGCGGTGCCCTCGTCCACGAGGACGAAGTCATCTGTACGATCACCAACCCGTTCAAAGAGGAAGCGGACATCGTTACCGTCGAGGCGCCCTTTACCGGCCTGATCGTCGGCGTCCTCGAGAACCCCGTCGTCTATCCGGGAAACCCGCTCTGTCATCTGGTCGGACTGTCCTCGGCTACACGGACGGCCATCGAGTACGAGCGGACGACCGGGCGGTCTCGATCCGATTTATAACACTCAGATGATATGATCCTCCCGGAAAACAATGCTGATCGCCAGCGTGTGACGAGGCGATAAAAGTAAGTTCTATACCCCCACGGTCAAACCGTCCACATGAGCGCATGAGTCAGTCTTACAATCGCGGTCTCATCGAGGACTTCGGTCGGTGGAAGGAGTTCTCGGCCGGCATGTGGGCGTGGATCTTCCACAAGTTCACCGGGTGGATGCTGATCGGGTACTTGTTCACGCACATCGCCGTACTGAGTACCGCCATCGGTGCTGCACAGGGCGAAACGATGATGCTCGCGAGCGAACAGGTCGACGTCTATACGGGGACGATCCAGGGACTGGAGAGTCTCTTTATTATCCGCGTACTCGAGGTCGGCTTGCTTGCCGTCGCTGTCTTTCACATTCTGAACGGGCTTCGATTGCTGATGGTCGATCTCGGCATCGGATTGACGGCCCAGGATAAGAGTTTCTACGCCTCGTTGATCCTGACGGGCGTGATCACCGTCGCGAGCGTCCCGACCTTCCTGACGGGGGTGGGTCTCTGATGGCGGAACGCTACTCGTCGTTCACGCCTGGTGGGACCGGCTGGCTCTTGCAACGGCTCACGGCCGCGTTTCTCGTGGTCGTGCTCGCCTTTCACTTCTTCCAGCTTCACTTCGTCAATCACGCTGCGGACGTTACCTTCATGGGGACCCAAGCACGGATGGAGAACATTGGCTACTTCCTGGCGATGGTGTTGTTCCTCATCGCCGGAACCTTCCACGGCGTCAACGGCGTCTACAACGCCTTGGTCAACCAGGGACTCACCGGCACCCCAAAGAAGGTAGTGCTTGGGGTCCTGATCATTGCTAGTGTTGCACTCATCGCACAGGGTATCTGGGTTGCACTCGCGATGTCGGGGATGATCTACTAACATGAGTACACAACAACAGGAACCAGAGACACAGGAAGCACCGGAAGACCCCGAGATGAAAGGGACTCAGTCGCCACAGGAACGGCGACTCGAGGAAAAGGAATCGGGGCTGACCGAAGACGCCGATTCGGCGGGCGACCTCGAGGGCGAGACGGTCCACCTCAAGGTGTTCCGATACGACCCCGAAGTCGAGGGGAAACAGGAACCGCGGTTCGACGACTTTCACGTTCCGTTCGAAAAAGGGATGACGGTTCTCGACGCGGTCATGTACGCCCGCGACGAGTACGACTCTTCGCTAACCTTCCGACACTCCTGTCGGCAGGCCGTCTGTGGCTCCGACGCCTTCTTCGTCAACGGCAAACAGCGACTCGGCTGTAAGACACAGATCGTCGAACTCGAACAGCCGGTTCGTATCGAACCGTTGCCCCACCAGGAGGTCGTCAAGGATCTGGTCGTCGATATGGATCACTTCTACGACCAGATGCACGCCGTCGAGCCGTACTTCCAGGACGAGGAGACGCCCGCTGCGGCCGATCTCGAGGAGCAACGCCAGAGCCCCGAGAACCGCGAAAAGATCAAGATGTCCTCGCGGTGTATCTGGTGTGGCGCGTGTATGTCTTCCTGTAACATCGCCGCCGGCGACAACGAGTACCTCGGTCCCGCGGCGATCAACAAGGCCTACAAGTTCGCGATGGACGACCGCGAGAGCGAGGCGATCAAAGAGCACCGACTCCGCATTCTCGAGCAGGAACACGGCGTCTGGCGCTGCCAGACCCAGTTCTCCTGTACCGAGGTGTGCCCGAAGGACATCCCGCTGACCGAGCACATTCAGGAGCTCAAGCGGGAAGCGGTCAAGAAAAACCTGAAATTCTGGTAATATGTACGAACACGACGTCATCGTGGTCGGCGCAGGCGGCGCCGGCCTCCGAGCCGCGATCGCAGCGAACGAGGCGGGAGCCGATACGGCGATCGTCTCGAAACTCCACCCCGTCCGCAGCCACACCGGCGCTGCGGAGGGTGGGATCAACGCCGCCCTCCAGGAGGGCGACGACTGGGAACTGCACGCCTACGACACGATGAAGGGCTCGGACTACCTGGGCGACGCCCCGGCAGTCGAGACCCTCGCACAGGACGCTCGAGAGGACACGATGCGCCTGGAACACTGGGGGATGCCATTCTCCCGGGAGGAGGACGGCCGCGTCTCCCAGCGACCGTTCGGCGGCCTCTCGTACCCGCGGACCACCTACGCCGGCGCCGAAACCGGCCACCACCTGCTGCACACGATGTACGAGCAGGTCGTCAAACGCGGCATTCAGGTCTACGACGAGTGGTACGTGATGAACCTAGCGACCAGCGACGAGGACGACCCCAACGATCGGGAGTGTCACGGCGTCGTCGCCTACGACGTCCAGTCCGGCCAGATCGAGGGTTTCAAAGCGAACAACGGCGTCGTGCTCGCGACCGGCGGCCCCGGGCAGGCGTTCGATCACACCACCAACGCCGTCTCCTGTACCGGCGACGGCCACGCGATGGCATATCGTGCGGGCGCACCGTTGGAAGACATGGAGTTCATCCAGTTCCACCCCACGTCGCTCCCCTCGACGGGCGTCCTCATCAGTGAGGGTGTCCGTGGCGAGGGTGGTATCCTCTTCAACAACGAGGGTGAACGCTTCATGTTCGAGTACGGGTACGCGAACAACTCCGGCGAACTCGCCAGCCGTGACGTCGTCGCGCGTGCCGAACTGACCGAGGTCGACGAGGGCCGCGGTGTCGACGACGAGTACGTCCACCTCGACATGCGCCACCTCGGCGAGGAGCGCATTCTGGATCGCCTCGAGAACATCCTCCACCTCGCGGAGGACTTCGAGGGCGTCGACGGTCTCGTCGAGCCGATGCCGGTCAAACCCGGCCAACACTACGCGATGGGCGGTATCGAGACCGACGAGAACGGCCAGACCTGCATCAACGGGCTCTACGCCGCCGGCGAGTGTGCCTGTGTGTCCGTCCACGGCGGCAACCGACTGGGCGGCAACGCCCTGCCCGAGCTGATCGTCTTCGGGAAACGCGCGGGCCGTCACGCTGCCGGCGAGGATCTCGGCGACCCCGAAATTCGGACTGGGTACGGCGACGATGTCGAGGACGAGACCGAGACCGACCTTCCCGTCCAGCCCGGTGCTGCCGGCCTCGAGCGCTCCGGTGGCGTCGCCGCAGACGGCGGAGTCGCAGCCGATGCCGAGGGTGCCCTCGAGCGTGCCGTCGAACGCGAACGCGACCGCGTCGACCGGCTGATGAACAAAGACAGCGGCGTTCAACACGCCGAGATCCGCTCGAAGCTCCAGCAGGCGATGACCGACTACGTCAACGTCTTCCGGACCGAAGCGGGCGTCAAGAAGGCACTGAAGATCATCCGAGAGTGTCGCGAGGAGTACCAGGACGTCTACGTCGACGATCCCTCGACGACGTTCAACACCGACCTCCAGCAGACCTACGAGACGCGCAACCTGATCGACGTCGCCGAAACGATCGCGCTCGGTGCCTTGGTGCGAAACGAGTTCCGCGGCGCCCACTGGCGCCAGGAGAACCAGATCCGCGACGACGAAAACTGGCTCAAACACACGCTCGTCTCTTGGGACGACGGCGAGCCGTCGATCTTCTATCGACCGGTCATCCTCGAGGGCGAGGAAAAAACCTACGAGCCGAAAGAACGCAGTTACTGATACGGATTGGTGTGGTGAGCACTCGGACGGACTCTCGTCTCCGGCCGGAAGCTACCGTTTCGACATCTTTTGAAGGCACGTCACCAATATCGAACCCATGATCAAGCGAATCGGCGTCTTGCTGTCGATCGTCGCCGGCTATCTATTGTTGCTATACGTTCTCGAAATGGTCGCCTACGCTCCTGGGATCTTGGTGTGGATCGGCTACATCGCCGCCGTGTTCGTCGCCGTCGTCACGGTCTTCTGGCTGCTCGCGAAGGCGTCGCTGGCGCTGGAGTCGTCCTGACGGCCGGATCGGTACAGCCGACGGTGCCAGCTATTTGTCGGGAGGCCTACGTCCCGATTAACTCGAGGATGTCGACGCCAACCCCGAAGTGATCGATCAGCTTGTAGCCGACGTAGATACCGACGATACCCATGATCCCTGGTAGTTCCGGCGGTGCGGGAATGGGGATATTGAGAAACCGAAACAACGCTCCGGTAACCAGCCCGGTCAGGAGTGCGAGGATAGTAATTTGAGTCGACATACCGTACCGATTCTGTGGCGGAGATAAAAACGATACGCCTGTTGGTAATCCCAGATCGTGTTTTGCGGTAGCAAGCACCGTCCACAACCGTGTCATTCGTCGATCGTACAATCATCGCACGACGAGAATCGTGAGCGTTCGTCCTCGAAACGTCGGTGTCGTAGCCATACAATTTCTTTGACACGCCCGAGAGCCACATGCGCCGGCCCCATTTCGACATCTGTTGTAACAGAGATTTATTATCGTCGAAAAACATCGGTCGACTATGTCATCACAATCGGCACACAGCATCGATTTCACGATACCCACAGATCTCGAGTCCGCTCGCGCAAAGCTCGTCTTCCTCTACGTCGGGGCGAGCGGCGAGACGACGATCGATCAGCTCTGTACCGATCTCGGCATCAAGAAAGGGACCGCGCTCTCGATCACGGGAACGTTACGGAAACGGGGTCATCTCGAGCGGACGGACGGTAGATTCGAACTCGTCGATTAGAGTTCGATTCGTTCGACTAACTGCTCGTGGTTTTCGTTGGTGTTGACGGCGACGATACGGATCTCGTCCTCGAGTCCCGACCCGCGGAGTTTCGCCTTCAAGAGGTTGTCGACCTGGTAGACGCCCGCGGCGTTGGTCATCGCGATCTCGACCAGGACGGGGCTGGTCTCACCCTCGTACAGCGAGACGCGCTTGATCGCCTGGCTCGAGAGCGTGTTGATGCCGCGGCCACCGTGTTCGTACGGAATTCGGGACCGGCCACGTTCCATGTCGAGGGCGTCGGCGACGCGAATGATGCCGGCCTCGGTCGTCAGCGGGGTCTCAGCCGTGTGATGACAGAGAATCGCGTGTAACACCTCACCTTTCATCCGGACGGCCTCGGCAAGGTTGTAGAACTCCTCGAGGACGCGGTCGAGGATATCGGCAGCCAGCGGAATCGAGTAGTAGACGTGCTCGTCACGGTGGACGACGTGGCCGATGTCGTGGAGTGTGGCCGCCAGCGCGATGATCACCGATTCGTCGGCCTCTGACAGTCCCTGCTCGCCCGCGCCGTTGAACTCGACGTTGCTCGCTTTGAGCAACTCGTAGAGACACAGCGCGCGGTTGCGAACGATTTCGATGTGTTTGACGCCGTGGTCGTTGTAGCGCATCCGATCGACCGCGTTGATATTCTGGGCCTCGAGGTAGGTCTGAATCTCCTCGTCCCGATCGACGAACTCGAGGACGGCGTTGAGTTTTGCGTCGGGAAAGCCGTGGGAGGCGTCGGGATCGTAGACGCGGCGGGAGTCCTCGTCGGCGGCTGAATCACTCATACTTGATGGGTCGATAGCGGACGAGAAAAGCCCTGCGGCGCTCGAGAGTTACGCTGCGTCGTCGACAGCGGCTTCGACCTCGGCGTACTCCGGCTCGACGCCCGGGTCGTCGCTGACCCACGAATACGTGATCTCGCCGTCGCTGTCGACGACGAACACCGAGCGCTTCGCGACGCCGTAGACGCCCAGATCGGCGAAGTCCATCGAAACGTCGTAGTCGCCGATGATCTCGCCGTTGAAGTCGCTGATCAGCCCGAACTCGAGGTCGTTCTGGTCGCGAAACTCGTTGAGCGTAAACGGCGAGTCGCGACTGACGCCGTAGACGGTCGCATCGACATCTTTGAACGCCGAGAGCCGATCCTGAAACGTACACATCTCGTCGGTACAGACGCCCGTAAACGCTGCGGGGAAGAACGCGAGCACGATCGGTGCCTCCTCGTCGAGGCGGTCCGACAGCGTGATGGCGTCTACGTCGCCGTTTGCAAGCGGTGCGGTAAAGTCCGGTGCAGTGTCGCCAGTTGCTGGCATCGGTTTCGTATTACGTGCTAGCGGGAAAGACAGTTTCGTTCGCGGAACGGTTTCGTCCGTTCGGCGGCGGGACGGAGAATCCCCTGGGCGTGTCGCGCTGTGATAATCTTGCCCGGAATCCACATCAGCATCGGCTGCATCCGTTGACCGCCACTGTTGGCTGTTACTGTCGATGCCGTTCTCGGCCATCAAGCTTACAGCGGCGCACGAAGACACCAATTCTAGCGGGGCGACAGTCTGTCGTTGCCAACTGCCTTCCGAGACGGAGGCCACCCCGCTATCACTCACCACCACGACGCCCGGCCGCGTGCCGCGCTGATGGGGGTAGTGGTTTCAGCGGGAACCACTTCACAGCCGTCGTGCGGTCGCTCGTATTTTTCGAGTTGCGTCGTGGTGGGATATTCGTTCGTTCGACACCGTCGGGTCCGCTCGCTGGCTCTCGTTCCGTTGAGCGGTCCAAAAAGGTTATAATTGCCAGCGGGTAAGCCACGCATAGAGATGGTAGCCGAAATCGCACCGCTGTTCATCCCCGGCGTACCCGGGGGTCCGGAACTACTGATCATCCTTTTCATCGCCATCTTGCTGTTCGGGGCCAACAAGATCCCGAAGCTGGCGCGGTCGACCGGGGAGGCCATGGGCGAATTCCAGAAGGGGCGTGAAAAGGTCGAAACAGAACTCGAGGAGATGCGCGACGGTGACTTCGAAGAACTCGACGAGGAGGAGGACGCAGACACCGACTTCGTCGACACCGAACCAGTCACGAACGACGATGCCGACGCTGACACAGACGCAGAGACGGAGACCGAGACGAACTAACCGTTTTTCTCCGGGGCGTGTGGCCTAGCGGAGAGGGCAGGAGGTTCCTAACCTTCTGATCGCGGGTTCGAATCCCGTCACGCCCGTGCAGCGAGCCACGTAGTGGCGAGTGAACCGGCATGGCGAGATTGGAATCAGCGAGCAGCTTCGCTGTGACCGTGGTTCGAATCCCGCCACGCCCAGTATCAGTGATGGGTCACGGGCAGAGACACGGACGACGGATCGAGGGGTTGCGAGCAGGACTTCAATCACGATGCCGGAGTCCACTCGTGTGGCGGTCGTCGCGTACTGGATCCAACATGTAAGCGAACGACAGACCGGGCCCAAACTGTGTGTCCAGATTGTGTTCGAGGCCGAAATCTCGCCCTCGAGACGAGTCCGTTCGCAACGGAAAGTCAGTGTAGCGGCGCGTGGTGACTCGTGTAGGCAGGTGCTCGTATAGATTCCCATCCCGAACTCGTATCCCCAACCGTCCGAATTTGATATCACGACATAGGATTTATTATAACCTCGAGCTGACTGCCGAGGGGGGGTTCTTCCCCCACAACGGTCGAGAGTCGATCGATCCGCAGAACTGGATCGATCGGACACTCGCTCGAGTGGTTTGCAGCGAGCACCAGTCGACGACTGGCTGGTTCAGCCGGGGTACGACGGAACGTGCAACCACGCGCTCGACGGGTCGCTACCAACAATCGGCCTCGAGACTGCGATCGACACCTGCACGACCGGTCGAACGGAAGGACCGAATCACCGTCTGCAGCCCCCGGACAGGTGAGTCGAGTCGACGCGACACGTTTCCCTGATACTGACTATTCGAAGATCGTCGCACTCCCGTAGCCGTCGTCCTCGAGAACGACCGTGAATTCGCGACCGACTGCTCGCTGGCTGCTGGCCGACAGTATGAGTGCGCCACGGCGACGGCTGGGACAACCGACCTGGAGAACACCGCCGAACTAATAAACCTCTTACTGCGATACAGAAGATGGCGACTCCTGCGTAGTTTCTTGCCCGTCCAACGTCTACTGCGTCGCATGGACGACATCTCACTCGGCGTTCCCGAACCGGTCCTCGAGCGACTTCCTGCGGACGATCAGACAGCCGAGGCCGACATGCAGAAGGCTGTCGCCGGCTGGGAAGCGACGCTCAACCAGTTTCTCGAGGAGGCCGATACCGACCACGAAGCGGCGAGCCGAGTGCTCGAGGCGATCGATCGATTCGAAGATCGGTACGAAACCTACGACGATCTCGTTCCGGAACTTCGGGCGTGGGGCCAGTCGCCGATTTATGCGATCGCCTGGCGAACACTGTACGCGGACGTGATCGCTCAACTGTACGCCCACGACGAGCTCGGCGAGCATCTCGAGCGCGAGCGCAACGCCCGACTCGTCGACGATGGGATTCGACTTCGCGAATTGTCGTGAGTTGCAATTCCTGCATGCAAGCACGACGTACAAACCCATCGTCAGTATACCACGAATATGGCCGAGATCCCCGCCGAATACCTGGATCTATTCGACAAGCAAACGTTCGCCCACATCGCAACGCTGACCGACGAACACGAGCCACACGTGACGCCGGTCTGGATCGACTACGACGAGGACGAGCAGCGACTGTTGGTCAACACCGAGCGCGGTCGCCGGAAGGAGCGCAACCTGCGTGACAATCCGTCGGTCGGTGTGAGTATGACCGATCCGGACGATCCGTACCGCCGGCTTGCGATCATCGGCGAGGTCGACGAACTGACGACTGACGGCGCTCGAGCGCACATCGACGAACTCGCCCGACGCTATACTGATGCCGACGAGTACCAGATGCCGATCGAAACCGAACGCATAATCGTTCGGATTCGGGTCGACGAGGTCGTCGACGCGACTGGATAGCGCTGTCTCTGTCGGCGTCTGCGGATGCGTACCGGTTGTCGCCAACGTGGCTGTTTCAGGCTCATCGCTTACTCGCCATCCAGGTGGATATCCGCCGATGAACGTTCCCACTGACCGGCTCCTGATCATGCTCATCGTCGCGACTGGGTTCGCAGTGGTCGTCGGCGGCTGGGCCGGGGGGCTCGTCCACACGGAGGCAACGGGATGGGAAGAGATTGGCTTACGCGTCGGGATCGCCGCCCTGCTTTTCGTGGTTCTTCTGGGTGTCTGGCAGGTGTTCAAAGGCGTCGACGAAGAACGAAGTTGATGCGGCTACGCGTTGTAGAGCGGTGCATATCGTTCGAGGAAGCGATAGGATGGGGAAGTGGGCCGGCGCGAATTCGAATCGCGGTTACGGCCACCCGAAGGCCGAAGGATACCAAGCTACCCCACCGGCCCACGTTCGAATACAATGCATCCGACCGTTTAACGGTTCCGAACCAGTAGATAATCGCACGCAAGCGGTTCGACACGCGGTTCGTCGAGTCGGGCTAGAACGTCTCGTAACCGTCAGTATCCAACCAGTGGTGAGCGATCGTGACCGCCTGGTCGGCGTGGAGCAGTTCGGGGCCGAGTCGAAGCCGTTGGTCGACGACGCCTTCGAGTAGAATCCGCTCGTCGGCGGTGAAATCCCGGTGATCGGACAGCACGAAAATCGGATCCTCGAGGTCGTCGATCTCGGTCACTGCCTCGCCGTCTTCGTGTAACTGGACGACCGGTCCGTCGTCGGCGAGGGCCTCGAGCGTCTCCTCGAGGCCGCGACGATACAGTTCGATTCCGGGGCTGGGTTCGGCTGGAAGTGCGCCGATGGCTTCCTCGCGGTGCTCGAGTGCGGTTCGGACGAGGGCGGCGGTACTGCGTTCGTCGGGGTTCAGTCGTTTGAGGTCGCCGCCGTCGAACGTGATCGTCAGTTCGTCCTGGGCGACGAGGTGGACGCGAACGTCGGTGCGGATCCCGTGGGAGGTCACGAAGGCGGCGGTGATCGATCGACAGAGAGCATCGAGCCGACCGGCACCGCCTGCGAGATCGTCGAGCGAGAATTCGGGTGTCGTCGGAATATCGTGCCCGATGAGTACGAACTGGCGCATACGGAGACGACGGATACCGGTGGGATAGCCGCCACGGTTTCGATCGCCGGCTACCGACCGGATTTTCCGGCTCAGAAAATGCCCTCCTACCACTAATAGGTGTCCGGCTAAAGGAACCGACGGGGGACGACCCAGGACTGACCGAACGCACCTGATCGGTCCCCCGCTGCCCGATCACCTGGGCCTGTCGACGCCCTCCCCACCGACCGCCCCATCGCCCTCATTCTGGGGCTCGAGTCGCGTCGGCTGGCCCGATCCCGCCCCTCGTAGTGGTCTCTCACCACCGCCCTTTCGTCCGCTTCGGCCCGCCGCGGTCGGTCAGTTACTCGACGCGGAGTACGACGATATCGCGTCGATCGCCGCTCCCGTAGCCATACCCCGGCTGTCTCGAGGCAGAGCACTATCGTTCCAGTAGACGGTCTCATACGGTTTACTGTAAGTCGTTCCCGCCGAAACCGCGACCCGTCTGCGGTTTCGCCGGTAAATCGTTACAGCAATCCGTATCAGTGATGGCCGTACAGCGAGTACATAATCGCGAGGAGGCCAAGCAGTCGGCTCACGTTCTCGAGCAGAACCGTCACGATCTGTTCGGCACCGGTCAGCGTGTTGATAGCGACGTTGATAAGAAACGGGAACATGGTAAGCAGTAGAAGTCCGACAGCCAAGTAGAGCATCGACGCGACGTCGTTGCGTCGGTATCCCCTGTAGGCTTGGTAGGCGATGACCGTGCCAAAGAGTGCAACCAGGAAGAGACTCGTGACGGTCAACAGTTCGAAGAGGGTCGCTTCGTCGATTCGCACGATGTTCTGGCTCATCGTAATCCCTCCCACATGCGTGTGAATCTGTCCGCAACGTCGTCCTCGCGATAGGTGAGCTCGAGATCGAAGGTCCCATCGTCGAGAGAGAGCTCCAGCCGCTGTAGGTTCGCACTGTAGATACTGTAGTGATTGCCGTCGGGGGCAAGTTCGGTCTCTTCGGTAATGAGTCGACACTCCTGGAGACGATCGAGACGCCGATAGATCGTCGGGAGGGATGCGTCACATCGGTCACTCAGCGTACTGGCAGACATGGGTTCGACGCTCGTGTGGGTGAGGATAGCACGTGCGTACTCGTCGTCGAGGATCGCAAGTATCGTCGACGGATCGATCTCCTCACTCACTTGTACCCCATCGTTCTGGCATGGATATCAAAAGCGATCCGGTTTTTCTGACCGAGAAAACGCCCGAAACTCCCCGACAACACTTGCTGGCGGATTCGATGCTTTTCTACACGGTTTCGGCGGCCTCGAGCCAGGCAAACGTTACCGCGAGTAACCGTCGTTCGGCGGCCGGCGAAAAGCGGTGACCTTCACGCGCATAGGTCTGCAAGAGAACGTCGGTCTCGAGGGCCTCGGCGGCCCGATAACTGTCCGCAACGTCGACCGAGTCGTCGGCGTCGCCGTGGAAAATCGCGACGGGAACGTCGAGTGTGTCGGCGATGGGCGCGAACGGATACTGTGTGATGTCGTCGAGAAAGGCTTCGTCGAGGCGTTCGCCGGTCTCGAACCGTACCTCGCCCTCGTCCGCGACGATCTCGCGATAGCGGTCGAACGTCGCCGGATCCGTAACGGGGGCTCGCGTGACGACTGCGACGACGCGGTCGTCGGCCGCGGCCGTGTGGAAGGCGACGTTCCCGCCGAAACTCGAGCCAAAGAGCACGCACGAGGACGGATCGAAGTACTCGAGGACAGCCTCGAGGTCGGCCAGTCGAGCGGAGAGCGTCGACTCGACGAACGCGCCGTCGGACTCGCCACAACCCCGAAAGTCGAAGCGGACGGCGTTGTACCCGTGCTCGACCGCGCGCCCACAGCGTCGCTGGTAGCTGCCGGACTTGTCGCTACGGAGTCCGTGGCAGCAGACGAACCACTTCTGCGATGGCGCCCCGTGGTGGACCGCGACGATCGTCTCGCCGTCGACCGTAACCTCGTGTTTCGTGGGCATGCTACCACGTTTCGCTTCCGCGGTATTAATCCCATAACTAACCGCTCGAGGGCACCATCCTCCGGTGATGTGGCCCTGGGAACACGCCATCGTCGGCTATCTCGCGTACTCGCTGTTTGCCCATCTCTATTATCGAGCGTCGCCGAACGGGCTCGAGGCGTTCGCGGTGGTCTTCGCATCAGTGCTTCCGGACCTCATCGACAAGCCCCTGGCCTGGGAGTACGGCGTCTTCGAGACGGGGTACGCGCTCGGTCACTCGATTTTCTTCGCCGTACCGCTTTCGATCGCCGTCGGGTTGCTCGCGAGACGCGTCGGCCGTGGACGAGCCGGTGTCGCCTTCGGTGTCGGCTATCTGTTGCACTTGCCCGCGGACGTTCTGGACACCTACGTGCGTGGCGGGCAACTCGCCTTCAATGTAATGCTTTGGCCAGTCGATCCCATCGAACCTGGCCACGGCCACGAACACACCGACTTTCTCGGGGAGTTCACGCGTTTGTTCGGGCGATACTCCCAGGAGCTACTGGCGGGTGAGCTGTCGACGTACATGTGGATACAAACCGGACTGGCGGGGTTGGCGGTTCTCGTCTGGCTCGCCGACGGTGCGCCCGTCCTCCGAGAGTTCCTCCGGGGTTTCGTTCGCGTCGTCTCGCCGTCATAGCAACCGGACGGTCGCATGCCCGCGTTTCGACTATCGGCCATGTGCAATCTCCGGTCGCTCGAGGGGTCCCATATCGTTCCAGTAACCGCGACTTACCAGTGGAACACACTGACTGTCTATACCGCCGAAATTTCACGTTACAGACCGTGTCGTGTGGGGATTAATCGGTATCATCGACCATATATACTGGTAGATGACCCGGGTTTCGTTACAGAACGTAAGCAAGTACTTCGATTCCGGGGCGACCGTCGCGAACTATCGCGTCTCGCTCGATATCGAGGACGGCGAGTTTCTCGTCTTTCTCGGGCCGTCGGGCTGTGGGAAGACGACGGCGCTGCGGTTGATCGCTGGCCTCGAGCAGCCCTCGGAGGAGGAGATCTACTTCGACGACGAGCGAGTCGAAGGTCGATCGCCGAGCGCTCGAAACGTGGCGATGGTGTTCCAGAACTACGCGCTCTACCCCCACATGACCGTCGCACAGAACATCGGCTACCCGCTGAAGGTCCGTGGTCTCTCGCCCGACGAACGCGATCGAAAGGTCGAGGAAGTGACGGAGCTGTTGCACATCGAGGATCAGGTCGACAAGAAACCGGCGGCGTTGTCTGGCGGTCAACGCCAGCGCGTGGCCCTCGCACGGGCGATCGTCCGAGAGCCGTCGGTCTTCCTCCTCGACGAGCCGCTGTCGAATCTCGACGCCAAACTCCGAGGAGATGCGCATCGAACTCAAGCGCCTGCAGAACGAGCTCGATATTACGACGGTCTACGTCATCCACAACCAGGAGGAGGCGATGGGGATGGCCGATAGGGTCGCCGTCATGAACCGGGGAACGGTCCAGCAGGTCGCACCCCCACAGGAACTCTATAAACACCCGCGGACGGTCTGGGTCGCCCGGTTCATCGGCTCGCCACCCATGAATCTCTTTCGGGGAATCCGAGAGAACGGCTCGATCGATCTCGGCGATGCGGGCAGCGTCGACCTTGAGGGCGTGTTGGCGGCCCACGACGCGGTGGACGCGCTGGGAGCCGAGGATACGGTTGCAGGGACAGAACGGTCGGGCTCGAGCGCCGGAGGGATGCTGGCTACCGACGTCCAGGGAGAACTGTCGCTCGGGATTCGGCCGGAGGATCTGACCCTCTCGACGACGCCGCCGTCTACGGGTAACGTGCTCGAAGGGACGGTCGATACGATCGAACCGCTGGGCGAGTACGTCCTCGTCAACGTGCGCGTCGACGACCAGATCGTGAACGCGAAGATACCGGAGCCGATCGTCTCGCGGGGAGAAACGGTCTATCTGACGTTCGAGAACGACGACGCCTACGTCTACGACGACGGCGAACTGGTCGTCTGACCGTCACCATCGAGAGCTACGCACATGGGAATCCGAGATCACGTCGACGGACTCACCACCGACCGCCAGCTGTCCGTCGGCATGGACATCGACCGCGAGAAGGCCGTCGCGCTGGCGGTGTTTCTGGTCCCTGGACTGACGCTGTTTGCGATCTTCTCCGTCGGACCGATCGTCTACTCGGCGATCAGGAGCTTCTACGCCTGGGACACCTTCACGATGGAGCAGTTCGTCGGACTGGACAACTGGGCTCGGTCGCTGACCGATCCGTTGATCGTCCACTGGTCGAACATACAGGAGCTGCGGTACCCGATGGGGGCACTCACACACAACCTGCTATGGGTCGTCGTACACGTGCCCGCGAGCACGCTGCTGGGTCTCGCGCTGGCGTTGTTGTTCGCCGATCTGCGCGGATGGCGGATTCTCCGATCGATGGTTTTTGCGGGCTTTACCGTCCCGCCGATCGTCATCGGATTGGTGCTGCTGTTCGTCTACGATCCACAGGCCGGGATCTTCAACGAGGTGTTGCGCGTGCTCGGCCAGGAACAGTGGGTTCGCAACTGGACGCAATCGCCCCAGGTGGCGATCTACGCGCTCATCGCGGGCGGGATCTGGGTCCACACCGGATTTAGCATGTTGCTCTACAGCTCCGCGCTCTCCGCGATCGATCCGTCCCTGATCGAGTCCGCTAAAGTCGACGGTGCCGGCGCGTGGCGACGGTTCTGGGACATCATCTGGCCGCTGGTCAAACCGGTGACTGCCGTCGTCGTCATCATGGAGACATCGCTGGACGATAAACGGTCTCCAGTCGATTGCAATCCAATCTCGAACGAGTACACTCGAGCCATTACGATGGCTCCGTGACGAATGCAACCGGCCTGCTCTCGTCTCCGTGTCCCCGGCCGAAACACGGCTCGTGACCGCGCCAACCCACCTCATCGCGTTCGTCCGCACCGATCACCTCGAGCCAGCGACCGCCAACGACGTACTGTCTCGAATGCGCACTGTGCGACATTGGGACGTCGATTCCTCCGTCGCTCGAGCGGTGGACACACTACAGCAAGAACAGTAGTGAGAAAATATAAGAAAGATGACATAGTCCCGGGCGGATTCGAACCGCCGTCCTGAGCTCACTTCCGTGAACGGCCGCAACCGAGCACGTCCAAAGGCTCAGATGATTGGCCACTACACCACGGGACTCCTCGATTCACTCGTCGTCCCGTGTACCTCACAAATCCTTCGGATTTGCTCACCACCACGGGACTTCACTCGACACGTAGGCGTCGGCCACACAATAGTGTTACTTTTCGCCGTCAGGCGAACCCTCGAGCGTGCCCGCTTCGGCGTAGCGGTGACAGCTTCGGCAAAGTGTAACCACGTTGTCCAGTGTGTGAGCGTCTTCGGGGTCGTCGAACGAGCGGACTGGTTGGAGATGATGGACGTCGGGATTGCGACCGAGTTCGGATTTGGTCACACCACAGTGTTGGCACTCGTATCCGTCGCGTTCGAGCGCTCGCCGTCTGATCCGCCATCACGTTTGCCCGTACTCGATTGTGCCACCTTCCCACTGGTGGTGGTCCGGACCGACGACGTTCGACGACAGCCACCGTCCGTAACACTCGAGTCCACAGAAGAAGCCGTGCTCGTGCTGCTCGATCGCTGCTGGACGAACCTCGAGTGCAGCGCCGCAGGCGCCACACTCGACCGCCACTCTGGGAACCGTTTCGGCGTAGTTTTTGGGGAGGAGTCCGTCCGCCGATTCGACACACTCAGCGCAGAAAACCCCCGGTTTATCGGACGGATAGTACTCGAACTCCGCATTGCACTGTTCGCACGCCATCGTTTGCTTCGCCCCCTTCCAGTTGCCGTTGTGCTCGCCACCGTTTGGGTTACACTCGTCGTAGAATTCCCGCCGCGCTTTCAGATCGTAGAACTCCGTCTCACACCCCTTGCAGGTTCGGTTCGGAAGCGGTTCGTCGTGGACTTTCGTGTGGTGTTGGCGCATACCCCGTTCGGTCGTCAATCCTTTTCCACAGGTCGGACACTCCATGATAAAAGACCGTTCGAGCCACTAATAAATTCGAGTCTAGGGGAGTGAAAGTAAAACGAATCGCCAGGAGACAAACAGCCGTCAGCGCCTCGAGAGCGCGCCCTACAGATACCCTTCTGCAGCCAGCCGGTCGATGCCCTCCTCGAGTCGCTCCTCGCTCGCCGCGTAGGAAATTCGTGCGTAGCCGGGGGTCCCAAACGCACTCCCTGGAACGGTCGCGACGTGGGCGTCCTCGATCGCACCCTCACACCAGGCCTGATCGTCTGCTCGCGACTCGTCGTCGCTCGCGTCCGAGGCGCGTAGCGCCTCGCTGTCGTCGACGGGGAGCATCATGTAGAACGCGCCCTCGGGCACGGCGACGTCGACGTCGTGCTCGGCCAGCAGGTCGACGACGAGGTCACGTCGCTCCTCGAAGGCGTCGGTCATCTCCGTGACGGCCTCGTCGGTGTTTGCGAGCGCTTCGATACCGGCGTGCTGGACGAAGTTGACGGCCGAGGAGACGGAGTGGCTGTGGAGTTTGCCGGCCTGATCGATCAGCTCTTCGGGACCCGCGAAGTAGCCCAGCCGCCAGCCGGTCATCGAGTAGGCCTTCGAGAAGCCGTTGACCGTGATCGTCCGGTCGGCCATCCCCTCGAGCGTACCGAGGCTGGTCGGGGAAACGCCGTAGGTGATCTCCTTGTAGATTTCGTCGGAGATGACGGTGATATCGTGTTCGACGGCTAGATCGCGCACGCCCTCGAGGGCAGCGTCGGAGTAGACTGCACCAGTGGGGTTCGACGGCGAGTTGACGATCAGCAGTTCGGTCTCGTCGGAGACGGCGTCGGCGAGATCTTCGAGTGCAGGCTCGAGCTGGAAGTCGGCGTCGGAGAGGTCGACGCGCGTCAGGTCGCCCCCGGCCATCTTGACCATCGCCTCGTAGGAGACCCAGGCGGGATCGAGCAGGGCGACCTCGTCACCCTCGGCGATCAACGCCTGAACGATCTCGTAGAGGGCCTGCTTCGCGCCGGGCGTGACGATAATTTCGTCAGCCGTGTGCTCCAGCCCATCGTCGGCCAACTTTTCGGCGATTGCCTCACGGAGGTCGATGATCCCCGCGGAGGTCGTGTAGCCGGTGTGGCCGGCGTCCATGGCGTCCTGGCCCGCGTCGACGATGTTGTCGGGCGTCGGGAAGTCGGGCTCGCCGACGGAGAGGTCGACGACGTCTTCACCCTCGTTCTCGAGTTCGGTCGCGAGTGCGGAGATGGCAAGCGTTGCGGACGGTTCGACTCGGGTCAGACGGTCGGTGAATTCCATCGTCATCGTATCACTCGGGGCTCGGCAGTTCCGAAACGAGTTCGAGCGCGCCGTCGACGGCTTTCGCCGCGTTTTCGACGCGTTCGCGCGCTTCGGCGGCTGACATTCCGGGACCCGTTACGCCGAGGGTAACGGGGGTATCACGCTCGAGACTCACGTCGGAGAGCCGCTGGGCCGTCGCGTCGGAGATTACCTGATCGTGATCGGTGTCGCCGGTGATGACGGTTCCGATGACGGCGACGGCGTCGATCTCCGGTTGCCGTGCGAGACGATCCGCGGCCAGTGGCGCATCGTAGACGCCCGGTACGGACACCGTCTCGGAGATGTCGGCACCCCCAGCCTCGGCGGCCTCGATCGCGGCCTGCTCCATCTGCTCGGTGATCGGGCGATTGAATTGCGCGACCACCAGTCCGAGCGTGGTCATATGCGAGCCGAAGAGAGGGTGGGTAAAAGAGGTTACCGTTCTCGACTTCCTCGATGGTGTCCCAAACTGGCGTTACGAATCGCTGCTCGATAGCTGCTCGACCCGATCGGAGAGTTCGAAGACGGTCTGTTCCTGTCGTTCCGTCTCGTCGACGATCTCATCGGTCGTCTCGGTGACACGCTGTGAGCTCTCGCGGACGTCTTCGACGGTCGCCATCACTTCCTCGACGGTGGCGGCTTGTTTGTCGTTTGCGTCTGCGACCTCCTGGATGCCGTCTGCGGCCGATTCCACCCGTTCGGAGATCGTCTCGAGTGACTCGAGCACGCTGTCGATTTCCGTTTCAACGTCCTGGATGTGGTCGTGTGATCGTTCGACTTCGTCGACGGTTTCGACGGTCTGGCTTTGAACCTGGTCGATGTGCGCGGCGATTTCGTCGGTGTGATTTTGCGTTTCGGCCGCGAGATTCTTCACTTCGTTTGCGACGACGGCGAATCCGGCGCCAGCGTCGTCGGCTTTGGCCGCCTCGATGTTTGCATTGAGCGCGAGCAAGTTCGTCTGATCGGCGACATCGGCGATCACGTCGGCGACCTCACTGATCTCGTCCATATAGCTGTCGAGCTGTTCGACGGTGTCGACCAGTTCCTCGCTGATCGCCAGCACTTCGTCGGTGACGTCGCTGGCATCTTGACTCGCCTCGACCCCGGTATCGACCTCCTCGAGGGCAGATTCGGCGGCGTCGGCGACCTCTTGGGACGACGCCGCGACCTCTTCCATCGTCGCGGAGAAGTCTTCCATCTCGTCGGCGACCGTCTCCAGGGACTCGTTTTGATGCATCGCCTGCTCGTCGATTCGATCGGCATAGTCGATCGAGTGTTCGATCGAGTCGGCGAGGTCGGTCGTCCGCTGATCGACCTGTGTCACGATCTGTTCGAAGTTCGTCGCCATCTCGTTGACGTCGTCGGTCAACTCGAGGAGTTCCGACTCGACGACGTCGTGTTCGTCCTCGAACTCGGCTCTGGCGGCGAGATTTCCGTCACCGATCTGGTACAGCGTATCCGTCACCTCGGTGATCAACTCCTCGACGGAGCGCTGACGACGAACCGCTTCGCTGCGATCCTCGGTAAACTCGAGGACGCCCAGTAACTCCCCATCGTCGTCGAAAAACGGCATGCCGTAGAATTCGATGTGGGTCTCGGCGCCGGTGTGGTCCGTGGCGATGCTCGTGTCCTCGTAGACGATGTGGTCGGCGTATTCGATGTCATCGTCGACGCGTTCGACATCCCACGCCTCGTGGGCGTCGTGTGGATTTTTCAGAATCTTGTCCGCGAGCGTGTTGTGTCGCCGGCCGTCCTGATAGGTAGCGGCGGCGACGGTCTCGCGGCTGTCCTTGCCGAGGTACTCGCGGTGGTCGTCCTCCAGGTTGAGGAGGCGATTGAGCGCCACGTTGTAGTGCAACACCGTGTGCTCGTCGTCGATGAGAAACGCCGGTCGCGGCATCGCATCGAGGACGTCGTCGATGCCGACGGCGTCGACGTACTCGTCTTCGCCTCCGTCTTCCGTGATTGGGGGTGTACCGTCCTGCTCGACGAACTCGTCGACGCCGAGCTGGCAGTCGACGAGCGTCGCGTCGATGCCGGCTTTCAGCTCCTCTCGAGCGTCCTCGAGGTCGCCACCGTCCTCGAGCGTCTCGAACGTTCGTTCGACCAGCTGGTGGAGTGATCGCTGATACGTCGCCACGTAGGCCGACGGCGGGATGCCTGCTTCGGCCTGTTGGGTCGCACTCGAGGCGACCCGACTCGCTCGATCCGCGTCGCGGTCGCGCTCCAGTGCCGTCGCGAGGATGCGTGCCTGTCGTGCGGCGGCATCGACCGGGACCGATGTCGGATACACTGCTTCGATATCGGGAACCGCGATATCGAGTTCGTCACCGTCGCCAACCTGCTCGAGCTTGCGGTCGGTTGCATCCGTGTATCCGACGGTCGCTCTCGCCCGCTCGAGTCTCGTATCTGCATCCGGTATCTCCCCGACCGTTTCGGTGTCGTCCAGTGTGACCGTCCCACCGCTACCGTCGGCCGCCGTTTCTTGGCGTTTGTCCGTCGACTCGTGGCTCGGTCGGTCGGATTCATCGTCTTCATGTTGCCGTCTACCGCCCGTAATTCGATCCAGATAGTTCATGAATAGTCCTTGCTCTGGGTGAGAATGGATACCATCACCAAATGGGTTATTGGCCAAAAACACACAGGTCATAAATCGAATATTTACTGTGGGGATGAACTGTGCGACGCCAGTTCGACGTCTCTGGCTGTTCCGGGGGCCGTGACAGGCCGTTGCCAGGGGGATTGAGAATGCTTAAGCGAGGGGACGGCCAACCGCCGCGCAATGACGAGGTTACGGACCCCTGGCCCGACCGTCGGCGTCGTCGGCGGCGGGCAACTCGGACGAATGCTCGCCGAAGCAGCGTCACCGCTTGGCGTCGATATCGTCGTACTGGACCCGACGCCGGATTGTCCGGCGGCGACCATCGCTCGCGACCAGCTCGTCGCGGATTTCGACGACGAAGCGGCCATGCGCGATCTCGCTACACGGGTCGACGTTCTCACGTTCGAGATCGAACTTGCCAACCAGGACATCTTAGAGCGCGTCAGCGACGAGACTGGGACGCCGGTCCATCCGAAGCCGGCGTCCCTCGAGACGATCCACGACAAACTCGTCCAGAAACGCGAACTCGAGGCCGCCGGCGTTCCGGTCCCGCCGTTTCGCGCGGTCGAGTCGGCCGCCGATATTCGCGAGGCGATCGACGACTACGGCGCGCCCGTGATGCTCAAGGCCCGAACCGGCGGCTACGACGGGCGCGGGAACGTCCCCGTCGAATCGACGGCCGACGCCGAGGACGCCCTCGAGTCCGTTGCCGGCCCCGCGATGGTCGAGGCCTTCGTCGAGTTCGAACGCGAAATCTCGGTCATCGCAGTCGAGGGCGACGGCGAGACCGCGGCGTTTCCCATCGGCGAGAACGTCCACGAAGACGAGATCCTCCGCGAGACGATCGTCCCCGCGGGCTCGAGCGACCCCGTCCGGAAGCGCGCTCGCGAGGTCGCCGAGGATGTCCTCGAGGTGATGGACGGACGCGGCGTCTACGGGATCGAACTGTTCGAAACACCGGCCGAAGAGATTCTGTTGAACGAGATCGCCCCGCGCCCACACAACTCCGGCCACTGGACCATCGAGGGGGCCCACAGTTCCCAGTTCGAACAGCACGTCCGCGCCGTCCTGGGGTGGCCGCTCGGCTCGACCGACCTTCGGTCGCCGACCGTCTCGGTGAACCTGCTGGGCGATGTCGAGGAGGAGCGCGACGCGGCACTGTCGGGCGTCGACCGCATCCTCGAGGAACCCGGCGCGAACCTCCACTGGTACGGCAAACGGGAGGCCCGGCCGCTGCGGAAGCTGGGCCACGTGACGGTGTCGGCTCGCGACGACGGTGTGGCGACCGACGACCTCCTCGGGACCGCACGGGAACTCGAGGACAGCGTGACGTTCCGGTCGTCCTAACGGGTTTCGAATTCGGCTATCGTGAGTACACTCATTTGAAGTCACTTCCCCCGTCAGCTACGTGTATGAGCGACAGCGTGTCGGCCCTCATCGACAGATTGCACCGCGAGGCCGAGCAGGACCGCCCGACCGAGGAGACGCCCGACGTCGGCATCGTCATGGGATCGGACAGCGACCTCGAGACCATGTCGACGGGCGGGGACCGCCGCGGCGCCTACGACGCCTTCGTCGACGAACTCGAGTTCGCCGAACAGACCGACTACGAAGACGCGCCCGACGAACGGTTCACGTTCGAGACCTACGTCACGTCCGCACATCGCACCCCGGATCTGATGACCGCGTACGCGGAGACGGCCGAGGCGCGAGGGCTCGAGGTTATCATCGCGGGCGCGGGCGGGAAATCCGCGGATCTGCCGAACATGACCGCCTCGATCGCCTATCCGCTGCCGGTCATCGGCGTCCCGGTCCAGGAGAAGTCCGTCGATAGCGTCATCGGCATGCCGACGGGGGCGCCACTCGTCGCGGTCGACGCCGGCAAGTCGTTCAACGCTGCGCTGTCTGCGGCCCAGATCCTCGCTCGCCAGTACGACGAGGTTCGCGAGCGTCTCGTGGCCTACCACGACGGCCTTCGGGACGGCGTCGGGACGGTCTCGCGTGACCTCCACGACCAGGGAACCGACTCCTTCCGGAAGTAAGGGGCGCTTGTGGGCGGACGACCGTGTTGGAGGCTATCACGTCGCGGTCGACACTGTGTCACCAAGCTGTGGTCTCACGTCGTCCACTCTCTCTCCGAGGCCGGCGACTCGAGGGTGGGCACCTGTCCGCACCGCACTGCTCGATATCCCTCGGCTCGGACAGCGACGCCCGCTGGCGGGATGACGTTCGGTAATGTCTCACTACCGTTTTGTTCAGCCCTCGTCCCTATACAGATAGTTTCTGGTGATTATTCAGGCAGATACTCGCGTCCTGAAGTCGACGCTCGGGCCGTGTTTGGCCGGAAAACGAACAATCAACCCTTATGTGCGTGGGGTTTGAAGCTCCGAACGTTACGGAGATGAACGATTGGATAGCGATCGGGGCACTCGCGCTGGTGGGATTGCTGATACCGCTCGGTATGATGGCGGTATCGTATCTCATTCGGCCGAGCGTTCCCGAAACGAGCAAACGTGCCACCTACGAGAGTGGCGAGGTGCCGACCGGCGGCACACGCGTCCGGTTCAACATCCAGTACTACATGGTAGCGCTCCTCTTTCTCGTCTTCGATATCGAAACCGTCCTCCTCTTTCCGTGGGCGGTCGTGTACCTGGATGCGCTCGAGTCGGACGCCGTCTCGCTGTTCGAGATCATGGGCCCGATGGTCGTGTTCGTCGCGATCCTCTTGCTCGGGCTCGGGTGGGCGTGGCGAAACGGTGCAGTACAGTGGGCACAGACACCCCGCCAGGTGGAAGCTGACCGTGACCGACCATGAGTAGCGACGACCCCAGACAGACGATCCACGACAGTACCGCTCCGTCGACGGACACCCGCGACTCCCGTATCGGCGAGGGCGTCGACGACCGATTCAACTCCAAACTTCGGGAGGCCTTCGGCGCGTCGCCGTTCATCCTCACGAAGTTCGATAAGTTCATGAACTGGGTTCGCGGGAACTCGATGTTCATGCTGCAGTTCGGTATCGCCTGCTGCAGCATCGAGATGATCCACACGTACGCGATCAAACACGACGTCGACCGCTACGGCGCTGGCGTTCCCCGCGCCTCGCCACGACAGGCCGACGTCATGATCGTCCCCGGAACGATCGTCTCGAAGTTCGGTCCCCGCATGAAACGCGTCTACGACCAGATGCCCGAACCCAAGTTCGTCGTCGGCATGGGTTCGTGTACGATCTCCGGCGGCCCCTTCCAGGAAGGGTACAACGTCGTCAAGGGCGCCGAGGAGATCATCCCCATCGACATCCACGTCCCCGGCTGTCCGCCGCGACCGGAGGCGCTGATCTACGGCATCCTCAAACTCCAAGAGCGGATCCAGCACGGTGAATCCGCACCCGTCGTCGTCAAACCCTACGAACTCGAGGAGTTCGGCGACCTGCCCGAGGACGAACTGATACAGAAACTCGCCGGCGAGATCGACGAGGACGATCTGGTCATGCGCTACAACTGGGCTGATTCGCCATGAGCACTGGCATCGAGAAATCCGAGGCCACAGGCGAGGAGGATGCCCTCGAGGCACTCCTCGCTGATCGTGCCATCGCGCACGACGACCACCTGAACGCGCCGGGATTCGTCGTCAACCCGACCGATGTCCAGGACGTGCTGACGGACCTGCGCGAAGAGGCCGGCTACGACCACCTCTCGTGTGTCACGAGCCAGCAGTACGAAGACCGATACGAGACGATCTATCACCTCACGAAATTCGCCGATCGAACCGACGAGGTGAGCGTCGTCGTCCCAACCTCGCTCTCGAACCCGGTTAGTCAGAGCGCCGAGCCGGTGTTTCGCACCGCAGATTGGCACGAGCGCGAGGCCTACGACCTCGTCGGTATCGAGTACGAAGATCACCCGGATCTGCGACGGATCCTCCTGCCCGAAACCTGGCAGGGGCATCCACTCGGCGGGGACTACGACCAGGAAAAACCCCAGCTCGTGACGTTAACCGAACACGAGAATCCGATCCAGCCCGATCACCACGATCAGGAGTCGGACACGATGTTCCTCAACATCGGACCCCACCACCCGGCGACCCATGGCGTGCTCCACGTCAAGACGGTGCTGGACGGTGAGACGGTCGTCGATGTCGAACCCGACATCGGCTATCTGCATCGCTGTGAGGAGCAGATGTGCCAGCAGGGCACCTATCGCCACCAGATCATGCCTTACCCGGACCGCTGGGACTACGTCTCGGCCGGCCTGCTCAACGAGTGGGCCTACGCACGCGCGATAGAAGATATGGCCGATATCGAGGTGCCCGAGTACGCACAGGTGATCCGGACGATGAGTGCCGAACTCTGTCGGATCGCCTCGCACATGCTCGCGCTTGGCACGTTCGCACTCGACGTCTACGGCGAGTTCACCGCCATCTTCCAGTATACGTTCCGCGACCGCGAGGTCGTCCAGGACATCTTAGAGGAACTAACCGGCCAGCGGATGATGTTCAACTACTTCCGCGTCGGCGGCGTCGCCTGGGACTTGCCCGAACCCCGCGAGGACTTCCTTGAGCAGACGCGAGATTTCCTCGACGAACTCCCCGCGAAGGTCGCCGAGTACAACGACATGGTGACCTCGAACGAAATCTTCCAGACCCGGTGTGTCGACACCGGCGTCATCGACGCCGAAACTGTCAAGGACTACGGCTGTACAGGCCCCGTCGCACGCGGTTCGGGCGTCGATTACGATCTCCGTCGGGACGATCCCTACGGCTACTACGAGGACCTCGAGTGGGACGTTATCACCCGCGACGGCTGTGACAACTACGCTCGCGTCCTCTGTCGCATGCAAGAAGTCGAAGAGTCGGCCAAGATCATCGAGCAGTGTGTCGATCTGCTCGAGGACTGGCCAGAAGACGAGCGGACGGTACAGGCCAACGTGCCGCGGACGCTCAAACCCGACGCCGATACCGAGACCTACCGGGCCGTCGAGGCCGCCAAAGGCGAACTCGGCATCTACCTGCGTTCGGACGGGACGGACAAACCCGGTCGGTTCAAGATCCGGAGTCCGTGCTTCTCGAACCTGCAGGCACTCGAGGAGATGTCCGAAGGGGAGTACATCCCCGACCTGATCGCCTCGCTGGGCAGCCTCGACATCGTGCTCGGGGAGGTGGATCGATGAGTGCGGGTACGAGCCTCGGGTTCCCGGCAGCGACGCCGCTGCAGGCCGGCGAGACGGTCCTGTTGCCCGAACGGATCGGCGACCTGACCGGACTCGGCGAGTTCGGTCTCGCCGGCGAGTTGTTCGCGGCCTTCATCGCGGCCTTCATTGTCGCCAACATCATGATGGCGATGACCGGCGTCGCCGGGCCGTGGGCGAAACGAAAGATCACCGCCGCCTTCACGGACCGAATCGCGGTCAACCACCTCGGCCCCGGCGGCATCTTTATCATCGTCGCCGACGCGGTTCGACTGCTCTCGAAGGAAAACATCATTCCGGAACACGCCGACCGCCCGGCCTACGACCTCGCACCGATCGTCATCGCGGGGTCGGCCCTGTTGGGCTTTGCCGTGATTCCGATGGGCAGCGGCATCCACCTTGCCGATCCCGAGGTCGGTCTGGCGTTCGTCTTCGCGGTCGCAGGTATCGCCTCGATCGGCCTCGTGATGGCCGGCTACGCCTCGGGGAACAAGTACTCGATGCTCGGCGGCCTGCGTGCCGTCGCACAGAATATCGCGTACGAGATCCCCCTCGTCGTGACCGGGCTGTCGGTCGTTCTCTTCGCCGGCTCGCTCCGGATGAGCGAGATCGTCGCCGTCCAGAACGAGACGGTCCTGTTTACGATTCCCGGCCTCGAGTGGGCAGTGCCGGCCTGGTACGCGCTGGTCAACCCCTTCGCGTTCGTCCTGTTCCTGATCGCGAACTTCGCGGAGGTCGGCCGGAACCCATTCGACATGCCGGAAGCGCCGGCAGAACTGATCGCCGGCTACCAGACCGAGTACTCCTCGGTGCAGTTCGTGCTGGTCTACCTCGGCGAGTTCCTGCACATCTTCCTCGGTGGGGCGATCATCGCGACGATCTTCCTCGGCGGACCGGCCGGCCCCGGTCCGGCCGAACTCGGTATCGTCTGGTTCCTGCTCAAGATCTGGGCAGTGTTCTTCCTCACGCAGTGGCTTCGATCGGCGATCCCACGCGTCCGCATCGACCACTTGATCGAGATCGGCTGGAAGGGCCTACTGGTCCTTTCCTTTGCCAATCTTGGCCTGACCGCAGCAATCGTGTGGGTGATAGCATGATCGGACTGCTCAAATCCATGGCGACGACGATGAAACACGCACTGGACGGCTCGACCTTCACGGTCGAATACCCCGAAACGGCACCGGACGTCTCACCGCGATTCCGCGGCGTCCACAAGTTCAGCCAGGAGCGCTGTATCTGGTGTCGACAGTGTGAGAACGTCTGTCCGAACGATACGATCCAGATCGTGATGGACGACAAACGGAACGGTGAACAGTACAACCTCCACATCGGCCAGTGTATCTACTGTCGGCTCTGCGAGGAGGTCTGTCCCGTCGACGCCATCCTGCTCACCCAGAACTTCGAGTTCACGGCCGACACCAAGCAGGATCTGGTCTACAACAAAGAACAGCTCAAATCCGTTCCGTGGTACAAGGACATCGATCCGCTCGAGTCCAGAGAACCCGATCGAGGCGCCTGGATTGGTGAGGGCGACGGGGAGGTCGATTACCAATGACCGCCGACCTGATCGCGTTCGCACTGTTCGCAGCCGTGACGCTTGGCAGCGCCGCCGGGGTCGTCCTGCTGAAAGACCCCTGGCACTCCGCGCTCATGCTCGGGATCGCCCTACTCAGCGTCGCGGTCCACTACGTCATGCTGGCCGCGGAGTTCGTCGCGATGATGCAGGTGCTGGTCTACGTCGGTGGCGTGCTCATTCTCGTCACCTTCGCGGTCATGCTCACCCAGCGTGAGGAGACCGAGATGGACGAGGTGGTTCGAACGTGACGACCCGTCCGGAACTCCGCCTCGGCAGCGTCCTCGCACCCGGCCTGCTCGCCGTTGCGCTGTTCGGACTGATGGCAGCGATCGTCTTGAACACCGGCTTCGGCCAGATGGCTGGCTTCCCCGACGATCTGTCGATCGTGTCCGAGATCGGCTACGCGATGTTCGATCTCGAGCCGTTACAATCGAACGAGGGAGCCATCCCCGACACCGAGCCGTTCCTCGCGGCGTTCTTGCTGATCGCGATCGTCCTAGACGCCGCACTCGACGCCTCGCTCGTCCTCGCCAAACGCGAGGACGCGGGCGAACCCGTCTCCCCGCTCTCGAGTCAGGGGCCGTCAGGCGAGACCGATGCAACCGCCACCGACGGCGGTTTCGACACAGCAGCGAGCGACTCGAGCGGTACCGACGAGTTTGACGGCACTCCGGGAGGTGACGCTCGATGACGGTCGCGATCGAGTACTACGTCCTGCTGTCGATGGGGCTGTTCTGTATCGGTCTCTTCGGCGTGTTGACGCGTCGCAACGCACTGATGTTCTTGATGTCTGTCGAGTTACTGCTGAACGCAGCGAATATCAACCTGATCGCGTTTGCGTTCTATCACGGCAACCTTACCGGGCAAGTGTTCGCGCTGTTTGCGATGGCACTGGCCGCGGCGGAGGTCGCCGTCGGACTCGGGATCATCCTGGTGTTGTACCGAAACTTCCGTGACGTCGATGTCACGGTGCCGACGACGATGAGGTGGTAAGATGGAAGGTGTATTCGACTACGCGCCGGCGATTGCACTGTTCCCGCTCGTGGCGTTCGTCGTCGTCCTCGCTTTCGGCACGTACTTGCCGAAGAAGGGGGCGTTGCCGGGTATCATCGCGACCGGGGGCTCGTTGCTCCTGTCGCTCGTGATGGCCGCGGCCGTCGCGAGTGGCGAAGCGTATCACGAGACGCTCTACGAGTGGGCGGCTGGCGACGCGACGAGCGCGACCGGCGTCGAGGGCGTCTCGTTCACGTTCGGACTGCTGATCGATCCGCTAGCGGCGTTGATGCTCGTCATCGTCTCGCTCGTGGCCTTCCTGGTCCACGTCTTCAGCCTCGGCTACATGAACGCCGAGGGCGAGACCGGGTTACCGCGATACTACGCCGGACTCGGGCTCTTTACGTTCAGCATGCTCGCGTTCGTCGTCGCGGACAACCTGCTGATGGCCTTCATCTTCTTCGAACTGGTGGGGCTGTGTTCGTTCCTGCTGATCGGGTTCTGGTTCCGCACGAAGTCCGCACCCTCGGCCGCGAAGAAGGCGTTTCTGGTCACCCGCTTCGGTGACTACTTCTTCCTGATCGGGGTCGTGGCCATCGCCGCAACCTTCGGCACGGTCGCGTTCGCCGGTGACGACTCGTTCGTCACGGCCGCCGAGACCGCCATCGACGGCGGCGATCAGCTGTTCGGCTTCGACGCCCAGACGTGGGTGACGATCACCGGCCTGCTGGTACTGGGTGGCGTGATTGGGAAGTCCGCCCAATTCCCGCTGCACACCTGGCTGCCCGACGCGATGGAGGGCCCGACGACCGTCTCCGCGCTCATCCATGCGGCGACGATGGTTGCAGCCGGTGTCTACCTGGTCGCCCGGATGTTCGGCTACTACGCGCTCAGTCCGACGACGCTCGCGATCATCGCGTTCGTCGGCGGCTTCACCGCACTGTTCGCGGCGACGATGGGCGTCGTCAAAGACGACATCAAGCAGGTGCTGGCGTACTCGACGATCAGCCAGTACGGCTACATGATGCTCGGTCTCGGCGTCGGCGGCTACGTCGCCGGCGTCTTCCACCTGATGAACCACGCCTTCTTCAAGGCCTTGCTGTTCCTCGGTGCCGGTGCCGTCATCGTCATCATGCACCACGAACAGGACATGTGGAAGATGGGCGGCCTGAAAGACAAGGCACCCGTCACCTACTACACGTTCCTCGCGGGCGCGCTCGCGCTCGCGGGTATCATTCCGTTCTCGGGCTTCTGGTCCAAGGACGAAATTCTGTACGACGCGCTGATCGTCGGCCTCGAGGAGCCGGTTATTATGGCAGCCTACGCGATGGGCCTGTTGGCCGTCTTCTTCACCGGCTTCTACACCTTCCGGATGGTGTTTCTCACCTTCCACGGTGAGCCACGATCCGAGGTCGCCGAGGATCCACACCCGGTCGGCTGGTCGATCAAGGCGCCGCTGCTCGTCCTCGGCGTCCTCGCGGTCGTCGCCGGCATCGCCAACCTCGCGCCCGTCGCGAAGCTCGCTGGCGTCGATATCACCTTCTTAGAGCACTGGCTTGACGGTGAGTACGGTGCCATCGAGGGGCTGACCTACACCGCCTACGGCGAGTTGCTGGCCTACGAGACGAGCTACATCGGCAGCGAACAGGTCACCGTCCTCGTCGCGGCCGGCCTCTCGCTGCTGCTGGCGTTCTCGGGTGCCGGACTGGCCTGGCTGTTGTACAACAAACCGGAACCGGTCGCCCACACGGAACGCCTCGGCTCGGCTGGAAAAGTCATCGAGGACAACTACTATCAGGACGAGTACCAGGTCTGGCTCGCCGAAGGACTGACGCTCCCACTCGCTCGAGCGGCCGATCGATTCGACCAGACCGTTATCGACGGGATCGTCGACGGTACCTCGACGGCGAGTCTCTTCGGTAGCGATCGGATACGTCGACTACAAACTGGTATCGTGACCAACTACGCAGCACTGATCGTCACGGGTGTCATCGTCCTGTTGCTCGTGCTCGGATTCCTCGGAGGGTGGTTCTAATGTTGCTCGAGACACTGCTCGCGGTCGCACTGCTCGGGGCGGCGGTCGTCTTCGTCGCGCCGAACCGTATCGCCGGCAAACTGGCCTTTGCGATCAGCCTCGTGCCGGCCGCGATCAGCCTGTGGCTGTTCGCCGCCTTCGACGGCAGCGGGAACGCCTTGCTCGAGGGCGATCTGGCCTTCGAGTCCCAGATGGAGTGGATCCAGTTTGGCGACTACGCGATCACGTGGTTCGTCGGCGTCGACGGCATCAGCCTGCCCCTGGTCGTGCTGACGACGATCCTGACGTCGCTGGCGATCCTCAGCTCGTGGACGCCGATCGACGAACGCGAGTCCCAGTTCTACGGGCTCATCCTCTTTATCGAGGCGAACCTGATCGGCGTCTTCGTCGCGCTGGATTTCTTCGTCTGGTTCATCTTCTGGGAAGCGGTGTTGATCCCGATGTACCTGCTGATCGGCATCTGGGGCGGCCCACGACGGAAGTACGCCGCGATCAAGTTCTTCGTCTACACGAACGTGGCGTCGCTCGTGATGTTCGGCGCCTTCGTCGCGCTCGTGTTCGGGCTCGGTGACGCCGTCTCGAGTTTCGCCCTGCCCGAGATCACGGACGCGATGATCAACGGCGACGGCGTTCAGACGGCGCTGTTCGGTGTCGATCCGACGACGTTGACGGCGCTGGTCTTCGTCGCGATGTTCCTCGGGTTCGCGGTGAAGGTGCCGATCGTCCCTTTCCACACGTGGTTGCCCGACGCCCACGTCGAGGCGCCGACGCCCGCGTCGGTGCTGCTTGCCGGCGTCTTGCTGAAGATGGGAACCTACGCACTGTTGCGGTTCAACTTCACCATGTTCCCGACGGATGTCATCGAGCCGTTCGTGGTCCCGATCGCGGCCATCGCCGTCATCAGCGTCATCTACGGCGCGATGCTCGCGCTGGCCCAGACCGACCTGAAACGGATCGTCGCCTACTCCTCCGTGTCGTCGATGGGCTACGTCATCCTCGGGCTGATCGCGTTCACCCAGTTCGGGGTCGGCGGCGCAACCTTCCAGATGGTCAGTCACGGCCTGATCTCCGGGCTGATGTTCATGGCGGTCGGCGTCATCTACAACGCGACCCACACCCGGATGGTCACGGACATGTCCGGGATGGCCGATCGGATGCCCGTCGCCGTCGGCATCCTGATCGCCGGCGCCTTCGGCTACATGGGACTGCCGCTGATGAGCGGGTTCTACGGCGAGTTCGCCATCTTCTTTGGCTCCTTTGGCTCCGAGTTCCTCGCGTACGCACCCGTCTTCACCGCGGCGGCGATGTTCGGCATCGTCATCGTGGCCGGCTACCTGCTGTTTGCGATGCAACGCGCCGTCTTCGGACCCTACAATCTGGAAACGGAGTACGAGGTGACTCGAGCGCCGCTGCACGACATCGCGCCGATGTTCGTCTTGCTCGGGCTCATCATCGCACTCGGCGTCGCACCGGAGTTGATCTTCGAGATGATTACCGACGCAGTCGATCCGATCATAGCGAACGGAGGTGACCTGTGATGGAACCGATTCAACTGCCGGAGTGGACCGCACTCGGCCCGGCCTTGCTGTTGGCTGCGACCGCCATCGCGTTGTTCGTCGTCGACAGTATCAGCCCGCGCTCGACGAACCGGAACGTCCTCGCGGGGATCGCGACGACCGGCTCGCTGGCGGCACTGGGTGTCGCGGTCTGGTTCAGCATGGCCGGCGTCGGCGCGACCGGCGTCGACGGCTTCGGCGTCATCGAACTGTTCGACGGCCAGTTCGTCGTCGACCAGCTGGCGCTTTACTTCATGATCATCGTCGCGGTCGTCACCGCGTTGGTGGTCGTCGCCAGCTACGACTACATGGCCGGCCACACCTACCAGGCCGAGTACTACTCGCTGGTCTTGCTCGCTGCGACCGGGATGGCGACGATGGCCGCCGCCAACAGCCTCGTCACCATCTTCATCGCCCTCGAGCTGGCGAGCCTGCCGTCGTACGCGCTCGTCTCGATCCTGAAGGACAACCGCGGCAGCGTCGAAGCCGGGCTGAAGTACTTCCTGGTCGGCGCCCTGTCGTCGGCGATCTTCCTCTATGGCATCTCGCTGGTTTACGGTGCGACGGGCTACCTGCAACTCGGTAACATCGCCTCGGTCATCGAGGCTGGCGACGCGGCCGCCTACGACGGGCTGCTCGGGCTTGGCATCCTGTTCCTGATCGGTGGCATCGCGTTCAAGACCGCGAGCGTGCCCTTCCACTTCTGGGCCCCCGAGGCCTACGAGGGCGCACCCGCACCGATCAGCGCGTTCCTCTCGTCGGCCTCGAAGGCCGCCGGCTTCGTCATCGCCTTCCGCGTGTTTACCGAGGCGTTCCCGCTCGAGGCGACGGCGGGCGTGATCGGCATCGACTGGACGGTCGCGTTCGTCGCGCTCGCGATCGTGACGATGACCGTCGGGAACTTCGCGGCCGCGACCCAGGACAACGTCAAGCGAATGCTCGCCTACTCCTCGATCGGCCATGCCGGCTACGCCTTGATCGGACTCGCCGGCCTCTCGGCCGACGGCGGCGAGCTCGTCATGGGTGCGGCGATGATGCACCTGCTGGTCTACGGCTTCATGAACACGGGCGCGTTCCTGTTCGTCGCGCTGGCCGAACACTGGGGCGTCGGACGCACCTTCGAGGACTACAACGGCCTCGGCCGGCGCGCTCCCGTCGCCTGTTTCGCGCTCGCGATCTTCATGTTCAGTCTCGCCGGCATCCCGCCGCTCGGTGGCTTCTGGAGCAAGTACTTCCTCTTCTCGAGCGCGCTCGAGGCAGGCCTGCTGGTCGTCGCCGCGGCGCTGGTGATCAACAGCGCGCTCTCGCTGTACTACTACTCGCGGCTGGTCAAGGCCGTCTGGATTGAGGATCCCGTCCTCGAGCGCGACGCGCTGACCCAACCGACCGGGCTCTACGCCGCGATCGTCGTCGCCGCCGTGATGACGGTCGTCCTGTTGCCGGGCTTCGGTCCGGTCGTCGACACCGCCCTCGAGGCTGCGGCGGCCATCGTCTGATCGGTACCCCGATTTGGAGCCCGCCGTTTTGGCTGTCGTTCGAGGACCCGGTAGTTTTTACCCGTCCCGGTGGCAAGCGCCGGTAGATGGGATTTCGGCTCGTGCTGGGTTGTGGGACCGTGGGTCGACAGATCGTCGACCGGCTTGCCGAAGACGGGGGGACCGATCGACTGCTCGTTATCACTGCCGACGAGAGCGTCGTCGACGCACTCCGTGACGAGAGCATTCCGGCTCGAACGGGCGATCCGACCGATCCCGGCGTGATCGAGGCCATCGACGAGCCGGCGACCGTTTTCGTCGGGGGCGACCGGACCGACGTCAACCGCGTCGCCCTCGAGTACGCACGCGAGCGATTCCCGGACGCGTCGATCGTCGCGTATCTGGGCGGTAATCCGGCTGCCGACGACCGCGCGGTCTTCGAGTCGCTGGCAGACGATGTCGTTGCCGCTGCGGATGCGATCGTTGCCGGCGTGCTGGCGGAAGCGACCGGTCCGACGACCGAAGCGACGGTGTCGCTTCGCCAGCAGTTGCTCTCGATCGACGGTCGACTCGCCGTCGTGATGCACGACAATCCCGATCCCGACGCCATCGCGAGTGCGGTTGCACTCGTCGATATCGCCGAATCCCTCGGTCTCGAGGCCGACGCCTGTTACTTCGGTGAGATCTCCCATCAGGAAAACCGAGCGATGGTCAACCTGTTGGATCTCGACTTGCGACATCTGGCGCCCGACGACTCCCTTGCGGACTACGACGGGTTCGCACTCGTCGACCACTCTCGCCCGGGGATCAACGACGGGCTTCCCGAATCGTTGCACATCGATGTCGTCATCGACCACCATCCGCCACGTGGCCCGGTTTCGGCGACGTTCGTCGAACTGCGCGAACACGCTGGCGCGACCAGTACGATCATGACGGAGTATCTCGAGCGCTTCGACCTCGAGATCGATCGGGCGACGGCGACTGCACTGCTGTACGGCATTCGTATCGATACGAACGAGTTTACACGCGAGGTATCGCCGGCGGACTTTCACGCTGCCGCACGGCTCTGGCCCCACGCCGATACGGCGGCCTTAGAGCAGGTCGAGCAACCGACCGTCGAGGGAGACATCTTGGAGACGATCGCTCGAGCCATCAAGAATCGCGTCCACCACGATTCGGTCGCCGTCGCGAGTGTCGGCCAGCTCTCGAACCGGGACGCCTTGCCCCAGGCGGCCGACCAGTTGCTCGCCATGGACGGCGTCGATACGACGCTCGTCTTTGGCTTTCGGGACGAGATGGCGTTTCTCTCCGCCCGCTCGCGGGCCAACGACATCGACCTCGGTGAGACGCTTCGCGACGCGTTCGATCGGATCGGGAGCGCGGGCGGCCACGCGGATATGGCCGGTGCCCAACTCGAGGTCGGTATTCTCGGCGATATCGACGACGAAGAAGAAGTGGAGTCGCTCGTCAGCGTCGTCGAAGAAGTTATCACGGACCGCTTTTTCGAAGCGATCCAGACCCGGCCTGGAACGCCCGTCGGTACGTACTCCCGAACCAGCGAGTGGCTGTTTACGACCGGCGACGAGGCCGGTGATCCGCAGTGACGGCGTCGCGAAAGGTCTTTTGGCGCCCTCCGTGCTATCTTACGTATGGAGGTCACGTCGGACCGGACCAAACCGCAGGTCGAAGAGTACATGACCCGAGACGTGGCCACCGTCTCGCCCAGCGCCACGGTCGGTACGGTCGCAACGCGAATCGCCGAAAGCGACGATCACAGCGGCTTTCCAGTCTGTGAACGCCGCCGCGTCGAAGGCTTCGTCAGCGCTCGTGATCTCTTGCTCGCCGACGACGACGAGCCGATCTTCAAAGTGATGACGACCGATCTGCTGGTCGCCCATCCCGAGATGAAAGTCAACGACGCAGCTCGCGTTATCCTTCGGTCTGGCATCCAGAAACTCCCTGTCGTCGACGACGCGGGCAACCTCGTCGGCATCATCTCGAACGCCGACGTCATCCGCAGCCAGATCGAACGCGCGACACCCGAAAAGGTCGGCAAACTCATGCGAACCCTAGAGCAGATCCACGAGATTGACCTCGAGCAGGAACGGCGGACGGTTCCTCTCGAGGGGTTGACACCGACCCAGGGACGGGTCTACGCCGACGAACTCGAGGGCCGGCGCTACGAACTCGAGCGGGGCCTCGCCGAACCGCTCGTCGTCATCGACAACGGCGGGACGTTGTTGCTCGCCGATGGCCACCACCGGGTACTCGCCGCCGACCGTCTCGGTATCGACGAGATGGATGCCTACGTGATCGTCGTCGACCACGAGATCGACCTTGGAATGGCAAAAACGGCCGACAAAGAAGACCTCGAGCGAATCGACGATATCGAGGTCGTCGACTACGCGCGTCATCCGCTCGTTCAGACGACGAAACGACTCCAGTCCGAAGACTAACGGACGCCGGTTCGAGGGCCAAACGATTGCCGTCCGGCGACGAAACGACTTCGGTCCAAGGACACGCGTGGTTGCTACGAATTGGAGTAGCGTCGTACCGGTGATCACTCGAGTGGGTGCAGCGATCCCCGGTGACGAACGACACCAGTCCGTACGAAGATTGCCGGTGATAGCGGCGCGTGGAACCCTGATGCTTCTATTACAGATGGCGTATGTAGCCCGAGAGGCGACTACGAAACTCGAGATCGAGAGGACGTGGACGAGAGGACGCTCGGTCCCGGGAGCCGAGCGTCGATGGGCCGGAGACGGGCTGGAGATGGGCAATGCCGGAGAGACGTGAAAAGCGCCTATGCCGGCAGTGTCACTTGGGGTTGGCGAAACAAAAAGTCCGCGGTCAGTGCACGCGGATGAGACACCTGCCGTGTCACTCCTCCGACGGTGTCCGGAGGTCGCGCTCGAGCGCTCGTCGAAGGTTCTCGAGTTCGCCGTCTAAGTTGTGCTTGAAGAACTTTTCGACGCCCGGGAGTTTGCCCTCGACGACGAAGTGATTCTCGAGGCGGGAGCCAGCGTCGGTTTCGACGATGTGATGCTCACCGGTGACTTGCATCACCTTCGAGTCACCGACGAACTTGACGTAGTCCGGTGGTTTGCGGGAGACATCTTCGGTGTCGACGGTTACCGATTTTCGAACGAGCGGGATCGGGAGTTTGACGTGCCACGTAACGCGACGGCCGCTGGGGTCGGTAGTGGAGTACTCGTCGACGACGCTGATCGACCGTGCCCGGTTTTCCGGATCGGCGATGAACTCCCAGACGCGGTCGGGCGGTGCCGACAGTTCGAACGATCGCTCGACCCGTACAGTCATGGCTTGACGTGGGGGACTCACCGATAAAAAGGCCCTGGACCGCGATCGGCCACGTCCCGGACCGGAGACGCCGTAACGGTTAACTAACGGTTACTTTCCAGGTCGTCGACCGTGCACGGCCCCACTTTTCGATGTCGATGTCGTCCGATTTTTCGGCGAGATGCGGGAGGCGGGAACCCACCTGTTTCGACGAGAGTCCGATCGCGTTCGCGATGTTTTTTGCCCGGAAGTATCGCTCACCGCGGGCGGCACTCTCGCGGAGATACGAGAGAATCCGCTGCTCTTCGTCGGAGTAGTCGGTCATCGTCCGTACCGGTCTGTTGGTGCTCTGTGCTCTTAACTCTTGTAGCATGATTCCACACTCGAGACTGGCGCGACCCCTACAACGGCCACTGTGTAACGAGTACCCAGGCGAGGGCAATTCCAGCGAGTGCAAGCACGAGGTTGCCACCGGCGATCAACGCCGCGAGTCGACGATCGCCGCGTTCCCAGATCTGTACCGTCTCGACCGAGAACGACGAAAACGTCGTAAACGCGCCACACGCACCGATTCCAAGCAACTGGATCGTCGATTCGGTCGCGCCCGCAAAGACGAGTACCCCGAAGACGAAACTACCGACGACGTTGACCACGAGCGTTGGGATCGGGACGTCTTCGACGGCGGCGTAGCGATAGACCCAGTGGCGACAGATCGCGCCCATCGCTCCGCCGGTACCGACCACGTGTGCCGGCTCGGGATCGAACGAGACGATCTCGAGGGCGGCCACAATCACGATGGCTCACCTCGCAATCGGCCGGCGACGAGCCGCCCGAGGAGGACCCCCACGAACCCGAGTCCGTAGTTCCCGGCGACGATCGCCAGGGCAACCGCCAGCGATCCGGCCTCGGCGATACCGAGTGCGAAGCCGCTGTAGGTCGTCAGCGACGAGAGAAAGCCGGTCGTAAACACGAGTCGCGACTGTCGATCGACGAGCCCGGTGTACTGGGCTTCGTAGACCAAAAACCCGAGTACGGCACAGCCGACGACGTTGACGAGTAGAATCGCTAGGTCCTCGGGGACGATCCCCATCGCGAAGTAGCGGAGGTTCGCGCCGGCGAAACCGCCGACGCCGATCAGTGCGAGCGTCTCGAGTCGGACGAGTGGATGTCGGTCTGGCATAGCTGACTGGTCGAGACAGGGACCGTCAGCCGATCGCCACTCGCCGTGAGGTGTGACGAACGCCGGCAGTTGGGTCAGGCGGGCCCCATCGCCCGGTTACCCGAGGTTCTCACACCAGCGATATGAGATTTGTGGAACGCGGTGGCGTCCAGAAGGAAAAGACCCAAGTTTAGACTGCGTCTAAAACACTGTATGGGTACAGCGCCGGACGGACGACGGCCGTTCACGCGGGCCGCCGCCGTAAACGTCGTCGGCAACGCGGCCAAGATCGTCGTCGAGGGTGCCGTTGGCATCGCTTTCGGCAGCGTCGCCCTCATCGCGGACGCTGCACACTCGGTCGCGGATCTCGTCGCCAGCCTCGTCGTCCTCGTCTGGGGACGGAATTCTTTCGACGATCCCGACGACACCCACCCTCACGGGCACGCCCGGATCGAACCACTGACGGCATTGTTCGTCGGTGCCGTCATCGCCCTTCTCGGGTTGAACCTCCTCTATGAGTCTGCGCGGGGGATCATCGACGGCGTCGATGTCGTCTTCAGTCCCCTGTTGCTCGCCGCGTTGGCGTTCGCGATTGTCGATATGTATCTGGTCTATCGCTACACCACTCTCGTCAACGACACGCTCGAATCGACCGCTCTCGAGGCGCTTGCGACGGACTGTCTGAACGACATCTACACCTCGATCGCTGCCGTCGTCGGCGTACTCGGTGTCTTGCTCGGTATCCCGTTGCTCGATCCCATCGCGGGCGGGCTCGTGAGCCTGCTCGTGGTCTATCAGGGTGTGGAGATCGGTCGGGAGAACGTCGAGTACCTCGTCGGTGCGGCGGCCGATCCACAACAGCGAGCCACGATTCGGCAGACGATCCGCGACCACTCCGATGTCGAAGGCGTCCACGATCTAACAGTGTTCTACGACGGCACCGTCCTCGAGGTCGAGGTTCACGTCGAAGTCGACGGCGATATGCCGTTCCGCCGTGCTCACAACGTCGAATCGGAGCTCGTCGATCGCTTGCGTGACGTCGACGATGTCGGCGACGCCCACGTCCATCTCGATCCCTCGGGTATCGGCGAGTGGAAAGATCAGTCCGAAGAGGTGTAATCGGCGTTCTAGATCGCTGATCGGTGCGTCCGTTCCGTCGGGTCTTTGTCGGTCTCGACGCCATCGACACGTCGTAACGTGACGGCTATCGTCGTTCCGTCCGTTCCACTTGCTGTGAGGTCGACGCTGCCTTCGTATCGATCCGCCAGTACACGCACCAGATACAGGCCGAGACCGTGATTTCGGGACTTTCGTTCGAACAGCCGGTCTCGGCTCTCCGCGTCGATCCCCGGTCCGTTGTCCGTGACGCTGACGACGACGGTCTCCTCGGTCGGTTCGACAGTTACCGCCACACGAGCCGTCTCGCTGTCGTTGTGTTCGATCGCGTTCTCGAGTAGGTTACCGAATAGCCACGCGAGTCCGTCGTTGCCCACAACCATCACTGATGGCGGGGTCGAGAGGTCGATATCGGCGTCGGGATGTCGCACCCGAAATCCATCGACCAGGTCCGTAAGCAGTACCGAGAGATCGATGGCTGGCGCCTCGTCCGACTGTCGGGTCGCCTCGAGCATCCCTCGAACGTCGTCGATGACATCCGTGAGGGCGTCGCTTTCGTGGCGGATCGTCTCGAGGCGCTCTCGAGTTCGGTCGTCGGGGTCGTCCGCAAGCACCAACGACGCGTGGCCGTCGATAATCTGTGCGCTATTCAACACTTCGTGTCGCAGGAGATCGTTCAGATACTCAAGGACCTCGCGTTCGCCCGCGAGTTGCTCGGCACGAACGGATGCGGCGGTTGCTTCGACTTCCCGTTGGATCGCCCGCGCCTCGACGAACCCGATCACGAACCCGCCGACGCCACCGGTCGTGATCGACCAGAGCCCCCAGATCAGGTTACCGGACTGGTCGTACCACGGGTAGGTGACGATAATGACGGCGTTGACGAGGAAAAACCCGAGGCTGCAACCGACCGTCCAGCGTACGATTCGACCGTAGCGTGTCGGCTCGATGTTACTCTGTCCGAGCCGGAACCCGGCCCAGACCAGTCCGAGCGCCGGTACACCGACCGTTACGATCGCCAGGAGGGCCCCGACCATCTCGACTGTCGCCCGAAACGCGACGAGCCAGCTACAGAGGAGTCCAAGCAAGGCGAGCCCGAACCCACTACTCGCCGTCGCACCGTAATCTCGCACAAGTGTGTCGATACTGTCATCACGCATCGTTACAGTCCTCCGACCCGTCCGACCAACTCACTCCTACACCGTCCAACGAAAGTGTGTGTAAAGGGTGTGTCGGTGGCTGCATACGCTTTCCGCCGAGCGGACAGTTTTTACCCCATCACACACAGCACTGTAGTATGGCACCTGGTGACACGTACGAAGTCGACATCGACGGCTGTTCGGATTGTTACTACGTCGATACCGGTATGTACGATACGGCGGCCTACGGTGCAGCCTACGTACTCGACGCCGAACGGCCGGCGATCGTCGAAACCGGTATCGGCACGAACTACGAGTACATCCTCGAGGCGCTCGCGGAAATCGGCATCGAGCGCGACGACCTCGAGGTGATCGCAGTGACCCACATCCACCTCGATCACGCCGGCGGTGCCGGGTTGCTCGCCGAGGCCTGTCCGAACGCCGATGTCTACGTGCCCGCCGTGGGCGCGGGTATGCTCGTCGATCCCTCGCGACTGGTCGCGGGGACGAAAGCCGCCGTCGGCGACCAGTGGCAGTACTACGTCGAACCCGAACCCGTTCCCGAGGATCGGATCGTCGAACTCGAGGATGGCGACGTCGTCGATCTCGGCGACCACGAACTTCGCGTCCACGATGCGCCCGGCCACGCTTTCCATCAGGTCGTCTTCGAAGAGCCGACGATGAACGCGGTCTTCGCCGGCGACGCCGCCGGCATCTGGGTGCCCGAACGCGAGGAGATGAAAGAGACCTCCCCACCCTCGGACTTCGACCTCGAGGGCTGTCTCGCGGACCTCGAGATGCTCGCAGATATCGACCCCGATGTCATCTTCTACACGCACTTCGGTCCCCGGGACGTGAGCGACGATCCCGAACAGGCCCTCGAGGAGTACGCCGAGGTACTCACCGAGTGGGTCGAATCCGTCGCGACAAAACGCGAGGAACTCGAGGACGACGACGCGGTGGTCGAGTACTTCGCACAGAACGCGACCCTGCCCGGTGCCTGGAACGAACGCAAGGTCCAGGCCGAAGCTGCGATGAACACGCGTGGCGTCCTCGCCTCGCTCGACTCGAGCGACGAGGACTGATACGGATTGCTGTAACGATTTACCGGCGCAACCGCGACCCGGACGGCGATTGCGCCGGAAATGACTTACAGTAAACCGTATGAGAGGGATTATCGTCGGCGTTCATAGCGTTCCCGACCGGGGATTGAAACAGGGTACCAATCCCTGCGAGGCGACCCATCCGGCTGGCGACGATACTCCCTATAACGAACCGGCTACCTACGAGGCCGGATTCGATGTATCGATCCGCAGAGTACGTCTGTGCCGCTTTCGTCCCGATGGAGGGTCATCGTCGTTCGAAGTCCATCGGTTACTTGTCACCAGCACCGCAACTGTCCGACAATGGCACCGACCCGTCGTGAACTCGTGACTGCGACCGTTTGTACACTCACACTCACGGGCTGTCTCGAGGACGATTTCACCTCGAGCGACGACGGACGCGATACTGACGACGGCAGTGGCGGTGGTACCAGCGACGGGCGTGGCGACGACGGCTCGACGGAACCGCCGTTCGACATCGCGACGATCGACGCGCCCGGCAGCGAGGCTGGCATCGCGACCGTTCCGCGATCCGACCAGCACCTGCTGGTCAACTTTACCAGAACCCAGTGTCCGACGAGCGCCGGCGCACTCGAGCCGATCGGTGACGCCCGATCGAGTCTCGCCAACCGTTACGATGTCGGTCCGGACGGCGATATCGCCTTTCTGTCGGTCACCGACGCCACCCAGGGACCGACGCCGACGCCGGCGGAACTCGCCGACTGGTGGGCCGAACACGACGGCGAGTGGCCGATCGGTATCGACGAGACCGGCGCCTGTAACGACTACTACGACGTCGTCGGCTTTCCGACGCTCGTCGCGATCGACCCCGACGGCGAGGTCTACTGGCGCACCCGCGGGAGCGTCGAGGCCAACAATATCGAATCCGAACTCGAGCGTGGACTCGAGGCGACGCGTGCCGATAGTGGGGTCGATTCGAACGCGAACGCGTCGGCGTCCGACGGTACCGGCCCGTGACACTGCACGGAGAGATTTTTGCACGTCGATCCCGTATCTGTAGTCGATCGGCCGCCGACGATCGGTATCGGTGGCGAACCATCACGAATGAACCGACGCGAACTCGTCGCCGGCCTCGCGAGCGTGGGTATCCTCGGCGGGAGCGCCGCGATTCTCCGACGGGGGTTCCCCGTCGGAAGCGACGACACCGGGACACCGCCGGAACAGACGACGAGCGACGACCCCACCGACGATTCGGCCCCGCTCGAGCTTCGCACGCTCGAAGTGCCGGGCAGCGACGCCGGGACGATCGAGATCCCAAACGATGGCCTCACGATCGCGGTCGCCTTCTCGCCAGTGTGCCAGCGGTGTCAGGCGTCGATGCCCGAGCTCGCCGCGGCGCGGGAACGCCTTACTGACGCGTACGGCGACGCGATAACGGTGGTCTCGATCACCAACCAACAGACCGAAGACCAGCTTCGGTCCTGGTGGGTCGAACACGACGGCGACTGGACCCTCGCGTTCGACCCCGACCGGTCGTTCGTGACGGCCTACGACATCGCCCGCCATCCCGTTGTCCTCGCGATCGACGCCGACGGAACCGTTCGGTGGGAAGACGACGGCGTCCTCGAGGCCGATCGGATCGTCAGCGAAGTCAGTCACGTCCTCGAGAACGACGGAGACGGGTCGACCGAGTAAACAGGTTCGCCGCCGGATCAGGCTTCGGCCTGCCAGTTTCGCACGCGATCGGCGCTGATCCCGTCGACCGTCTCGGCGACGGCGTCGGGTTCGGCCTCGGTGAGGTCGTCGATGCTCTCGATGCCGGCAGCGGCGAGTTTCTCGACGGTTTTCGCGCCGATACCGTCGATCGACTCGAGGTCCGAGCCACTCTCTGCTTCCCGGGCCTGGAACTCCCGGTAGTTACAGATCGGACAGCCCAGTTCCCAGGGCTCGTCGCCGCTGTGGACGACGAGTTCCGGGAGGTCGTGGTCCTCGCACCGTTCGTCGGTGACCTCGATCTCGCCGCGACGGGGGAGGGGCAACGAGTACTCGCAGTCGGGATAGCGCGTACAGCCGACGAGCCGGGAGCCGCTCTGGAGGGTCTTGATCGCGAGTTCGCCATCGTGTTCGTCGCCACAGTCCGGGCACACACCCAGAACCGGTCCTTCACCCGCGTCCTCGGCCGTACAGAGCGGACAGCCGTGGACGAACGTCTGGCGGCCGGCGAGCATCTTGATCTCGTGGAGGCCGTGGTCCTCGCACTCGTCCTCGAGAATGAGGGGCTTGCCATTCGAGGGCAGCGGCAGGGTGTTCTCGCAGTCGGGATAGCCGTCACAGCCGACGAAGTAGGATCCGTGGCGGCTGCGCCGGACCAGCAGGTCCTCGCCACACTCCGGACAGGGGCCGAGCCGTTTGTCGTCTTTGAGCGACTTCCGGAGGTGATCGCCGATCTCGTCGCGGGAGTCGGCGAGGTTGGCGAAGATGTCCTCGAGCATCTCGCGGGACTCCTCGGTGACATCCTCGAGGCTGGCCTGGCCCGACGCGATGGCGTCCATATCGGCCTCGAGCTGGGCGGTCATCTCCTCGCTGACGACCCGGTCGGCGTAGTTTTCGGCGGCTTCGACGACGGCCATCGCGAGCCGCGTCGGTCGCGGCGGATCGCTCTCGACGTAGCCCCGATCGTAGAGCTTCTCCAAGATGTCGTGGCGGGTCGCTTTCGTCCCGACGCCCATGTCTTCCATCGTCTCGATGAGCCGCGATTGGCCGTAGCGACGCGGCGGCTGGGTTTCCTTGTCCTCGAGTTCGACGTTCGAGAGCGCGAGCGTCTCGCCCTCGTCGACGTCGGGGACGTGATTCTCGGCCGTGCTGAAGTACGGATAGACGTCGTGGTAGCCGGCCTCGAGCAGCCGTTTGCCGTTTGCCTTGAGCCGGCAGTCGGCGACCTCGGCGACGACCTTGAGGTGTTCCCAGACGGCGGCGTCGGCGACGGTCGCGTAGAATCGGCGGACGACCAGTTCGAAAATCTCCCACTCGTCGTCGGAGACGTCGCCGCGGGTCGGAATCTCGCCCGTCGGGTGGATCGGTGGGTGGTCGGTCGTCTCCTCGTCGCCCCGTGTCGGCTCGATTGCGTCGGCCTCGAGCAGCGACGCGGCGGATTCGCCGAGTGCGGAGTGGCCCTCGAACTCCTCGAGCAGTGCCCCGGGATCGAGATCGTCGGGGTAGACGGTGTTGTCGGTACGGGGGTAGGTGATGTAGCCGGCGGTGTAGAGATCCTCGGCGATCGACATCGCCCGCTGTGCGGTGTAGCCGAGTGCGCCGGCTGCGCGGATGAACTGGGTCGTATTAAATGGCGTCGGCGGCTCGTCGGTTCGAGTGCGACGGTTGACGTCGACGACGGTCGCTGTCTCGGCACTCGAGAGGGTGTCGTAGACCTCATCAGCGGTCGCTTCGTCCCAGACGCGTTCGGCTTCGTTGTCGTCTTCGTCGCGGTAGAAGTACTGTGCGTCGAAGGGGTCGGCGTCGTCGCTCTGCTTCGTGAGATCGGCGAACAGTTCCCAGTAGGCCTTGGGATCGAAGGCTTCGATCTCACGCTCGCGGTCGACGATCAGCTTGAGCGTCGGCGACTGCACGCGGCCGACGGAGATGAAGTCGTTGCCGAGTTGGCCCGCCGAAAGCGAGAGAAATCGCGTGAGTGCGGCACCCCAGATGAGATCGATGATCTGGCGGGCTTCGCCAGCCGCCGCGAGGTCGAAGTCCAGATCGTCGGGGTCGTCGAACGCGCTTTGGACCTCGTTTTCCGTGATCGAGGAGAACCGAACCCGGCGGATCGGCACGTCTTCGTCGACGTCGCGGACGATGTCGTAGGCTTCCTTGCCGATGAGTTCGCCCTCTCGGTCGTAGTCGGTCGCGATCGTCACGCGCGTGGCTTTCCGCGAGAGGATTCGAAGCGTCGCGACGATGTCGTCTTTCGTCGCGGTCTTTTCGATATCCGCGTCGATGAGTTCTACCGGTTCGACATCACGCCAGTCGCCGTACTCCGGCGGGAAGTCGACGCCGACGACGTGGCCCGATAGCCCCACACAGCGCTTGCCGCCCCACTCGTAGACGTTGACGCCGTTTTCGCGCGTCGAATCGTAGCTCCCGCCGCTGAGAATGTCGGCGATTCGCCGCGCAGCGTTGTCCTTTTCCGTAATAATTAGTTCCACCGTTGCTCACCTCCGCGATCGATCGATCGCACTCGCCGTGTCGACGACTGCAGTATCCACATTGGCGAGGGTTACGATTGAAGCGCTGATAACGCTTTCGCCAAAACCGACAGACAGCGCGCGTGTGTGTCGTACGATCGCGTAGCGGCCAGACCGTCACAGCATCGCCCACGGCTGTACTCGACCGCCAACCGTTAGCGTCGAGACGGCTCGCCAGGTTTCGTGTGGGGTCGGTCCGTCGCGGATGGCAACTCGAGCGTGACGACCGTCCCGTCGTCGTCGGTCTCGAACCCGAGGGTTCCCTCGACGCTAGAGACGATCCAGTTGACGACCCACAGACCGAGTCCGCTCGAGTGTTCGATCTGTGAGCGTTCTCGGGTTCCGGTCAGGAGTTCGCGCTCCGAGTCGGGAATTCCGGGGCCGTTGTCGGCGATCCGAATCGAAACGGTGTCGGTCTCCGAACAGTGTTCGGCGCTGATCTCGACTCGAGGCGTCGCCGCGTCGTTGTGTTCGATTGCGTTTTCGACGATTTGCTCGAGAGCGATTTCGAGGGCGTTCGTCCCTCGGACCCACAGGCCGTCGTCGATCGAACAGGCACACGTGAACGTATCGTACTCGTCTCGAACCGACGCCATTGCAGCCTCAACGATCGCTTCGACATCGACGCGATGGTAGTCATCGCCCTCGACCAGCAGTCGGTTGGCCGTCCGAATCTCCTCGGCCATCTCGAGCAGGTCCTCGGTGACGGTTCGTATCTCGGTCGCTAACGGCGCTGTGGCGTCGCTGTGCTCTTCGAGAACGGCGGCATAGCCATCGATGACGTTCAGCTGATTTCGGAGGTCGTGACGAATGATTCGGTTCAACACGTCGAGTTGCTCGTTTTGGGCCTCGAGACGACGCTCGTAGGCCTTTCGATCGGTGACATCTTGGACGACCCCGGTCGCGTCGGTCGGGAGGCCGTCGTCGAACTCGATTTTCGCTTTCTGACGCACCCACTTCGTCTCGCCATCCCCAGTGATGATCCGGTGTTCGACATCGTAGCGATCGCCTCGCTTCGCTGCGTCCCACTTGCGGTTGACGAGCTCGCGGTCGTCGGGATGGACGTGTTCCATGAAAAACGCGTGGTCGATGGGACCGGTGCGTTTCTCGATCCCGTAGATCTCGTACACCTCGTCCGACCAGTGGATCACGTCAGTGGCGATCTCCTTGTACCAACTGCCGAGTTCGGCTACCGACTGCGCTTGGCTCAGATGTGCCTCCCGTTGTCGAAGCTCGTCTTCGGCAGCTTTTCGATCGGTAATGTCCCAGATCGAGCCGCGAACGCGAGTGGTATACCCATTTACCTGATACGGGTCGCCGCGAACCCGAACGTGTCGTACCCGGTCATCGACGGTCACCAGCCGGAACTGTTCGTCGAACGGCTCGCCATCCACGATCGCCGTCTTCACCGCCGATTCGAGTCGTGGTCGGTCGTCCGGATGGAAGAACTGAAGCGTGGTTTCGAGGGTCGGTTCGTACGCCGCGTCGACGCCGACGAGTCGTCGGGTGCCACCGGTCCACCGGACCGTCTCGCGCTCGTAGTCAACCTCCCAGCCACCCGCGTTGGTCAGTTCTTCCATCTTCTCGAGGAGATCGAGGTTGCGCTCGAGTTCCCGTTCGCGAGCTTTCAGTTCGGTGATCTCCTGGATAGAAGCGATGAATCGGTCGGGATCGGCCTCGAGTCGGCGGATATTCACCCGAACCGGGAACACGTCCCCGTCTGCTCGCTGATTTCGACCGGTGACGACGATCGTCTCGCCGGGATCACAACGCGTGAGTTGCGATTCGAGTGCAGCTGCATCTGTGGTCAGTTCGATCTCCGAAACGCTCTTTTCGAGCAGTGTCGACCGATCGTACCCGAGCAACTCCGTCGCACGCTCGTTCGCTCGCTCGTAGTCGCCAGTTGCATCGTGGACGACGACGGCGTCGGGTAGTCGTTCGAAGATCGACCGATACGTCGCGGCCGCCCGTGTCGCTTGATACCGATTGCCGTGTGCGTGGACGCGGCGGGCAGCGATCCGCCGTTGATCGTCCGTCTGTGGCGACCGGACGTAATCGGTGATGCCTGCCTCGAGTGCCGTCTCGAGGCCGAGTCGCTCGGGCATCCCCCAACAGATGACCGGCAACGAGGGCGCGTGTTCGGTGATCGCTTCGAGCGCGTCACGGTGCTCATCGAGGAGTCTCCCAAGACAGACCAGACAGTCGACTGCATCGTCGGCGTACTCCGCGAGCGTATCGATGTCCGTGACGAGGACATCCAGTGGCTCGGGTGCGTTCTCGAGGGTCGATCTAACCGCCGTCTCCTGCTCGTGATCGTCCGACACGACGAGCGTCACCACTCGGCTTGACGACAATTTCTCACCGCTGTCGACGTTTTCCCGTGACGCGTCAGACATCCGTTTCGTGTGAATAGCAGTTATATTGATTATAATTCAACGTTTCGGCCAAAATGCACTCGAGGTCGATCGTGAACGGCCCAGTCGATTACTCGAACGCCCCTATCGAAGCCGTCGAGTGGCCAAGCGGTGGTGAGAGGAATTATCGACCGAACAGACCAACTGACAGCCACTTCTCGAGGGTGGGACTGAACTCGGCAGCCATCTGCGCGTCGGCGTCGGTGAAGGCGTCCGTCGCGATCAGCGTGAGGACGTACGTGCCGATGACGACGATTGGGAGCACGGCAGCGACGACGAGATCGCTGTCGACGACGAGGACGATCGGTGCTCCGGCGATCGTCGCTGGCACGCCCGCGGCGACGATTTTGGCGAAGTCCTTGGTGAAGGGGTGGAGCCGATCGAGGTAGTAGAGTTCGATCAGGGTAAGCGTCCCGACCAGAAAGAGCGCCGCCGCGGACCCGATCGCGGCCCCCTCGATGCCGACGATCGGAACGAGCACCATCGAGACGAGGAAGTTCACGCCGAAGAGCGCGAGCGTGTTCGCGAAGACGTAGCGTGAGTAGCCCAGTCCCTGGAGCAACGAGCCGTCGGGGCCGCCGAAGGTGACGTTGAACAGGAAGGCGCCAGCCAGCAGTGCCACGACCGCGTTCGCCTCGGCGTACTGGGGCGTGTACAACACCGCGAGGTAGGAACTCGCCCCCAGCGAGAGGACAATCGTGATCGGCAGGGTGATACCGGCGATCCAGCGAGCCATGATCCGGAACCGCCGTTCGACCAGCTCGAGGTCGTCGCGGCTCTCCGCGATGAGGGGCTTGAACACCGGCGACAGCGAATTGAAGATGATCATCAACCCGGAGCCGAGCATATAGCCGACGCGGTAGATGCCGACATCGTCGGAGTCGAGGAAGAACCCGAGCACGAAGTAGTCGACGTGGCCCATCAGCACGAAGACGACGCTGGTCATCGCCAGCGGGACGGAGTAGGTCACGAGCGGCCGCGGGGCAACGAGCTCGAGTTTCGTCGAGAGGAGGTCCCACGCTTTGTAGGTGAAAATCGCCGCACCGATCGTAATCGCGACGAACAACCCGACGATGTAGCCGACGATGAGCCCGAGCAGGCCGTAGCCCACGAGCAACAGCCCAGCGGTGACAGTAAAGCGAACGATCGGGCGCACGAGGTCGCGCATGATGACGCGATACTGGAGCTTCTTGATGCTGTAGTAGGAGGTAAGCAAGACGTTGTAGATCGCCAGCATCGGCACGGTTATCGAGAGAAAGAGCAGAGCGATCTGCATCGACGGTTCCTGGAAGAATTCTCCGATGAACGCCGCGCTGGACGCGAGTACGAACGCGATAATCGAGGAGGTGACGAGTACGGTCGCCGTCACCTGGACGATGACACCCTTGGCTTTCCCGTGTTCGTCCTCGTCTAAGTACTGCGGGACGAAGTAATCGATCGCAAGCGGCAGTCCGAGGTTCGCAAACACCTGCATGAAGAGAATAACCGACGTCGCCAACACGAACAGCCCGTAGACGGACGGGCTGACGAACCGCGTCATCAACATGACGATCGCGAAGCCGAGAATGCCGTTGACGACGTTGCCGACGAACGTGATGCTCCCTTGCTTGGCGAGCGTCGAGACGCCTTCGTCGTGTTCAGTCATGGCAACCCCCGTCGTCCGTTCGCCGTAACGGCTCGCGACCGTGTTCCATCAGACCCCCGTTGCGGGCTCGAGTTCGTACGTGTCGACCTCGGCGGCTCGCTCTCCGAAGTGGGGAAACTCCACTTCGAACGTCCACTCGGCGCCCGACGTAACGTCCTCGTCGACGTTTTCGATGACGCTTTCGAGTTCCTCGCCGTCGACATCGAAAAACGTTGCTCGAATCTCGATGTAGCTCAGCGTTCGCTCGCCGACGTTTCGAACGGCACCCCAGACGGCGACGCGTTCGTCTTCCGTTCCGGGATCGTCCCGAACGAGGTCGTGCCAGACGATCTCGACGTCGCCGGGTTCGGTGATCTGCTCGCCGTTGTCCTCCGTGACGTACTCGAGACAGCCCGACCCCGCAACGGCGAGCGAAAGTGCGAGGAACCCACGGCGGTGCATCTGCCCGCTATTCGTGGGGACACTCCTTGAGAGTTCTGGAGACGGGAACGGATCGTCGACCTCGACCACGCTTCGCCGGAATAGGTACGCGTATCCATCGTGAACGCAAACGGGCTGGATATGGAGACGGCTCCCCACGTTCTCTTGACGAACGACGACGGGATCGACGCGCCCGGCATTCGGGCGCTCTACGATGCGCTTTCCGACGTCGCATCGGTCACCGTCGTCGCTCCGGACCGGAATCAAAGCGCCGTCGGTCGATCGTTGTCCTATGGGCGGACCAGCACCGACAGCGACGAACTCGCGATGGATCTGGCCGATGCCGGGTTCACGTCACCGGTCCCCCACACCGACCACGAGCTCGGCTACGCCGTCGACGGCACCCCCTGTGACTGCACGATCGTCGGCATCAACGCCATTGAGCCCGAACCCGATCTGGTCGTCTCGGGTTGTAACTCCGGGGCGAACCTCGGAACCTACGTCTTCGGCCGATCGGGCACCGTCAGTGCCGCCATGGAAGCGGCCTTCCTCGAGACGCCCTCGATCGCCGTCTCGATGGATACGCTCGGCCTCAAAGACGATCTCGATCCCGTGGATTTCGCCCGGCCCGCCGCCGTCGCGGCCGCGCTCGTCGAGGGCATTCCGGGTACCGGACTCTTCGATCGCGTCGACTACCTGAATGTCAACGTCCCGCAACCGGGCCACGATCCCGACGGATTCGAACTGACGCGGCCGACGGATGTCTACGAGATGGACGGGGCCATGGTCGACGGTCAACTTCAGCTGACCAACCGGCTCTGGCAGCAGATGGCCAACCGCGACATCCCCGATCCGCCGGATACCGATCGCCATGCCCTACTCGAGGGCGATATCTCGATCTCCCCGATGCGGGTCCCGTACGATGTCGTCGAAGACGAGGCGGTCGAACGGATCCTCGAGCGCATTCTCTAGGTTCGGTTTCGGTATCTCGCCGACCGGCTGTCGACGAGAAAGCGCGTCGGTTTTACACGGCCGGTGACAACACCCCGCCATGGAGTGTCGTCACTGTGCCTCGCCCCTCGAGAAACCCGGGGACTTCTGTCTGGTCTGTCGGGAGTCGAATACCGAGGCGATCGTCCTCGAGGCGGGGCGCGAGCGAGCGACGCTAACGATGCTCGCTGGCGACGACGAGCACGACACACAACGGTCAGAGACGACCGACGACCCCATCATCGGCGAGACGACGATTACGACGACGCCAGAAGAGGGCGGTGAGAACGGCGTCGTCGAACTACGAAATTTCGCCGGTCGAATCGGCGACGAGATCCGCCGAAAGCGGCCGGAAGAGGTCTACGCCGGCGGGTCACGCCCCGTCATCCGAGCCGTCCGGGAGGATGTCCACCACTCGTTCTACCGGGTCGACGACGAGCAACCGGTCGAGGCCGTCCTCGAGCGCCGCCACGAGCGCGCCCTCGACGTCGTCGAGACGCCGCCGGCTGAAAAGATCGGCGGCAGCCACACGACGTTGATCGGCGGTCGAACCGGCATGCGGGCCATCCGGACCGTCGCCGACCACCCACACGTCAAGAAAGTCATCCCGGGACCGATCGACGCCGGCGGCAAGGGCTCTCAGTCCGGGTTGCGAGCGAAAGTGACCCGCGCCGACGATGGCGGCAACGTTCGCATGCTTCTGCGAGACGGCTCGAGCGTGCAGGAAAACCGGGTCGTCACGACGGCCCGTAACCGAGAGATGGGCGAACGGATTCGTGCGGACTTGAACGACGTGCTCACCGACGCCGAATTCCAGTAACCGACGCCACGTCCGCGACCGTCATCCCACAACTGACGAGCGTCGTCGCGCAAGTATTGTCCCGACCCGATGGAAGTGTCACCGTCTGCTGGTTGTCTGGCCCTTACCAGCGTGGGGCTAATGAGATGTAATTAGCCATGCTCGAGCGCCCCGACGCCGTCCTGGCTGCGATTCCGCTGCTTGCGGTAAGTGGGCTCGTCCTTCGATCAGTGATCGCCGCGACGGGTGTCGGCACGGGATTGCTCGCCGCCCCGCTTGCAGCCGTCGGCTACCTCGCCGCGTTTGGGCTCGTCTGTTGGGAGTTGCTCGCCGGCCCGGTCGCCGACCGAGCGGCCGACGAACCGACCTAACGCCACGTCACTCGACGACCGACGACGCCCCCCGTTCGGTACTCGAGTCGATGACCGCTCGGTCGACCATCGACGCTCGACCCCGAAGCTAACTCAACAGGTTTAAGAATCCGCTGGGGATACCTAGCGGTACTATGGCCGATAAAGGAACTGTCGGGAGTGCGGGTCGTTTCGGCGCACGCTACGGTCGCGTCGCCCGACGCCGCGTCAGCGAGATCGAAAACGACATGCAAAACGCGACGGTCGACGGTGACGACGTCACCCGCGTTGGCACCGGCATCTGGAAGAACGAAGAGACCGGCGAACTGTTCACCGGCGGCGCCTACCGTCCCGAGACCCCTGCGGGCAAGACGGTCAATCGCTCGATTCGCGCGGCGCTGGCCGAGGACGACGACTAACATCCGCTCTCACTCTCACGCATGAGCTACAAGTGCTCCCGCTGTAAACGCGACGTCCAGCTCGACGAGTACGGCGGCGTCCGCTGCCCGTACTGTGGCCACCGCGTGCTGCTGAAAGAACGCAGCCGCGATGTCAAGGAAGTCGACGCCCAGTAATCGATCGCGACCGTGTCTTCTCACGCGACGACCCTCGAGTACTGCCACGAGTCGACCCTCGAGTTCGCCTACGAGAGCGATGTCCGTGCCCGGATCGTCGCCGATAGCGTCGCTCGCGAAATCGGCGAAATCGACGACGATCGCTCGCGGGCGACCATCGACCGCGAAGACTCACTCGTCACCGTCGAGATCGAGGCCACAGATGCCGTCGCCTTGCGAGCGGCCCTCAACACCTGGCTCACGCTCGTCGACGTCGCCCAGCGGTCAGCCAGTGCCGGCAACCGGATCCTCGAGTCGTAGCACGTGCTGGTTCGGGCTTTTTTCGGCTCGAGCGCGTTCGCCGTGTATGGCGACAGCAGCCAGACCCCGCCGTCGACTTCTCCTGTCGGGTGGGACGATCGGGTTCGGATTCGGTGCGGTCGTCGATGTCGTGATCTTCCACCTGACGCTGCAGGCCCATCACCTCTTCTCGGGATTTTACGACCCGTCTAGCGTCGACGGGCTCCGGACGAACGTCATGTTCGACGGGCTGTTCATCGCGGGGATGCTCGCGATTATGATCGTCGGGTTCGGGCTGCTCTGGCGGCTGGCCAACGGCACCGGACGCCGCTACTCGACGACGTACCTCGTCGGCTCGATTCTCCTCGGCATGGGCGCGTTTAACGTGATCGACGGGATCCTCAGCCACTACGTCCTCGACCTGCACAACGTCGTCCACGGCACCGAGACCTGGAATCCACACTGGCTCGCCGTCAGCGTGTTGCTGCTCGCTCTCGGAACGGGAATACTCGTGCTCGCAGACAGCCACACCGCTTCTTGATGGTACCGCTTTGCAGCCACCGGTTGCGGTCGTGGGAGCGTCCCTGTTGGAACCAGAAGCAGGACTGCTTACAGGATGTCTTTCCCCTGGACGCCACGGTGGGTAGCGACCGGATCCTGCAGGATCGATAGCGTGTCCCCGTCGATCAACACCCAGTACGTCTCGAGCGGAAAGAGCAGAACGACGCTCGTCTCGGTCGTGACGATCCTGTTCAACGCGTCGGTGTGTATATGGTCGTACAACGTGACGTCCATCTCGGTAATCTCGGTGTTTTCGACGGCGGCGATCGCAGCGACGACCGCGTGGGCGGGCGGCGTGTCGGTCCACTCGTATTGCTGTTCGACCAGGATGTCGGTTTCGGGAGACAGTATCCGTCGTCCGCCGGCGTGTCCTCGCTCGCTCGAGTCGCGCTCTGACCGCGTTCTGTCCAGGTATCGCCGGCCGTTCGACACGGCGGTAAACAGGGACACGAACGCGCCGTATAGGCTGACGAGAACGATCGTAAATCCGAGTTCCGCGTCGGCAATCGGCTCGACCGATTGGCCGAGGAGGTAGCCCAACGTCACCACCCCCGCGACCGACGCACTCCCGAGAACCCACCTTACGACGCTCCAGCGGAACCGAGACGGGAGGTGGCGAGATGCCATCCAGTAGCTGCCATACACCAGACCGACGATCGGTACTCCGACGAACAGGAACTCGGACGCCCAGACGACCGGCGGCTCGGGATGTCTCAGCACGTGTACGATCCCGCCGCCACCGAGTCCGATGGCGAGGGCCGCGATAAGTACCGACGGCAGATGCCGAGACCGAGTTCCCCGACGAACCGACACCATGGTAGCTACCAACTCGCTGGACAGCAATCAGCTTGCGGGTTGGTCATAGTCCGCACCCGCCGAACTGTCGTTTTGCTCCTCGAGCGTGATCCTCGTTGTCTCGGCCTCGAGAAAGGCCGTTTCGTACCCTTCGTGGCGTGTGACCTGCGGTGGAATGGTGACGCGCTCGGGCGGGTCGACGACGAGTTCGCGACAGGCGTCTTCCCGCCGGAGGGACTCGAGACAGCCGGCCGCCAGTCTTGCGACCAACGAACTGCCTGCAGCAAACGCTGTGTGGCGACGCATACCGGCTCCATACCATCGGTACCGAAAGCCCTCCGGGCTGCCCTCGCCGGCCGCGTCGTCGACGACAAAGCTTGGCTTTATCAGTCCGGAAGGCGAGAGTCGAGATATGCAAGGAAACCTGCCGCCGGAAGCACAGGAGAAAATCGAGCAGCTTCAGGATCTTCAGGAGACGGCCCAGACCGTCGCCGTCCAGAAACAGGAGGCCGAAACGACGCTCACCGAGGCCGAAAACGCCCTTGAGGAGCTCGAGAACATCGACGGCGACACCACGATGTATCGGTCGGTCGGCGAACTCCTCGTCGAGACCGACTACGACGAGGCAGAAGTCGACCTCGAAGACAAGGTTAACTCGCTGGAAGTCCGTCTCGAGACCCTCGAGAAACAGGAAGAACGCGTCCAGCAGCAGTTCGAAGGACTCCAGGACGAACTCGAAGAGCTGCTCGGCGGTGCCGGTGGCGGCGGCATGGGCGGTCCAGCCGGTCCAGGCGGCCCCGGCGGCGCGTAAATGAGCCAGGACGAGCCGACGGACGAGGCCGTCGTCCAGACGGCTTCTGACGCCGCGGAGGGGCTGGTCTTCTCGCGGTACAAACAATCTGACGTTCGCGACTGTGACATCACCGTCACCTTCGAAGCGGGCGTCCTCGAGGTCGATGTCTACATCAACGTTCCCGACGACGTGGACGGACCCGATCCCGAAGACACCGCTGACGAGGCCGCACTCGCCGCTCGAGACGCGGTCGACGACCTCTTCGGCGAGTAGCCGGTTCCCGATATCTTTTCGTTGCCGATTGGTACTATCTGGGAGCCAGTAGCTCGATCGGGTGGGGAACCGACCGCTCGAGCAGCGTCTCGAGTTGATCGCCACAGGACGTTCCCGAGGCGAGGACCCTCTCCGCGCCGTCGACCTCGCCGGCCAATCGGTCGCCGACATCCATACTCAACTCGTAGTACTCCTGTTTGTAGCCGAACGAGCCGGCCATTCCACAACACTCGGCGTTCGTCGTTCGGGGCGCGTAGCCACACTGTTCGAGCAGCGCCGTCGTCGGAGCCTCGAGATCGAGCGTGCGTTGCTGGCAGTGGGAGTGATACGCGACGGGATCGTCGCCCGATCCAGTCCGGAGGACGCCGGCGTCGGCGCCGTTCTCGAGGAGGCCGTAGACGTACTCGCAGATTTCGTAGCTGTTTTCCGCGAGTCGACCGGCGGAGCGATCGGGCAATAGACGCTCGTATTCGCGCTTGAACGCGGCCAGATCCGACGGTTCGACGACAACCAGATCGCGGCCCGCGTCGAGATCCTCGGCGACGGCCGCGTAGAGTTCGCTGGCCTGGCGGTCGGCCGTCGCGACCATGCCTTGCGAGAGCGGTGCCCGTCCGCTCTCGGGGAGGGCCGGAACGCGCACCGGGATGCCAAGCGCCTCGAGCGTTCGGACGGCGGCCTTCCCGCGGTCGGTGTCGACGTAGTTCGTGTAGACGTCGGGGTAGAGGACGGCCTCGCGATCGAGAGCCGCGCCAGCACCGCTTTCGTTCGCTCGCTGTGCGCGCCGCCTCGAGGTTTCGGGACCGCCGCGGCGCTCGAACCAGTCGACCAGCGACTCGCGCTGGAACGTCGGGAGGTCGCGACGCCGGTCGATGCCGAGGGTCCGCTCGAGGCCGGCGCGAACGGGATCGGCCTGGCTCAGCCAGTTCGAGACGGGTGCCGTCGCGCTTGCGAGTTTGGCCGCCGTCCCGATGTTGCCGAAGAAGCGCTTGCCGAGGTCGATCCCGCCGGATTCGGCGTCCGGGGTGAGTCCGTCGACGAGGAAGTCGTAGGGTTCGGACGCTTCGTCGCGGTTGACCCGATCCCGGACGACGGTGTTGATCCAGGGGATGTCGATCTTGACCGGGCAGGCGTCGACACAGCGCGTACAGCCGGTACAGAGGTCGTTGAATTCGGCTGCGGCGTCCTGACCGTGGACGCCGGCTTCCCAGCCGGTCGCGATGCCGCCGGAGTACGTTTCGCCACCGAAGCCGTGGCCGCCGACCGACTGGAAGTTTTCACACGAGTTCGAACAAGCCCCACACCGGATGCAGTACAGTGTCTCCCGGAGCTGATCGTCCTCGCGCATCTCCATGCGGCCGTTGTCCAGCAGGACGAGGTGAAAATCGCGATCCGAATCGGACGCACCTCCGTCGTCACCCACGGTTTGGTCACTGCTCTCGCCGTCGGTCCGGTCACCGCCGCCGGCGATCGGCTCGTCCGGCCGATCGAAGTCGATCGTCGGCGAGTCTGTCGGCGGCGACAGCATCGTTACGTACTGGCTGATCGGCTGGCCGGTCGCGCTCTTGGCGATCAGATCGACGAAGGGCTCTACGTCCCGAATCGAGGGAATGATCTTCTCGACGCCGGCGACCGCGACGTGGGTATCGGGCGTCACCGCGGTCTTGCGGGCGTTGCCCTCGTTGGTGATGAGCGTGATCGTCCCGGTGTCGGCCGCGATGAAGTTCGCACCGGTGATGCCGACGTCGGCCTCGCGGATGCGCTCGCCGAGTTTGTCGCGGGCGAACCGGGTGAGTGCTTCGGGGGTGTCGAACGGGTCGTCGGTGTCGAACTCCTCGCGGAGCAGGTCGGCGATCTCCTCGCGACTCACGTGCATCGCCGGGCCGACGATGTGCGACGGCGTGTCGTCGGCGAGTTGGATCACCCACTCGCCGAGGTCGGTCTCGGTGACGTCGATCTCCTCGCGCTCGAGGGCGTCGTTGAGATCGATCTCTTCGGTGGTCATCGACTTGCTCTTGACGACCGATGGCGTATCGCTGGCTCCGGTGGCGTCGGTTCCGTCGCCATCGCCGCCCGTGGCGTTCTCGACGACCTCTGCTATATAGGCGTTAGCATCAGCGGCATCGTCGGCGAGATACACCGTCCCGCCGTTTTCCTCGACGGCCTCGCGGACGGTCTCTAGTAGCGAGGGGAGTCGTTCGATCGCGTCCTCTTTGATCGCTCGCGTTTCGGTTCGCAGCGCCTCGATACCGTCGGTCTCGGCGTAGGTCTGTGTCCGGCGGAGATTCGAGGCACTGGCGTGGGCGTAGATTGCATCACCTTCGGTCTCCATGAGGTGGCGAATGCGGGCCGCTTTTTCGCGTTGGGACGGGTTGGATTGGCGGTTGGACGCCATCTTACCGATCCTCCAGCACGATCACGTGTACCTCGCCGGGACCATGGACGCCGTGGACGAGCCCGCCCATGTCCGCCGTCGCGCTGCGCCCGGTCGCGAAGACGAGACTGTCCTCACCGTCCTCGAAGGCCGGAACGAGCCGATCGAAGCCGGCGCTCAGGTCGGGGACGACGTCGCTCTCGGCGACGACCGCGACGTGGCGCTCTGGGTAGAGACTGACCGGTTCGTCGCCCGCGGCCCGCGACTCGATGGCGACGGAGCCGTACTCCGCGATCGCAAACGTCGCCGGGGTCACGCCCGTTCGCGCGTCGACGAGGTCGCCCGCCGTCGGCGCCCGTCGGACCGAGTCCGGTAGGGAGACGCCATCGAACGGGAGCGAAACGCCGACGGCCGGTTCCTCGAGTGCCGTTTCGATTGCGTCGCTCGCGTCGGCCGCCCGAACCCGCGTGAACCCGACCTCGAGGGCCTCGAGTTCGCGCTCGAATCGGCCGACAGTGTCGGTTGTCATCGAATGACGCATTCGACCGGACGATCAATAGCGTGGCGATTGCGGCGGAGCGCGAGACGGTCCGGTGTAGCGATGGATCAGTGGCCCGGATACGAGCAGGGTTACTCGGCACTGGCCGACAGTAGCTCGTACGAGCGGTGGCGACCAGCGACGGCAGCCACGCGATCACAGCGCGCCGTCGTGTTCGCTCTCGAAGTTTCGTTGGGCGCGGTACTGCTCGACGAACTCGCCGACATCGAACTCGAGCATCTGTGCTTCGAACTCGCTGATCGCGTCGTCGTCGTCGGCGTGACTAATCGCGTGGTCCATCAGTTCGACGACGAGTTCGACGACGATCTCGTGCAGTCGTCGGGCGTCGAAGTCGGTGATCCACAGCAGGGTGTAGCCGACGGCGCCGTCGTCGCTGGCGTCGTGGGTGACGACCTGCTCCGGAAATTCCTCGAGGACGACGCCCATGAGGTGTGGCATCCCGAACTCCTCGAACTCGTCGTCGGTGTCGATCGCCTCCTGAAGCACGACGACGAGCGATTCGGGGAAAAAGCGCGACGGTGGATGGACGTCCGTGACGACGGCGTGATTCGAGCCGCAGTCGCAGGTGTACTCGCGCATGCCGAGGTCGATCACGTGGGGGTCGATCGACTCCCCACACGGGAGCTCGAGGCGTCGATCGTCGGTCGATCCCGGGACGCGAGGCGTTGTCATCACTCGACGTTCGGGCGCGGCGGCCAAAAGGGCGACGACTCCGGGAGCGATATCGGGCGCGGTCGGTTAGGGCCAGTCGTCGCGGACCTGTTCGGCTTCTTCGTCGTCGGGTTCGACGCTCGCGGCGACGGTCCAGTCGGCTGCTTCGGCCGCGTCCTCGACGGCTAGGTACTCCCAGCCGACGTCCTCGGCAAGTTGCTCGTCGGCCTCGCTGGCGCCGATGTAGACGTAGCGTTCGGTCTGGAACTGATCTTTGACGCCCTCGAGACTCTCGGCTTTGCCGCGCGGGCCCGAGAAGAAGTCCTGACGGATACGGTTCTTGCGCGTGAAGTTGGTTACGACGTAGGTCGGCTTCTCCGAGACGACGCCGATGTACTCGGTCCAGCCTCTGGCGTCCTCGAAGACGCGCTCGGGCGAGGCCAGTTCCTTGAGCGCCTCGAGTTCGAACGCCAGGGTCATGTCAGTGTCGCCGTTCATACGGGAGCGAACGGTCGCACCGGGGAAAACGGCTTCGATACGTCAAACGGCCTCTAGACCAGTCGTTAGGGTCGCTCGAGACGATAGTACTCCGTAAAGACGACGACCTCACCCGGCTCGAGCGTCGTCTCGTCGACATCCCTCGAACGGTTCCCCGACACCAGCTCGAGAAACGCCTCGAGAGCGTCCGCCTCGAGTTGGTCGACGTGTCGAACGGTCGCAGTCGGTGGAACCGATTCGACCGGACGAACCGTCATCCGACCGCGTCGGTCGCTCCGGAGCTGTTCGCTGGTGGCCATGACTATAGTTAACACATATCACGATACGACTTAACTGTTTTGTTCGGCGAGATTTCGGGTCGTCGGACACTCGAGTCAGATCGAAGAGACCGGCCTGCCAGTTCGACGCCAACGTATATCCGTCCACTCGGTGGGACAGATGATATGAGCGACACGACGACTCACGGCGAGGATCTGTCGCGCGAAGAAGTAGCGAACCGCTTGCAGGAAATCGCTCACGAACTCCACGGCGACGACCCGGCAGAGGTACAGGTCGGCAACAAGCTCCTGTCGCTGTCGCCCGCAACCGTCCTCGAGTACGCCATCGAGATCGAGGAACGCTCGCCGATGCTGGGCGGGGATCGCGAGGAAATTTCCGTAACGATCGAGTGGGAGGTCGAACAGGCGGAGTCCGAGACTCAGTGATAGATCGTCGTACCAGTGTACCGGTGACTGCTCGAACGAGGTCAACGACCACCGGCAACGAACGACACCGGACTCGATGACGACCAATCAGCTCGATCGATACCGTCGCACGCCGTCGGCAACATCGTAGGTCACCGTTCCCCGGTCGGTGAGCGTCCCGAGCGCGCCGAGCGTATCGAGCAGCGGGGCGCTCGAGCGGAGCTCGCCCACGCGGTTTTCGGCGACCGCAAGCGGCGTCGCGGGCTCAATGGATCTGAGCGCGGCGAGCGTCTCGGCGAGGAGCTCGTCGAGCCGCTCGCGGGTCGTCTCGACGACATCGTGTGGCTCCTCGAAGACGGGACCGTGGCCGGGGTAGACTCGCGTCGCCGTCGTCTCGGTCAGCCGGTCCATCGACAGGTAGTAGTCCGCGACGGCGTCGTAGGCACCGCGGTCGATGCCGACATCGAAGGCGCCGGCCCGGAACGGCTCGATGAGCGTATCGCCCGAGAACAGCACCCGCGTCCCATCGACGTCGACCTCGAGACACAGGTGATGAATCTCGTGGCCCGGCGTCTCGAACGGCGTGAACTCCCGATCGCCGATCGTAAGCGGTTCCGAGGGGTCGATCGGTCGCGTTAGCGACGGATCGAGCAGCCGGCGGTCCCGCCGAAACGACTCGAGTTCCGACTCGACGACGGCCTCGAGTTCGTCGCCGCGGTAGCCGGCCGATCGCGCCGTCTCGGCGACGCCACGACGGAGCGTCTCGGGGTCGGTCGCGAGCCGATCGAGCGCCGCTCGTGGTGCGTGGATCTCCGAGCCCGCCTCGCGCAGGAGCGCCACCAGCCCGATATGGTCGCTGTGTACGTGGGTAACGAGAACGTGCTCGATGTCCGAGGGCGTATAGCCGATCGCGTCGAGGCCATCCAGCAGCGTCGATTCCGCCGTCGCTTCGGTGGTTCCGGCGTCGATCAACACCGGCTCCGGGCCGTCGAGGACGTAGGCGGCCGCGTAGTCCGGCGGCCACGGCATCTCGAACTCGAGGCGCTGAATCGCAGAGAGAGATCGTCCGTCCCGATTCAATCCGTCGGCGTCCGTTTGCATTACCACGGCAACTGGCGTGGACGCCCGTGAATGTTGCTCTTTGCCAGCCGGACTACCCACGCCCCATCCGCGGTCCTCACTTCGACCATCGTCAACACGGGAGTTGACAAGACTTAATGGCCAGACGGCGTTACACAGCGATAATGGCTTTTGAGGACCTCCTCGAGGATCCGGTTATCCAGAAGTACCTACACGAGCTCGTCGGTCCGAAGGGGATGCCCGTCGCGGCGGCACCCCCGGACGGCGAAGTGACCGACGAGGAACTTGCCGAGGAGCTGGACCTCGAGTTGAACGACGTTCGCCGCGCGCTGTTTATCCTGTACGAGAACGACCTGGCCAGCTACCGACGGCTGCGCGACGAGGATTCGGGCTGGCTTACCTACCTCTGGACGTTCGAGTACGACAACATCCCGGAGAACTTGGAATCGGAGATGCACCGCCTCCACGACGCCCTCGAGGACCGCCGCGAGTACGAGCGAAACCACGAGTTCTACCTCTGTGAGATCTGCTCGATTCGCTTCGAGTTCGGCGAGGCGATGGACTTCGGCTTCGAGTGTCCAGAATGTGGCTCGCCGCTCGACTCGATGGATAACGACCGACTCGTCAACGCGATGGACGACCGCCTCGACGCCCTCGAGGACGAACTGAACATCGACGCAGGCGCCTAATGGTCACACTCGCAACGAAACTCTACGTCGACGGCGACGCCCGCCAGCGCGCGACCGACTCGCTTCGATCGCTGATCGACAACGAGATCGGCGATCTCGCCGTCGCGTTCGATCTCGAGATCCGCGACGACGACTTCCCCGAGGTCACGCTCGAGGGCGAGGACGCGACCGTCGCCGAAAACGTCCTTCGGGAGGAATTTGGCGCGATTTCCGACGACCTCGAGGCCGGCGAACGCTACGTCGGCACCCTCGAGTCCTGGGACGAAGACGGGATCGTCCTCGACGCCGGCCAGTCGGTCCGCATCACGACCGACGAGCTCGGCCTCGGTCCCGGCTCCGCCGAACAGATCCGCGAACGCTACGGGCTCGTCCAACACGTCCCGCTCGCGTTCGTCGCCGGCGATCCTGACGCTGCCGACGGCCAACCCCCTCGCCTCGCCGACGACGAGCGCGATCGCCTCTACGACTGGACGCGGGGCGACGGTCGGCTCAACGTCAACAGCGCCACGCGGGCGGAGGTCCGTGCGACGCTCAACCGAGCGGGCCATGCACAGGATTACGTCACCGTCGAACGGCTCGGACTGCTAGAACAGAGCGTCATCTGCACCGACGACACCGATCCGCCGGGGTTGCTCGCAAGCGTCGGCGAGTACCTCCCAGCCGAACTGCGCTGTGTCGTTCCCTGATATGAACCGCCGGCTCGTCCTCGCCTCGATCGCGGTCGTCCTCCTCGTCAGTCTAGCCGGCTGTTCGATGATCTTCGGGGGCATCTCCGACGAGGAACTCGACCGCGAGCAGGAGTACGACGATCTCCGGGATCACGAGGCCGATGTCGTGATCGACATCGAAGACGCCGGTCTCATCACTAACGACGAGTTTCGAGCGGTCTACGACTTGAACGAGACCGACGAACTGTCGCTGTATCGGTCGAACATCTACCGCGAGACGCCATTGGATGTCCACAGCGTCCGCTACTGGTATCCAAACGGGACGGTAGTTACCGGCTCGGAACTGGATATCGACCAGAGTCGTTCGAGCACCGAAGTTCGGGTTCCGGACGGCAACGGCACGCTTGCGTTCTCGGGCGACGCCGGCAGTCGCACCTTCCAGTTGCCCGCCTACATCCACGGTTCCTACGATGTCGTGCTTCCCGAGGGCTACCGAACGTCGAACTTCCTGTTTGGTAGCGCCAACCCGGGTGGGGCCGAACGCGAAATCGTCGACGACCGCGAACACCTCCACTGGGAGTCGGTCGATAGCACCATCTCGCTTCGGTACTACCAGACTCGAGATATTCCGCTGTTTCTCGGCCTGATCGGCGTTGTCGCGGTACTCGGTGGTGCGGGTCTGGCCTACTCCTACCACCAGATGAAACGACTCCGGGAACAGCGCGAAGAGCTCGGCCTCGATGTCGAGATCGACGACGAGTCCGATCGCGACCCGCCCCCCGGACGCAAGTAACTGTGAACTCGCCGATGCGTTCGATCGCCGTTACCCGTGGATCGCCTCCTCATCGAGGAGGACGACATCGGCCCCATCGCGTTCGAACCGACCGCGAACGAGCCGTGCGCTCGTCCGGGGGGCCTCGAGGTCGGTCGCGTTGATCGTCGCCGTGATACCAACGTTGTCGACGAGCCAGCCGTAGGCCACATTCTCTTCGACCGTCCGTCGAAGGACGAGCAACGCCGGCTCGTCGACGCGCTCGAGTGTGGCACTCGCGGGGGTAAACACCCGGGGGAGATCGACGATTCGGACGCGACCATCCGCTACAGTCACCGTCCCGGCGTTCCACGGATCGGGTGCGTCCTCGAGGGGCCCGGTATCGGTCACGCCGACGACTGAATTGACCGCCTCGAGACGGACACAGTACCGGTTTTCGCCGAGCGTAAACAACAGGACAGTTAGTCGATCGGCGTCGGATTCGTCACGGTCGGGCTCGGGGGCCATCGTCTACGTTCGGGGTAGTCGGTGGAAAATAAATATTGTGAATAATCCTAAAAGAATTCAGCGAACTATCATGATTCACGACGGTGATTCGTCGCTGACGGTCGTCGTCAATATTTTTATCAGCGGGCTGTGAGAGACAAACAGGAACGATGGCTCCGGACCTTCCCGAGAAGCTCCTCGGAATCGATATCGACCCCGCTACCGAGCGTCGAGAGCGGAGCGACACCGACCAGGATGCCGAGGACGAAGATCGCGTTCGGTTCGTCCTGTTCGGCGTCGGCGAGCATCGACTCGCGGTACCGGTCGACGATGTCACCTCGATCACCGACGTCCCCGAAACGGTTACGCGAGTGCCACGGACGCCGGACGCGATCGACGGTGTCACGGACCTTCGCGGAGCGGTTACGGCCGTAATCGACCCGACGGTGTACTTTCCGACCGCCGAGAGCCGATCCGGTCGCGAACAGTTGCTCTTGTTCGATTCGCCAGACGACGATCAGTCGGCGGCGTTGCGGGTCGACGACGTTCTCACCGTCGATACCGTCCCCGAGAGCAACGTCCTGACGGCGTCCGACCTGACCGATCGGTCGATCTCTGCCCAACCACTCGAGCATCCGTTAGTGACCGCACTCCTCGAGCGCGAGCGCCGTACTCGAGACACCGACCGGCCGGTTTCGGATTCGGTCGGCGATGGGTCACTGCCGACGGACGAACCCACTCGGACGGTCGTCTTCGAGGTCGTTCCCTTCCTCGATATCGATGCGCTGTTAGCTGCGGCAAATCACCTCGTGACACGCGAACAGTCGTGAGGCGGTCTGTTGTAACGATTTCCGGTGTGCCTGCGATACGTTCCAGTTTCATCGCCCGACGAGCGGCCACTCGAGTGTCGCGGTGCCAGCGAGCGACCGAACGGTGTCGGAGACGTCAAATCGGTACCGACCGCCGACCGAATTCGACCAACGGATGGACTGGCTTCGTTCAACGTCTCTTGGCACTCGGTAGAAGCGGATATCGGCACGCTTGCCCCGTCGTATCCGGTTATCACGGATGATAACCGAGAGACAGCATTTATAGTAGCGCTACTGTTATCATCGAGCGGTGTACAACTGAATGTCGACAGGGGTTCTCATCGTGGACGACTCTCATTTTATGCGGAATTTACTGCGCCAAATCCTCGAGCAGGATTACCGCATCATCGGAGAGGCGACAAACGGTGCCGAGGCGGTGAAACTGTACAAAGAGCGCGATCCTGACGTCGTCATGATGGACATCGTGATGCCGAAGTGTAACGGAATCAAAGCGACCGCCGCGATTAAGAAGATCGATTCGAACGCTCGCGTCATCATGTGTACGAGCGTCGGCCAGCGCGAAAAGATGAAACTCGCAGTCAAAGCCGGCGCCGACGGCTACGTGACGAAACCGTTCGAAGAGCCAAGCGTCAGAAAGGCCTTGGCGGACGTTGCCGTGGTATGACGCGAGTACTCGTTGTCGACGACTCGCCCCGGTTGCGATCCGTCATCGGCAACGCACTCGCCACGGGTGACTACGATGTCGTGACCACCCGCCTCGACGACGATCCACACACACACCTCGAGTCGACAGGACCGGATGTCGTCACGATCGCCGTCACGGACCAACTCGCCGACGGACTCGAGATAGCCCAACGACTGCTTGCGACGTCGCCGACCCCGACGCTCGTCGTCGGTCCCGACGAGACTGCAGACCGAGCACGGACGGTCGACGTTGCAACGCACGACGCCGTCGACGTACTGGCGACACCGTCGGACGACGAGACGGAAGCGTTCGGCACCGAACTGGTCGAGACCGTCGACGAGTTGGCCGCGATGGACGTCGCGACGCTCGCCGTTGCACACACCGCCGCGACGGCCCGGTCGCTTGGAACGAGCCGAGCGGCCCCTCAACGGGCGCTTGCGGACGACGCGAGAGGCTGTGTAACACGCTCGAGTGCGAATACGACGCCGGACCGGGCGGACCGCTCTCCCGTCGAGCCGACGCCGACGCACGCTACTGCGCCCGAGCAGCGATCGAGCCCGGTGTCAGCGCCGTCGACGACGCGTGAGCACTCCCCTGTCGACAGCCCAACGATCGTCGTGGGCGCATCCACCGGCGGCCCGTCGTTGATCGAACGACTGTTCGCAACGTTGCCGGCCGCACTCGAGGCGACCGTACTGGTCGCCCAACACATGCCCGAAGCGTTTACCCCGCGGTTTGCCGCCCGACTCGACGCCGTCAGCGAGTACGACGTCATCGAGCCAACGGATGGTGACCGACTCCGACCGGAAACCGCGTTCGTCGCGCCGGGCAACAGCCATCTCGGTATCGAGATCGACTCGGATGGGCATCGACGCGTGGCGCTGCTCGAGGAGGACGGACGGCGACCGACACCGTCGATCGACGTGACGATGACACAGGTCGCTGGGGCGATCGATGGCCCGCTCTGTGGGGTCGTCCTGAGTGGAATGGGTCGAGACGGCGTCGCTGGTATCCAGGCTATCAAGGCTGCTGGGGGCTACACAATCGCTCAAAACGAGGCAACGAGCTCGGTCTTTGGGATTCCCGCGAAAGCGATCGAAACCGGTTGTGTCGACGATATCGTCCCGCCGGACGCTCTCGTTGAGACGATCATCGACGCGATGGCAGGTGAGATCGATGAGTGACCGCTGGAGTGAATTCGTCGACGAGAGTACCGAACGGATCACGCGACTCAACAACGAACTGCTTGCACTCGAGCGCGATCCAGACGACAAGGAGGCGATGCGGAACATCTTCCGTACCGCACATACGCTCAAAGGGAACGCCGGAGCCGCCGGCTTCGAGTCGGCGGGCGATCTCGCACACGCGATCGAAGACCTCCTGGATGCCATCCGCAGCGGTCGCCTCGAGGTCTCTTCGGACCTGATGGATGTCGTTTTCGACGGCGTCGACGAACTCGAGGAGATGGTCTCCGAGATCGAGGCCACCGGCGAGATCCGGACCGATCCATCGCCGACGATTCGGACGATCCGTGCGGAACTCGAGCACGACTCGCCTGTCACGTCCGTCGAGCCACCCTCGGCAGCCGCGATCGATTCGTTCGTCTCCCGCATCGACCCGCCGGCTGACGACGATCACGACGCTTACCTTGCTCGCTTTGCCGTCTCCGAAGACGAGACGGCTGAGCCGACAAACGGGACGCTCGTCCTCGAGGCCCTGAGCGATGCGTTCGATCTCGTCGGCACCGATCCGCCACGCCAACGGATCGTCGACGGCGAGTACGACGGGCAACTCGACGCCGTCTTTGGCAGCGCAGTCGGCGAAACTGCGATCGGAGCCGCACTCGAGCCGATCGATGTCATCGCCGACTTCGAACTCGTCGATATCACCGATCGACTCGAGGCGGCGACGACACAGCCAGACGCTTCACCACAGGCGAGCACGCTCAGTGAGGCCGAAGCCCAGGATCTCGAGGTCGACGACCTGCTCGACGAGTTCGAGGAGTTCGACGACCTCGAAGAGAAAGTCAAAGAAGTCGAAAACGACGATGACCTCGAGGTTTTCGAGGAGATGGGTGATGCCGGCTCCTTCGACGACCTCTTCGAGTCGGCAGATGTCGCCGATCCCGATCTCGAACCGGGCACTCCATCGACCGAACAGTCGCCCGAGACGACCGCCGACACGACCTCGAGTGGGTCGACCAGCGACGACGATGTCGACGATGTCGACGACGCTGGTGCCGTCTTCGACGAACTGAAAGACGAGGTCGATCCCGTCGGCTTCGAAGAACTTCAGGAGGAACTCGACGAACTCGAGTTCGACGAGTTCGACGAAGAGGAAGTCGGTATGAACGACCTGTTGGGCGAGGAGTTCGAGGACGACGACGACCCGGCGTCGGATGCTGCCGACGGGTTTGCGACGGAGCCGACAACCGAGCCACCGTCGGAAACCGACGACTCCATCGCTGGGGAACCGGCGGCCGAATCACCGCAGACAGCTTCTGAGACGACCAATTCGACGCGGTCGGCCGACGATTCTACTGGACCACAGACCGACGCCTGGGAGGACGACACGTTCGAGACGCCCGAAACTGACGGGCTCGACACGACGGACGGACTCGAGGCGTCGGACGATGACTCGGCCGCCGATGAGACCGCCCTTGACGAGACGACGACGGTGGGTGAGACGGACGATGTGTCGGTCCGACCGGACGAGGACGGGGCCGACGATCCTCCCGAGACGAGCGAGACTGGTCTCGATCCGGAATCGACCGCTGTTGGGTTCGACGAGCCGGACGACACAGTCGAGTTCGAAAGGGCTGTCTCCGACGAAGCGGCGGCTGCCGACAGCTTGGAGACCGACTTCGATGACTCGTTCGAGGAGACTGCCGGCTCGTTCGATACGTCCGAGACCGACTTCGATGAT
>NZ_RBZW01000076.1:0-56809 GCF_006543045.1 Salinadaptatus halalkaliphilus | reverse complement strand
GAGACCGACTTCGATGACTCGTTCGAGGAGACTGCCGGCTCGTTCGATACGTCCGAGACCGACTTCGATGATTCGTTCGAGGAGACTGCCGACTCGTTCGATACGTCCGAGGCTGGTGGTGTCGACGACTGGACCGTTCGAGACGACGCCACGAAAGAGTCAGATCCGGAGGAACTCGGGGACTCGAGCGACTCGACCGAATCGGACGGGACGGCGTCGGCGCCAGCGGGCTCGAGTAGGGGGGCGACCGAAACCGAGTTCGAGGGGACGGACGCGCCGCCTTCGTCCGAGGCGGTCGAAGACGATCCAGTCGAACTGCTCGATCTCGAGGACGACTCCGGGGACTCCTTCGAAGAAACCTTCGGTACCGATGCCCTCGACGAGACGTCGTTGGAGGACGAGGAATGGTTCGATACGGCCGAGACAGGCTCTGAAGACGAGGAATCGACGGCTGCGGACGAGCAACTCGTCACAGTCGTCGAGGAGCCTGATCTCGAGATTCCCGAGCTTACTGTTCCCGATTCGATCGACCGCGACGACGAAGAGACGATCGAGAACGAGAGCCAGTCGGTCCGTGTCGATGTCGAACAGATCGACGACTTGCTCAACTTGGTCGAAGGACTGGTAACGAGCCGCGTCCGGCTTCGTCACGCCGTCGACAACGATCTCGATCTGGACGCGATCGATACGGAGCTCGACGATCTCGAGGATCTGTTGACCGATCTCCAGGGAACGGTGATGGACGTTCGGCTCGTCCCGGTCGAAACGGTGACGAACCGGCTGCCACGCGTCGTTCGAGATGTCGCCCGTGAACAGGACAAAGAGGTTGCCATCGATATCCGTGGTTCCGATGTCGAAATCGATCGAACGATCCTCGATCGGCTCCGGGATCCGCTGGTTCACCTGGTTCGAAACGCCGTCGATCATGGCATCGAGCCACCCGAAGAGCGCGACGCTGCCACCAAGCCACGCGAAGGACAGATCGAGGTGCGAGCGACCCGCACACGCGATCAGGTGACGATCACGGTCTCCGATGATGGCCGCGGTCTCGACCCGGATCAGCTTACCGCCGAAGCCGTCGACGCCGGTGTCATCACCGAAGACGAAGCGCGGTCGCTGTCGGACGACGAGGCGTTCGAACTCGTCTTCCATCCCGGCCTCTCGACAGCCGAGGAAGTGACCGACGTGAGCGGTCGCGGGGTGGGAATGGATGTCGTCGAACGGACGGTAACGGAACTCGACGGCACGATTTCGGTCGACAGTGAGCCTGGATCGGGAACGACGGTCACGATGACGCTGCCGGTCTCGCTCGCGATCGACGACGTGTTGTTCGTCGAGTGTGGCGGCGAGGAGTTCGGCATCCCGACGACTGCTGTTCACGACGTCGAACCGGTCGAGGCAGCCGAGACCGTCGATGGCGAATCCGTGTTGGCCGTCGGCGACGAACGCTATTCGGTCCTTTCGCTGGCCGACGAACTCGAGACACCATCGAGCGACGCCGAGAACGGAATGCTCGTACGGATTCGCGACGACGTTCGTCCGGTTGCGCTCGAGTGTGACTCCGTCCGTGGCCAGCAGGAGGTCGTCGTCAAACCGTTCGAAGGATTCATGCGCGATATTCCCGGTATCAGTGGTGCAACGGTTCGTGGTAGAGGCGAGGTCGTAACCATTCTAGATGTGACAACACTATGATCAAACACCAACACCAACGGAGGCAGCGATGACGTTGATGGTCGATATCCGGAAGCTGAGCTTCATAAACGAGATGGCGAAAGTTGGCACGAACGGCGTTGCCGATAACATGGGGAAACTGACCGGTGAAGACGCCCAGATGGAGGTCACGAAGACGAACTTCATCGATGTCGACGATATCGGCTCCCAACTGGAACCCGGCAAGCGCGTCGGTGTCCGCGTCCGGTTGCTCGATCCGCCACACGGCCACATCCTCGTGTTGTTCCCCGAAGCGAGTGCCAAGAAGATCACGGCGATCATGTTAAACGATGTCGTCGACGACATGTCCGATGTCTCCGGCAAGATGGCCCGTAGCGCCGTCGAGGAGATGGGCAACATGATGGCCAGTGGCTTCATCGACGGTTGGGCGGATGTCCTCGGGATGGTGATCGATGTCGCGGCACCGCAACTCGTCTACGCACCGGGTGAGGAGGTCGTCACCCGAACGGCAAACCTCGGCGACGACGATCTGGCCCTGTTTTTCGACTCGGATCTGACGGTGCCGAGCTATCAGATCGAGGCCGAAATATACGCGTTTCCGGACTTGGCAGAGTTCGTCGAAATGGTCAACGATATCGACATACAGACGACATGAAACTCGATGTCAATACGCTCGGGACGTTCTACCGAATGGCTCGAGAAGGGACCGGACTCGCCGCAGGCCGACTCACCCACATGACCGACGTCGAGACGCGAGTCGGTGTCACGAAGTTGAACTTCATGCGCGGCCGAGAGATACGTCGGGATTTGGCGGATTCGTCGGATAACGTCGGTGTTCGGGTCGGTCTGAGCGGTGCAATCGAGGGCCACTCGATTGTCGTCTTCGACCGCGGCGATGCCCGGCAAATCGTCGACGCATTACTCGCGGAATCGCATCTCGAGGGCGATATCGATGCCGACGAGAGCGAGTTCAACCAGATGTCCAAAAGCGCCGTCACGGAGGTCGGACAGGTGATGAACAGCGGGTTCATCGACGGCTGGGCGGACGTCTTGGAGTCGGTCATCGATATGTCGACGCCGGAGTTCGTCGAGGGTGATTCGGCGGGTCCGTTCGTCGACGATGTTGATGACGCCCCGACAGACGACGATCTTGCGTTGCTCTTTCAGAGCCGGATCGAGACGCTCGACGCCGAAATCGAGTTCGATCATTTCCTGTTTCCGACGCGGGATTCGATGGCGACGTTGTTAGACCGTCTCCGGACCAGCGACGGTATCGAGTACGACAAACTCGACGGTTTCGACCGTATGGCCGAACGCGGTGCCGAGGAGATGGCCAAAGCCGCGACGACGCTGACCGGTATCGAGACGAGCGTCGACATCCGGCGGCTGAACTTCGTCTCGCTCGAGGCGATTTCCGAGCAGGTACCGGACGAAAAACTGGTTGGCGTCGCGTTCGAATTCGACGGCATCCCGAGTGGCTACCTGCTGTTTTTGTTCGACGAGGACTCGGCCCACGAGATCGTCGACGCGATGGTACCGATGTCGGTCGACTCCGACGAGTTCGACGAGATGGGCCGCAGCGCGATCACCGAACTGGGCAACATCATGGCCAGTGGCTTTCTCGATGGCTGGGCGAACGTTCTGGATACGACGATCGATCACTCGACCCCCGAATTCATCCACGATATGGGGACGGCAGCCGTCGATCCCGTTATCATCCAACTCGGCGAACACCAGGAGTATGCCTTCGTCTTCGACACGGTCGTCGTCGCCGACGGCCAGGCATTCGACTGTGAAGTGTATGCGATCCCCGACGAATCCGACCTCGAGCGCGCGTTGAACGATCTCGACACCGATCGAATCGAGGACGCGCCGACGACTGCGGAATTCCAAGAAATCGACCAATCATGAAGACCTACGGCAGCGAACCGGGCGCACCGTCGCCGGTCAAGGTCGGTATCTCCGAACTGGCCGTCAGCGATGGTGGCGATACACTCACCTCTCACGGGCTTGGCTCGTGTCTCGCTATCGCGTTGTACGATCCGGAGACCGAAATTGGCGGTCTCGCCCACGCGATGTTACCGGACGGTGATGCAATGGCAAACAGCGACCGCAAACCCGGAAAATACGCTGACACGGCGATCCGGGCACTGCTACGGCGAATGGTCGAACGCGGCGCGAGTTACACGAGCGTCGAAGCGAAACTCGCAGGCGGCAGCGACATGTTCGAGTTCGAAAGCTTCGGCGACGGCGTCGGCCACCGAAACGTCGTCGCGGCCAGAGACGAACTCGAGAAACTCGGCGTGCCGATCGTCGCCGAAGACATCGGTGGCGAACACGGTCGAACCGTGACGTTTACGCCTGGGACGGGTGAACTCGTGGTCAAGGCTGCCGACGAGGCCGACCACGGAGTGAACCGACTGTGACCGACGGCGCATTCGAAGACATACTCACCTTCGTCGAAGACGAACTCGGCTTTGCGACGAGTCACTACAATGATAGTTATCTCGATCGTCGCATTTCCTCGCGCATCCGCCGAACCCAACGCGACGGGTACGCCGACTACGCGAGGTTGCTGCGGCGGAACGCCGACGAACAGACGGCGCTGCTCGAGTCGATGAGCATCAACGTCACCGAATTCTTTCGCAATCCGGATGTCTGGGCCGGCATCCGGGAGGTACTTCGTCACCTCGAGGACGAAACCGACGAGATACGCATCTGGTCTGCAGCGTGTGCAGACGGGCGGGAAGCCTACTCGCTGTCGATGCTCGTCCACGACGACCGGCGACTCGAGGCCGATACCGTCGAGGTTCTGGGCACCGACATCAGCCGACCCGCACTCGAGACCGCACGACGCGGCGTCTACGAGGAATCCCGAACCGTCGATATCGGCGATCAACTCGACTTTCTCGACGACCACGACCAGTACATCGATGTCGACGACCGGGCATACCACGTTACCGACCGCGTGAAACGTCCCGTCTCGTTCGAACGCCACGACCTGATCAACGGCGAGCCAAAATCCGGATTCGATCTGGTTGTCTGTCGAAACCTCTTCATCTACATCGACAACGATTACAAAGCGTCCATGCTCGAGGTCATCGCGCAGTCGCTTCGACCGGGTGGTATCCTCGTCATTGGCAAGGCCGAAACGATCCCACCGAACCTACAATCGGCCTTCGCTGTCGAAGACGCGCGGCTTCGCATTTATTGCCGCGAGTGAGACGGTCTTTCGCGTGGTGATGATTCACCGACCGTTACATGAACATCGCCCGAATACTACCGATAGATGACCGGTCCCGACCTCGGCCCGTACGTCAGCCGGACTCGACGCCTCCTCGAGACGGCCCCGCCGACGACCGCCTGCGAAACGCGCGCGCACTTCGTCGACCCGTTTCTCGACGCCCTCGGATGGAACGTCTATACGAACGCCTGTCGGACGAATGTCGCCGTCGACGACACGCACCTCGAGTACGTCCTCTCGATCGACTCGGTCCCGGCTCTCTTCGTCGCCGTCGAACCCCTCGAGGACTCGCTTGCCGAATCTCGAGCGGCCGCCCTGCTCGAGGCGATGGCCTGGACCGGCGTCGACAGAGCAATCTACACGAACGGACGGCATTTCCTCTTTCTCGCTGGAACGATGGACATCGATCGGTTGGGATGTCACCACACCACACTCACCGACCACGAGCGTTCGATCGACCACTTCACCCGCCGCTCGCTCGACTCTCATCTCGAGTATCACGACCGCGCGTTCGTCGCTCGACAGCTCGCGACCGAGCGTAACTCGCTCGTCGAGTCGATCCGCTCGACGCTCCAGGACCACGCCGACGAGAGCGAGCCCTACGACAGCGAATTCGAGTCGGCGACGGAACGGTTCCTCGACAAACTGATCGTCTCGTTCGTCCGGGGCGAGGGCGACCACCCCGAACCCGCCGATGTCGCCCTCGAGTTTACCGACGGGACGACTGACGAGTACACGACGGCGATCGAACCCGCCGATTCGTCGCCGGCTGGCTCGAGCTACCGATCGAATGGGGCGCCCGACGATTCGGCCGACGACGAGGGCAGCCCCTCGGCCGAGAGCACAGCCTCGAGTGGTTCCGACGCCAACCCGACGACCCACGTTCCCGATGCGGATGCGACCACATCGTCTCCCGGCGCCGATTCGGCGGCTGGCGACGACAGCTTGGCTGACGATCAGGTCGAGCCATCGGCGACCACAGCGACTGAGACGGGCAACAGCGAGTACGTCGTCCGCTTTTTCAACGAGCGCGGCTCGATCGGCGCGATCGGTCACTCGAGTTCGGACGGGGCACTCGTCCAGACTGCGGAGTATCTCTTCGAGCGTGGCCTCTCCGGAATCAGGGTTCCCTGGCGACCCGAGGACGGTGATCGGACCATCCTGAACGACGAGCCAACACGTGACGATGGCTCGTCGATGGACGATCCGCGAGGACTCTCGAACGGACTCTACCTCGAGGCCGGCGGTGACCTCGACACACATCGGCGACGAGTGCAGGCGCTCGCGTCTCGAGCCGGGTTGCGAGCGATGCTCACCGGCGATTGGGAGGACACCGATTGAGGATCAGCCGATTTCAGGATAGCTGATATCGACTTCGACGATGTCGACAGAGACGCGCTCGACTGATTCACAGGACCACTCGTTGGACGATTCGTCCCACCCGTTGTGCTCGAAGTACATCTCCCACCCCGATTCGTGTCCGTCGTCCCCGTTTAGCGACACCGTGAGGGTATCCGCATCGTCGAATACGGTTCGCGTGCTCTTGGTTTCGTTCTCTCGAATGTCGAACGCGACGGTGTCGGTCGCCTGAATCGACTGCTCGCTCTCGTTGATTACGACGAGCGAAAGCATCGCGATGTCGTCGTCGCGGCAGGTGACCATCGGATCAGTCCGCATGACGCTGGTGCCATCGGTGGCTTCCCGGAAGACGGCACCACCTTCGTAGGCGATCGTCCCCGACTCGGACTCGTAGGTGAACGCGCCGATATCGTCGCCGTACGTCCCCGACGAGTTCCACAGTTCGTCGCCGCCGTCGTGTACGGAGACGTTCATCTCTGAGCCACTCGCACCCGGATCGACCACTCCTTCCCGGAGCGTCAGGTCACCCGCGCGGCGATTGACCCCGTCGTATCGGACGATGTCGTTCGCGTTGTCCGCGAAGGCGTTCATCGCTCGCTCGGCGTTGCCCTGTTGCTCGAGTTGCTGATAGCTCTGAATCGAATCGAAGCCGACCATACCGACGACGACGACCGACGAGAGGATGATGCCAAAGACCAGGACGAAACTCAGCACCTCGCTAACGCCCCGCTCGTCCATCGTCCCCGTGTCGGGGATGGGGCTGTTGGCTCTCATCTGAGTGTAATCTCCTCCGCCTCGCCGTCGTGTTCGATTACGATCGTCCCGCCCGTCGCCGAACTACTGGTGTTCATCGCCGTCCGGTTCGCGACGGGGACGTAGCTCTCGGCGTTGGCCCCAGTTGCACTCAACCGGAGACAGTTTTGGCCCTGCTCGAGGAACGTATTCTCCCCGCACTCGTCGGTCTCGAGCGGTTCGATCGTATACGCCGATCCCGCAACCGTCCGCGGATGTTCTGTGGTGACGGTTGCGTTACCGTCGTCGCCACCCAGCTGATCCGTCCGCTCGATCTCGCCGGCGACGCGCTCGCCGACCGTCTCGAGCGCCCGGTCGGCGCTTCGATCGCTATAGCCCTCGAGCATCGCCCCGGTGCTCATGAGCAACATCGCGATGAGGATGGTGGTGATGCCCATCGTGAGGACGTGGGTGACCGCAGTGGAGAGGGCACGATCATTCATAATAACTCACTGTACATATCAATTTCCACAGACCTGTTCGATTCTATATTCTCGGTATCGTATGAATATATGATCTCCAAGATCCACGGAATTTCGAAATCGCTACTTAGGTCATTAGAACCGGCGATTCCAATAAAATCAACATCTATACTTGATCCCCTGTTATCCATGTGTATCTCATTGTATGACGAATCAATGTCTATAACATCAAGATCGCATGACTCTTCTACATTATTAAGTTCACCAGATACAAAATCAATTTCGGCTTGATGTAAGTCGACATTATTGCAATTATCACCGTTGCTGATCCGTATTTCATCGTTGTTACCATCAACCTCTACGGTTACTGTTTCACCATTTCCATTTTCAATATTGAGATCCAACTCCTGGTTCCCTGTAAAATCGATCTTGAATTCAAATACTCTTCCAAGAAATTCGTCATCTGAATCAATTACGTTTCTATCTTCATTTGCGGGAACATTAATATTTGACCCGCCCTCCATCGTTACGGACGTATCTACAGCAGTGATATTCGTAACTACTCCTCTACTAGAAGACTTACTTTTTTTAAAGTCGTTAGAAAAATCATCTTTGATAATCTCACTGTCTTTCCAGTCCTCCGGCTCATCAAAGTCAAAGATATCTCTCATATCCTGTTCGTCATCTGCATCTTCAATTGCAGATGCTAAATCATCATTTTCGCCCAAATTAACAGTCTCATTTCCTAATCCTGCAATACCCTGTTCAAGTTCATACTCTATGACAGCTAAATCGGTGGTACTTTGACTTGTCGAACTCGAGGACACTTCCTCCGTATGAACCAACCCGTTCAACACGACGACGACGCCGAGGATCACGAACGCGATAACGATCGCACCGATGAGGATCACCTGCGCTCGATCGCGAGTACTCTCGGTTACCATACTGTTACGCGCACCTCCACAATGTTGTGAATCGATTCGCTACTACCGTCGTATTCGGGAACGTGTTCTGTCTCATCGAATAGTGGGATCGTATAACTCGCTGTTACTGCACTCTGGTCCGTGATATTCGAGCCGATAGATCGGTTTTGGTCTGAGGTGGTTACGTCTCCGTCAGCCGAGGAATTGAGATAGGTAAACTCCACCTCGTAGCCGTTGGGATAGGACGGTGCTGCAACGTGGGTCTCGAGTATGTAGCCCAACGTGTACTCGTCCTCGAAATCGTCGATATCCATCGACTCCTCGATATCACCGTCGGCCCAGTCGTGCACAAGGACGGAGAGATTACCGCGATCCGACTCGTTCGAATGCGCTGCAACCACAAGCGCATCCTGAGTCTCCTGTTGGATCTGGGCCTGCGAGGTTCGATCGACTGCCCCGCCCGTCCCCGGCGTGATCACCACCGACTGCATCGCAAACAGCAGGGCAAAGAGGACGACCGCAGCGGCGGCGAAGCCCTCGAGGGAGTAGGCCTGTCCGCGGTCAGTTTCGTCCCGGCCGAACCGATCTGTCCCCCACATGTTACCACATCCTCACGACGAGTCTCACGGGGTGTTCCGAGTCGACATCGGGGTATTCGTCGTCGTCGACGTCGGTCACCGTCACGATTCGGGTCGCCGTTACCGCAGACTGGTCGTCATATCTATCGCCTGCTGCGAGCGGATCCCCGTCGCCGCTCAAATTCAGCGGTCGTGGCTGGCCACCCTCGCGCTCGAGCGGTTCGATCGTAACGTTGATCTGGTCGAAGCGGTAGCCGTCGTCGGCGCGTAACCCGAGCGAGCTGTTGTCGAGGCCCTCCTGGACGAACGTCTGGTTGAATCCTTCACCGTCGATCTGGTTGGGCGTCCCCGTCTCGAGCGATTCGTTCTCGAGGACCGTTCCGGCGACGCGATCGACCTGTGCGACATCGCCGCTGTCGCTGGTGCCCGAGTAGACGCCGACGATGTCCGGGATCGTCGTGAAGACGAACGCGACCGCGATGATGAACACGCCGATACCGATGACGAAGTCCTGATTCGTCTGGGCGCGGGGGTCGAACCCGATCGAAACCGTTCGTTGTGTTCCCTGGGTCATGTTAGGCGACCAGCGTCCAGCCGACCAGTGCAATCGTCGACAGCACGATCACGTACTTCAGGCCACTCAGGATGTCCGCATCTCGCATGTAGCCACAGATGAGCCCCGAGATGATCCCCTGGATCGTGATCGCGTGGAAGAACAACACCGACAGCATCGGGACATCGATATTTTCGGTCATGTCCGCGTCCGCCATCTGGCCGCCGCCAGCGCCGCCGGTGTCGATGTCTTCGCCGCCGCCGGTCTCGAGGCCAACCATCGTCTCGATGAACTGCGTCTGGAGGATGGCGATCACCGCCAGCACGGTCATGAACGTCATGATGATGATCACGACCTGCATGCGGGTGCGGGATTTGCGTTCGCGTTCGATATCGTCGTGATTCTCGCTGGCCCGGGCGGCCGTGCGTAACACGTCCGAAATCTGGTTCGAGGCTTCCTGAGCTTCGGTGATCAGCCGCGTCGAGCGGGCGAGTCGTGGGATGTGATACTTGTTGTTGAACTCGATGAGCGCCTCTTTCAGACTCGTCCCGTAGTTGACCTTGGTGTGCATCAACTCGAACTCGCGGGCGAGTTTGCCACTCGTCGTATCCGCGACGGCCTGCAGCGACTCCAGCAGCGTGAGGCCGGTATCGTTGGCACTCGAGAGTTTGCGCAGGTCTTCGGAGAGTTGGCTGACGACGGCGTTTCGGTGTCGCACGTTCCACTCGCGAAAGATCGAGAGCGGAATCGCGATGATATACAGCGGAACGTAGACGTAGATGACCGTGCCCCAGATCGGGTTTGCGATCATGTCGTCCCACGACAGCGGTGCGGAGCCCGAAACCATCGCCATCACGACGACGACCAGCGAGATGGGCACGGTCAGTGCGAGGGTAAACAGCGGGTTGTCCCGGAAGAAGATGTGTGGCTGTTTCAGGACGTTGACCGTCTCGTGGGTCCCCTCGCGACTCTTGATGCGATCGAAGACGCTGTGTTCGCCGGTGAACTGTTCGACGAGCCCGAGATCGAGCAGCCCGCTCTCTCCCCGTTCGCGCTGGACACGATGATCGCTGTCGTCCATCGTCAGATAGCCGTCGCCGGGCTCGTCGTGTTTGACCGTCGAGACGAGGACGAGAAAGCCAATCCCCATCAGCGGAATCAGCGCGTAGACGGTCATATACAGCATCTCGTTGGAGACGGTCGCATCCGGGATCATCTGCATGACGACCATGATGATGATCAACAACAGCGGGAACAGCGACAGCGTCATGTACATCTCGCCGAACAACTCGAGCGTCTCGAGGGTGAGTTCCTGCTCCTGTTTTGCGGTCCGCATGTGGAGTTCTTTTTTGTCCTCGAGGAAGCTCTCCATGTCACCGCCGCTGTTGATGATCGAGAGCATGTCGGTCAGAAACTGCGACAGTTCGTCACTGGGCGTCTCGATCGCCTGCTTGCGGATCGCCGTCCGGTAGTCGACATCGAAGTATTCGGTTTCTTTGACGATACTTTGAAACTCCATGGCGACCTCGCCGTAGGTATCGTCGGCCTCGGACATTGCCTCGATGATCTCGAGTTGGTTCAGCCCGCCGACCGACAGCGCGTACATGAACGAAACGGAGTCGGTCAGGAGCATGTTGATCTCGCGTTTGCGAGCCGAGGCACGTGAGTATGGAATAGCGACCAGCGAACCGAACCCGAGCGCGAACCCGATCGAGCCGAAGACGAGACCGATACCGACGATGACGGCGGGAACGCGGACGGTCTCGATGAACTCGAGCACTGCATCGCTGCCGACCGGAATGCCGATGATATGGTTGATCCGGACGATGCCGGTCCCGAACAGGCCGTAGCCGAGCAACAGCCCAAGCAGCCACAGTGCGAGTCCGCTGATGAACCCGATACCGATCGCTCGAGAGAGGTAGAGTTCGACGGTATCGGTCATTCGTGCCTGTGCGAGTTTGATTTCGACGTCGGCGACGAACTCGCTATCGTCGCTAAACAGGTGACTGTACAGCGGGTAAAAGAGCTCGCCGAGCGTGTCGGAGCCAGCCGAGACGCCGCTTGCAGCCGGTCGATCGTCTGTCTGTAGACTCATTGCTCCTGACCCTCGGTGTCCTCGCCACGCTCGTCCTCACCACCGAAAATCGAGTCGTCGTCTCTGGTCTCGCGGCCCTCGAACAGCGATCCCTCCTCGCTCAGGTCGATCGAGTCGTCGCTAAATGGGCCACCAGTACTCTCACCGAAGATCGACTCGTCATCGTGGTCGGACTGGTCGTCCACTGGTGGCGTCGGGTTCGATCCTGATTCGCCATCGTGACCGTCAGTGGTGGCGGGTTCCTCGAGAGCTGACTCGTCGTCACCGTCCGGATCGAACACCGTCTCGAGTTTGCCGTCCGGGAACATCGAATCGCCGTCCGTAGATGTCGACCCCGACGTATCGACAGGCCGTGAGCCGTCGAGCGTCTCGAGGGTGTCGCCCATATCGTCGAACAGTCCATCGATCGGCTCGTCTTCGGGTGGATCCCCGCTGGTCGATTCACCGGCCGTCGTCGCGTCTGTCGTCACTTCCGCGGCTGGTTGCGTCTCGCTTGCCTGTGTGGATGCGTCGGCGGGCACCGGGGTCGAGTCAGCCGGCTCGTCGTCGGTGAGCCAGGCAGGTTCGTCGCCAGTCGACTCGCCGTCGGCACCGAACGTGCTCGTTTCGTCGAACTCCCAGCCGTCGTCGTCGAACGTCCCATCGAAATCCACCGATCCGTCTTCCGAACCAACTTCGACGGTGTCGTCGGCGTCGACGGCACCGAGTGCGCTCCCGAGACCACTTGGAACCTTCCCGCGATACTCGTCGAATAGCGATTCTTCGGCTCGTTCGAGGATGTCCATCGAGAGATTGTACGTTTCCGTCGTCGCATCGGGACGTGGAACGAGTGCTTCCTTTTCGGGATCGACATCGATGAGGACGCTTTCCATCTCTCTGAGGTCCTCGAGACTCGCCTCGAGTTGGCCGTTGGCGATGAGCGTGAGGATCGTCTCGGGATCGTTGATGAAGGCCTGGGCCGTCGCGGCGACTTCGGCGTAGGTGTTGAGTCCGTTTTTGATGAGATACGCGAGAATGACTTCCCGCTTGAAGAGCTCTTCCTCGAGTTTGTCGCGGTTCCATCCGCGGTCGAATCGGATCTCTTCTAAGGTGTTCGAGTCCCCCATTTTGAGGAACTCGTCGGTTTCGGCTTGCCACTGATAGACGTCCTGGACGTTGATCTCGTCGTGTTCGGCCTCGTAGTGGTTGATCTCGGTCAAGGACTTGTTTCGGCGGACCTTCGAGCCCTGAACTCGCGTCTGGGTCTGGATGGAGACGAGATCCAGCGCGGTGAACATCGTCTTCGAGACGTTGATCGGATCGGTGGTGAATCGCTTGAGAACCTCGTCGACGGAGTCGGCGTGGAACGTGGTGTAGGTGGTGTGGCCGGTCGACATGACCTGGAACAGGGTTCGACCTTCTTCACCGCGGATCTCACCCATCACGATGTAGTCGGGGCGCTGTCGGAGCGCGGCCTCGAGTAGGTCGAACTCGTCGACATCGCCCTGTTCGTCGTCGGAGAACGATGGTCGAGTGACGCTTGCGATCCAGTTGCGCTGGGGGAGTTCGACCTCGCGAGTGTCCTCGATGGAGACGATCTTGGCGTTGCTCGGGATAAACAGCGAGACGGCATTCAGCGAGGTTGTCTTCCCGGACGCGGTACCGCCGGCGAAGATCAGGCTCTTGTGGTTCTCGATACAGAGCCAGAGAAAGGCCATCTCCTCCAGGCTGAACGTGTTCCAATTGATGAGATCGATCGGGGTAAACGGGACGTCCTTGAACTGCCGGATCGTATAGTTCGTCCCGTGGTCGGAAACTTCCTTGCCGAGGGTTAACTGCGCACGCGAGCCGTCGGGCAGGGTCGCGTCGACTTGTGGGAGCCGTTTGCTGATCCCCTTCCCGGATCGTTGTGCGAGTTTGACCACGAAGTCGTCGAGTTCGTCCTTCCCGTGGTAGATGTTCGAGATGATCTGTTCGTACTCGGAGTGATAGACGAAAACCGGCGAATTGTAGCCGTCACAGGAGATGTCCTCGACGTTGATGTCGTGTTTGATGCCGTCGATCCGTTCGTAGCCGATGAAGTTCCGTTTGAGCAGGTAGAGCAGCTTCTCGACCTGATACTCGTTCAACGTATCGGAGTCTTCTGCCAGAATGATCGGTTCGGGACGGGCCTCGATTCCTTGTAGATCGGCCGGCTCGTCGTCGTCATCGTCACTGGTGGCGGCGCCGAGGATCGATCTGAACGATTCGAGTAGCCCTCCGCTGGACGTTCCCGATACCGTCTCGAAGAGATCATACCGTTTTAACAGGCGCCTGGTTTCGTCTTCGATGACCGATCGGCGTCCGTCCTCTTTGGCTTTCCGTTTGATCCCCTCCTCGGAGTACTTGATCGCCGTTCGAAGTTTGCCGGAGAGAAACTCCTTGAGCTCCGTTTCGATCTCGTTGAGATACGGTTCGACGACGTAGTACTTCTTCTCGTTTTCTTTCTCCGAATGGAAAATGATGACGTAGGCGTAGGGTTTGTTCACCCAGTAACGCTCGACCTCCCGGAAGTGCACTTTCTTCGCGTCGGGAACGGCTTTCTCGAGATCGTAGCGGTTGGCGACGGTCGTCGTCCCGTCGGCGTTGGCAAAGAACGCGTCTTCGTCGAAGTCGTCCTGAATGGTGACGGTCCGGTCCTCGACGACCTCGTCCAGTGCCATCGCCACGTCGTCGGCAGCAGACAGCTGGTTTTCGATGGTGTCTGGATCGAATCCGAGTGCGTCTTCCCCGTCGTGGGGGACGACCTCGCCGTTGCTATCTCGCGGTCGGGAGCCGTCCTCGTCGTAGTAGTACTCCCACTTGTAGTGTTCCCACGTCCAAACGTCTTTGACTACCGGCGTCGTCGCCGGATCGGCGTACTCGAGAAATCGGTCCTCGAGTGTCTTCGCGGCGGAACCGGCGGCGGGCACGAGGGTCGTCTCGAGGTCGTCAGGATGAAATCCGAGATAGGAGGTAGGGTCGAAATTTACGCCCTGCCAGTCGTCGCCACGTGGTACTCTCGGGGCCTCGCCTTCGTCGGTGTCGAGTCCGAGCTGGTCGGAGGGTTCCGGTATCGAAGCATATAGGTCGGATACCTCCTCGCCGTGTCCGTATTCGTCCATAAAATCTGCCCACGTATATTCACCCACGCTGACGGACGGCTTCGAGTCCGTCCCGCCGTGGGGGTCATGATCGCCCTCCGACGCTGCGTCGGCTGCCGTGCCCTCGGAAAAATCCCCGGCATCCGACTGGTCGGCCTCGTCAATAGCCATTGGATTCAACCAAACAGTCACCCCTCAAAAAATTCAGGTGCCGATTACCAACTCTGATAATCCGGTGCGATTCGCAGATGGCCGATTTTAGCCAGCACACCTGGATGGACCGAGAGCATTCTGAATGGTCATATCTATTAGAAATATATTTATTTCCTCCTTCTCTAACATCAAATATAGAATACTTATATGGAATTTAGATGGTTTCACGAGTGTCGTTGTTACTAGCCCATCGTCCGTGCCCAGCATACGGCGGTGTTTTATATCGTCAGGAATCGGATATAAATATATTTACCATGTTCCACTCTGGTGGGAGTTCCCAACTGTGCTTACGTCGCCAACGTTTGTAGCGTTCGTATGCGATATGCCGACTCAGAACAAGCACGGGCGGTTGCGAGCCGCGCTCACGATTTGATGGAAGAGGTCGTCTTGCCCCTCGAGCGCGAGCGGGCGGGCGGTATGGCCGTCTCGAGCGGGACGGTCGCCGATCTTCGGGAGGCGGCCCGCGAGTACGACGTATACGCACCCCAGATTCCCGAGGAATACGGCGGGATGGGCCTCGATTTCCGGGACGCCCTGCCAGCGTTCGAAGAGGCAGGTCGCAGTCTCCTGGGCCAGGTTGCGATGCGTGTCGACGCTCCCGACGAGGGGAACATGCACCTGTTGGAACTCGCCGGTGATGAACTCCAAAAGGAGACCTACCTGGAGCCACTCGTCGCTGGCGAGATCAAATCCGGATTCTCGATGACCGAGCCGATGCAGGGTGCCGGCTCGGACCCGAAAATGATCCAGACGACCGCTGAACGGGACGGCGACGAGTGGGTCATCGACGGCCACAAGTGGTGGACCACCCAGGGCCTCGAGGCGGATATCCTGATCGTCCTCGCTCGGACCGATCAGGACGCCCATCCCTACGAAGGGTGTTCGCTCTTTCTCGTGCCGGCCGACGCCGACGGCGTCACCGTCGTGCGTGACGTACCGCATATGGGTGGCGGTAACCGCGGCGCGTCTCACGCCGAAATCCGCTACGAGAACGTTCGCGTCCCCGAGGAGCACCTGCTCGGCGAGTTGAACGGGGGATTTACCCACGCCCAGGAACGACTCGGACCGGCCCGACTCACCCACTGCATGCGCTACTCGGGGATGGCACAGCGTTCGCTCGAGATCGCGAAAGCATACACGAGCGAACGCCGTGGATTCGATTCAACGCTGTCGGACAAGCAGTCGCTTCGTCACCGGATCGCCGACGCCGAAACCAAACTGCACGTCGCTCGGACGGCGATCCGAGACGCTGCAGATCGCATCGCCGCCGGCGATCAAGCGCGAGTTCCCGTCTCGATGTGTAAGGTATTCACCGCGAACGCGACCCAGGACGCGATCGATCTTGCGGTACAGTGTTGTGGCGCGAACGGCATCGGCAAGGACCTTCCGATCTCGGACTTCTACGAGTCGGTCCGCCAGTTCCGGATCGTCGACGGCGCCGACGAGGTCCACCGCCGTGTTATCGCGCGAGCTGCCTTCGAGGACGTCGCCGAGGAGGAACTCGAGGCCCTAACGCGGTTCGGGAACCCGAACACCGGTGCGGAATCGGGCGGTCACTGATACGGATTACTGTACCGATGTACCGGCCCAGCCGCCGCCCGGGTCGCGGCTGGGCCGGCAATGACGTACAGTAAACCGTATGATACCGAGAGAAAAATCGGAATCGGGGACGGGTTACCGCCGAGAGGACTTCTTCTTCCCTTTCTTTTTCTTTTGACCGTCTCTTTTCTCCTCGTCTTCGGTTTGAAGTCCAGCTTCGACGAAGGCCTCTTCCCGGCGTTCTTCGGCTTCCTCGAGTCTCTCGTCGACACGCTGTTGGATCCGTTCACCGAGGGTCTGCTCGTCGTCTTGTTCGTCCTCGTCTTCCTTTTGCGTCTTTTTGTGGCGGCCTTTGCGTCCTTTCTTTTTGTCTCCCCTCTTTTTGTGACGGTCTTTCTTGCGCCCCTTCTTTTTCCGGTGGTCGTTGTTGTCCCCTTCGGGCTCGGCTTTCTCCTCGGGCTCGGCTTTCCGCCGTCGGTAATCCTTCTTTCGGCGGCCGTCTCGTCCGTTCTTTTTGTTCTCGGTTCGTCCGCTCTTGCCGTCTTTACCCGCGGCCGCGGTTCCGACGCCCCCGATTGATCCAATGCCGACGATCCCGGCTACACGTAGCATAGTTCTTCGTGTCGTCATGCTCTCACGGATGGCGTTGCCACCCAGTCCGGAGTTATCCGTGGTATCCGTCAACAGTCACCATCGTTACGCTACTCAGCTATGGATTCCACAGTGTCAGGTTCGGTGTCGTAGACTGCCCGCAATGCCTACTCGTTACTAACAGTTTGTTACTTTCATCGGCTACGCACAGTACCGACGAAAAGGGCTATTGATACGGGCTGCTATCACTTACCGGCGCGACCGTGAACCCACCTGCGGTTTCGCCGGTAACGACTTTCAGCAGTCGGTATGAGCCGTTCCTCCGTGCCAGCTTGTCGGTTTCGAGGCCACGGTTGGACACGATGATCGAGACTGCCGGGGTAGTTTCGTTCCCACCATTTAATGTCGAATTACGATACGACATCTCGCCACGCCGGACACGCTCGACTCGCTCGCCGATGCCGTGGTCACTCGGGGAGGAGGTCCGTATGGACGACCGCTCGGTACTGGTCGTCGGTTGCGGCCTCGAGTCGACCGAGCAGCGGTGTCATAGCAGCGATCGATTCGGGCTGTTCGAACGGATCGTCCTCGTCTTCGTCGCGTCGTCGACAAATCTCGACGAACGAACGAAGCGTCGAGTACGTGTCGGGCGTCACGTAGACGACGCCGACTGCCGCTCGTACCTGTTCGTCCCAGTTCTCGATTACTGGTTTGGTTCGCCGGCGGACGTGTTGCTTTCGCTCTGCAAACGCTGTTGCATCGATATCATGATCCTCGAAGACGCTATCGAACGCGTCCTGAAGTTCGTCGGTCCGCTCTTCGAGGTACGGCTCGGTGGCCTCGGCCTCGAGCAGCGTTTGCATCGCCTCGATCTCATCCCGACGAACGGCGACCGGCGAGACGAACGCGTGGGTATCCTTCGGCAGCGCGTAGGAGTGGCCCTCGACCCCCTGTTTCCCCTGGTCGGCGCGACCGAGCATCAGATCGAGTATTCCCATAGCAGACAGAGACGGCGTAATCCGAATAAGTGTTCCGCGGTGTGGCTGTCGACGGAACGTGACCCTGGTTGGTCGGCTACCACTGCGATCCAAGCGCCGCTTTCGCGCCGCCGAACCCGCCAGCGGTCGTCCAGGTACGGCCGCTCTCGACGTGCTCGACCTCGTATTCGCCACTGCAGACGCCACAGCGGTACTGCTCCGGCGTCTTGACTGGCTCGGAGGCTTGATGGCGCTGGGCTCGCCAGTCACAGCCTGACTCGAGACACCGGAGGACGTACCGAGGCTCCGAGAACGTCGGGCAGTGACGCGGTGCCGACAGCAGTTCGGCCTGCTCGCGGAACTGCGGACCGTGACCGGCCTCGCCGAAACGCTGGAACTGCCAGACGTGGACCAGTTCGTGTCTGAGGACGGCGGCGAACTCGGGCCACTCGTAGCGCTCGTAGGCTCGTCTGGTCAGGACGATAGTCGCGACTTCCCGATCGCTTTCCCACCGGCAGGCACCGGCCCGACGCGTCGCTCGCTTCGAGACGTCCCACTCCACGCTCGAGAGGTCGATCTCGAGACCGTGGTCATCGACGACTTCGCGGGCGTGAATTCGCGCTCGAGCCAGGAGTTCGTCCTCGAGCGTGTACTCGGCGTCGCTCACGAGCGGGCACACGACGGGACGTGGTGAAATTCTTCCGGAAGGACACGACCGCTCGACCGGTCAGTCTGTCGTGGCCTGTCGGCGTTCACGTTCGATCGTCGAGACGTAGATTCCCACGAGCACCACGAGTCCGCCGCCGACGGTGATCACGTCGGGGATCTCTGCGAGCAAGACCAGCGCGAGGATCGTCGCGCCGACGGGTTCGCCCAGCCAGGCGACGCTGACGACGACTGACTCGAGGTGTTTCAGCACCCAGTTGATGACGGTGTGGCCGAAGACGCCGGGGCCGATGGCCATGCCGAGAAAGAGCAGCCACTCGCGAGCGGGATACGCGACGTAGTCGTGGCCCTGGACGCCAACGACGACGAGCAGCGTCAGCGCACAGGCCGTGTAGACGACGGTGACGTAGGGAAACAGGGAGACGCGCTGGCGGATCGACCGGCCGGCAAGCACGTAGCCGGCGACGGTGATCGCGCCCAGGAGTGCCAGGGCGTTTCCGTACATCGTGGCGTCGGAGAGCGGCGCTTGGCCGGCGTCACCCAGCGACATCGCGGCGGCGCCGACGATCGCGATGCCGATGCCGACGACGGTCTCCCTCGAGACCCGTTCACCGAGCACGAGCGCAGCCCCGAGCGCGACGAAGATCGGCTGACTCTGGACGAGCGTGACGCTCGCGGCGACGCTCGTGTGATTCAGGCTCTCGAACCAGGCGCCGAAGTGAATCGCGAGTGCGATTCCGGCGACGATCGCAACGCCCAGATCACGCCAGGATAGCCGGCCAAATTCCTCGCGATAGCGAACCAGGGCGATCGGTGCGACGATCGCCGTCGTAAACACTACCCGGTAGAACGCAGCGACCGAACTCGGTGCCACACTCCAGCGAACGAGAATCGCGCTAGTACTGGCTGCGAAGATGGCGAACACGAGCGCGGCGACCGGCGTCACCTCGAGATCGACAGCTCTCACGCTACGCTTCCTTCGTTCGAGAACACATACTATTTCTGGTATCTTCCGGTGACGTGTACGTTCGAGTCGTCACTCCACCGGCAAGTCATCACTCCACCGGCATTCGATTACCGCGGTAGATCGTAGCGATATCGTAGTCGATCTCCTCGAGGTCGACGATATCGTCCTCGGTCAGGTCCTCAGGGTCCCAGGACTCGGCGAAGGAGACGGCCGCCTCGTGGTCGGCGAATGGACGTGGATTCAGGCCCATCGGATCGTCGACGGTGGTATCGTCGGTGACGATCACGAACGAGGCTTCGGTCGCGTCGATCAGGTCGCCCGTCTCGTAGTCCGTCGTCCAGACCCCGACGATGTCGGAGTCGGGCCCGTTGTGATCCGTCGGCGAGACGTAGTACGCGCCGAGACAGCCGGGTGTACAGAAGACGACGCCCTCCCCGCCTTCGTGTGCGAGTTGGCTCTGCCAGTCCGAGTAGTGTGTCGGCGTCATATTGCACACTTGGCAGTTCTGGCTGTCGGTAAACAAGATCGGTTCGTCGCCCGGGTGTTCGAGCGTGATGACCTCGCGTTCATCGTCGTCGCCGTCGTCGGGCTGTTCATCACCGTCGCCGTCGGTCCCGTCCCCGTCGAGACAGCCGGCCGCGCCGACGGTCGCGCCTGCACCGAGGAGCCCCAGCAGTCGTCGTCGTCCGAGCCGGCCCTCGCGATTCGTCATAGTTGCAGTAGCTGTCGAGCGACTAAAACAACCCTGGTTCGAACGTCGAACGGCCACGAACGACGCCTCGCCGTCGGGGCGACACCTACTCGAGGAAGGCCCGCGTCCGTTTGTGACGCTCGCGGAACATGGCTTCGAATCCAGGTCCCGAAAACGGTGTCCCGAGCCGCCCGAGCGCACCGAACGGCAGTTCGTACTCGACGTGGTCGCGGAGGATCGTTCGGTCCCCATCGGCGAAAAACGAGTGGGTGTGAACCCAGCGATCGAACGGTCCGTGGACCATCTCGTCTCGAAAGTAGGCCGTCCCGTCCGTCCGTCTTCGCTCGCGAATCTCCGATGTCCAGTGCTGGCGCGGCCCGACGCCGAAGGGCTGGATCGATAGCGCCACCTCCGATCCGACCGCGAGCACCTCGGGATCGCTCTCACCGTCCGGTCCCATAATCGACTCGACGCGCAACCCGAGCCAGCCCGGCGTCAGTGCCTCGAGACCGGAGACGTGGGCGTGGAACTGCCAGACATCCTCGAGCGGCGCTCGAACGGTCGTTTGGCGATCGTAGGTCGGCATAAGCCGAATACGTGAGCGACCGTGAAAAGATCGTGTGTGACGAATGCCGCGAACTCGGCGAGCGAACAGGCAACGAGAGACGCCGGTTACTTGAGACGTTCCTGCAGAAACGAGGGGTGGGCCGCCGTCACGCCGTCGATCTCGAGCAATACGGTAGAGATAATTTCGCCCAGCGAGTCGCCGTCTTCGGCCCGAACTTCGGCCATCAGCATGTGATCGCCGCTCGAGCTGTAGAGGGCTTCGACCTCGTCGATGTCCTGGATCGCCTGGGTGGCCTCGACGTAGCGTTCGCTGGCGACATCGATGCCGACCAGTGCGATGGTCTGGCTCGAGAGCTTCTTGGGGTCGATATCGGCCGAGTAGCCGACGATGACACCCTCGTCCTCGAGCTTTCGGATATATTTTCGGACCGTCGGTTTGGAGACGTCTGCTCGCTCGGCGATCTCGGCGTAGGACGCCTGGGCGTCCTCCTCTAAGACCTGGAGGATACGATCTTCCGTCGCCTGAGTGCTCATATCCACTAGTTTTGTTCCGACGGGAAAATATCTTTTGTATCCGAAAACCACGTCCGATCCGACACGTATCGGCTGTAACCAGTTGGCGGCCATGACGTGTTAATCAGTCGTACGCGGCCGTGACGACGCCTTGGCGGGTCCAATCGTCGCCCTTATTCAGACGGCCTCCCTTTCGCCAACTGATGCTCGAGTTCGACTTCAATTTCCTCATGGGGGTCTTTTGGATCGTCTGCGGGTTGGCGATCCTCGGGCCGGCGCTGCTCATCTCGCTGGGCGGGCGTGCGGACTTACACGTCCACTACGACGACGGCGTGGACCCAGCCTACGTCTCCCGCTGGGGTGGCTCGACGGCGGTGCTCATGGGACTGGTCACTATCGGTTATGGGTTCTATCAGATCTACTGGGGGTACGAGCCGATGTTGTTCGGCGGCCTGCTCGTCGCCTTGCTCGTCCTGAGCCAACTGACGAAGCGATTCGCCCAGGGCTGGGGCACAGATACCAGCGAGTGATCGGTTCGTCATGAAAAAATCGATGGCTGGGTCGTCCGTACTCTCCCGACTCCTCAGGTGTGGCGCTCGAGCAGGTCGTAGCTGCGCTCCCACTCGGCGTCGTCGTCGAAGTAGCGCTCGGCCAGCGGCTGGTCGGGCAACTCGCCGACGGCTTTCTTCTCCTGGCCGTAGGACGGGCGATCCTCCTCGACGTAGTACCGTCCCGTCAGGACGGTGCCCTCGTTGAGGACGTCCTCGGTCTCGCGCATCATCTCGGCGGCTTCGGCGCGGTCACTCACGTCGAAGTCGTAGTCGTCGGAGTCCTGAACGTCGATGTAGGGGACGTACTGACGTGCGTCCTTGTTCCAGGTCGGACACTGGGTGAGGAAGTCGATGTGGGCGAAGCCGTCGTGTTCGATCGCTTCCTTGATGATCTCTTTGGCCTGGTTTGGGTTGACCGCAGCGGTGCGGGCGACGTAGCTCGCACCGGCGTTCAGCGACAGCGACAGCGGACGAAGCGGCGTCTTCGCGCTCCCCGATGGCTGGGTCTTGGACTTGTGACCCTTCGGGCTCGTGGGCGAGGTCTGGCCCTTCGTCAGCCCGAAGATTTCGTTGTTGAACACGATGTAGGTCATGTCGTGGTTCTCCCGGGCCGAGTGGATGAAGTGGTTACAGCCGATCCCGTAGCCGTCGCCGTCGCCGCCGGCGGCGATGACCTCGAGTTCGGGATTGGCGAGTTTGGCGGCTCGAGCGACGGGCAGCGAGCGCCCGTGGATGGTGTGGAAGCCGTACGTGTCGAGATAGCTGTTCAGCTTGCCCGAACAGCCGATCCCGGTGACGGTCAGTACTTCTTCGGGCGTCTTGCCAACCTCGGGGAGCGCCTGCTTTAGCGACTTCAGCACGCCGAAGTCGCCACAGCCTGGACACCAGGTCGGCTGCGGTTCGACACCGGGGGTGTACTCGTCCCGGTCGATCTCTCGTTCCTCACCGATCGCGTTGAATGCACTCATGGTCAGTCACCTGCAGCGGGTTCGATTCGTACCTGTGCGTCTGGCTGGCGGTCCTCGTCGGCCAGATTGACCTCGTAGCCCTCGACGATCTCGGCGGGCTCGAAGGGGTTGCCGTTGAACTTCAGCAGGCTGGTCATCTTCTCGCCGTACTGGCCCAGTTCCTTCTGGATCAGCCCGCGCAACTGCGCGGTGGCGTTCATCTCGACGACCATCGCCTCGTCGACGCTCTCTAAGAACGCCCTGACCTCCTGCTCGGCGAACGGCATCATATCGGAGACGCCGATCCCCTTGACAGAGTGGCCCTGCTCGTTCAGGCGGTCGATCGCTTCCGAGACGGCACCCTGGGAGGATCCCCAGGTGACGATGCCGTACTCGGCGTCCTCGGGACCGTAGTAGGTCTGGTTGGACTCGCGTTCCTCGTCTAATTCCTCGCGGATCTTCTCGAGTTTCTCGAGGCGGCGTTCCATCTGGGCGACGCGGTTGTCCGGATCTTCGCTGATGTGGCCGACCGGACTGTGTTCGTTGCCGGTCGCGAGGTAGCGGCCACCCTTCTGGCCGGGGATCGACCGCGGTGCGACGCCGTCCTCGGCGTTCTCGTAATCGAAGCGCTTGAACTTCCCGGAGTTGTCGTGTGCGGCTTCCCGGAGTTCTTCCTCGGTCAGCGTCGAGCCAAGGTCGGGTGCGGGTTCGCGATCGAAAAAGTCGACATCGACGTTCGTGTTCTCGCCCCCGAGTTTCTGGTCGTAGATGAGGATCGTCGGAATCTGGTAGTCCCAGGCGATCTCGAAGGCCAGTCGGGTTTGCTCGTAGGCTTCCTCGATGGTTCCCGGCGCGAAGACGACCCGCTGGGAGTCGCCCTGGCTCGTATAGAGGACGAACTCGAGGTCGGCCTGCTCGGGCTTGGTCGGCATCCCGGTCGAGGGACCGGCACGCATCGACTCGACGAGCACGAGCGGCGTCTCGGTCATCTCCGCGAGACCGAGCGGTTCGCTCATCAGCGCGAAGCCGCCACCGGAGGAGCCGGACATCGCCTTGACGCCGGCGTGGCTGGCGCCAACGGCGAGTGCAGCGGCAGCGATCTCGTCTTCGACCTGCTCGGAGACGCCACCCATGTCGGGGAAATTCTGGCTGAGGATCGTAAAGACATCCGTCCACGGCGTCATCGGGTAGCCGGCGATGAACCGACAACCGGCATCGATCGCGCCGTAGGCGATCGCGTTCGATCCCGACAGCAGCGCTTGCTCGCTGTCGTGTTCGCCCGTCGGCGCACGCAGTTCGTGTTCGAAGTCGTACTCCTCGTTGACGGTATCGTAGGCCTCGTGGAGAATCTCGAGGTTCGACTCGAGGATGTCATCGCCCATTGCGTCTTCCATCAAGTCCTCGATGTGCTCGAGATCCATGTCCAGCAGTGCGGCGGTGACGCCGACGCCGGCGGTGTTTCGCATGACCTCGCGACCGTGTTCTTTCGCGAGGCCGCGAAGATCCATCGGGAAGACGTGCCAGTCGTTCTCCTCGGCACGCTCCTCGAGGTTGATCGCCTCGACATCTTCGTCGCTGATCAATCCCTCGTCGTAGACGATGATCCCGCCTTCGCGGAGTTCGTCTAGGTTTTCCGAGAGGGGTTTGATCTCCTCGTTGCCGTAGTAGGCCTCTTCCTGTGGGTTTCGAGCGAAGGAGTCGCCCAACGATAGCAGGAAGTTGTAACCGTCCCCGCGTGACTGTACCTCCCGATCTGCGGCTCGGATCTCGACGTACGTGTGGCCACCACGGATTCGCGATGGATAGTGGCGGTGTGTAAAGACGTCGAGCCCCGAGCGCATCAGCGCTTTTGCGAAGTTCTGGCTCGTCGAGTCGATCCCGTCGCCGGAACCGCCTGCGATTCGCCAGATGAGTTCGTCGTCGCTCATAGTAAATCAGTGGCCGGTGGCCAACCGTACCGGGATTTTGCCCTACGTGACCTAAAGCCTTTGCTATACATTGACAAGGATCTTTCGTGAAGAATGACCGGTTAGAACCCGTTTCTGATGAACGTTAATGAACGTGTGTGGACAATCGTCCATAATTGTCCGCAGGTACTGTTCGATTATCTTACAGGATTAGTGGCGCGTCATCGTCTCGAGACTCGGTGGCACGGTCGGGTCGATATCGTTGGTATCGATCACGTCCGCCAGAAAATCGGCTCGAGGGCCGATCTCCGTCGGTGCGTGTGAATCAGTTCCCAGCGTAAAGGCGACGTCGTGCTCGACGAGCACCTCGAGAAACGGCTCGGCGGGGTGGAGAATTTCCTCGTCGGTTACGGCCCGGCCGGCGTTGATCTCGGGGATCGTCCGCGACTCGGCGAACGCGCGAGCGACGCGGCGGTACTGGGTCTCGTCGAATCGGCCCCGGAGCGGCGGCGTCCGGGTGAGGAGGTCGACGTGGGCGGCGACGTCGAACAGCTCCGACTCGATCAGCGAGACGAGTTGGTCGACGTAGGCGTCGACGACGCGGTCTCGCTCGTCGTCGGTCAACGCCGTGAAGTTCGCGGGGACCTGGACGTTCTTGCCGTCGACGCCGTGGACGCTACCGATGGCGTAGTCGAACTCGGCGCTCTCGAGAAAGTCGCGGATCTCGGTTTCGTCACGCGGATCGTAGTCCATCTCGACGGCGTCGTAGACCTCGATGGACGATTTCTCGCGAACGCCGTCGATCGCCTGCCGGCGGCGCTCGTAGGTCAGATCGAGATTGAAGCCGTAGGCCCGTCGCATCTTCCTGATGCCGTCGCGCGAGGAGACCGCACAGTGATCGGCGAAGCCGACCCCCTCGAGGCCGGCGCGTTCGGCCGCGTTGACCATTCGCTGCAGAAAACTGCCGTCGGAGTAGTTCGAGTGGACGTGAAAATCCTGCATACGCTTCGAACTACCGACAGGGGGTTAGGTGTTGTGTCGATCCGGACTGGCAACTGTCCTGTGGTGGGAACCATGATACGGTTTACTGTACGTCATTGCCGGCCCAGCCGCGACCCGGGCGGCGGTTGCGCCGGTAAATCGTTACAGTAATCCGTATGAGTCGTCGACGCGCGGTTTATTCGATCGCCCTTTCGATCACCCTTCCAGTGACGTAAACCACTCCTGAGACGATGAACCCGAGTCCTGCGATCCAGGCCAAGATCGTGCTCGTTGCAGCGCCCTCGAACGCACCGTCACTGTACATGACGATCAGTAGTGCGCCGACGACCACGAGTGAGATACTGACCTCGATAAGCGTTGTATTAGTTCTGTATCTTATAGTATCTCTGCAAACCAATGTACAAAACCCCTCGAGCTACTCGTTGCGTGGGTTGCTCGGGTGGTAATCCGTATCGTATTCGCCGGGCTGGTCGTCGACGCGGTCGGGGTTGAGCCGCCCCGACAGCAACATGAAGTCGACGAGTGTCAGCGCGAGCATCGCCTCGACGACCGGGACGCCTCGCGGCGGGAGCACGGGGTCGTGGCGGCCGATGACCTGTTCCTCTTTGAGCTCGCCGGTTTCCCAGTCGGCCGTCTGCTGGCTCTTGGGGATCGAGGTCGGCGCGTGTAAGGTCACCTCGCCGTAGACGGGTTCGCCGCTCGAGATGCCACCCTGAATGCCGCCGTGGTCGTTCTCGACGGGCGTCGGGTTGCCCCACGTTCGCGGCTCGTCGCCGCTCTCGTCATCCGAGGCGCGGTGCGCCTCGCTATCATCGAACGCCCAGTCGTCGTTGCGATCCTTGCCGGTCCACTCGCGAGCCTCGCGACCCAGGCCGAACTCGAAGGCCGTCGTCGCCGGAATCGCCATCATCGCCTGGCCGAGCCGAGCGGATAGCGAGTCGAATCGGGGCGCACCAAGCCCCGGCGGAATCCCTTGGGCCTCGAAGTAGATGCTGCCGCCGATCGAGTCGCCTTCTTCCTGGTAGTCCTCGATGAGATCCTGCATCTCTGCGGCGGTTTCGGGATGGGCACAGCGAACGTCGTTCTCCTCGCTTTCCTCGAGCAACTGCTCGAAACTGATCTCGGGTGCCTCGACGTCACCGATCTGGTTCACGTGGGCTTTGAGTTCGATCCCCTCGAGCGCCAGCAGTTTCTTCGCGATGGCACCCGCCGCGACCCAGTTTGCGGTCTCGCGGGCCGACGAGCGGCCGCCCCCACCCCAGTTTCGCGTGCCGAACTTCGCGGAGTAGGTGAAATCGCCGTGGCTCGGCCGCGGCGCGGTGATGAACGGTTCGTACTTCTCCGAGCGGGCGTCCTTGTTCTGGATGACCATCCCGATCGGCGTCCCGGTCGTGTAGCCGTCCTGGATGCCGGACTTGATCGAGACGGCGTCGGGTTCGCCCCGGCTGGTGGTGATCATCGATTGGCCGGGTCGGCGTCGATCGAGGTCGCGCTGGATTTCGTCTGCTGTGAGCTCGAGGCCGGCGGGACAGCCCGAGACGGTACAGCCCATCGCCTCCCCGTGGCTCTCGCCGAACGTGGTCACCTGAAAGAGGCGACCGAAGCGGTTGCCGTTCATTACGTCCGTCTCGGTGACGCGGGCACTTAGCCCTGCAGGGTTCACGGACGGTCGACCCCGCGTTTGTGGAACGGATCAGGCGAACCCGAGCTGTGCGAGGCCGCCGTACTCGAACAGAAACAGGTACAGCTGCACCACGCCGGCGAGGAGGATCAGCCCGCCGCCGAGGCGTTCGAGCGTCCGTCCGTCCGGGACGATCCGACGAAGCAGCGACTCGCGACCGATGGCCAGCAACATCGTCACGGCGACGAGCATCGTCGCCATGCCGCTGGCGTAGGCAGCCACCGTGGCGAACGCGGCCGTCGGACCGCTGCCGAGACTCGAGAGGATGGCGGCGACGAACCACGGTGCGGTACAGCCGGCGGCTGCGACGGCGTAGACCACCCCGAACGCGAAGTAGCCGCGATGGCTGCGACGGCGTTCGGGTAGTTGCAACGTAAACAGTCGGCCGTGGGTCAGTCCGCCGACCATCGCGACCCCGAGTCCGATCAGCGCGACGCCGACACCGGCACCCAGCAGGACGAGTCGGTCCATATATTGCGTCCCAACGGCGACCGCGACGCCGGCGATGCCGAGATAGACCGCGAACATGCCGGCGCTGGCGACGAGGCTCACCGAGCCGGCCTGTAGCAGCGTCGCCCACCGCGACGATGCGGCGTCGTCGCCGAGATAGTAGGCGACGTAGCCGGGCAACATTGGATACGCACAGGGGGCGAAAAACGTGGCTGCGCCCGCGGTGAAGGCGAATCCGAGTCGCAACTCCGGCAACATCGTCAGGCCGACTCGAGTTCGCTATCGATCTGGTCGGTGATCTCGTCGAAGTCGGCGGTGCCGCTGGTCGACCAGCGGACATCGCCGTCGGGGTCGACCAGGACGAGCGACGGATAGACGCTGACGCCGAACTCGGAGTGGAGGTCGGATTCCGGATCGATGGCGCCCGGCCAGTCGACGTCGTTGTCCGCCCAGTAGTCGGCGACGAGTTCCTCGTCGTCCTCCGGCGAGATCGCTCGCATCGACAGCGTTTCGGGATCGTACTCCTCGCGGATCTCGTGGAGGGTCTCGAGTTGGGGCTCGCAGGGGCCACACCAGGTCGCAAAGAAGTAGACGAGTGTCAATTCGCCATCGGTCACGATGTCGATGCTGTCTTCGTCGGTCGCGACGCCGAGGCTCTCGTGGGTCAGGTCGGCGGGCACGCTCGAGGGGACGTTGTTGCCTGCCATGCCCGTCAACATGCCCAGACAGCCCGAAAACGGGATCGTCGCGCCGACGGCGAGCAGCCCACGACGGGTGAGCGACGCTCGGCTCATCGCTCCCACCGTCGACTACGACGTATCGGTTTGGGGACGCTCGTCGACGTTGGTCGCCTGCATGGAGGGGTGGGGACCATGACGTTGTCTTGATGACACTAATATATGATATTTTTCATCGGCTCTGAGACCGTTCGGGGTCTGTGATCGTTTGTGGCCGGCGACTCGAGGGCGTCGGTGGCCGGTCTCGAGTCCGTGCAGGACAGCAAACAGTATACGTCTCGACTCGGTAGGCCCAGGCAATGAACGGGAGCATCCTGGATACCATCGGCTCGCCGCTCGTCGCCGTCGAGTCACCGGCGGGCGCGACCGTCGCAGCGAAGATCGAGTCGTTCAATCCCGGCGGCTCGGCCAAGGACCGGCCGGCGATGGAGATGATCCGGGCGGCCGAACGCGATGGGACGATCGAACCCGGTGACTGGCTCGTCGAGCCCACCAGCGGCAACACCGGTATCGGACTCGCGCTCGTAGCCGCCGCGCGCGGTTACGATCTAACGATCGTCATGCCGTCGGACAAATCCGAGGAACGCCGCCAGCTGATGGCCGCCTACGGCGCGGAACTCGAGCTCGTCGACGGCGATATGACCGCCGCCCGCGAGCGGGCCGACGAACTCGAGGCCGAGGGCGCGATCCAACTCGGCCAGTTCGACAACCCGGCGAACCCCGAGGCTCACTACAAGACGACCGGCCAAGAGATCGTCGAACAGGTGGGCGAGCGCGAGGTCGACGCCTTCGTCGCTGGCGTCGGCACCGGCGGGACGCTGTCGGGAACCGGTCGGCGACTCCGCGAGGCGTTTCCGGACGTCGATATCGTCGCCGTCGAACCAGCGAAAAACCCCGTCCTCTCGACGGGCGAGGCCGGCGACGACGACTTCCAGGGAATGGGCCCGGGTTTCGTCAGCGAGAACCTCGATCGGGACCTGATCGACTGCGTCGAGACGGTCGAACTCGAGGATGCCGAGGCGGAGTGTCGTCGCCTCGCCCGCGAGGAGGGGGTGCTCGTGGGCCAATCCAGCGGCGCGACCAGTCTGGTCGCCCAGCGAATCGCCCGGGAGATCGCCGATCCCGACCAGGAGTGTCCGACCGTTCCGAGCGCGTTCGACGGCGAGCGATCCGCGCCGGAACCGGACGGCGGCGAGACGGTCGAGGACTGTCCGCTGGTCGTCACCGTCTTCTGGGACAGCGGCGAGCGCTACCTCTCGACGGGGCTCTTCGACTGATACGGACTACTGTAGGCCGTTCTACCGTAGCTGGACTCGTCGTTACACGCACATTTTTATTCGACCTGGACGATACGAACACCATGATCCCGTACAGAGCCTACGCTATCGCCGATTTGGTCGTGCACGCGGTCGGGCTGTGGCTGCTGGTAGGTGCCGACCGGTGGCTGGATATCGATTCGGACGTGACCACCGTCTCCCTCGAGACGGCGGAACTGCGATGGGTGCTACTCGGTGGGGCGTGGGCAGTCGGCTATCGCGTCCTGTGTGATCGGGACATCTGGTCGCTTCGTCGCTCGAAGCTCCGTCGCGTGGTGGGACGCGGTCTGCCGACCGTCGTCTCGCTAGCGCTCGGATCGAACGCGAAGAGTGATCGGACCGCTCCTGCCGTCTCGAGTTTCGGCGTCGGGTCGATTCTCGGGGCGGTCGTCTACCGCATCAGATACGGGCTGTTGGAAGCGCCGTAGCTCGGTCGTTTCTCGGCGGATCGCATGGGAACGGTTCTGTGACGCGTTTGGGACAGAGCGTCAGATTGATATCTCGAGCGTCCATCGATTTTGCCGTGTACATGCTGTCCTCCATTGGGGTTGCCGTGACTTCTTCCTCGAGCGCCGTTACGGCCGCCGTGCTCGAGCCCACGGCGTCGGTTCTCGTGGCGTCACTCGCGAGCGTGGAGCCGATCGATCCGCTCGCGTGGCTCGCCATCGCGGGATTTTTCGCCGCGATCGTCCTCCAGTGGCGCGGAGACCTGACACCGGCGCGGTATCTCGCCGCGGGAGCCTGGGTCGTCTTCGGCGTCTTCTGGCTGACGATGGTGCCGTACTACTACCTCGACGCCCAGAGCCCGCTGCAGACGATTTTGGCGCTGGCCGCGTTGCCGCTGTGTGTTTACACCGGTTATCTGCTCTACGGCGGTCGATCGTCCCTGTTGTTGCTTTCGAAAGCCGTCGCGATCATGGGACTCATCTACTTGCCGGCCGAGACGATTCCGATCTTCCGGCAGTGGCTCATCGAGACGACCGCCGCACAAGCCCACTACGGCATGGAGTTGCTTGGTTACAGCCCCGGCATCAACGAGGGCGTAAACGGTTACCAGAGCCGCTTCGACTTCGATCCCGACGAGACCGTCACCGGCCGGACGACCTACATCGTCCTCGCTTGTACCGGCATCGGGAGCATGGCCATCTTCGGCGGGCTGATCGCGTCGGTGGCTGCGCCGCTGAAACGCAAGCTCTCGGCGCTTGCACTCGCCGTCGGCGTCATCTGGTTTCTCAACCTGGCTCGCAACGTCTTCATCGCGCTCGCCTCTCCCTATGGCTGGTTCCAGCAGGAGTGGCTCGTCTCCGCGATGACGACGTATATGGGCGCCCAGCCCGACCGCGTCTCCTTTCTCGTCGCGCACAACTACATCTCCCAGACCCTCTCCGTGGTCGCCCTCGTCGCTATCACCTACCTCGTCGTCAAGATCCTCCCCGAGGTGCTCGCACCCCTCGAGGAGGTGCTTTACGTCCTTACTGGCACCGAGTACGACCTCTTCGAGGCCCTCGGCGAGAGCGAGGCCAGACCCGACCGGCAGACGAACCAGTGAGCGCCCGACGAATCCGTGCCCCTCCCTGACTGTCCCGTTGCGTTCGACGCCCGAAGCGTCTACGTCCCGGCAGCCGACGCACTCGTCGTCGCGGACCTCCACTTCGGTCGTGGAACCGCCTCGAGCGTCGAGGCACCCCTTGAGGGCGGTCGCGACGTGCTCGAGCGTCTCGAGACGCTGTGTCGACGACACGAACCCGCGACGGTCGTCGTCGCGGGCGACCTGTTACACGCGTTCGACCGCGTTCCACGAGGCGTCGAGGACGATCTCGAGATGCTCTCCGATCTCGTCGCTGCAAACGACGCGACGCTCGTCGTCACGCCCGGCAACCACGACGCGATGCTCGAGCACACGGTGCTCGCGGACGTTCTCGAGGCCGACCGCCAGTCCGAATATCGGCTCGCGGATGAGACGACGGTCGTCTGTCACGGCCACGAGAAACCGACGGCCGGCGCCGAACTGTACGTCGTCGGCCACGACCATCCCGCGCTGTCGGCCGACGGTCGAAAGGTTCCGTGTTTCCTCTACGGCCAGACCACCTACGACGAGAGCGACGTCCTCGTGGTGCCGGCATTTACCCGACTCGCGCGTGGCGCAACCGTCAACGGCATGTACGGCCCCGACTTCCAGTCGCCGTTGGTCGTCGACGCGGGTCAGTTTCACCCCGTGGTCTACGACGAATCGACCGACGAGTCGCTGTGGTTCCCGAAGCTGCGCGCGTGTCGCGACCGGTTGTAACTATCAGTTTCTATGGCGATATAGCCACGCAGAAGTGCCGGGAGAACTACCCTACGTCTCTAGACCCGTCCTCTTTGCACCCTCGCGGGATAGTCGGCCACGTGACACAGTCAGACCGTCTACCTCACGCCGCCCGAACCGTCACTCCGAGCAGTCCTCGATGACGGCCTGGGCCGCGTCGCGACCGCTCGCCATCGCCCCCTGGATCGACGACCAGCGCGTGTAATCCCCGGCCAGATAGACGGCCCCCGACGGATCGCGAGCGTCGGGCAGCCGATCGTGGATTCCCGGCGGCTGCGCGAACTGTGCGAACGGAATCCGGTCGGTGTGTAGCAACTCGAACTCGTCGACGACGGGTTCGGGATACCACGACGCGAGCGTTCGACGGGTCCGTTCTGCGAGCGTCTCGTCGTCGGCGTCGGGGATTCCGAGGTACGTCGCACTGAGCACGGTCGCGTCGCCGGGTACGTATTCGGGCGCGACCTGACTGAGTGGGACGACGTGATTCGGCCCCGATTCGGCGGCGTTCAACAGGAGACGCCGCCCCGTCTCGAGGTCGATGTCGCCGGCCAGCCGATAGTACTGGGTGACACAGCCGCGGCCGTCGGTCGGGATCGCGTCGACGTCGGTGAGCCGGGAGGCCGTCGGCGGATCCGTCGCCACGACGACCGCGTCGACCGTTTCGCTCCCGTCGCCCGTTTCGATCGTGACCTCGTCGTCCCCGCCGTCGACGACCGACTCGACGGTGGCGCCCGTCTCGAGAGTCGCCCCGACGTCTCGAGCGTGGTCGGCGAGCTGAGCCGGAATCGCACCCATACCCGCTGCCGGGACTGCGATGTCGCCCGTTGCGAGCGCGCCGAACGTGTACTCGAAGACGCGCTTCGAGGTCGACAGCGACCGATCGAGCGTGATGCCGCCGTAGAACGGCGCGACGAACGTCGATAGAAACCGCTCGGAGAACCCCCGCGAGCGAAGCGACGCGGCGATCGACTCGTCGGGCCGATCGAAGACCGTCTCGAGGGGCCTGCGACGCAGTTCGAACTGGAGTCGTGCCACGCGAAGTTTGTCGCCCAGCGTCGCGTTTCGGCTCGCCAGCGTCGCCGGCAACGCGGCGGGATCGCCAAGCGGATCGCCAAGCGTCGAGCGACGATTCGGTCCCGCGATGACGGCTCCCGGCGCGAACCGACGCAGTGAGAGCGCCTCGAGGTCGAGTTCACGCCGTACGGCCGGATACGCGGTAAAGAGAACCTGAAAGCCACGATCGAACCGATAGCCGTCCCGCTCGAGCGTCCGGACCCGGCCGCCGACGGTCGCCCGCCGCTCAAGGACCTCGACCTCGAGGCCACCACCCGCGAGGTGACGCGCGGCGACGAGTCCGGCCAGTCCAGCGCCGACGACGGCGACGCGGGGTCGCGATGTCATGTCTGAGCGTTCGGTGCCGGCGGCTTAAGTCGTGGACCTAACACGCCCACCCACGGGTCGTGTCTCGGTTGCGGACGCGGTCCGTCTCCCGGCTCATCTGTGGTCGGTCACAGATCGAATACCACCCGGAGCACGATACCCAGTAGGATGACGAGGATGCCACCGATCGTCGCGATCGGCGGGATCGGGACGAACAACAGGACGATGCCGGCGAGGATCACGACCGTCGACGCGCTGACCATGTCATCCGATCGACGCGATGGGGGATAGCAGTATGGCCGGCAGTAGCAGTATCGGTCGTCGCGGTCCGCCTCGGCGGCGGTGGCCACGTATAAACGCCTGTCGGCCTTTGTCGACGCATGGTCGATGCGACGATCACGCCGATCGAACGCGGGACGATCACCACGGACGTGAACAACATTCTCGAGGGCGCCGTCCAGGGAACTGCCAGCGATCCGAACCCCGACGCCGTGATGAAAGATGGTCCCGTCTACAACCTCGTCATCGAGCATCCCGAGGCGACGATTCTCTGGGATACGGGTTCCCATCCCGACGCCGATTCGGGCCACTGGCCGGCCGACCTCTACGCGGCGTTCGAACACACCGGTCTCCGGCCGCTCGAGGACGATCTCGCCGACGCCGGCTACGCCCTCGGGGATATCGACGCGGTGATCCAGACCCACCTCCACCTCGATCACGCGGGCGGACTAGCCGCCTTCGCGGGAACGGACGTCCCGATCTACGTCCACGAGCGCGAGCTGAAATACGCCTACTACAGCGCCAAGACCGACGAGGGGGATGTCGCCTACCTGCCGGCGGATTTCGATCACGACCTCGCGTGGGAGGTCGTCCATCGGGACCGCGTGCAGGCCGTCGAGGATCTCGAGCTACTGCGGCTGCCGGGCCACACGCCCGGACTCCTCGGGGTCAAACTCGACCTCGAGGCCGTCGGGACGATCGTCCTCGCGGGCGATTTAGCCTACTCGCGGGCGAACTACACCGACGAGCACCCGATGGGCGGCGGGTTGCTCTGGAGTAAACGCCACTGGGTAGAGAGCGTTCGACTCGTCAAAGACCTCGAGCACCGCCACGACGCACAGGTGTTCTGTGGCCACGATGGCGGCGATCTCGAGCGGTTGCGCGAGCTGTAGCTCGGCCGAACCTGCTCGCGGCTCGAATATCAGGACGAGGCCGTTTCGGCGTTCCTGCGGGAGATTGACTACGAGTACGACCGGATGGAAGCGGACGGCTGGCAGATCCACACGGTCAGCGCCTCGCTCGACTACCGCGATGGGGCGGAGTTCGACGACGAACTCCGTAATCGGTTGCGCCTCGTCGAGATCGGCACCTCGAGTTTCACCTCCGAGCACCGGATCGAACGCGCGGACGGCTCCCTCGTCGCCGAGGGGACGGTGACCCACGTCGCCGTCTCCCTCGAGAGCGAAGAACCGATCGCGGTTCCCGACGACTTCCGCGAGGCCGTCGCCGACTATCAGGGCGGTCTCCTCGAGTGATTCGGGGACGCCGCTACTGATCGTCACCGACGGCAGGATGGCGCCCTCCCGTCGCGGTCGTCCGCCAGCAGGTGATAGACGCCGTCTTCGCGTTCGAGGCGTCCGTCCTGATGGAGCTGGTCGAGGTGGGCGAAGGCCTCGCCGGGGCCGTGCATGACGTGGACACCCGAGAGATCACCAAAGAGGTGCTCGCTGACGGTCCAGGGGTCACAGGGACCGTGCTCTCGGAGGATGGCGAGCACTCGATCGGTTCGCTCGTGGTGGTGGTCGACGATCGTTTTTACGCGCTCGCGCGGCGTCTCGATCGGGTCGCGATGGCCCGGCCAGAACCGATCGTACCCGCGGTCGACGAGGCGTTCGAGCGACTCGAGATACGTCGCCAGCGGGCGGTCGATGCGGACGTCAGCACCGCCGACGTTCGGCGTGTACGTCGGGAGGACGGTATCGCCGACGAACGCTTCGTCGACCGCCGCCGAGTCCGGGCGCTCGAGGACATCGAAACTACAGAGACCGGCGGCGTGACCCGGCGTGTGGATCGTCTCGAGGTGCCACCCGCCGACCTCGAGGATGTCGCCGTCCGTGATCGGCGTCACGTCGGCGGGCTCGCCGCGGGCGTACTGGGAGTTCTCGAAAAAGGTCTCGAGTTGGTCGATGGCATCGGCCGGGACGCCCCACGACTCGAGGCGCTTGCGACGCTGTCGTTCGACCGTGTCGATCGTCTCCTGGGCCCCCGCAACGAGCGGGGCGTCGGCCTCGTGGACGTACACCGTCGCGTCGCTTTCGGCCTGTATCTCACCGGCCAGGCCCGCATGATCGATGTGGTGGTGGGTGAGCACGATCTCGTCGACATCTGCAAATCCGTAGCCACGCCGCTCGAGACCGGTTCGAAGATCCTCGCGGATCGATGGCATCGAAAGTCCGGTGTCGAGCAGCGCGAGGTCGTCCCGATCCTCGTCGAGAAGCACGTACGCGTTGTTTTGCCCCTCGAACTCGTCGTTGCCCAACGTGATACGATCCATGTCGAGTAGCCAACCGGTGGTCCCTCATAATTCGCTGGGTACCGGAAGCCGACTACGCCTCGAGTTCGGCCCGTAGTAGCTGGTTGACATCGCCGGGGTCGGCGCTGCCGCCGGTCTTTTGCATCACTTGGCCGACGAGGAAGTTGATCGCGCCGTCGTCACCGGATTCGTAGTCGGAAACGGCGTCGGGATTCTCGTCGATCGCCTCGACGACCGCCTGCTGGACCTCGTCCTCGCCGGTCTTGCCCAGTCCCTCCGCGTCGACGATCTCCTCGGGTGTCCGTTCGTCGTCGAGCATCGAGCGCAGGACCGTCTCACGGGCATTTTTCGCCGTAATTTCGTCGGTCGCGACGAGTTCGACGAGGCGGGTTACCTCGTTCAAGCGACCCTCGAGGTCGGTGATCTCCATATCGCGGTAGTTGAGTTCGCCCAGCAGGTTGTCGGCGACCCAGGTCGCCGCGAGGTCGGGGTCGAACTCGGCGGCGACGGTTTCGTAGAAGTCCGCGACCTGTTTTGTCGAGGTGAGTTTCGAGGCCGATTCCTCGTCGAGGCCGTACTCGGCCTGGAATCGCTCGCGTCTGGCCGAGGGCAGTTCCGGTATCGAAATCTCGTCTTTCCAGTCGGCGACCCGCAGCGGCGGCAGATCGGCCTCCTCGAAGTAACGATAGTCTTTTTCCTCCTCTTTCGAGCGCATCGAGACCGTGATGCCGCGGGACTCGTCCCAGTGGCGAGTCTCCTGTTCGACCGCGCGCCCGCGCTCGATCGCGTTCTTCTGGCGGGTTTCCTCGTAGGCCAGGGCCTTCTGTGCACCCTTGTGACTCGAGATGTTCTTGACCTCGGTGCGATTGGCCGTTTCGAGGGCGCTGGAACCGATATCGTCGATATCACCGCTTTCGATTTCGTCCTCGGGGATGATCGAGAGGTTGGCGTCGATCCGGAGACTGCCGTCGCGCTCGGCGTCGAAGACCCCCAGGTACTCGAGGACTTCCTCGAGTTCGGCGAGGAACGCCCGCACCTCGCTCGGGCTGCGAAAGTCCGGTGCGGTAACGATCTCCATCAGCGGCGTCCCGGCGCGGTTGTAGTTCACCAGCGTGTAGTCGGCGGTGTCGATCCCGCCGCCGACGTGCTGGAGGCTGCCCGGGTCCTCTTCGAGATGCGCGCGCTCGATCGTGATCGTCCGGCGGGTGCCCTCGACGGCCACCTCGAGTTCGCCGTCGGCACAGATCGGCTCGTCGTACTGCGTGATTTGAAAGTTCTTCGGGAGGTCGGGGTAGTAGTAGTTCTTGCGGTGAAAGCGGGTTTCTTCGGGGATCTCGGCGTCGATCGCCTTGCCGATCTTGACGGCGGCTTCGACAGCACCCTCGTTGAGCACCGGCAGTGCGCCGGGCAGGCCGAGACAGACGGGACAGACGTGCTCGTTGGGCTCGTCGGTCTGTTCGGTCGAGCAGCCACAGAAGATCTTCGTGTCGGTCTCCAGCTGGACGTGGACCTCGAGACCGATGACGGTGACGAGGTCGCCCTGCTGGACGGTTTGGGCAGTCATTACCCTCGATTCGGGCTGGTGGGGGTAAAACGTAACGACACGTCGATACGGAGCCAGCCCGTCGATACCGACGCCCGCCACGTGCTCTGTGGCGGGCTCGATATCGGTTACGAACGACGACTCGTGGGGAGCCACCGAGGAACCTGCTCACAATACTGCTCGTAGGCGTCGTCGTACGTTGCAGCCAGGTGGGGTTCCTCGTATCGGATCACTCGATTGTGAAACCCGATCCAGCAACCGAGGCCCCACCAGAGGATCGAGACCGACCGGTGCCGGAGTGCCTGTCCGAGGATGATCAACAGCACGCCGACGTACATCGGATTTCGCGAATGAGCGTAGCTGCCATCGGTGACGAGTTCGTCGGGCTCGTCGGTCGGGGAGGGCGTCCCGTCACCCTTCCCGAATTGAAACACCGTCTGCGCGTACAGGGCAACCCCGGCGGCCAGCGAGAGACCGCCGGCAATGTTCCCGGTCCGTCTGCGAATCGGGAGTTGTGGGTGCGGTCGCCATCTCGCCAGGAGCGATGGAATCCCGACAGCGATTGTTCCTGGAACGACCACCGTGAACAGGGCGGTTTTCAGGTATACACTGGGTATTCGCATGGGCAGCGTGTCCACTCGACAGATTATAAACACACCACTCGTTGTTCGGTCGCTCCACGATAGTTCTCAGGCAAACAACATCCACAGCGCAACGCCGACCCCGCCGACGACGATGACGGCACCGACGACGCCGACGACGCCGCCGATCGTCGCCGCCGAGACCGTCCCCACGGCGACCGCGAGTATCCCAAGCACGAGGACGGCGAGCGTCGCCGGATCGAGGCCGCTCGCACCGTCGATACCCTCGAGGACGCCGGGTGCTGCGGACTGGTTCGACCGGTCACGACGCGGTTCGGTCAGCGACTCGTCGACGTCGACCGAAGGTGGCGGGGGTGTGACGGTGACATCGATCGACACCGATTCGGAGCCGTATCCGGTGACGACTTCGAGGCGGCCCTCGATCGGGTCGTCGATCGGTCCGTTATCGATCCGGATCGGTACGGCCGTGACGCTACCGGGTTCGATGTAGTAGTTCGTTTGCTCGAGCGTCGCAATTCGCTCGAGGGCGCCCTCGAGTCGACAGTGGACGTGTGCCGGCCGCTCGTGCCCGTGGAGCTCGACGGCGAGTGACCCGCGTGTCTCGAGTGTCTCGACGTCGGGATCGAGGGTGTCTGTCGCGTCGCGGTTGACGTGGACGGTGAGCTCGGATCCGGGCACGATCGATCTGGCCGATCAGGCCGGTGCTTCCTCGCGCATGTCCGGCGGCAGCAGGTTCGGAATCCCGTCTTCGATCGGATACCGTTCGCCACACTCGGGACAGACGAGCGTGCCCTCGACGATCTCCTCGCCGTCGTACTCGGCGTCCTCGAGTTCCAGTTCGTGTTTGTCGAGCGGACAGCGGAGGATCTCCAGCAACGACTCCTTCATGGTACGTAGGCGTAGGGCAATCAGCAAAAGGTTTCGGGAACGCTCCGAAGCGGTTCGAGCCAGCGCTGGGTTACTCGTGGGGGTCTTCGACGACGACGGTCTCCTCGCGGCCCGGCCCGACGCCGACCGCGTAGATCGGGACATCGAGTTCGTCGGCGACGTACTCGAGGTAGGTGCGGGCGTTTTCGGGAATCGCGTCGTAGCCCTCGTTCGCGACCTCGGCCCAGTCGACCTCGGGCCAGCCGTCGAAGGGTCGGAGGGACGCCTCACAGCGCTGCCACTGTTCGGTCGTCGACGGAATCGTAAGCAGTTCGTCGCCGTCGAGTTCGTAGCTGTGGCCGACACGGACCTTGTCGAGACCGGCCAGCACGTCGATGTGGTTGATAGCGAGACCCGTGAAGCCGTTGACGCGCGTGGCGTGGCGCAACATTGGCATGTCGAGCCAGCCAACCCGACGCGGCCGGCCGGTGACCGTACCGTACTCGCCGCCCTCGTCACGGATGTAGGTCGCGAGCTCCTCGTCGGGGCCGTCGCTGTCGTCGTCGTATCCCGGCGTGTCGCCGGCGACGCCGCCGAGTTCCGTCGGGAGCGGCCCGCTGCCGACCCGGGTGAGGTAGGCTTTGACGATCCCGATGATCTCGCCGTCGCCGATGACGCCGGGGCTGAGCCCCGTTCCAGTTGCGGCACCGCCCGCCGTCGGATTCGACGACGTGACGTACGGATAATTGCCGTGGTCGATGTCGATCAGCGTCCCCTGTGCGCCCTCGATCATCACGTTTTCGCCGTTTGCCATCGCGTCCGTGAGAAATGCGCTGGCGTTGACGGCCATGTTTTCTTCCTCGAGTCGGCGGCCAAAGTCCCGAAACTCCTCGAAGAGTGCGTCGACGTCGAACGCGTCGGGATCTTCGAGGTCGTCGATATCGACGCCATAGACGTCTTCGACGAGCGCGCGCTTCTGGGGGACGACGTACTCGAGTTGCTCGCGCAGGACCTCGGGCTCGAGCAGATCGCCGATCCGAACGCCGCGGCGGCCGGCCTTGTCCTCGTAGGTGGGGCCGATACCGCGGCCGGTCGTGCCGACTTCCTGATCGTCCTCGCTTTTGACCTCCTCCTCGATGCCGTCGAGCACGCGGTGGAACGGGAGGATGACGTGTGCACGCTCTGCGACCCGGACGTCCGGATCGAGTCCCTGGTCCTGGAGGGTGTTGATCTCGTCGAACAGCGTTCTCGGATTGACGACACAGCCGTTGCCGAGGACGCCGACCTTCCCTCGGACGGCGCCCGATGGCACGAGTGACAGTTTGTACGTCTCGCCGTCGTGGACGACGGTATGTCCAGCGTTGTCGCCACCCTGATAGCGGGCGACGACGTCGGCGGCCTCGCCGTAGAGATCGACGACGCCACCTTTGCCTTCGTCGCCGAGTTGCGACCCGACGATTGTGACGGTCATAACAGCGCCGGATTCTTGCCGGGCCGATAAACAGATTACGGTATTGACGGCGTCGACACCGCCAGATATACACACATATGAACACCTGCTCGGCGCTTCCGGGCCGACGCCGTCGGAAACGTCGCCGTGATCCGAAGCGTTAACTACTATCAAGAACAAATCCCGCGTTGAGAGTGGTCGTCTCAGCGTGCGAGAGTAACTTTTAAAAGGCCCAAAGACAAGTTAACAAATGCCATGATAGACCGACTTGAGAAGGAAGTTGATATGCTGGAACGACATCTGCAGGTCCTGAAAATGGTCATCGAAAACGAACCGATCGGGATCGTCAAGATGTCGAACGAGACCGGCTACCCACATCACAAGGTTCGGTACTCGCTTCGCGTTCTCGAGGAAGAAAACCTCATCGAGCCATCGAGCCAGGGTGCGATCAAGACCGAACGCACCGCAGAGTTCGTCGACGAACTCGACGGCAAGATCGACGACATCGTCGACAAACTCGAGGGTATGAAGATCGAAGACGTCGCCGAAATCGAAGGCTAATTCTCTCTGTAGCTGACGGGATGCGTTCCCGTCGACGGCGTTCGTAGTCGCATCGAACGCCGTGTCACGCTCGCGTTCGACACTGTCGTCGTGTCTCCGTCCAGTTGCGATCAGCATACAAATCGTCGGTTCGACGCCTGCAGCATCCAGCAACGAACAGTACGGCCGTCCATGTGGGAGTTACAGTTCGGGAACGGTCATGTGGAATCCCTCCGAGCGGGACTCGACGAGACAGAGGTGATACCCCTGCTTGCGCGAGAGATTGACGTAACTCGACTTCGAGCTCCGGCTCAGGAGACTCGCCGTCGTGGCCTGTTCGGTCACCTCGAGCGCGCCGGGTTCGAAGTAACTCGAGGTGACCGCGATCGCTGCCGCGAGTTCGGGGTAGTTCGCTTTTACTGCGGAGGCGGCTTCCTCGAGGCCAGCGAGCATCTCCTTGGTCGCCGGCTCGCGGGAATCGTTCAGCGTGACGAGGACGAGCGGGTTCCCCATCTTGTCGTAGGCGACAACATCGAAGGTCACCTCGTCGGGAACGTCCTCGGTATCGTCCTCCGCAAGCGAGACCGTCGACTGGAGTTCGGCCCGGTCGATCCGGGGAATCGCGTCGTAGAGATCACCCAGTCCGTTGGCGTGACCAGTGTCTCGAATCTCGTAGAGTAATACTTCGGTGAGCCAGTCGACGAACCGGTGGGACATCGTCGACGTGAGAAACGGCTCGTAGGCCTGGCCCGCGACGGCGACATCGGATTCGTCGAACTCGGTGTGATGTTCGAGACGGAGATTCGACGCGACCTCTTCGCGGTCCGCGTCGCCGTCGTGGGCCGTCTTGAGCGTCGGCTGGCTCTTCGAATCGTAGCGGACGAACAGGTTCGTTCCCGAAAGCGCATCGCGTGGCGACAACTGCGTGCTCGCCTGGGCGATGTCCGACGCCTCCTCCGAGCGGGCACGTTCGAGGTCGGCCTCGAGTTCGTCGATCCGCGCCTGCAGCTGTTGGACGCGGCCGGCCAGTTCCTGTTTTTCGGCCTGTAACTGGTCGCGTTCGGCCTCGAGTTGTTCGGCCGTTTCGGCCAGTTGATCGCGCTGGTCTTCGAGTCGCTCGAGACGCGCCTGGAGTCGGTCGGTCGACGGCGATGGTTCCCGTTGAGACGAGTTCGACCGACGATTGTTGCTCGATCCGCGATCGGACTGGCGGGACGTCGATTGGCCCTGCTGGGGGCGAGCCGCATCGCCACTCGCCTCGGCCGTCGGGGTCGTGGTGTCGGCGGTCTCCGCGGCATACATTGCACCGCCGGAGGCGGGTTCGGCGTCTGGATTGGCGGTGTCGGCTGGCGAGGTGTCGGGATCGGCCGTTTTCTCCGGATCAATCGACGGGATGCGTCGGGTCTCTCGCCACTGTTCTTCGGCGTCGAACTCCTTCTCGAGTTGCTGGCTCTCGGCCTCGTCCTCGCTCGAGCGATCCGCCGCCGCGTCGTCGGTTGTTTGCTCGGTCTCCGTCGCAGCGACCGTGGGCTCTTCGACATCGCCTTGCCCGACGCGCCGGTCCTCGGCCGTCTCCGCTCCCTGATCCGCCTCGACCATCCCCTCGCTTTCGTCCCAGGAGATTTCGCTTTCCTCGAGTTCGGCGGCGGCCGCCTCGACTTCGTCCGGATCGAGCGTGGAGGATTGACCAGCCGGCCCCTCGGAGCTGTCGGCCGATTCTTGTGCGTGCGTGGCGCTGTCGGGCGTCTCGGCGTCGGCGCTCGAGGGCTCGTCGGTGGCCGACTCGGTCGGCGATCCAGTCGACCGACTGTCGACACTGTCCGGGTCCTCGACGGGACTCCCAGACGCGTCGTAGTCGGTGCTGGTCTCGTCGTCAGTACTGCCACCGTGATCGACGTCGTCGTGGGGTTCGGTCGACAGTGTGTCACTCGTCGTGACGCCCTCGTCGTCGGTCTCGTCGAGGAGCGACTCTCCGCCGGTGATCCCCTCTATCGAGTTGTCTGGCGACGACTTCGCCTCGGATGACGACTGATTCGACCCCGAGATATCGATCGGTTCGATCCCGGACGCCGTCGGGTCGGCGGTGGGTTCGGACGTGTCCCCGGCGTGGAGGCCGTCGTCGGTCGAGTCAGTCGGGCCGACGCCCGAGAGCGAATCGTCGACACGGGGTGGCGATTGGTTTGGCCCCTCGTCCGGTGTCGAACCGCTCGGTCCGACGCCGGCATCGGTTCCACTATCGGTCGTCGTGGCGGTGCCAGAAGCCGCTCCGGATCCGCTCTGGCTCTCGCTCGAGGGGACGTCAGTAACCTCGATGTCGACGTCGATGACGGTGTAGATGCCGACCTCGCCGGCCGCTCGATCGAACGCCTCCTCGCCGGTGATCAGGCGTTCCGCATTGCCAATGTAGGCAGCGGCCATGCGTCGGCCGCCGTAGTAGACGGCGTAGTAATCGCCACTCAGGACGTTCTCGCTCAGCTCGACGTAGCCCGTAAACGAGCCGTCCTGAAGGGTATCGTCGACTTCCTCGAGAGGCGTGTCGTTGGTGTAGTATTGCGCCCGCGTTTCGCCGCCGCGTTCCTCCATCGAACACAACAGCGGGAGCGACGGGTGGGGGGCCTGGTAGACGGTGCCGGAACCGCCGTCGATGTCTTCGATGTCGCCGCCAAAGATGCCGACGATGCGGCCGTTGAGCATGAACAGCCACGTGTCAGTAACACAGAGGGCACCGGAAAAGCCAGTATCAGCGAGATCAGAAAGCCCATCGTAACCGTCACTGAACGGGCGAGAGTCCCATTGTTCGACGCGCTCTTTCGTGCGCGGGTCCATAGTTCAACAAGCGAAGACCGGAACAAATACGTTTCGCCTAGTGATCCAACGTGGTGAATTCTAGGAAGGATGTCCGCGAGATATATTCCAGTCCTCGACTGCCAAGCGACTCCTGTCGCCGAACTCAGATCTTCGACTCGGCGTCTTCGGCGAGTTCTTTCATTCGCTTCCCGATTCGGCCGGCACTCGAGAACTCGTCTTCGCTCATTGCCTTTGCCAGTGCGTTCCCGAGGACGAAAACCGCGTGTTTGTGTTCGCTTTTCGATTTGTGGACGTGTGAGGGATCAACGTCGAGTTCGCGGTAGGGGTCGAAGAGCGTTTCGTCGACCTCCTCGCGCTCTGAAAAGTACTCCATGATGATGACGAGTTCTTCATGGAGCTCGAGAAGTTCGTCCTTGTGCATGCTCACCTGTAAGCACGGTCTCGGCTTAAGGATTGTGTGCAGGACGCTCTCAAATGCCCTCGAATCGGCGGTTCGCACGTCGGACGTATTCCTGCTGGCCATTACCAACACGAGCAGACGGCGGGTCCGAAGGTGACGGCGACCACGGACGGCACGTCTCACAGACGGTCGTGGTTGGACCGGAACTGACTTGCAGTGACCCGTCTCAGTCGGCGGAGTCGGGAGTCGACGTCTCGCGCTGGTTTGCGGGGAACCAGGCGAGGTCGTGATCGGCGGTCACCCTGACCGCGACGCGTTCGTCGAGATCGATCCGATCCGAGTGGTTGTGCATACACTCGATGGTTTCGCCCGAATCGAGCTCGACCCGGTAGAGAACGGTGGGACCGAGATACCGTCGGTAGACGACCTGCCCGTTCGACTCGGGAGTGCTGGCGGGGTAGGCGGTGACGTCGTCGGGACGGACGAGTAGGTCGATCTCGGTTCCGTCGTAGTGGTGGGCCAGTCCGTTGACGTCGTCTCTGAGAACGCGCCCGATCGCCGTATCGACGTGGTCGCCTTCGACGGCACCAGAGAGGAAGCTCGCGTGGCCGAGAAACCCAGCGACGAAACGCGATTTCGGGTCCTGAAAGACGCGCTCGGGGCGATCGATCTGCTCGATATCACCCTCGTTCATCACGGCGACCCGATCGGAGATCGATAGCGCCTCTTCCTGGTCGTGGGTCACGGAGATAGCCGTGACGCCGGCTTCTTTGATGATTCGGCGAACCTCCTCGCGCATCTCGACGCGTAGGTCGACATCTAGATTCGAGAACGGTTCGTCGAGCAACAGCATCTCGGGTTCGGGTGCGAGCGACCGCGCGAGGGCGATACGCTGTTGTTGGCCGCCGGAGAGTTCTTCGGGATAATGTTCGCCGTGACTCGCCAGGCCGACTAACTCGAGCAGTTCCGTGACGCGTGTCTCACGCTTTTCGGCGGGCCACTCTTTGAGGCCGAACGCGACGTTTTCGCGGGCTGTGAGATGCGGGAAGAGTGCGAACTCCTGGAAGACGACGCCGACCCCGCGATTTTCGGGAGCGACGAACTGGCCGTTCCCCGCGACATCGACATCTTGCAGGCGAATCTGTCCGTCCGAGGGCTTCTCGAGGCCGGCGATCAGGCGCAACGTCGTCGTTTTGCCACAGCCGGATGGACCGAGCAGGGTCAGAATCTCGCCGTCGTGGACGGAGACGGAGAGGTCGGAGATAACCGTCTCGGTGCCGTAAGCCTTACCAACGCCGTCGAGCTCGAGGACGATGTCGTCGTTGGTCACCGACGCTTCCGTGGGTTTCTTGGTCGTCGTCCTGCCGAACCGTTCGTTCGATATCGTCGACCCGCCGGCTTCCGCTGGCATACAGTTTTCTTTAGGGGTGCCTAAAACACTTATAATTGCCGGTCCGTTCCAACGCCCCGGGAGTTCGAGCCGCTGGAAACAGCAGCGAACTATCGGGTATTGGCGCCGTATTCGGGCTCGTGGCTCGTGGTATCGCAGTCTATCGTACGGATTGGTGTCGCGGTTTCCGGTGATCGGTGGACTCGCTCGAGCGATCACCGGTATCGAACGACACCAGTCCGTCTCAGAGTTCGACGCCGCTCGGGATCAGGCTGTGCTGGCGGAGGAGACTCCCTTCCTCGTCGTAGACCAGAAACGTTTGTTTGTCGTAGCTGACGAACGGCTCGTCCGCGCCCTCGAGCGTAATCGAGACGTCGTACCGTCCATCGTCGTCGTTCGTGCTTTCGCCGTAGCCGCGAGCGGCGGCGATGAACTGCAAGACATCGTCGGCCGCCTCGTTGAGCTCGAGAATGAACTCGCCAGTGATGCGGTTCGTGACGCTGACGACGCCGTCGGCATCGTCCCCGAGTGGCTCCTGAAGTCGAAGCGCGACATCAGTTTCGCTCGCTGCGAGCACGTCGCCGTCGGTCCCGGTGAGGCGCTCGCGAAGCATCGACTCTGGGCCAGTAAACTCGATCGATACGGCAGGTTTTTTTGGTTCGCCATCGGTTTCGACCCAGTCGACATTGCTAACGTCTAACGTAAAGTGCTCGCGCCTCATTCCGTACCGGCGGTAAGCGCTCCCACCGTATGAACGTAACGCACCCCGGCAGGCCAATCGACGCCATCGGCCGTCGATCTGGCCACCCGATTTAAGACGCCCCCGACGCGATATCTCGCTACAACCGCCGGTGTGGGCACGACGATGTCTCAATACAGCGACCCACGGACGGATACCGCCGCCACCGAGAGCGACCGATCACCGGCGACGACGCTCGAGCGCGTCCACCGAACTGCTCGGCGTATTCTCGAGGCGGTTCGCGGGATCGAACTCGACGTCGTCGCGTACGATCCGGCCGGTCACGGTCCACTGGTCGAATCCGACGAAGTCGACGGTCTCGAGGAAGTCGATCGGTACTGGGTTAACGCGCCGTTTGCGTTCGTGACGATCGGCTACGATCCCGAGCAGAATCACCACCAGTACCGTGTCGTCGAACCGACGCTCCGGGCCGACGAACGGGCACTCCTCGAGACGCTGTTCGAGGACATTCGCGATCCGTTGCTCTACCGAGGGGGCGAGACCGACGATGTCGAGACGCTGCTGCGAGAGACGATCACGGAGTACCTCGAGCGGTACGGTGCCCAGATCGACATGCAGACGTTCTACCGGCTATTTTACGTCATCCATCGGGACTTCCGGGGATACGGGCAGCTCGATCCGATCATGCACGACCCGCACGTCGAGGACATCTCCTGTGACGGCTACGATCTCCCGATTTTCGTCTACCACGAGGAGTACACCGACATCGAGACGAACGTCGCTTTCGGGAAGGACGAGCTCGATCGCTTCGTCGTCCGGCTGGCCCAACACTCCGGGCGACACATCTCGATCGGCGATCCGATGGTCGAGACGACCCTGCCCGACGGCTCCCGGGCCGAACTGGCACTCGGCGAAGAAGTAACGCCACGGGGCTCTGCCTTTACCGTCCGCAAGTACGCCGACGAGCCGTTCACGCCGATCGATCTCCTCGAGTACGGCACCTTCAGCGTCGAGCAGATGGCCTACCTCTGGCTGGCGATCGAGCACAACAAGAGTCTCATTTTCGCGGGCGGCACCGCTTCGGGGAAGACGACGAGCATGAACGCCATCTCGATGTTCATCCCGCCACGGTCGAAGGTGTTGACGATCGAGGACACCCGCGAACTCCAGTTGTATCACGACAACTGGCTCTCCTCGGTCACGCGCGAGCGACTCCACGAGGGCACCGATGTCACGATGTACGATCTCCTGCGCTCGGCGCTGCGACACCGTCCCGAGTACATCGTCGTCGGGGAGGTCCGCGGCGAGGAAGCGATCACGCTCTTCCAGGCGATGAACACCGGTCACACGACCTACTCGACGATGCACGCCGACTCCGTCCAGACGGTGATCAATCGCCTGGAGAACGAACCCATCAACGTCCCGCGGCCGATGGTCCAGAGCCTCGACATCCTCTCGGTGCAGACGCTCACCCGACTTGAGGATGGCCGTGTCCGGCGCAACAAGGTGCTCGCGGAGATCGAAGGTATCGACCAGCGAACGGGCGAACTCGACTACTCGACGGCCTACACCTGGGATAGCGACTCCGACAGCTTCGAGTCCCAGGGCAGTCAGCTGCTGACGGCGATCCGGGACGAGCGGGGCTGGGACCAGACCGAACTGCTGACTGAACTCGAGAACCGGCAGGCGTTTCTCGAGTATCTCCGGGCCAACGAGATCACCGACTACCGACGCTTTACCGCGCTGGTCAACGAGTACTACACGGACAAGGACGGTGTCCTCGAGACGATCGGCGAATGACGCTGACGAACGTCGTCCCGTTGGTGGTCGCCGCGTGTCTTACCGTGCCGATCGCCCTCGCGGCCGTCCACACCGGCGTCGATCGACTTCTGACGCGGGCGTCGATTCAGATCTTCGGCGGCTACATCGACGAGTTTCGCCGGGAACATCCCCAGCGGCAGCAGGCCCTCCGGGCGGCACACCTGCCGGTAACCTACCGCGAGTACGGTTCGAAGACGATGCTGTACGCCGGGACGGCCGCGATCGTCGGTTCGATCCTCGGATTGTATCTCATCTGGGCCGTCCTGCTCGTGCTCGCGATCGATCCCGAGACGCTGGCGGCGGCGCTTCCCGGCCCGCTTACGTTCCTGGCGAACCTCGGTGGCCTCCCCGCGCTGTCGGCCTGGGAACTGTTCGGCCTCTTTTCGGTCGCCTGTTTTACGATCGGTGCCATCGTCGGGACGGCGATCTACTGGCTTCGCTGGTGGTACCCCGCCTATATCGCCGACCGCCGTGCTAGCCGGATCGAAACCGCACTCCCCTCGACGATCGCGTTCGTCTACGCCCTCTCCCGAAGCGGGATGTCGATTCCCGAAGTGATCCACATCGTGGCCCGTCAGGAAGAGACCTACGGCGAAGCCGCCGCGGAGTTTTCGGTCGCGGTCCGTCACATGGACACCTTCGGCGTCGACGTCGTCACCGCCCTCCAGCGAATGGGACGGCACTCGCCGAGTTCGCAGTTTGGCGAGTTTACCGAGAACCTCGTCAGCGTCCTCCAGAGCGGCCACAGCCTCTCTGCGTTCCTCGAGCGCCAGTACCACGACTACCAGGACGAAGCCGAGTCCCAGCAAGAGCAGGTACTGGGATTGTTGGGGACGCTCGCGGAAGCCTACGTGACGGTGCTGGTCGCCGGGCCGCTCTTTCTGATCACCATTCTCATCGTCATCGGCATCGCCGTCGGTGGCACGTTCGAGCCGCTACAGGCGCTCATCTACGTCATCTTGCCGCTTGGCAATCTGGTGTTCATCATCTACCTGAGCATGGTCACCGACTCGATCGTTCCCGGAACGGCCACGACCGACGAACCCGACGTCGTCGCACCCGGACTGGCTGACAGCCGGGACCGGCCACAGCCCGACGGCGGCGTCCCTTCGGGCGCTCTTCCCGAACACGCACGAGAGACGATCGACCGCCTCGCGTACTACAAACGGCTCCGAGCCACCCGTGACCAGCTCGGCAACCCGCTCGAGACGCTGCTCGAGCGCCCGAACCTGGTCCTCGCGATGACCGTTCCGATCGCACTCGTGGTGGTCCTCTGGGAACTCCCCTCGGCGGTAACCGCCGAGGGGTTCGACGTGGCTGCCATCGACGACACCATCGCGCTCGCTGCGCTGTTCGTTCTCGCTACGTTCGCGATCTGTTACGAACTTCATCGTCGCCGCATCGACGCCATCGAAGGGGCGGTGCCGGACCTGCTCGACCGTCTCGCGAGCGTCAACGAAGCCGGCACGTCGATCGTACTGGCGATCGATCACGTTCGGGATTCGGAGTTGGGGCCGCTCAGCGCGGAACTCGACCGCGTCTGGGCCGACATCCAGTGGGGGGCCGACCTCGAGACGGCACTCCGTCGGTTCGACCACCGGGTACGAACGCGAGCGGTCTCGAGAGCGGTCACGGTCCTCACCGAAGCGATGAACGCGAGCGGGAATCTCGCGACGGTGCTTCGGATCGCCGGCCAGCAGGCGGCCACCGATCGGCGGCTCAAACGCGAGCGCGCACAGGTGATGGTCGAGTACATGGTCGTCGTCTACGTGGCCTTTTTCGTGTTCCTGTTTATCGTCGCGGTGCTGTCGGCGTATCTCCTGCCGAACCTTCCGGCGTCGGGTGCCGGCGAGGCCGCCGAGGCGACCGCCGTCGAGGGACTCGGTGGCGTCTCCGAGGCGGACCGAGCGGCCTACACGACGCTGTTCTATCACGCGACGCTCGTCCAGGGGGTGCTTTCGGGGCTGATAGCCGGACAGTTGAGCACGGGCGACGTTCGCGCCGGCGCGAAACACGCGACGGTGATGGTCGGGCTCGCGGTCCTGTTGTTCGCAGTGGTCGTTTGATCTCGGTGACTCTTCATCAACACAGTCTTCCCGCTCATCGTGTGAAACATTTAACAGCTGTATCGGTGTGCAACCACTGCAGATGAAAGAGCTAATCGTACTCGCGTTCGATTCGATGGACGGCGCGGGAGAGCTTCGAGACGATCTCTACGACCTCCAGAAACAGGAGTTGTTACAGCTCGACGACGCAGCGGTCGTCGTCCGTGATGAAGGTGGCCACGCCAGAGTAAAACACGCAAACAGTCTAGTCGGCTCGGGTGCACTCGCCGGCGAGTTTGCCAACGTCGGCATCGACGACGACTTCATCGACGAGGTGGCCGACACGATCGAACCCGGTCACTCCGCGGTGTTCATGCTGGCTCACGAGGTCTCCCAAGACCGCGTCGTCGAGGACCTTGCACCGTACGATCCCGAGGTGATCCGGACGAACCGCTCGCCGGACAAAGAAGATACCCGCCGGGAAACGTTCGCGGCCGAGGAGGTCCCAGCCTGATGTGTACGCGACTGGTCTATCTCGGCACCGGCGAGCGCGTGCTTACGGCCCGATCCATGGACTGGAAGCGAGATATCGGTACCAACGTCTGGACGCTGCCTCGAGGCCTCGAGCGCAGCGGCGAAGTCGGACCGGCATCGATGGCGTGGACGGCCGACTACGGCAGCGTGGTCGCAACTGCGTACGACGTCGCCACGACCGATGGAATGAACGAAGCCGGCTTGGTAGCCAACCTGCTGTGGTTGCCCGAGTCCGAGTATCCCGACTGGGACGGCGAGACCCCCGCAATTTCGATCTCGCTGTGGGCCCAGTATATGCTCGACAACTTCGCGACCGTGGCCGAGGCCGTCGAACACGTCCGGGACGAGGCGTTCGTCGTCGTCACTGATTCGGTCCCCGGCGAAGACCGTCTGGCGGCGCTTCATCTGTCCCTCTCGGATGCGACCGGCGACAGCGCGATCATGGAGTACGTCGACGGCGAGCTCGTCGTCCATCACAGCCGGGACTATCAGGTGATGACCAACTCGCCGACGTTCGACGAGCAACTCGCGCTGGCCGAGTACTGGAACGATATCGGCGGCACGGTCATGTTACCGGGAACGAATCGGCCGGCCGATCGATTCACGAGGGCGCGCTTTTACGTCGATGCGATCCCGAAAGTCGAGGATCGACGGATGGCAACGGCAAGCGTCTTCAGCGTCATCCGAAACGTTTCCGTCCCCCACGGCATCAGTACGCCGAACGAGCCACACATCTCCTCGACGCGGTGGCGAACGGTCGCGGATCACGACGACCTGATCTACTACTTCGAGTCGGCCCTGATGCCCAACGCCTTCTGGGTCGACCTCGAGGAGGTCGATTTTTCACCCGGGGCCGATACCCAGCAACTCCAGCTCGGCCCGGACCAATCGACCGTCTTCGCCGGGGACGTATCCGATCAGCTCGCTCCTACCGAGCCCTTCACGTTTCTCGGGGCGGCTGTCGGCTGACGGACGGAATCGGCGTTCCAGCCAGGATGATACCGGTGACCGTCGGCAGACAGGTTGCTGGCGCCGCGCTTACTCGAGGTCGTCGACTAACTCGTCGGCCACGCCGGTGTACCCCACCGGCGTCAACTCGCGAAGCTCTTCACGCACATCTGTAGAGACCTCGAGGTCGTCGAAGAGGTCGCGGAAGTCCTCGAGCGTAACTGACTTTCCGCGGGTCAGGGCCTTGACCTGCTCGTAGGCGTCTGCCTGGCCTTCCCGGCGGAGAATCGTCTGGACGGCCTCCCCGATGATTTCGGGCGTCGACTCGAGGTCCTCGCGCATGACGTGATCGTTAGGGACGACCTTCTCGAGGCCGGCGGCGGCTTTGGTGTAGCCGATCAGGCAGTGGGCGAAGGCCGCGCCGATGTTGCGCTTGACGGTCGAATCCGAGAGGTCACGCTGGAGCCGGGAGGTGGTGACGTAGTCGGCGAGGAAGGTGAGATCGGAATTGGCCTTCGAGAGATTCCCTTCGCTGTTCTCGAAGTCGATCGGGTTGACCTTGTGGGGCATCGTCGAGGAGCCGGTTTCGCCCTCGACGGCCTCCTGACCGAGGTACCGATCGGAGACGTAGAGCCACATGTCAAGGTCCATATCGAGCAATACGTCGTTGGCCCCGCGGACGGCATCGAAGACGGCCGCGAGGTCGTCACAGGGGTTGACCTGGGTGGTGAGGGGTTCGAATTTCAGTCCAAGCTGATCGGTGACGAACTCCTCGGCGACGGTCTGCCAGTCCACGTCGGGGTAGGCCGCGACGTGGGCGGCGTAGGTGCCCGACGCGCCGCCGAGCTTCCCACGGAGGTCGTCGGTCGCGGTGCGGATGCGACCCGTTGCGTGACCCAGCCGCGCGGCGTAGACGGCCAGTTCCTTGCCGAAGGTGGTCGGCGTCGCGGGTTGGCCGTGTGTCCGGGCGAGCATCGGCAGGTCGCGATAGTCGCGAGCCATCTCGGCGAGGGTATTGCGCACGTCGTAGAGTTCCGGCAGGAGCACCTCGGAAACGGCATCGTGGACGAGCAGTCGGTGGGCGAGGTTGTTGACGTCCTCGCTGGTCAGCCCGAAGTGGATCCACGCCGAGGCGTCGCTGTCGTCGGGGAGGCGGTGGCGCACAAAATACTCCACCGCTTTGACATCGTGATTCGTCGCCTCGAAGCCGGCGTGGCCCTCCGTCTCGAGTGTTTTGATCAGGCGGGCATCTTCCTCGGCGAAGTGTTCGTAGAGGGCCCGGAGGTGGTTGCGGTCTTCTAACGTCAGTTCGAGCGGGGTCGCCTCGAGGTCTGCGAGCGCGATCAGGTACTCGACCTCGACGCGAACGCGAGCGCGCATGAGCGCGGCCTCGCTCGCGTACGGCGACAGCGGCGCGGTCCGAGAACTGTACCGGCCATCGAGCGGCGAAACGGCGTACAGCGTATCCGTATCGGTCATTGTCGGTCTCGTTCCGTTCCAGTGCAAAAGGGGTATCGAAACCGCGATCCGCCAGACCCACGAGCGTGCATATCGGACTTATTGGACGCGCCTTTCGCGCAGTATCGATGCACGAACGTGGGTATATACGGACTCGAGACCGCAACGGCTTTTGTCCTCGCGGCTGGGCATACGTCTATGACGCGAATCGCCGGGATGGCCGGCAACCGAGGGCGCAACCTGTTGAACATCGCGGATCGACAGCCAGGCGGGGCCGAACTCGCGGTCGTGCTCGCCACCAGCGAGGACGCGCCGGTGCTCGAGGCCGCCGCCGAGCGTGGTATGCCGACCGAGGTCGTTCCGCTCGAGGACGGGATGGACCGTCAGGAACACGAGGAAGCCGTCCTCGAGGCGCTTGCCGACTACGAGTTCGAGTTGGTCTGTCTCGACGGCTACATGCGCATCCTCTCGGATACCTTCCTCTCGGCGGTGCCGACGACGCTGAACGTCCACCCCTCGTTGCTCCCGTCGTTTCCCGGCATGGACGCCTGGGGCGACGCCCTCGAGGCTGGCGTCTCGGTGACGGGCTGTACGGTCCACGTCGTGACGGACGCGACCGACGACGACGGCGCGGTCGTCGAGACCGAGGTCGACGCCGGCCCGGTCGTCACCCAGGAACCGATTCCGGTCTACGAGGGCGACGACGCCGAGAGTCTCAAAGAACGCGTCCTCTACAAAGGGGAGTTCCGCGCGTACCCGCGAGCGGTGCAGTGGTTCGCCGAGGGCGCGGTCGACGTCGACCTCGAGGCAGGCGAGGTCACGGTCGAGACCGACGTGGCGACGGTCGGTGACGAAGATCACGACGGGCTGCCAGGTCGACGGCTCGTCTCCGACGATCGAGCGGACACGCTCCGCTACGGCGAGAATCCACATCAGGACGCCGCGGTCTACGCCGACTACACCACTGACGAGGCCAGCGTCGTCCACGCCGAGCAGTTGAACGAAGGTGCGAAAGCGCTGTCGTACAACAACTACAACGACGCCGACGGCGCCCTGAACCTGATCAAGGAGTTCGACGAGCCCGCCGCGGCGGTCATCAAGCACACGAATCCCGCGGGCTGTGCCACCGCCGACTCACTCGCCGAGGCCTACGAGAAGGCGCTCTCGACGGACCCGATGAGCGCCTTCGGCGGGATCGTCGCCCTGAATCGCGAGTGTGACGCCGAGACAGCAGAGCAGATCGTCGACTCCTTCAAGGAGGTCGTCGTCGCGCCCGGCTACAGTGAGGCCGCCCTCGAGGTGCTCTTCGAGAAGGACAATCTTCGCGTACTCGATGTCGGCGAATTGGGCGAGCGAACCGAACGCTTCACCGAGAAACCGCTCGTCGGTGGCCGCCTCGTCCAGGAACGCGACCTGCAGTCGATCTCGGTCGACGACCTCGAGGTCGTCACCGAGCGAGAGCCCACGGACGAGGAACTCGAGTCGATGGTCTTCGCTTGGCAGACGCTCAAACACGTGAAATCGAACGGTATTCTCTTCGCCGACGGGACGGAGACGGTCGGGATCGGCATGGGACAGGTCTCTCGCGTCGACGCCGTTCGCCTCGCCGCGATGAAGGCCGACGAACACGCCGAAGGCAAGGACGCCGAGGGTTCGGTCATGGCGTCGGACGCCTTCTTCCCGTTCCCGGACGGCATCGAGGAGGCGGCCGAAGCGGGTATCGAGGCTGTCGTCCAGCCCGGCGGTTCTGTCAACGACGACGACGTGATCGAGGCGGCTGACGAGCACGGCATCGCGATGGCGTTTACGGGGCAGCGAAGTTTCCGACACGATTGATCGCTGCCGGCGACGCGACCGTTTTCCGCTGCCGCTGTGTTCGGAACCGTGACTGTCGGACGACAGACGAGCCGGTTATTCGGGGTCGAACCCGCCGGCGAGGATGTCGAGCGTGAACAGCATAACGGCGCCGAGCAGCGCCCACGCACCGGTCGATATCGCGATCTCGGTGGTCCAGGGATGGACCTCCGCGATGTTGTGCAGCGGCGCGGGTATCGAGCCGGCGATTAGCCCGACGAGAAAGAGCAGCGTTAGCTGGCGACGCCACTCGAGGGCGCGCCGAACGACCCGAGCGATCGAGAGCAAGCCGACGAACCCGCCCACCACGAAGACGGTGACGGTCGTTCCCGGTTCGAGGACGGCCGCGAGCGAGCCGTTGCCCGAGGCGAGTCCGCCCAGCGACTCGAGGAGGGCCGTCAGTTCGCCCGCGAGAAACTCGTACTGGCCGAGCAGGATGAGGATGAGCGCACCGGAGATTCCGGGCAGAACCATCGCGCTGATCGCGAGCGCGCCGGCCAGAAAGATCAGCGTCGGGCCGCTGCCGGGTAACTGGATCACGTTGCTGGCGACGAGTACGGCGAGTCCGGTTCCGGCCGCGCCCGCCAGGGCGTGCTCGAGCGACGAGAACTCGAGACTTCGACCGAGAACGATCGCGGAGGCGCCGATCAGTCCCGTAAAGAAGCCGTAGACGGCGATGGGGTGGCTGTCGGCCAGCGCGGAGACGGTGCCCGCGATCAGGGCGACTGCCGTTACCATGCCGACGCCGAGCGGGAGCAGAAACTGCAGATCCATCTCGAGGAGCGCCTCGCGTGCGTGCTCGCGATTGTCAGGATCGTAACCACGCAAGACGGTGGCCGCGCGATAGGGCGTGAGCGCGGTGATCGCCGCGATCAGCCGGCCGTAAAAGCCGAGCAAGAGCGCGACGGTCCCGCCCGAGACGCCGGGGAGGGCGTCGGCGCTCCCCATACAGAGCCCGTAACCGTAGATTCGAAGCGTCTCTCGTTTCGCCATAACCTGCTTGTGGAGGGTCTCTCGCATCGTCACCCGATCACCGTCGACGAACACACACGGAGATAGATACTGGCGTCGCCCAGCACTGGAAGCATATCTATCAGGTGTGCCAGCACACATATAAATTCCACTCCCCGTTGCAGCGAATACGAACGTACCGCCGCGGTGGTCTGCCCTCGAGTCCCGTTCGACACCGGGTGTGAGTCTAGCGTGGCGGGAATAAACATAATCGGGCTTTGTATATTATTTCAAATTATACATTTTCTGAGTTTGTGACTTCGGGCACCCAGAAAGCCCTCGGCGTGCTCGAGTCGGAGAACTCGTTGTGCTCCTCACTCGCGTTGCTCGTTGCGGTGCTTACTTCGTCCGCCTTCCTCGAGCCCACCGGCCCCTTTCATACGGATTACTGTACCGATTTACCGGCGCACCCGCCGCCCGGGTCGCGGGTGCGACGGAAATGACGTACAGTAAACCGTATCAGTCCCGCCCGGCCTCACCCTCCCCAACCGACTCGTTCGCTCGCACACTCGCTCACTCGCCCCTCGCGAGTCAGCGAGGCGTGCTCTCTATCGATCACACGCC